>CAYSHY010000006.1:0-86674 GCA_964430955.1 uncultured Puniceicoccaceae bacterium | reverse complement strand
TTCGGAGCCTCTCCAGGGCGCTCCTGGCATCGTCGCTGCAGGCGTAGGCGACCTTTTCCCAATGGCCGGAACATCCAATCAATGGGTTGTTTATCGATAATTCCTTAGGTGGCCCAGAGTTTCCAGAAGCGATTGCTAGCAAAGCCTTACCCATCCGATTGAACCGAACGGGCACGCTACGCTGTTCTGGCGAGCCTGGATGAGCGGCGCCAATAACGCCAACTGGTATGTGATGCTGTCGGATCTCGCGGCGCCGGCCGCATTTGACGAACATGCTGCAGTCGTGCGTTGGGTTACCGGTGCGGGGGATTTTGGCGTTCTGCAAGTTGGTCACGGCGATACTTATGAGAACCTAGGAATCGACGGCGTGCGCCTTTTGCCTCAAACCGATAGATGGCACAACTTTTGGCTCGTGCTGAATGCCGACACATCCGCGGGAGCCAGCTGGAGCCTATACTGGCAGGGGCCATCCGATACTTTGCCGCAAGGTCCGTTGGCGTTGCTCGACGATCCCGACGTCAGCGCCTTTGAATTCTGGCGGCAGCCCGATTCGCCTATCCAGACGATCTCCATTGGAACGATCCTTGATTATTCAGGTGGAGCGAGCTCCCTGGACTATTGGATTATCGATGACATTTACGTCTCCGATGGACTCGATCTCACCACAGCTGAGCCCGCTCAACCCACTCCCTGCGATGAATACGTGGATACCGGTTCCTTCCTTGGCTGGATCTACCTTCAGTGCGATGGCTGGGTCTACAGCGAAACACTGGGTTGGCTCTTTATTTCTGAAGAACACCTGACGGCCACTGGCGGCTGGGTGTTTATGCCAAGATAGGGCTCTCGTTCATCGGTGAGCCAAAGTTGCTTCGCCGAGAGGATCGGAGTTATCTGGAATCGCCTTTCGGTGAAGGGCGATTCTTGCATTTTCCGGCATGAATCGCCTGTGATTCAAAACGGTTTGCACCATGATCACAAATGCGCATCATGCGTCATTCTGTCTTAACTCTACCGCTGCTATCAACCCCTTGGATTTCCGCATGCGCTACGACCAGAAAAAGAACGGCAACAAGATCTCCTTTGTACTGAATCGGGAGAACTTGAGCTATAGCCTGAGCGATAAGCAGCACAACATCGCTTTCAAGGTTGAATACGAACAGATCCCAATGGAGTCGTTCACCGTTAGAGAGATGAACACGTGGCTGCGAAACGTGGGACTGCTGTGGCTCGTGCTTGGCGCCGTCTTTACAGTGATCGATTATATGGCGGGTGAGCTGCGCCCATCGATCTGGTTGTTTGTTGGTGCTGGTTGCTATGTCACCTTTCTGATTCGACAGACAGAATTTATCTACTTTGACACCAACAAGGGCCGCATTCTCATCATCAACGACGCCCAGGGACAGGAGATACACGATATGATCCAGCAGCGTCGCGTAACTCAGATACGTGAGCGCTACGGCCAGATCAACTGGAACAACGATCCTGAGCAGGAAGTACGTCGTTTTCGTTGGATGGAAGAGAACGGCGTCATCAGCGAGAGCGAGTATAACGAGATTGAAGCAAAAATCCGCCTCCGCCTTCCAGACGGCGAGAAGCCGTTTGAGCTAAACTAGACGGATCAGCCCGCAGTTGCGGTCTCATTGACTATCTTGCCAGCAACTGCGCCAACCCGCGCAGCCCGAGTCCGCTCATATAGAGTGAGAAGCAGAAGATCAGCACCAGGATGATGTTTTCGTGCAGCTTTGCGGTGTGCTCCTTCATCAGCGATCGCTTGTTGGAAAGGTAGAAGATGCATGCCACGGTGGCCGGAAAGATCACTGCGCCGAACGCCTGCGAGGCGATCATGACCAGAATTGGCCGGGCGTGAAAGATGGGTACGACCAGGCCAAAGGAGGAAATGAAGAAGACCATGACGCGATATCGTGCGCGGCGCATGTCGCGGGGGGCGTTTGTGTAATCGCAGAGCAGCCAGGGGAGCATCAGCACGTTTGGGAACTGCGACGAGAGCCCAGCGGCGATGATCCCCACAGCGCAGATCGACACTGCGAGAGACCCTGCAAGGGGTTCAAGCAGCGTGATCATCTGACTCACTGATTCCAGCTCCACTCCTTGCTCATGGAACACACCCGCAGCCGATCCCATGATCGCTGCGCTGAGCACGAACATCATGAGCGCCGAGACCGCCGCATCGCGCCGCTGCTGGGGCAGCTCCTTCTCTGTCCATCCGGCTTCCCTGACCAGAGTCGTGCGTATGATGAATAGGCCCGAGAACACAGTTGTGCCCACCATGGATGCGATGACGAGAAATGCCGTATCCAATCCTCCAGTCTCTTTAATAGGCACGTTGGGGATCAATCCGCGCCCAATTTCCGGCAGCGAGGGCATCATCAGGAAGAAGTTCGCAAGGAAGCATGCGCCCATTAGCGCCACGAGTACGCCTAGGGCGTTTTGAAACGAGTTGGTGTTTCCTTTCAGAAACAGCAGGTAAACGAGAACCGTGTAGGCAATGGCGAAATAAAGCGTAGGAATTCCGCCCGTAAACCATGTGAGCGACCACACATGGCTAAGTTCCGCCACGATTCCCATCACGCCCATTACGCTGCCGGTGACATTGCACGTCAGGGCTACAACAAAGAAGATCCCCACAAGCGGGTGGATATGCTTGCGAAAAGCCTGCAGCGCGGTTTCTCCCGTCACGACCGCATACCTGCCATACAGGTTGATCATGAAGTAGGTTACCAAGGCCGACAGGCACAGGGCCCACAGCAGCGACATCCCATAACTTGCGCCGGCCTTTGCCATCGCTGTCACGCTACCGGTGCCAACGTTGAACCCAATCAGGAAGATTCCCGGCAGGAAAGCGGCCCACAGCCGCTTCAGGTTCATCCACGGCCGCCCGGCGGCAACTTTTTCAGCATCCTGAGGCGGGGAAGGGGTAACTTGTGCAGTCATGCGCTTGGTAGCTTATGGTTCTATGAGGTCGCGCCGATGACCAAACTTATCCGCATCCCGTCCGCATGATGAGGAAATTCACGGACTTAGGCTGATCATCAGTGCAGTTGGCTCCGACAAGCCCGACCAAATTTAGGAAGTGAGATGTTCATTGGGGCATGACAGGTCGCAGTATCCCGGCCTGTCTCACGTTTATCAATTCCGAACGCTTCTCCAGTCCCGGCGTCTACGACTTCTGCAGCGACCTGACACGCGGAAAGCAATGTTTATTGTTGCCTCTTATTACTTTGGGGAAGCAGCTGAAAAGACAATTCAGCAGTTTGCTGACAATGTTGCGAGTATCTTGATGTGAGAAAACTCAGCCTTTCGCTCGCTATTCAACTCTTTTCTAATTTCTCACTTCTTGCGCGAGATCTCCAGGAGCAGGTCGAGCTGTTCGGAGTTGAGGACGTCTTCCGCGGCCATGATCAGGGGGATGTTTTGGGGAATGTAGAGGCCCTCGGTTTCAAGCTGCTTATGCCGGTCGCTATATTGCTCCCTGCTGTCATTGTGCAACATATAGAAGTGATTCTGAAACAGTGCATCCTTCTGATCTTCCGTCAGATTCAGTGTTACAGGATATTGTAATAACCTTGATTGGGCGGCTAGCTCAGCGATGTTTCTCGCCTCTTCATTCAAATGCGCCTGATAGATTTCCTGCTGTTCAGGGGTGAGGATCTGCATAATTCGATCCTCCAGATTCGGCAGATCCTGTCGTTTTCCCGTGCGCATCGATTCTGCCCAGATCAGCTGCTTTTCCCATTCCCATTCACCAATCATGCGGGCTTGGTCGGACGAGAGTTCAAAGAGTGCTTCGTATCGCGGTAGAATGCCGGAAAGAAATGTGTCCTTCTTTTCCTGTATCAGCTCCTGGTCGCGCTGCTCTGCATCCCGGTAGACCGCCAGTGCCGCTTCCAATTCATTGATCTGCTGGTAGAGTGAGACGACCTCCTTTTCCAACCTGTCCTGTTTTGCGAGAAGACGGGTTGTGCCTGTCTGCGCTTCGGGAATCTCACTAGCGGAAGAGGTCACAATCGTCTCCCTTTGAATCTGCCACCGATCAAGCATTACGCCAATGGCGAGACCGAGAATAAACACGAGGAGCAGAGATAGCTTCTTCATCGTTCAATTGCTGCGACGGGAGCAGATGGTCGCGTGGAACCACAGTAACAGCTTTGTTGCGTTATCAGCAAGAAAAATGGGGACAATCGAAGACACGCCTTACAGAGCGCTTGTAATCAGACAAAGCAAACGCATCCAATTGTATAATGATGACGTATTATTGACCTGATAATAACTTACGGATCGATGAAGTCGCTAAATAAGATTTTCTGTTGGCGCCCGCTTGCTGGCCTAGGTTTGCTGAATGTTTCCTTTGCGCTGTCCTGTCTGCACGTGGCGCGTGGGCAAGAGGGTTGGCTTTATGTAGCCGAGTATCCATATGTCTGGTCAGACTCAGGACAGGAGTGGCTGCATTTTGAGCATCCATCCCAGCCGGCATACGTTTTTTCGAGCAACGATTGGCCAGTTTTCTTCGACGAGATATCGCTAGAGCAACTTGCCCCACCGACTCAGAATCATCTCATTCTGATGCACTCCGGACCTCACTGGATGCTTATCCGTTTTAACAAGGCCGAGAAGGAGGGTCCGGCACAGATTTTTGAGTTCGCCGAGTCAGAACCAGTCATGGAGGGATCGTCCCATTATGTTTTCAATGATCGCAAGAATACCATGCTGCTGACTGTTCTTCTGGAACATCCAGAGACAGAAGTGCAAATAGCAGCTTCTATCCATATGGATTATGTTTACCAGGATGGTGGTTGGTTCTCGATGACCGGGACTCTCAACCCCGGTCCCGAATCTGACCAAGCTCCGTCTCCGATCGCCGGTTTCCTGCCAGACAGCACCGGCGGGTTCTGGTTCTACTCGGAAGCGCCGCAGCAGCTGCCGGAAGGAACGAGCGACGGTCGCTGAGCCACAGATTTGATTCGCCTTTTCGGCTTTGAATCAGCGCCAGAATCTACTTCTACGTCTGGCCTTCCCCGGCTCTCTTACTCGCCCTCACCGAACTGTACTGGCTCATTCTTCAACCAGAGCTCTTCACCGGGAAATGGCAGTCGATGCGCGATGTCCCATTTGCGATCATCGATGATGATTGCGCTGCGTGGATTACGGGTGGCGAGTAGAGCCTGTAGTTCCTCAAGCTGATTGCCCGGAACATAGATGCTGTATGTTCCGACGCCTCGTTCTAGTGTGCGCTCATCGTCCAATCCTGGCCAATCTTTCGGCCATTCGAGTGGCGCCTCGCTCGCGTGGTCATATGCCCAGATCATAACCTCAATATACTCAGGCCGCCACTCCTCAGCTTCTTCAACCTCGAAGCCTTTCACGGCCTCAAACGCCTCCGATATACCAGTGGGCAGCTCCAGGCGTAGCTGACTCTCTTCGCGATGGATATCCGCCAGCATTGGCGTAGATGAAAAGCCCGACATTCGCTGACTGATCCGGCCATAGACGCTTACCTGCTTCTCGGGCCAGTAGAATATCGTAGTTGGTTGGCGTCCAAGGCGTGTGAGTGTATATGATCTGCTATATAGTGATCTATCCAACGGTCGCAACGAGTCGTAGTCTGCTGAGTCCAGGTCGATTTTGGTTGTGAAGTATCCGCTGCGGCTTTCCTCACCCGGCTTCCGGAATATAACGGTCCCGTCGTCATACAACGCAAAGGTGGGTGATTCGGCCATTACTGAGGCCTTCCAGGGACTATGCTCCACGAGCACAAACTCTGGCTTGGGCTCAGCAGCGCAAAGCAGCGCCGACAAAACAAGAGCGATACAGAGCAGAAGCACTTTCATGGGGACAATTAATATACCCCAACACCTCCCCGGTTGCACAACCCGGAAGTGAAAAGAGTGACCGGCGGAGCCGGGGCGCGGTGTGGCGAGTGCAAGTGGCGCCCTTCGATCGAGCGACGTCCAGGCGATGTCGCATTCCAGGGAATCCAAAAGCCCGATGAGTTCGAAAACCTGACGACGTATCAGCTGGCGCAGAGGCTTGGCGTTCGCAACTGCTTAAATCAACTCTCCCAACGAACCATGTCCCGGTTCGTAGAGCCGCTTGTAGGCGCGCACGGCCTGGGCGTCTGTCATGGAGGCGAGGTAGTCGCAGAGGGCGCGGGCCTTCTGGCGGCGTCCGCTTAACCCAACGAAGGACCGCTCAGCAGTCGCTGGTAGAATGCGTAAACGCTGTGGATCCTCCGGGTCATGCTCCACATAGTGCAGCCAGTAAGCGTCGAAAAGCCGTCCAAGGGCAATGCCGCCCCGGAACTCCGTCTGCTGAATTGTGGCGCTACGGAAGATCAGATCCAAGGCAACGCGCTTCTTCAGGTGGCAATCGCGGATCACCTCGGGAGCGATCGCCAGCTGAAATGCGTATCGGTTGGAATGCCCGGCGAGCGGAGACTCACGCTCCTCCAGAGAGCAGGCGTGGATAAAGTCGCCGATGCGCGCTCCGAGCCTACGCTCTAGCCTCCCGTCATGAATGCTCTTGCAAAGCTCTTCAACTGATACGCTGAAGCCATCGTCCTGATCGGGCTGTTTGGCGGCCCATGCCTCTACAGCTCGTGGCGTGATAAAACCCGCTCGTACGCCGTCGACGATGTCGTGAAGGGAATATGCGGTGTCGTCGGCCCAGTCCATGATCTGGCACTCCACGCTTTTCAGGTCGTTCCACGCATCAGTTGTTTGAGGCAACTCAGCGATGCCCTCGAAGACGAATGACCGCACCGACGCTTGCTCATCATAGAGGAAGTGGTTTGCCGGCGGCTCTCCCAGCTTCGTACACAGCTCGTGGTGCAGCGCCTTGTATTTGAGCACTCCATCAATAAAAGCCCGTGTGGGTTGCATGCCCCGTGGTTGTTCCGCGGCCTCAAAGATCAGGTCGGTAATGATGCGCAGCGTCTGTGCATTGCCCTCGAATCCCCCGTGTTGCCCCATGAGTTCATTCAGCTTGCGCTCGCCGATGTGGCCAAACGGGGGATGACCGATGTCGTGTGCGTAGCCTATTCCTTCCACCAAATCGGGATCGATATAGAAATCTTCCCTCAGATGCGGGTCACGTTCGAGCAGGGCATCCGCAATGGACCGTGCGATACGCGCCACCTCAATCGTATGGGTTAGTCGCGTGCGGTAGAAGTCATACTCGCCACTCTGAAATACCTGTGTCTTGGACTGAAGGCGCCTGAAAGCGTAGGAGAACAGGATGCGGTCGCGGTCGATCTGGAACTGGCTTCGATTGTCGCGCTCATCCCTCCGGCTGCGCTCCCCATAGCATTGCAGGTCAAATTCGTTGTAGAAGGTATTCTTCGTGCGCGCCATGGCTAAGGTAGGGTATCGACCTCCAGATTGAGGTATTGGCGTTCTTCTGGCGAGAGTTCTACATCCAGTCCCGGCAGGGACAGGCGTAGCTCCTCGATGGTCCTGGGCCCAATAAGGGCGAACACCGGAAACGGTTGCTGGAGAACATATGCCAGCGCAACATTGACGGCCTGCACTCCGTGGCGATTGGCCACTTCGGTCGCACGTCGACGACGCTCAAAATTGTCCTCGGAATACCACTTGCCCAGCAGGCCGGCCTTTTCCTGCGGCGTGTCTGAACGGATGGTGAAGAATCCGCCAGCCTGGCTCGACCAGCTCAAGAGCGCAATCTGCCTTTCTACCAGCCACTGGCGGCCTTCAGGCGTTGAGGATGAGACGCAGTCAGCCCAGATTGGCGTAGGCATTTGGGCAAGGCTGAAATTGTTGCTGAGCACGCTCATCGGCTGCAGTCCCTTGCGCCGTGCTACTTCGTTGAAGGCGTCCACACGTTCGTGGGTCCAGTTTGAGCCGCCGATGGCCCGAGCCTTGCCAGAGGAAACGAGCCGGTTCAACGCATCCACCCATTCGTCCACCGGCACCTCGGGATTATCACGGTGTAGCACATATATATCTGCGTAATCCGTTTGGAGCCGCTCCAGACTCTGGTTGGCCTGCCGCTCAACAAAGAGCGGAAGGTTGAGCGGAGTATGACAGCCCTTGGCTAGCACGCACAGATCTTTGCGCACTCCGCGGTTTCTCATCCACCAGCCGAGAAGCGCCTCCATCCTCCCTTCGCCATAGAGCCACGCAGTGTCAAATGCATTGCCGCCGGCTTCAAGGAAGGCGTCAAACATGACTTCTGCGTGTGGATAAGTGATCTGGTTGTCCACGCCCATGACTAGGCGCGACACCAACGGCTCTATGTGTGCGAGCTTTGCCCTGGGAATGTTCGAATCTTCAGAGCTGCGCGCCCGCACAGGGTGAATGCTCACTGGCGGCGGCATGTTTTCCGGCGCCTCCTGCGGATACGTCAGGCCAAGCTGTTGGCGCCACTGATCCATCGTGCGGAGATTGCCCAGAGTATCCTTCCAGTTCATCGCCGGATAAGGCGCCTCACGTTCCGCTACATGCTTGGCAATTTTCTCCGCTACGAGCGCGTAACGGGGCAGAGGGCAATCGCCTTCGATGACGTTCCGCTCATCTCCCTTCTCCACAATGATCTTCCATGGCCCCTTTCCGCACAGCCAAGGATTTTCCACAAGAATGGAACCCTCCTCTCCATGAAGACTCACTTGGTTCTTCATCGGGATCGACAGCCCGGTGACACACTCGGCGATGATCCCGCCATCAAACGTGAGCACAGCGGTTGACAGCTCGTCGACGCCGCTGTCGTCACCGATCACTCCGTTTGCAACAATCTTTTGAGGCTCAGCGACGCCAAGACCCAGAGCAGCACCGGCCGCGAGTCTTGCCATGGATGTTGTATAGCAGCCTACATCAAGAATCGCTCCGCCACCCAGTTTTGGGCTTAACAAGCGTCCCTCAAGATTCCTCGCCGCCTTGAATCCGAACTCCGCCCGAATGAGGCGCAACCTCCCAATCGCTCCACCTCGCAATAGCTCGACAAGCTTTTCCGTCTGCGGGTGGCAGCGATATGTGAAGGCCTCCATGAAAAAGACCCCATCCCATGCCACCGCTTCCTGGATGACCATGGCGTGGGCGTGGTTTAGAGCGATGGGCTTCTCGCACAGGATATGGTTTCCCGCCCGTGCTGCACGCTGCACCCACTCCGGGTGAAAGGGGTGGGGTGTAGCGATATAGACAGCGTCGACTTCCTTGTCTTCCAGAAGCGCTTCGTACGAATCGTACCGCCGAAGATCCGTTCGCTCCGGCAAGAACGCGTCTGCTCCCTGCTTGGCGCGGCTTCCGATAGCCATAAGCCGGGCGTGTGGCGTAGCTTCAACCTCGGAAGCGAAAATGCCGGCAATCCGGCCAGTTCCAATGATCCCCCAGCGCAAGGAAGTAGCAGCCATGCAAATGTGCTACACCCTTTGTCCCTTATGCGTCGAGCACGACGTCGCTCTTGGGGACGCCGATGCAGACGAGGCACATCCCTTCAGGCGGCTCGATCGCGGCGTTACCTTGATCGACTTCACCCTCGAGTACTGGTGTTGCGCAGACCTCGTCGATGCCGCTGCGGCAGGAAAACGGAATCGGTATCCCCAGCGATTCAGCGAGTTCGAGCAAGTTTCCGTGACTGCCGTCCCACACGGCCTCAATCCCAGAGCGTTTGAAGGTGACCTTGTATTGCTGACCCATTTTTTCCAGTAGAGCACATAGAAGCGCCTTTTTCCAGCGGCATGTGTTGCGCATCTCGTGCCTGCGGTTTCCGCAGAGCTTCGGAGAGAAGTCAGGTTGCGCCTTTAGTCCCGGTTACAGATTTCGGATTTCCAGTCTACTCCCTTACTGCCCACTACATCCTTGCGGCGATCCGTCCAGCCACTATCTTTCACTCACTTTGGACCTACCCAACCCCTACCGGTAGTGGCACTTCAAACATCACAAGCAGAAGCAGGGCAATCCGCCGCACAACAGTTCGTGAAGGACGTCGAGTATGATGCGTGGATGGCGCGGCGAGATGTGCAGGGTCATTTGGCCGCAGCTGCGTTTCGAGGACTCGCCCGAAGGCCCTTTGCGCCGTTTATTGTCGATCTTTCCAGCGGTAGGCGCGAACTGAAAGCCGGCATGTTGCTCGCTGCAGCTGTCGCCCTGTCAAGAAGATGGCGTGACACGATTCCCGGAAAGCGGGTGGGAGTGGTGTTTCCCGCCAGCCTTGGAGGCACGCTTACCAATCTTGCGCTCACCCTGATTGGCCGCACGCCGGTAAACTTCAATTTTACTGCTGGCCGCGCCGCACTAGAGGCAAGCATACGCAAATCGGGCGTTACCCATATCATTACCGCCCGCCCGATCATTGAAAAGGCGACCGACTTTCCTTGGACAGAGAACACGGTGGATTTGCTCAAGGAGCAGCCCCAGATCGATAAGAAACAGGTGCTCAAATACTTGGCCATGATTGTCGGCTTACCGAGCGCCTTGTCGATGCGCCTGTTGGACATTCCTCAAGAAGGCGGAGACGCCGAAGCGGGGCTTCTCTTCTCCAGCGGTTCCACGGGCGAGCCCAAGGGGGTTGTACTCACGCATCGCAACGTTGTCGGTAACTGCCTGCAGATCGCCAGCACAGGTCTTCTCGAGCCCGGGGAAACGCTGGTAGCCAATCTACCTACTTTCCACAGCTTTGGTTTTACGGCAACGTTATGGTACCCGCTGATCACGGGTATGAAGATCGTTACGCTTCCCAGCCCGCTTGAAACTCGTCGCGTTGCGCAGGCTATCGCTGATGAAAAGGCGACGGTTCTTATGGGCACGCCTACGTTTCTTCGTCCCTACCTCAAGCGCGTTGAGCCCGATATGCTCAAATCCTTGAAGTTTGTTGTAGCAGGCGCTGAAAAGACCCCGCCTGGCTTGGACAAGCTTTGGGAAGATCGCTTTGGCAGCCGCTACCTGGAGGGCTACGGGCTTACAGAGACATCGCCCGTTGTCAGCTGCAACCTTCCTGCATCCAGAAAAGGGCCGGAACGCGCCCGCAGGGGTTCAGTTGGCCAGCTGTTCCCGGGAATGCGTGCACGGATTGTGGACGATGTCTCCGGGCAGCCCAAGTCAATCTACGAACAGGGGGTGCTGCAGTTGCAGGGCGTAAATATCTTCAACGGCTACTTGGGAGATCCCGAGTCTACCGCCAAGGCATTTGATGGCGACTGGTTTGTCACGGGCGATTTGGCGCGATTTGATAGAGACGGCTACCTCTATATCGAAGGGCGGATCAGCCGCTTCTCCAAGATCGGGGGCGAGATGGTCCCTCACGGCACTGTGGAGCAGGCAGTTGCAAAGGCGTTCCATCTTGAAGACGTGGAAGCGCCACTAATCGCTGTCACAGGCACGCGTGACGATGCAAAGGGCGAGTCCCTGGTGCTCCTCTCTGCGGTGGAAATAAATCCTGTGCGGCTGCGCGAACGCCTTACAGCCGCAGGAGTGCCAAATCTTTGGATTCCCCGCCGGATCTGCAGGGTGGATAGCATCCCTTGTCTTGCCAGTGGTAAGCTTGACCTTCGTGCACTTGAGAAACTTGCTGCGCAGGCATCCGACAGCTCGGAAGATGAGGGCGTTGACTAACCGTCGATCCTATTGACGAGGACTCCGACCGAGGCTGCGTCAGGAGGCTGAGACCAGCCCCACTTCCCACAGGTTGATGTCGAGTGGAATGGCGCGCTTGCGCTCTTCCTCCCAAACCATTATCACACCTTTAATGGCACTCATCAGCAAGCGCGCCCAGTTTCGCATGCGGCGATTTTGGCAGACGGCGGGGCTTCCCCTGTCTCTTCTGCTCATTCTGGTCGTACTTGTAGGTGGGTTTCTTATGCTCAATAACCGGCGCTCCAAGGAAGAAGATGCGGTCGAGGTTGCTCAGGCGCCCGCTGCAAACCTGACGATGGAGGAGGTGTTGCAGCGCCATGCAATTGCCTTGGGCGGAATCAAGCCGCTAAAGGAACTGCGGACCTTTCTGGTCACGGGCACGCTCGAGCTGCAAACGGGCAAACTGGAGATGAGCATCGCCAAGCGGGTGCCTGATAGCTACAGGGTGCAGGCCCGCACTGAGAGTGGAGGCGGTTTTGTGCAAGTGGCTTCAGGGAACACTACCTGGTTGCGTCGCGGTGATGGCGAGTGGGAAGAGCAGGAACGCAACCCCGACGACCGCTACCTTGGGGGCGTTCACTCGATTGCCTTGCGTGCGTGGCTGCGTGAAGTGCCAGCCGAAATGCCTCCCCGCGATCCGGAGTCAGAAGATTCTCACTATATTGTCACAGTTCCGTTGCCTGAGGGCGGGATGGTGCGCTCCTACATTAACCCCGAAACGTTTCTCGAGGACCGTCTCGAAGTGGTCAAGGACGGCAAAGTCAACGAGATTCAGTACTTCACAGACCACCGCAGCATCCGGGGACTGTTAATTCCCCACCATGTGCGTACAGTGTATCCAGAAACCGGGGAAGAGCGCGTTTTTCATGTTGAAAAGACCTTTCTGAACAGCGGCGTACCTTCCACGGTTTTCTCTCCGGGAGAACAGTGAGATGACAGCAGACGCCAAGACGCTTTTTAACGTAGAACGCATTCGCGGGGATTTTCCGTTGATTCACGACCTCGGCCAGGGCGAGCGGCCGCTGACGTATCTGGATAACGCTGCAACCACGCAAAAGCCGCAGCGGGTGATCCAGGCGCTTGAGGCCTTTTACAGCGCTGAGAATGCAAATATTCACCGGGGCGTGCATGCGCTGAGCCAAAGGGCCACGGAGGCCTATGATCATGCGCGCGAAACGATTGCCCGCTTCATCAATGCCAGGGAGTCTGCGGAAATCATTTTCACCCGCGGCACAACAGAGGCGATCAACCTTGTGGCGAACTCGTTGGTGCGGCCGCGCCTGAAGCCTGGCAGCAATATCGTGCTCACGATGATGGAGCACCACGCCAACATTGTGCCGTGGCAGATCCTTGCAGGAGAATCCGACCTTGAGATTCGGGTAACGCCGATCGACGAGCGGGGCGTCCTGGATCTGGAAGCCTTCGCAAAGCTCGTCGACGAGAACACTGTCCTCGCATCGTTTGTGCACGTCTCCAACGCCCTGGGCACGATTAACCCGGTAGGGCAAATGATCGGGATCGCCCATGAAAAGGGCGTGACCACGCTTCTCGACGGAGCTCAATCTGTCGCCCATTTTCCGGTCGACGTGCAGGCGCTGGGCTGCGACTTCTTCGCCTTCAGCGGGCACAAGATCTACGGCCCCACGGGCATTGGCGTCCTCTACGGTCGCGGCGAGTTGCTTCGCTCCATGCCGCCATACCAGGGTGGGGGAGACATGATCCGCACGGTTTCATGGGAGAAGACCACTTACAAGGACATCCCGGATCGCTTTGAGGCGGGTACCCCCAACATTGCCGGAGCGATTGGCCTGGGCGCAGCGATCGAATACCTGCGCGATATGGATTTTTCTGCGGCCGCGCAGTGGGAGGCAGACGTTCTCAAGTACGCCCACGAAGCTGTCATCGAAATCGATGGCGTGAGCATTGTTGGGAACTCTCCCGATAAAGCCAGCGTCCTATCTTTCCTGATTGAAGGAGTACACCCGCACGACATTGGCACCTTCCTGGACGCAGACAACATCGCGATTCGCGCCGGCCATCACTGCGCCCAGCCGCTGATGCGCCATCTGGGCATTCCGGGAACCGCACGCGCTTCCTTCACCTTCTATAACACGCGCGAAGAGGTCGACAGACTGGTCGCCGGCTTGCGCAAGATTGTAAGATTCTTTGGGTCATGAACGACATGCAGGAGCTTTACCAGGAGATCATCCTGGACCACAACAAGCGGCCTCGGAATTTCCGTCGGCTGGATGACCATACGCATCATGCCGATGGTCATAACCCCCTCTGTGGCGACGAAATCGAGGTGTTCATCAAGGTAGAGGACGGGCGCATTGCCGACATCACCTTCCAGGGCGAGGGCTGCGCAATTTCCAAGGCCAGCGCTTCCCTGATGACTTCGTCGCTGAAGGGGCGTACAATCGAAGAGGCGCACCGCGAGTTTGGCTACGTGATCGACCTTCTTACGGCAAAAGAGGAGCGCCCGGTTGACCTTGGAGAACTCGGTGACCTTGCCGCCCTGCAAGGCGTCCGCCAGTTCCCGGCCCGTATCAAGTGCGCCACACTGAGCTGGCACGCCCTGGAAGCCGCACTAAAAGGCTCCTCCAACGCCAGCACGGAGTGAGGAAGACTGGAGAAATAGAGCTACTCCACCCCGACCGCTCCTGTGGCCACGAGAATCAGCAATTGTAGCAGGCCAACGACAAATCCCAGCACGCCGCCCATGATTTCGATGCTGCGGAACTCGTCCTTGGCTACGCTCGTGACCACTTCCTCCAGCTTGTCCAGGTCGAAGCCCGCGACGCGCTCTTCGACCATACGACGAAAGTCCAGCCGTCGCTCGGCTTCCACGGCAAGCCGCTGACGCATCGGTTCTGCTTCACGCGTAAGAATATCTACGACAGCCCGGTGGATGTTCTCCAGTGCTGCGTCTGCAATGCTGCCGCGGAAGAGGATGATTCGGCGCATGCGTTTGGCCAGTTTCTCGTAAACAACCTTGTTGGCGAACTCTTCTATAAATGGATGGACGTCGATACGCTGGATCTCTCGCCGCACCAGGTGCTTGTCCAGAATCTCACGCTCGATCAAGTCTGCAGCCTTCTTTGCTACTTCCTTTTGTCGTCGCGGTACAACGCCATGCCACGTCCACCAGAGTATGCGTAAAGGTTGGCGTGGCCGGAAGAGCATCACAATCGCAACTTTGTTGGTTAGCCACCCGATCAAGGCGGTGATCAGGGGCGTGCTGAGCAGCAACAACAAGTCTGGCATCAGGCTAATATAGGCGCCATGACGTCCGCTGGGAAGACACAGCCTCCATTTCACCCGTGGCTTGTTGCTTTTGCGTGGACTCCCGATGAGGAATTCCCGGGAAGTTCTCGCCAGACTCCTTCGACCATTGTGACGGATGGAATCCGGGGTAGCCCTTTCTCGCCCTGGGCAATCATTCTCGCCAGTCTTTCAGCGGCAGCGGCGCCCACCTCAGGCGGCAACTCATCTATGCCCATGAATTCCTGCTGATGCGTGCCGTGCAGGCTGGCTATGGCAAAGGTGATCGGGCCGGGAATGGGTAGATCAAGTAGCTCCGCGGTGTAACAGGCGCTCCAATGGTTTTCGGAGATGATGGCGTCTGGCTTGTATTGGCGGTACCAATTAATGAGTTGTTCCTGATTCGAGATGCTGTGAATCGCCCGTGAGAGAATCATGTTGTGCCGGCTGAACTGATAGGCGGCCATTGCGCCAGCCCAGTGATGTTGCACCTTCTGGCTGATGTCTCGGGAGATGATCAACCCGATTCGTTTATAGCCCAACTTACTCATGCTTTGGCAGGTGAGCTGCATGTTCCGAAAATGATCTGGCGTCACCCGGTGGAACCCGGGATCTTCGACAGAGTAGGTTGCGGAAATTACGGAGAAATCTTCCCAATGCAGGTCCCTGGGCGAGGACATGGAGGAAGCAACAGCGACCTACACCACTCCATTGGGTGAGACGATTCAACGCCGCACCCAGGTTTACTACCCGGGTCGCAGCTGGCGCTTCCAGGCTTCGGTTACCTTCTAGGCTACTGTTGAAGGCTTAAGCCAGGATTTCACTTGGGGCGGTTCATCTGAACCGCCCCTTTTTGTGCAGCGCCTCCTCTGTCATTGACGATGTGCGTCCTTCAAGAGAGGCTTTCCGTCCCCTTTACCCTCATGAGCAAGTTTCTCCTTCTTCGGCTTTCCGTCTCCGTTGCTGCTATATTGATGGCGCCGCTTCTTGGCTTTTGCGGCATCGATTCATCCGAAGCGACCCTACAAGACGTTAGTTCTCACTATGTCACATCAAACAGCGCGTTGTTGCGCTGGTGCAGTGTTGGTCCCGGAATAGCTCATGTTCGTTATGGGGTTCATAAAGATGCGCTAGAGAGGAACAGCGGAGCGTTTGAGTCTGATGACGCACGACGTGAGGTTGTGCTGTTGGACCTGCGTCCGGGAACCACGTATTACTACCAGGCGATATCCACAGACGAAGTCGGAGTCGAAACCAGGACTCAGATTCGCAGCTTCACCACAATGAAGGCAGGCGAGGTCTTTCGCACTCGCGAACTCTCGCAGTGGGGCATTACCTGGACGTTTGACAGACCGCATGTAGCTGGCCGCTTTATCAATGGCGACTGGTGGGTCGTTGGTCCAGTGACCATCATTTCAGTTTCTCCCGCTCCGGGGCCGGCCATCAAAGGAGAACAAAATTCCGTCAGCGATGGTCCAAATCGCTGGGGCGATGCCGGCCAGCGGAACGATGACCAGATGCGCAACGGCTCGATGATCGTTCTCAAGCCGGCAAATCGCCAAGGGTATGACTCAAGGGGCCTCAATTACGACCCCCAATGCTCAATCGAGTTTCCTTATACGCTGCCCGTTAACCACTCGTTGATTTCTTCCGTCAGCTACGATCGCACCCCAAACCTGCGTATGTTCCACGAGCTGATGTGGGAGAACGAGAAGAGAGGCAACAATGCCATGCGCACAGCAGCTGTCCTTACCTGCCTGTCGGAAGCGCCTCCGGAAGACGCATTCCGACCGGGCTATGCAGGTACGGACAAGCGGATCTTCCGGGAAAGTGACTTGCAATGGGACCGTCTCTTGAACCTCGAGAGTCCGATGCCGGCGCCGTGGTCACAATTTGAGCGCTACTTCCAGCGCGTCTGGTTGGATGACTTCAATGGCAGTTGGAATGGCCAGCAGCTATTGCCCAACGAGAATCAGGCTTCCTATGGACGCGAGATCGTGCGCATGGTCGGCCAAGCATCGTTGATGCTCTTGACAGACGCCTCACGGGAAACGAAGCGTCGTCTGCTGATCGGCCTGGTGCAGAACGGTATCGACCTGCGCACCCTGGTGGAGCTCGGCGCATACTACAACGAAGGTGGCGGACACACCAGCGGCCGCAAGTGGCCAATTTTGTTTGCCGGCATCATGTTGGATGAGGATTGGTTCTTCAGGATGCCAGAAACGGCTGTTTTTCACGAAGATACCCAAACATACTATGGCGAGGGTTGGGCAGGACAGACGGCACTCTGGCAGATGGTCATTCACCACGGCGTCCGCAAGACGTACATGCACCTGCATCCAGACGAGTGGCCCGCTTACGACGAGGGCTGGGCCCGTCATTCCGAGGGCTACCGCACATGCTGCACACTCAAGGCCTGGCCCGGGCAGACGCTTGCTGCTCTCCTTCTGGGTGCAAAGTCGCTCTGGAACCACAACGCATATTTCGACGGTGTTGATGACTGGATGCGGGAAGAAGACATCTATGCCGCAAAACGAGCAGGCGCCAGACGCCCGTCCACAGAAGGATCTTCGTTCGAACCATTTGTTGATGCCATGTGGCGCCTCTACCGCGACGAAGTTCCCGAGCAGGCGGACGGAACCGACGATCTGATGTGGGTTTCCACCGGTAACGGCGGCGGCCTCAATGGGCATTGGGTGAAGAACCCCCGGCCCGGCACACAGTAGTAGGCGTTCCTGCGACGCCAATCCAGGCGTCGCTGAAGATTGGCTTTGGGGATTCTTCAAGGCGTTTGGATTGTGCTTAGGCAGCCTTAGGCGATTGAAATATCATCGCCAACTGGATTGACCTTGTGCATCTAAACCTAATAGACTTCTGTTCTGTAAACTCCTGAACCCCCCCCTTTTGAATGCGCGGGTTCAAAACGTTATTAACCCTACACCCAATGAATAACCGATTCGCGAGACTTGCGGGGCTTTGCCCTGCACGGGCAATGCTAGCTGCTGTCCCTATTCTGGCGACTGCAACGGCCTCTGCCCTTACGATAGACTTCGAGCAGGAGAATCCGTTCTCCGGCGGCACGTTATCCACCGAAGAGGCCTTTTCCGGTTCCCAATCCCTATGGGTTGCCGGTGGCCAGTCCTTAACTTACGACATCCCAGACACCTTCCAGGGCAAGGGCGTCATCATATCCATGAAGGTATGGGACCATGGGCGCTGGATCGATACAGAAGTTCCTGGTTACCCCGGTAACGTATATGGCCCCCGCTGGGGCGTAAGCACGGGTGCGCACGCAGCGGAGGAAAGCCTCGGCGCCAGCATCCTTTTCAGGACGTTTGGTGGCGGAGGCATCTTCGATGGCTACGGTCTCGAGTCCACGGACACACGCTTCAACGGCAGCTGGTTCAGCCCCATTCACTATACCGGGAGCAACCGGAACAAGTTCAAGGTTCCGGGTACGGGCGGCAGCAATCCCGGCAGCGGATGGGTGCCGGGAGAAGGCGCAGGCGGCGAGTGGATGACCTGGACGTTTCGCGTAAACGCTGACGGATCTGAGACCAGCATTCAGCTCAACGACCTGAACCCATACACTGCGACTAATGCTGCCAAACCGATCGGCGGCACGCCCACTCAGGTTTGGCTTTATGGTGGACGCGGCGGCACCGACGGTGTGGCCTATTTCTCCGGCACATTCTTCGATGACATCAAGATTTTCGAAGAGGGCAGCCTGGCGGTTATTCCGCGTATCGAGGAAGAAGATGTGCCCACGATCGACGGGGTGCGCGACGACATCTACCTGGCGCTTCCCCCGCAGGCCATCGCCACGCTTAGCGGCGGCGTTGCCGCGGATGGTCCTGAAGACTTCAGCGCTCACTGGTATGGGGTCTATGACGAGGAGCGCTTCTACGTCTACATCGACATCACCGACGAGCACCTCGAGGACACTGCTGGCACCGATGCATGGCGCAACGACATCGTTGAAATCTACTTCAACATGGACAACTTCCGCAATCCGGCCGGCAATGCCCAGTCTGGCGACAACTACCAGTATTCGCTGCACTGGAACAAGCCAACTGGCGGCGGGGTAAGCGGCCAAGGGTCCTTTGAAGGGGTCGAGTGGGTGCAGGTCACCACCGAGAATGGTTGGGCTGTTGAGGTGTCCTGGCCATGGACCACCCTGACCGATCGCGGAATGGTCGAAGGCGTTGACTTTGGGTTCGATATCGCCGTCAACGACAACGACGGCAACCCCACCTACGACTCTGTGCATTACTGGTTCTCCAAGAACGCTCTCTGGGGCAACATGAGCACAGCGGGCAATGTTGAGCTCGGGCCGTTCTACGATGGCAACTACCCGCCATCCATCCAGGCAATCGGTCTGGTTGAGGCCGTGGAAGGCACGGTTTCGACGATCAATGTTGTTGTCGATGACGAAAACAGCGATGACACGATCACGATCACCGCAACGGGCTTGCCCGAATTTGCAACGCTGACCGACAATGGCGACCGCACGGCCACCATCGAAATCGACGCCGAAGCCGGCGATGCCAATATTTACTTCTTCACCGTGAGGGCAAGCGACGGGGAGCTGGCCGATACCGAGCAGGTTACCTTGATCGTGCGCGATCCGGCGGTTCCCAGCCAGTCGCCCACGTTCCCCGCCGTGGATCCCGTCGTGATTGATCGCGGAGAAGCGGTCACGATCGATCTCACTGTCACAGATCTCGATAGCCTCTCTGTGACGATCGAGGCAACCGCGTTGCCTGAGTTCGCTACATTCTCGGTAACCGGTGCGAAGACTGCACGCGTTGTCATCGCCCCAAGCTCCGAGGTTGATCCCGGTGATTATACCATCACCGTGACTGCCACCGACGAGGACGAGAACACCGCCAGTGTCGATATCGCGGTTAACGTGACTGACTTCGTGCCTCGCACCACGTACTATCTCGATCCAGAAACCGGGAGCCTCGAAAACGACGGTAGCCCGGAGAACCCATGGCCGTCGCTCCAGGCGGTTATGGATGCAGGCAAGAACTTTGGCGCCGGAAACACGCTCTATCTGCGTGATGGCTACCACGGCGAGCCAACCCTCGCCGCCGCCAACTCGGACTACGTCTATATCATGCCCGATGAAGATGCGACGCCCAAGCTGTCGCGGCTGGTGTTTGGCAGCAGCTCGGCAAAATGGCACGTCAGCGGCCTGAGCATTAGCCGTGAATACGCGAACATCTTCAGCCGTGAGACCATGGTTACGCTGAGCGGAACAGAGAACATTCTGACCGAGTGTGAAATCTTCACCGTTGCTGATACTTCGTCCTGGACGCTGGCCGACTGGAACGATCGTTCTTCCAATGGCGTGTCGATGGGCGGATCTCACAACCTGCTGGAGAATAATACGATCCTGGACACCAACTTCTCAGTTTCCACAGGGCACTCCAGCCAGTTCAACATTATCCGCGGCAACCACATCCAGCGCTTTGCCGGAGACGGCGTCCGTGCGCTGGGCGATGATACACTGGTGGAATACAATTATATCGCCGACAACTACAACGTGAACGACAACCACGATGACGGCATCCAATCGTGGTCTGACGGTGGCAGCGGGTCAGGCTCCGGCACCGTTCACCGCGTGACCCTTAGGGGCAATGTAATTGTTCAGACAACCGACTGGAATCGTCCGTTCATAGGTTCGCTGCAGGGCATCGGGCTCTTCGACGGCATGTTCCAGGACTGGCTCATCGAGAACAACTCGATCGCGGTTAACATGTGGCACGGGATCGCGGTTTATGGCGCCATCAACTGCGTGATCCGCAACAACACCGTTGTTGACCAGGACATGAATGCGTCGCCTGGGCCGACATGGATCACGATTGAACCTCACAAGAACTACAATGCCTCCGGTAACACGCCGGAACAGAACGCGTTCTACAGAGGCTCGGGCAACAAGGTGATCAACAACCTGACGACCGATATCAGGAACATCCTGAACACTGCTCCGTATGCTGAGCTCTCAGGAAATATTGAGATCGGTGCGAACGACTTCGCCACCTACTTCGTTGACTATCCATACGATCTCCGCCTCAAGCAGGGCGCTCCGGCGATTAATGCTGGCGTGTCCGCAGGTGCGGCCACCATCGATGCAGACGGAGTCGAGCGGCCTCAAGGTTCAGGAGTCGATGTCGGCGCCTACGAATGGGTAGGTCTCTGGCGCGAAACCTATCCGCTCGATGGCCAATGGGCCGACACCGGCGCCTTCCTGGGCCACGTCTACGTAGGTTTTGAGCCGTGGCTCTACGACGACGCCGAGTCTTGGATCTACCTGGATGACGCGTCCTTCTCGGCGAGTGGCGCCTGGGTCTTTGCATTGGATCTCGTTCCAGCAGACCCTGCCACCACCAACGAGAACTTCTGGGCTGGCTATGCCTTGGAAGATGGCTGGGCAGAAACGCCAATCGGCTGGGTATATCCTGCTGGCGACTGGATCTTTATCGAGTCGTTTGGCACATGGGTCTATGCGCCTGCCGGCAACCTCGGCAGTTCGGGCTCATGGATCTACGCTGCGAACTCCAACGCGCCGGATCCAGTCTAGCCCAGGTAGTCGCATAACCTGATTCATCTTCAAGGGCCGGTCGTCCACATGGACGTCCGGCCCTTTCTCTTGGCCGCAAAAGCGACGTCAGAGGGTAACGAGTTTGGGGGCAGGTGCGTCCTGTACCCGGAGCAATGGCTTCGCTATGAAAGAAAAAGCCCTGAACCAGCGTCATTGGCTAATTCAGGGCTAGCAAAAGTGTATAACTGGACTCGCCTAGCTTTGAGCCCGGCCCTGGTAGCTGCCGTCTGCCGTGCTGATGCGTAGCTTGTCGCCTAGCTTGATGAAGAGAGGAGTGTTTACCGTGATGCCGGTCTCCAGAGTTACAGTCTTGGTTGCGCCGGTGGCTGTGTCGCCTTTGATTGCATCGGGCGCTTCGGTCACTTCCAGCTCCACTACAGATGGCAGTTCCACCTGCACCGGTTGACCATCCACAAACAGAATCTTCACCTGCACGTTTGGCGTAAGATACTGCTTGGTGTCGCCCACGACGTCCTCACCCAGTTCAAACGTTTCGAACGTCTCGGTGTCCATAAACGAGTAGATGTCGCGATCCTGGTAGCTGAACTCCACGTTCTTGGAATCTGTTTCCAGAACATCGACGCTTTCCGTGGAGCTCAAACGGACATCAGAGCTGCGGCCGTTGCGAAGGTTGCGAAGCTTTACCTGTACGAAGGCGCGCAGGTTTCCAGGCGTGCGGTGTAGCGCGTCGAGCACGATGTGTGGCTCACCATTGTAACGGATAACTCGTCCTTTGCGGAGATCGTTGGCTGAAGGCATGGGTGTGACTTTTGATTCGCGAAAGGGTCGAACCATAGATGATCATAAGCAGTCACGCAAGCCTTGGTGTTTGTTGACATCGCGCAAGCGGTATCGGGGTGGGGTAGTCTTCCAGAGGCAGCTCACTAGTAGGCTGCGAGGTGAAGCTCTCTCTTTAGTGGCTAACGCTCGAAAGAGTAGTAAATTTTTTCTTCTGGCACGAAAATCGCGAGGGTGGGCGCACATATGGCCCAATCTCCCTTCACCGGTAGTGGACTGGAGCCAGAGTTATTTCCAATTGTGGTGCATTCGCACCTCAGCTGGGACTGGGTCTGGCAGCGTCCGCAACAATTCGTGGTGCGCCTGGCAAGGCGCCATCCCGTTCTTTTCGTTGAAACGCATGTAACCGACTCCAAGCTTCCTGCGCCACGAGCTGCAATACGCAAAGCCCCGGAGCCCAACGTGTATATTTTGCAGGTCCTGTTCCCGCCGGACCGATTCCATGATGGGGATTATGTAGATCAGGAAAGGCTACGGCTGGTGAAGGAAGCCATTGAGGTGTTCGTTCCACAATTCCAGCAGCCCGTGCAATGGTTTTATGATCCCATGGCGGTCACGGCCTTCCTGGGGAAGATGGATGAACTTGCGATTGTTTATGACTGCATGGACGAGCTATCCAAGTTCGCATTTGCACCCCCGTGTATTGGTGAACGCGAGCGGCGCTTGCTGGCCGCTGCAGATGTGGTCTTCACTGGCGGGCGCAGGCTTTTCGAAGCCAAGAGCCCATACAACAGCAATACGCACTTCTATGGTTGCGGCGTAGATGTAGGCCACTTCGCACAGGCCTACGGAGATGATCTTCGTGTTGCCGAGGATGTAGCCCACCTCAGTGCGCCGCGCCTGGGATATATCGGTGTGGTAGATGAGCGCCTCGACTATGATCTGATCGATTGGATCGCGCGGGAGCGGCCCGCCTGGCAGATCCTTATGGTCGGCCCGAGCATTAAGGTCGATGAGAGCGTCCTCCCGCGCCGAACGAACATACATTGGCTGGGAGGCCGCCCCTACGAACGCCTGCCAGCCTATGCAAAGGCTTTCGATATTTGTCTGATGCCGTTTGCCCTCAACGAATCAACGGAGTTCATCAACCCGACAAAAGCGCTCGAGTATATGGCCACGCGACGCCCCGTCGTTTCCACCCCGGTGGCGGATGTGGTTAGCAACTTTGGATCGGTGGCTCACATCGCCAATGGACGTGAGGCCTTCCTGGCTGCATGCGACCATGCGCTGCGCCAGCAGGATGATGAACGCCTGGAGCGGGGACTCCAGATGGCCAGAGCACAAACCTGGGATCAAATCGTGGATCAACTGGAAGCTCATGTGCTCGCCGCCGTCACCTCAAGACCTCCGTCCGTCTCAACTGAGGGATACACAGCCAATAGCGCGAACGGACATAAGCGCACCAGCGGCATAAAAAGGCTTATAGATGTTTGATTACTTAATTGTTGGAGCAGGATTTGCAGGAAGCGTCATAGCAGAACGTCTTGCAAGGGGATCGGGGAAGAAGGTTCTGGTGGTGGACCGGCGTAACCACATCGCCGGTAACGCCTACGACCATTACAATAAGGACGGGATTCTCGTCCATCGTTACGGTCCTCACATTTTTCACACAGCGAGCCTGGAGGTGTTTCAATACCTCTCGCGCTTTACCAAGTGGCGGGATTACCAGCACCGCGTCCTGGCGTCGGTGGATGGTCAGTTGGTGCCCATCCCCATCAATCTCGACACAATCAATAGGCTCTACGGCGCAAACTTCGATGGCGTTCAAATGGCAGCGTTCCTGGAGGAGAGAGCAGAGACGGTCGAGCAGGTCCGCACCTCTGAGGATGTTGTTGTGAGCACCATAGGGCGGGAGCTCTATGAGAAGTTTTTCCGAGGCTACACGCGCAAGCAATGGGGTATGGATCCATCAGAGCTCGACGCTCAAGTGACCCGTCGCGTCCCCACGCGCACCAACCGTGACGACCGCTATTTCAGCGACGCCTATCAGGCTATGCCCCGCCACGGTTATACGAACATGTTCGAGAACATGCTCGACCACCCCAATATCAAGATCCTCCTCCAAACTGACTTCAGGGAAGTGCGCAAGATCGTGCCACATCGCGAAGTCATCTACACGGGTCCGATTGACGAGTATTTTGAGAATCGTTTCGGCAAGCTGCCCTATCGTTCGCTGCGATTCGAACACGAAACCCTGGAGCAGGAATGGAAGCAGCCTGTGGCGGTGGTCAATTACCCGAACGATTACGAGTATACCAGAGTCACCGAGTTCAAGCACCTGACGGGACAAAAGCACCCCAAAACCAGCATTGTTTATGAGTATCCAGAAGCTGAGGGCGATCCCTACTATCCGGTGCCGAGGGCCGAAAATGCTGCTCTTTATCATCAGTACAAGGAACTGGCCGAGCAGGAGGAAGGCGTGCACTTCGTTGGCCGTCTGGCGACATACAAATACTACAACATGGATCAGGTTGTCGCTCAGGCGCTGACAACTTACGCGAAGATCGCGGGTATGAAACGTACGGAGGCTGTCCACTTGGAGGCGGTGCGGGCAGTCACAACGTTTTCTGGGCTCAGTGGAGGAGTGCGTGTGCGCTCCAGTTCGAGAAATGGAGCGGTTGTTCCAAATGGCAACGGCGCCACAAACGGCAAGCGGCTGACCAACGGGGCGCCAAGTCGCAACGCCACAAATGGAAAGCTGATAATTGATTGAACGATGGAGCATTTTGCTGATGAAGAACAAGGGCTGCTCCAAGCCCCGGGCGACCTCTTTCGCCCGCTCTTTCAAACGTTCTTTTCCGCTGGCTTTGAGTGTTCGACCCACTGCCGACCCTGTGGCCATCGGCTGGATCTTGTGGCGGGAACAGAGCACGACAGGCACTGCCTCACCGACTATGCCGGATTGGTGGAGATGGGCATCCGAACGTGTCGGGAAGGCATTCGCTGGCATCTGATCGAAACCGGGCCCGCACGGTACGACTTCAGCAGCGTTCAACCCATGGTGGATGCCGCTCACGAAACCGGCATGCAGGTTATCTGGGATATCTTTCACTTCGGTTATCCGGATGATCTGGATCCGTTTACCCCCGCATTTGTGAGTCGACTCGCAGGTTTGGCGAAAGCCTTCACCAAGTATCTGTATCAGCAAGGATTTGAGGAGCCTTATATCGTTCCCGTTAATGAGCCGTCCTTCATGTCTTGGGGTGGGGGAGACGTGGCTTGTATCAATCCCTACGAGCGAGAGCGTGGCTTCGAGCTCAAAGTGCAGATGACGCTTGCTCACCTTGCCTCGATGAACGCCATCAGGGAGATCAATCCGTCAGTAAGGCTTTTCGCGGTAGACCCCGTCATTCATATCTCTAACGACCCGGAGCGTCCGCAGGACGAAGATGACTGCCGTCGCTACAGCTTGTCGATGTATCAGGCATGGGATCTTCTTGAAGGGCGCCTTTGGCCCTGTCTCGGTGGCTATGAGGGCGCCATCGATATCATTGGGGTCAACTTTTACGCCCACAATCAATGGGTGCATGAGCCGTACCGGGTGCTTGAGCCGGGTGATCCGCTGCACAGGCCGCTACGGGAAATCCTCAACGACGTTTTCGAACGCTACAATAGGCCAATTTTTATCAGCGAGACTGGGGCCGAAGACGAGAAACGGGGTCCCTGGCTGCGCTACGTCTGCGACGAAGTGCAGGCCGCGATAGAGATGGGTCTGCCTATTCACGGAATCTGCCTCTATCCTATTATCAATCACTTGGGATGGGAAAACGACCGGCATTGTAGAAACGGTTTGTGGGACTTTCCAGTGAGAGACGGCGCACGCGAGATCGAAGAAGAGCTGGCAAGGGAACTGCGGGAACAGATTGTTCGCATGGAATCGCTTTATCAAAGCACCGTGTGCAACGCGGATTGCTGAGTCTTTTAACGCTTCATCATGGCCCAACGGAACATTCTCCCCCGGCCCGAGTACCCACGACCAGACCGGCAACGAGGGGTGCGCGAAGGCTTTGATTGGATTAACCTGAACGGTCCCTGGGAGTTTCGTTTTGATCCCGACCGACGGGGTGAAGAGGAAGAATGGTTCCAGCAGGGAGCTTCGCCATGGCGTGAACAGATCAATGTGCCCTTTTGCTGGGAGTCTCTTGCAGCATGGGGCGAGGCCGATCAGGCGGGCAACGAGCATTACTACTCCCGGCGCCCATATTTGAACCCGCTGGAGATTACGAACGAGAACTACCGAAGCGCCCTGAGATATGAGATTGGCTGGTACAGGCGCAACGTTTCGATTCCGGCCAATGAAGCTTGGAGCAACAAGCGGGTCATCCTGACTGTCGGAGCGGCAGATTTTTTTACTAAGGCGTGGTGCAACGGAATTTGCGTAGGCGAGCACGAAGGCGGGTATACGCCCTTCGAGTTCGACATCACAGACGCACTCGAAGAGAATCCATCAAGCGGCGAACTCAGAGGGTTGCTTGTGTTCCGCGTGGAAGATCCTATGCAGAACTCCGAGCAACCTGTGGGAAAGCAGTGGCGTTGGTATACGCCCACCAGCGGCATATGGCAGACAGTCTTTCTTGAGCCGCGCTCGAGTAGTCATATCGACCGCTTTCGCATCATATCCGACATCGACAAGGGCGTGGTCCGCTTCCGGGTTAAGTGCGATGAAGCTGAAGATTGCACGGTGCAGGCTGAGGTTTTGCATCCCGAAGGATCCGGCTCACAGACGTTTGAGGTCAAGGTGCGGGGTCAGACCGCAGAGAAGGAGCTACGCATCAGGAGCCCCATTCTCTGGGACCCCAACCATCCTTACCTCTACCGGGTGGTGTTTCGGCTGATGCGTGATGGCGAAGTTCTGGACCTTGTCCACAGCTACTTCGGTATGCGCAAACTTGATACAGCGCCTGCCGAAGACCCAAAGGCGCCTGCCATACTTCGATTCAACAACCAACCTCGTTATCTTCGCGGAGCGCTCTATCAAAGTTACTATCCAGAGGGTGTTTACACTGCAGGCAGCTTTGATCAGATCCGCTATGATCTGGAGTCGGCAAAGCACTACGGGTTCAACTTTCTCCGCGTCCATATCAAGATCGACGACCCTCTGGTATACTACTGGGCGGATCGCATCGGCCTATTAGTCATGGCCGACTTTCCGAATTTTGGCGAAGGCGGCGACACAGAAATTGGCCGCAAGCGGTTCGAGGCCATGATGCGTGCTGCGATCGACCGCGACTTCAATCATCCCTGCATTATCGCGTGGTGTCTGTTTAATGAGACTTGGGGATTTGGCGGGCAAGTTGGGTTTGTCGACTTATTCAGCCCGGCGCCTTCCTGGGCTGATCCCAGGCAACCGCTGCCGGGTCCGCAGTCGCGGATCCGTAATCTTTCAAGTCACGCTTGGGTAAAGGAAATGTGGACTGTCGCCCAGCAACTGGATGACACGCGGCTCATCGAGGACATGAGTGTCTGCCATTGGAAACATTTGGAATACTTCCTCCACGGCGAGACAGACATAAACTCCTGGCACTTCTACGACCACGACTACCATTCTGCGCGCGCCCATATCGAGCAGGTTGTGCAGAACACCTACATGGGCTCCGAGTTCAACTACGTCCCCGGGTTCAGCCATGGCGGAGAACCCCTGATCAACAGTGAATACGGAGGCGTTGGCGCACTTGATGGCGACCGGGATATCTCCTGGAGCTTCAAGTTTCTCACGAACGAGCTGCGCAGGCATGGAGCAATCTCAGCCTATATCTTCACAGAGCTTACGGATGTGGAGTGGGAATATAATGGCTTCCTCAACTATGACCGTACGCCAAAGGAGTTTGGCTTTGATCCACGCATCATCAACGAGAGTGATCAATTGCCCCTGGATGCCCCGCCTGTTCAACGGGTGGCGCCCGGAGGCAAGGTGAGAATACCGGTTGCATCGTCTCACTATTCCACAAGGATGCGCAAAAATGTGCGCCTGAGGTGGCGGCTCGATGGAGAGGACACCCGCGGGCGCATTCACCAGCGCCTCCTTTCGGGCGAGCAGCCGATCAAGTTTCCACATCGCAGGGTGGAGGAGGTTGCCTGGCTGGAATTTTCGATGCCTGCCTTTCCTGTAATGACAACTCTCAGCATCGAGGCAATCACCGAGGACCTGGGCGAGGTTATCGCACGCAACTTTGTGGATATCTTTGTGAGTGAGGATTACCCTCCGGCAGAAGAAGACGATCAGCGGACCACAATTCGCCGGTTGCGTCCACAAGACTGGTGCAATGCCGAGTGGTCCGGCGCAATGTCCAGCCGTGAGGAAGCTGCCGCCGAGGATTCCTGCTACGGGGTGGGCGTAGGTTTCTTTGAGTGGTCGTTTCCCATCCAGGGGCTGGATCTATCACAAGCTCGACGATTGCGCATCCTTTGTGAGGCTTCTTCACGCCGTGAAACTTCGTCCCAGACCGACTGCCACAACTGGGAAACCGAGTTGGATGTTTCCATCAACGGCGTAACCGTCCATCGGGGCATTCTACCCAATCATCCTCATGACTCCCGCGGCTCTCTCAGCTATCTTCGAGGCGCGAAGGGCGCATATGGATATCTGGTAAGCCCGGTGGTCGACGAACTCCTGCTTGGGGAAATCTCGCGCAACGTTCAGGATGATCATCTTATCCTGCGCTGTGAGACGCCGGCCGATACACGCACTCCAGGCGGCCTGACAATCTATGGCGCAGAGTGCGGGCGAAGCCCCATTTGTCCAACGTTGATTATCGAGTGGTGAAGCAGCCGGATCCAGAATTGGGTGAAGGGGGATTTATCTTCTTCAGCGGCTTCGAGAGCACATATATGCCCGGGCATGACCTAGATGTGCTGGAGACCACGCGTCATGTCGAGTTTGTGGAGGAAGACATCGCTCGCGCTCGGAGGCTGAACCTGCGCTACTTGCGTTACAGTGCTCCATGGCACCGAGTCGAGCATGAGCAGGGGGTCTTCCGTTGGGACTGGATGGACCGCGCGATGGCCGCCATCCAGCAAAACAGCATCCAGCCAATCGTCGACCTCGTCCACCACACTTCCTACCCGCCGTGGATGGATCAAGGATTCGCAGACCCGCGACTGCCGGAGGCCTTGACTCGCTTTGCCGAGACTTTTGCGGAACGGTACCCGTGGGTCACTTGGTATACCGTCTTTAACGAGCCCTTCGTCACCTGCCTCCTCTGTGGGTGCGATGGGGTGTGGCCGCCATTTCACAAGGGAGGCCCGCGCACGTTCATTCCCATGCTGGTAAACGTGTCAAAAGCCATATGCAGGGCTACTCGCGCTATCCGCCAGACCACTCCGCATGCGCGCTTCATGCACGTGGATACGTGCGAGAAACACCATGCCGTCGATGAAGGGGGCTGCCCAGTTGCCGAAGAAAGAAATAACCTTCGATTTCTGGGGCACGACTTGGTACTTGGTCGTATCGATCAGCAGCATCCGTTGTGGGGCCATCTTGTTGAGAACGGCCTGAGTGAGAAGGCTGCGGGCTGGCTCCGGGAGAATCGGGCTCAGATAGACATGATCGGGCTCGATTACTATTCGCATTCGGAGCTTGGCCACAGGGGCAACGGCGAAGTCATTGTGCCTACCCCGCAACCCTCGGGATTTGCAACAGTCGCACGTGATTACCAGCAGCGGTTCGACCTTCCCATGGTGCTCGCCGAAACCAACCTGCGTGGGACGGTAGAGGATCGGCTGACGTGGATGCGTCACATGCTCCAGCAGGTTCATGCGTGTGCTCAAGACGGCCGGCCACTCCACGGGTTTGGTTGGTATCCTCTGATAGATAGTTGTGATTGGGACAGCCTTCTCCTCAACCCCCGCGGCCATGTGGATCCGCAGGGTATCTATGTGCTCAGCGAAGACCGCTCGCAGCGTATCGAGTCCGCGCTCACCGAGTGGTACGCCAAGCTGGCCGATGGCAGCGCAACCTGGCAGGATTTGCCCGCAATTCCTTTCTCGGAGATGGCTATAGATCGAGTGCGCAGCCACCGGGATAACCTGATGCGCGACTGGTTTTCAATGGCATCGCCTCGCTCCGGGCCTTGAGCATCTAGGCGTCCAGTTCAGCTTTTCTCCCCTTCAGGTTCTTTGGGCGATACTTCTTATCCTTCTTCCACCGCACAAATACAGTTTCGTGAAGAAGGTCGTTCTTCTCCACTTTCCTCTCATTGTCTCCAAGTATGGCCCAGAACCCTTTTTCTCGTGCGTCAAACGGGCACAGTGGATCTTCCGGAGTGGGACTCTGACCGCTTGATGCTGTACCGATGCGGGAGGGATCGATCGTAAGCTTGGTATTCGTTTCCAACTGCTTTATCATCCAGTTGAGAGCAATGTTCGAGAGCCCGCTGTCTTCAGCGCCGCCGCCACCCACGGACCCGTGGCCTCCGACAAACCAGCATTCCACGATTTCCTGCTTCAGGTTCGGGTTTTTCTTCACGGTGTTGCTAGTAAGCATCCGCGTCACATCAAACACCCGCCGCCTTTCATCAATCGCCATCGCGTGAAAAGCGTACTCGATGATTGGACTGATTTTGGTATCGTGGAACTCGTATTTGGCATTCACCCAGTCATCAAAGGGCAGGAATTCAAGTCGGTCTGGTATCCCCAGCGATCCGACTGTATCCCAGCAGCCGAGCACTTTGATATAGGGTCTCTTTCCAAAATGGGATCCTGGATGCCCCCGCCAATCAACGCCACAGCTAGCCCTAAACTCATTGGCCGCTGGGTCATCGGGCTTGATGTCTCTATCCCGATATAGCTGGTATGCTTCCCCAACCCGCCGAATACAGCGTCGGGCGGGTATGCCACACTTATAGATCAAGCCGCACAGGCTGCGCACTGTGTATGCGCCCCGCGAGAAACCGAAGAAATACAATTCATCACCGGGCTCGAAGTTGAGGATCAGGAACCGGTAGCAGTCCAGTACGTTCTTGTCCAACCCATGCCCAAAAGCTCCACCTGTATAGCGGTCGAGTCCTTCATCGGTTCCCACTCCTTCGTCATAGAACACGAGCTGAGGCACACCGTCCTTGCCCTTGTTGAGCGTCGCCTGCGCCAGTTTTATTACGTTTGTCGGATATTTTGAATCCAGCCGTTGCCAGGTGCCGTCACAGAATACTGCCAGTCGTTTCATAGGTTTCCCTTGTTCTAGTTCGCAAGGTTCGCCCATCGCCCCCTCCTTACCATCTCTAACAATACGTTTTAATCAATTGTGATAGGAAAATATTGAGCTGTGGTTGATTCGTGGCGTGCTGTGTCTGTTGCAACGACGCCCAAAACAAAAACATGATTCCTGCGAGGTGATTTGCACCCTTGGGCTTGCGGAATCCGTAACGCACTTTTCATTGCTCGCATGAAGTTCTCCATCGCTGTTCTGCTATGCCTTGCTGTCTTTACCCTTAGCGGGTGTGAACGTGAAACTGAGCCAGTCGCAGTGGCTGTCTCCAATCCGGCCAGCGCCAGCCAGGCAAAGACCGATCAGCCGGTTCAGCAGGTATCGAGCATTGCCAGCTCCGAGCTTACGCTGCCCCAAGGATTCAAGGCGATTGTTGTCGCGGAGAACCTTGGGCGTGGCCGCCACATCGCTGTGCGCGACAATGGAGACATCTATGTCTCGCTGATCCGCGAAAAGGAAGGGCAGGGCGCTTATGTAGCATTGCGCGACGAAGATGGCGACGGTACTGCAGACAGAGTTGAATACTTTGGCAGTCGCGGCGGCACCGGGCTCGAGATTTTCAATGGTTACCTCTATGCGCAACGGCGCGATGATATCGTCCGCTGGAAGCTTCCAGAGGGAGATGATCTTGTGCCAACCGGCGAACCGGAGGTCATTGCCACGGGCTTTATTCACCAAACGACGCATGAGGCCAAGGCGATTGCCTTTGATGGTGAAGGCAGCATGTGGGTCAGCGTGGGCGCGCCGTCCAATGCTTGTCAGGAGCAGGCGCGTACGCCCGGTTCCCCAGGGCAGATGCCATGTCCGCAGTTGGAAAGGCATGCTGGAGTGTGGCGGTTTGATGATTCGGCGCCGGGCCAGGAACAGCTCGACGCAGAGCATTTCGCCACCGGTCTTCGGCATTGTGTCGCCATGGAGTGGAATCCTGTCGCGAAGGGTCTCTTCGCACTTTCCCATGGCCGGGATCAGCTGGGTTCGCTCTTCCCTGATAGATTTACTGAACAGCAGAATGCTGAGTTGCCCTCTGAAGAGTTTCACAGGCTGGAGGCAGGCAGTAACGCTGGCTGGCCTTATGCCTACTGGGATCCTGCGCGAAAGCAGCGCATGCTCGCTCCTGAGTATGGTGGCAATGGTCGGGTTGTAGCCCGGGAGAATTATAAGGAGCCGCTTTATGGTTTTCCCGCACACTGGGCGCCCAATGACCTGCTCTTTTACACCGCGCAACAGTTCCCCGAGCGCTATCGCAACGGCGCCTTTGTAGCCTTCCACGGTTCCTGGAATCGCGCACCCAAGCCTCAGGAAGGTTACCATGTCGCCTTTCTGCCGATGAATGCCGAGGGGCGTCCCACAGGGCCGCACGAGCGCTTCGCGGACGGATTTGCTGGAGTGGACACGATTGAGAACACGAGGGATGCTCGCTATCGCCCATGTGGTTTGGCTCAGGGACCGGATGGAGCTTTGTATGTGATCGAATCGAATCAGGGCAAAATCTGGAAGATTGCCTACACTGGAGAGTAGTGGACAGAAGGAGGGCAGAAGGTCCTCAACAATCGAGGGTGGAGTAGCGACTGCTCACGCGATTCATGCGTAAGGTCGCTTTCGACGGAGTTTCTCCTAAGGCTTGTCTGTATCCTGACGATAATTGCCAAAGACCCCGCCCGAGTTGTTTCTCAATGCCTCCTTCATGATCAATTCCAGATTTTCGTTTTCGCGGTTTTCAAGGCGTTCGCTGCCAGCCATGGCGCTTGCCTGGCAGATCCTCTCGACCGCGCCGCTGACCAGCGCCGGCGCAGACGATCTTAAGGAGCTGCTTAACATGCCCATGGAAGCGCTGCTTGATGTGCGGGTTTCTTCTGTGGAGGGCGTGGAGCGACCATGGTTGATCACCGCGGCGCCCGCATATGTCATCAGTTCCCGGGAAATCGCCAGCAGCGGTCATCTCTCCATGGTCGATCTGCTTCGCCTGTCTCCAGGAGTTGTGGTGGGGCGTACAAACTCCAGCGAATGGAAGGTCATCATGCGTGGCGACGACAACAGTATCACTGACAAGGTGCAGGTGATGCGGGATGGCCGAACGCTCTATATGCCTGTGACAGGCTCCATTTGGTGGGAGTTGAACGACTATATCCTCGAAGATATTGAACAGGTGGAAGTTGTGCGTGGCCCCGGCGCCACGCTTTGGGGCGAGAATGCCATGAACGGCATCATAAGCTATACCACCAAGTCTGCCCGCGATACCCAGGGCGGCTTTGCACAAGGCGTTGTCGGGACTGATACTTCATTGTTTGCAACGCGTTATGGCGGCGAGGTTTCCGAGGACGTCCATTATAGAGTTTGGTTCAAGCACTCGGAGCACGACGACAGCGAATTTCCAGATACCGGGGAGCCTCTCAGGTTCAGCACGCTCCGAATCAGCGACATTACGCTCCAAGGAGGGAAAAGGCACGACGACTGGGGCATCTCGAATGGAGGATTTCGCGTCGATTGGGAAACTGACATCGATCGTAGTTTCTCCCTTCAGGCAGAGCTGTTTCACACAAGCCGGATGGGAATGGTTTTCACGGATATCGCGAAACCCCCTCCGCCGCTCTACGATACCGAGGAGGACATCAAGTCAGTGGAGATCACAGAGGGTGATTCTGCCGCGTATGGAGGTTTCATACAGGGTACTTTCACATCGGGCGATGAGGAAAGTGGATATAAGTTGCGCGCCTCCGTGGATTACCAGGACCTGGATATGCGGAATCTGGAACTGCTGAACGGTCCCGGCTTTTCATTTAGTAGCGTCAGCTTCGACTATACACAGCACCTTCAGTTCGCGCAGGGGATTCATAATCTGATTTGGGGCGCCCAGTCACGGCATTCCCACATGAATGCCCCACAGGGCTTCCAGGTCTCCTATCGCCAGTCCGACTACAGTCTCACGACAATCAGTGGTTTTGTTCAGGACACCTGGGAAGTGCTGGAGGAACGTCTCTGGCTGGTAGGCGGCGCCCGCCTGGAGCGCACTGCTCAGGATGATGTCGAGGTCCAGCCTACGATCCGCGCCTCGTATGCGCTAACAGAAAAGCTCGTCCTTTGGTCGGCCGTTTCAAAATCCGTAAGGGCGCCTTCCACTTTGGAGACACAGATCGACATGGCGCTTTCGCCGTTCGAGATCTTTCCGGGTGTCGTGCGCTCACTCTACTTTAGCGGATCGGAGGATCTGGAGTCCGAGGAGCTCATGGCTTATGAAGCAGGCCTGCGCTTCCAGGCAAGTGAATCACTGCTGCTTGAAGCCTCCTTTTACTCCTTTCATTACGACGAGCTTATTCGCCTCAAGCAACCTGCGTCCACAGAGGAGCTGTATGAGCTCTTCATACAGGGAGACGCTTACATATATTTCCAGAACTACGGAAAGGCCCGCAATCGCGGCGGCGAGCTCGCTGCAAACTGGAAGCCGTTTGAGCGGCTGCGGATCACTGCATCCCTGGGATACAACGACTTCAATTTTGACGAGCTACCGCTGAATATTACCCCGTATACTCCTGAGTTCTCTGGAAGCCTGCGCGCTTCCTGGGACCTGACAGACGCTCTGCAGCTCAACGCTAATTCTTACTACGTGGGGTATCGTCAAGGAGGTGGGCTGGGAGACCCAGAGAACCTTCGACTGGACCTTGGTTTGCGTTGGCGTCCTACGGAGAATCTGTCCCTATCCATCTGGGGGCAGAACCTTCTCGACCCAAGCTACGTGGAGATGAGCAACTTTTACACTACGCTCATGCCTTCAGCCGTGGAACGTTCCGTTTACGCATCTCTTAATTTCAGCTTCTGATTGCCGTGTTTGAATCCCCCCGGATCAGAAAAATGAACACGCTGAGCATTCTCATTGCCCTCATTCTATTGTCCGTTCTGCCATCCCCCGGTATGGCGGCCGGCGCTGTGGATGTTGCCGATGAGGATGCGCTCAAAGTGGCGTTTATCGTCAATTTTACGAAGTTTGTGGCATGGCCGGAGGACGCCGGGCCTGCTGAGCAGATCGTTACGGTGGCTGTGTGGGATTATCCTGCCTTGCAGCCAGTCATAGAGGAATACGGCGATCAGGCTCTCCTTAAGCAAAAGGTGCGATTCGTGCCACTTGAGCCGAATTGTGAGCAGAGCTTTAACGTTCTCTACGTTAATACCAAGAGTCAGGAAAGTGTGGCGGAGGCCATCAGTTGCGCGACCAAAACAGGTCCGGTCCTCACCGTTGGAGAGTCGGAGAATTTCCCGGACCTTGGCGGCATGATCAATTTTGTTCCTCGCCGCAACACGATCGGTTTTGAGCTGAATCTTAACGCCATTCAAAGCCAAAGCCTCTCGATTAGCTCTCATCTCATCCGGCTTGGCACAATCGTAGAAGGCTCCGCTCCTTCAACTGGATTGATCTCAAGAGCACCTCTTATCCTTATCGCCTACTGCGGTTTGTGGAATGTTCGGCGTTAGGACAACTTCGATCCACTCCAAGTTGCGGACGGCGTTGGTCGCGGTCAGCGTCTTTGCGGTAGCTGTGGCTTTGGCAGGGGTTGCGTTCTATTTGAGGAGGGCCTTCCGTGAGAACCTGATCCAGAGCGCGGTTACGCTGGTTCGCGTCGTAGCGGAGAACTCGAAGGCCGCCGTCATGTTTGCAGATGGAGAGGCAGGGGCAGACACTCTGCGAACACTCGAGGCAAACCCTGCGGTGGAAGGCGCCTGGTTGATGGGAGGCGATGGTGCTATTCTCGCCCACTACGAGCGCTCAGACGCCGAGGTGCAGGCGCCTTCTTTTCTTGGCGGTCAGGGCGCCGAAGTTGGCGCCATTATTCGGGATGGTCGCATCCACATCATCCAGCCGGTATCTTTCAACGGGGATCGGGTGGGGAGCCTTGCCGCTATCTACGAGCTTACCGAAGTCCGCGAGCGCGATCGGGTAATTCTTGTGGCGGCGGTGTTATTTTGGGCTATTGCAGGCGCCTTGTCTTTTCTTATTGCAGGACCCCTTGCGCGTAACCTTGTGCAACCTGTTGTGGACCTCGCCGCCACCGCAAGGAGCATTTCAAACCGGCGCGACTACGGTATCCGCGTGAAGAAGACCAGTAACGACGAAACGGGTCGCCTGGTGGAAGAGTTCAATGCGATGCTGGAGCAGATAGAAGCTCGCGATGCTTCGCTTCAACGGGCCCGGGATGAGTTGGAAGAGCGGGTGAAGGACCGTACAGCCCAACTCGAGCGAGCCATGCGTGAGGCTGAGAAACTCGCTGCAGAGGCGCAGCAGGCCAGCCTGGCAAAGAGTCAGTTCGTGGCAAACATGAGCCACGAAATTCGCACGCCGATGAACGGCGTTATGGGCATGACCACCATGCTCGCTTCTACAGACTTAAATCCTGAGCAGCAGGAATATGTAAATGTCATCCGCGCCAGCAATTCTTCGCTCCTTTCCCTGATCAATGATATCCTCGATTTCTCCAAGATCGAGGCTGACGAAATCCAGCTCGAAGACATTCCTTTTGACATTCGCGAGTGCGTGGAGAGCGCCACAGAGCTCTTTGTTCTCAAGGCGCATCAGAAGGGTCTGGAGTTGAGTTGCCAGATCGACGCCGGCATTCCCCGGATGGTGCGCGGGGATCCAACCCGCATCCGACAGGTTTTGATCAATCTCATCGGTAACGCGGTGAAGTTTACTGAGACCGGTGAGGTTTTCTGTCGTGTAAGCTCCTTTGAGTGCAGTGGCGAAAAGCAAATGTGCGTGGAGGTGATGGATACCGGGCCCGGCATCGCTCCTGAGTTTCAGAAGAGGGCTTTCGAGAGCTTTTCACAGGCAGACGCTTCCACTACCCGCCGCTTTGGAGGGACCGGCCTCGGTCTGGCTATCTGTAGACGCCTTGCTGAGTATATGGGAGGCTTTCTTGAGCTCGAAAGTGAGGTTGGCAAAGGAGCGCTGTTTCGTTGTGTGTTGCCGATGCGGGAGGCCGAGGCTCGCACCGCTGCTCCTTCTTTCCCGGGGAAGTCGATCCTGATTTGCGCTGGAGGGAAGCGAACTGCCTCTGTGCTGGATGCTCTGTGCCGGGAATGGGGGATGGAGGTTACAATCACACTGAGCGATGAAATGCTGGGTGTGCTGGAGCAGAATAGTTTCGACCTGCTGATTCTTGATGCAGAGTCGTCGTTCAATCGACGAACTCCAGAGGATGGTCTGCCCAAGTTGCCTCCATGGATCAGCTTGGCGGCGGTGGGGCGTCCGAATGCCAAGATGGAGGCTAGGACCCGAGGGGCATCTGCCTGTGTGAGCAAGCCTGTCAAGCAGGCTGCTTTGGCAGAGGCGATAGCATCTGTGATTGGCGCCGTTGCCCCTCAGATAAGGGAAACCCGGGATGATTCCTTTGAAGACCGGATGCGGGATCTGCGTGTCCTGCTGGTCGAGGATAATGCGGTTAACCAACGGGTTGCCTCGCTCATGCTTAAGCGACTCTTCTCTGTCAACGTTAGCATTGCTGCAAATGGACTGGAAGCGATCGAGATTCTGCAGCGTGAGCCGTTCGACCTGGTCTTGATGGACCTGCAGATGCCCATCATGGATGGCTTTGAAGCCGCCAGTCGCATTCGCAGCGACACGATTGTAGGCAAGCAACCAATCATTACAGCTCTTACAGCGTCGATTACGGAAGGGGATCGTCGTCGATGCATCGAGGCCGGCATGGATGGTTTCATTACCAAGCCGATCAGAGAGAGCGATCTACGGCACATCCTGCAACAGGTCGCCGCTCGTAATTCGGCAGTGGCCTGAACTACCACGGACAGCATCGGCGCCTTGCAACGGGACGGTTTGCCCCTGTTGCAGCTTGCGAAATCACTAGTTATTTCTCCCTCGAGGCAGCCAGGGAGGAACGAACCAGAAGGAAGATTACTCCAGCCAGGGCGATTACTGTCAGCAGAGACCGAAGCTCGGGTGCAAGGAATGGCGTGGCGCCCGTGAAGCCAGCCGCGGCCAACATCGCCAATGCGATGCCGAATAAAGATTCGCCCGCGATGAGCCCCGAAGCAAATAGCAGTCCGCGTCCGAGTGACTCGGTTGGGCGTGATGAACTTCTCCCCACCCACCACGCAACAAGACCGCCAAGAAAGATGGGCGTAGACATCTCGAGTGGCAGATACATTCCCACTGCGACTGGCATAACGTACGTACGAAAGCTCGAGCGGCGGGACTTGAGGAAAGCGTCGAGGACAGCCAGCCCGAGACCGATACCTGCACCAACGCCAACAAGGTCCCAAGGGAGGTTTCCATCTCCAAAGAATCCCTCGGCCAAACTTGCGAAGAGGGCGGCCTGAGGCGCCGGAAGCTGGGGTCCTCCAATGCCGCCGGGGGTATTGTCCTGCAGAACCTGTAGAACTGGCGCGAGAATGAAAGCAGCGCAGGCAACGCCGACGATCTGCATGATCTGCTGCTTGTAGGGGGTCGCTCCAACAAGTGCCCCAGTTTTCAGGTCATTGCAAACATCGCCCGCCGTGCAGGCGACGCAGCATACGATAGCGGCGACCCCCAGCGTCGCCAGCATCCCTTCCCTCCCTTCAAATCCGAATATCAGGATCAGCAAACCCGCGAACAGGACGCTGGTGATTGTCATCCCGGAAACCGGGCTGTTCGAATTGCCCACGAGACCCACAATGTAGCTCGCTACCGCGGTGAAGAAGAAGGAGGCCACCACCATGATCAACGTAGTCAGTATGGCGAGGCCCGTATGACCGATCAGGAATAGATAGATGGTGAATGTGATCAGGATTGCGATGATGCTCCAGAGGACGATGGTCGCCGGTCTGAGATTACGCTCCGTCTCCGGGATGTCGTGCGACTGGACGCGCTTAACGATCGCTCTCACCGCAGCTACCAGGCCGCCCCTTACTTGCCAAATGGTCAACAAGCCGCCAACAAGCATCGCGCCCACCCCAATGTAGCGGATCCTTGCACTCCAGAAGGCGCCTGCGGCGTCCACTGCGCCGGCATCGCCAACCTCAACGCCGCCGCTCATGATCGGCAGGGCGATCAACGTTGAAATGGCGCCCCCAAGAAAGACGTTTGCCGATACATTGAGGCCAATGATGAAACCCACCCCGATCAGCGCGGGCAGCGCCTCCATGCCAAAATACCACAGTCTGCCACCCGCCTGCGTAGCCACCGCAATCTTGCCCACCAGAATTGACAGCGTGTTCTCCATGAACTTTACCGCCGCTCCGACCAAACCACCTGCGAGGATGGCTCTTGCCCCGGCGGCGGCGCCTACGCTTTCTCCCGCCCGCAATACTTCCGCACAGGCTACGCCTTCAGGGAATCGCAGACTGGAGTCCCCGCCCAGGATGAAGACCTGCCTCATTGGGATCATGAACAACACTCCCAGTATTCCGCCCGCAAGCGCGATAAGTGTGGTAATCCAATAATTGAACTGATCCCAAACGCCGATGATTAACAAGGCGGGCAGTGTAAAGATGATTCCGGCCGCAAGGGACTCGCCTGCGGAGGCCGCTGTTTGCACCTGATTACTCTCCAGAATCGTCCCGTTGCCCAAGACGCGTCGCAGCAAGACCATGGAGACAACTGCAGCGGGGATCGAGGCTGTTACGGTAATTCCGGCTCGTAAGCCCAGATATGTATTGGCTGCCCCCATCATGATGGAAAGCAAGGCGCCAAGGATGATCACGCGAGGCGTCATCTCGCGCACGGAGGCAGGCGACTTCATGCGTTTCAGCAAAACGTGACTGCAGAAAATTGAAAGTCATTGTTTTACAGCTCCTGTTCATATTTCGACGGCGCGGCCGTTGGCGAAAGAACTGCTGAATGGCGGTCAGCGGTGGGAGTTGCCTTAGTAATAGCATTCACTTCAGCTTTGATCGCGCCGATGCTTCCCCGGCTATTTCCGCGGGTGGCGGGGTGGATTGCTGCGCTTTCTCCAATCGCATCGTTTGCCTCTCTGTTGCTGGTTTATGACCCGCAGAGTCCCGCCATATCGGGGTTTTCGTGGGCGGACGTTATTGGACTAACCGTCAGCTTCCGCCTGGATGCGTTGTCCTTCTTCTTTGCTTCGATAATTACCCTGATCGCCGCCGCGGTCCTGGTCTATGCAGATGGATATGTGCGTGAGTGGAAACACAAGGGAGGTATCTTGGGTCTCCTGTTGTTCTTCGAGGGCGCCATGCTTGGCCTGGTCCTGGCGGACAACATCCTGGTGCTCTACGTGTTTTGGGAGCTTACCACAATAGCTTCATTTCTGCTGATTGGCATTGAGCGAGAAAAGCAAGAGGCTCGATCGGCTGCCGTGGTCGCACTGCTCACAACAAGCGCTGGCGGACTATGTTTGCTTGCGAGCGGTCTGTTGCTCGGCGCTCATACGGGTACTTTTGAAATTCCGGCCATAGTCGCCGCAGGACTGCCCGATGACGGGAACCTTGCGGCATGGGTGGCGGGGCTGGTGGCTGTTGCGGCCCTCACCAAATCGGCGCAGTTCCCTTTCCATTCGTGGCTGCCCCGCGCCATGTCAGCCCCTACACCGGTGAGCGCCTACTTGCATGCCGCGACGATGGTCAAGGCGGGCATCTATCTCGCAGCACGCTTTACGCCTGTCTTCCATGACTCCCAATTGTGGATTGGCCTACTGGGGGTTTCTGCGGCCATTACGATGCTCATTGCAGCTTGGGGATCATTGTCCTCCAAGGATCTTAAGCGACTGCTCGCCTATACCACAATCGGCGCCCTTTCCATAGCTATGCTGCTGTTGGCGGAGGGTAGTCCAGAGGCCTTACTTGCCTTTATCCTCCTGGTCCTGGCGCACGCCTTCTACAAAGCCTGCCTCTTTTTGTGCGCGGGTTGTGTGGATCATGCGACAGGCACACGGAACCTCACTGAACTCTCCGGGCTTGGAAGATTGATGCCGTGCACGGCGATTGCGGCGATCCTGGGTGCAATCTCTCTCGCCGAGTTCGGACCGGTCATGAGCTACATTGCGAAGGAGGAGGTTCTCAATGCACTTGGCAAATCCCACCTAGTCTGGGGATTGATCATGATGGCCATTCTCGCTGCGGTTTTTGTGGCAGCTGCGCTCGCTGTGGCGCGCATATTTCTTGGTAAGGTGCGGTACCCGATGAAGCCGGTTGAGGTGTCCCAGTCCATGTGGCTTCCACCCCTTGTTCTCGGGCTCGCCGGGCTTCCTCTCGCGTTTGCCTCGCCTATCATCTCTCCCTTCATCGTCGGTCCGACAGTCGAGACGGTCAGCGGCGTTGCACACGGTGAATTTAAATTGTGGCACGGTCTGAACTGGAAGGTTGCCGTTTCTGCTGGCGCTGTGATCGGTGGGATTCTTCTGTTCCTGCCGCTGCGTTCGATGCGCAGGCTTATCCACCAGGCGGATCCCATCGTCCTGGAAGGCGTTGACCGATTCGCTAGCGTGGTAAGCGCGTCGGGGCGCTGGATCGCGTTGCGACAGGCCTCTCTCCTGGAGCACGATCGTCTACCTGGCTACATGCTGTTGATATTCCTTGCCGTTACCGTCGCCATTGCTCCCTTCCTTCTGGATGCGTCCTGGTTCGCAACAGACCGACCTGCAGGAGAATCGTGGGAGGATGTGGTCTTGTGTGCTTTTGCGTCTGCAGGAGCCTTTGCGACGCTACTGTTGCGATCCCGCTACTCACTCGTTGCTTCGCTTTCCATATCCGGCTTCAGCGTGGCCTTGATCTTTGCCCGGTACTCGGCGATCGACGTTGCTGTTGCGCAGATCCTTGTCGAGATGTTCATGGTCATCCTGTTGGTTGGCGTGCTGCGCTACATGCCGCCGCTAAAGCGCCTTTCGTCCTATGCCTCCCTGAGTTTAAAGGCAGCCGTGGCATTGGCGGCAGCTGTCGCCTTCTATGGGGCGCTGGCCCAGATGGTTGCCAACCGCAGCCCCTCCCGCGTCTCAGATTTCTACATTGGAAAAGTGGCCGAGGCGCCTCACCGTGAGAATGTCGTTGCCGCCATAATCGCAGATTTTCGTGCGCTCGACACCTTTGGCGAAATCACGGTTCTGTCGGTCGCTGCGGTTGGCGTCTTGTCCATGATTCTTCTGAAGCGCCGCAGGGAGGGGCGGGGACAGTGAGATCATTGATTTTCTCTATCTCGGGCAGGGCCGTGGTTCCCCTGCTGCTTATTATCTCACTCGTATTCTGGCTTACCGGACATACAGAAGCCGGGGGAGCATTTGCCGGGGGGTTGATTGCCGCCGCGGCATTTGTATTGCGCAGCATTATGACACATCCGGGACGTGCTGAGCGCGAAGAGCAGGAGTGCCGGATTGTCATCGCTGCTGGTCTCTTCACTTCGTTGTTAGCGGCTATCACGCCGCTGTTTTTAGGAAAACCACTGCTCACAAACGTATCCTTCGGGTTTTCGCTTCCTTTGGGGGCACACGCTGATGTCTCCATGCTGTTTGAACTCGGCGTTTTCCTGATTTCCGCCGGAAGCGCGATGCTCATTCTTGAGTCTGTCATTGAGCTCAGGACGGAAGAAGACGCCCGGGATCCTGATTCCGTTTCAGTGGAGGGCGACCAGTGATTGAGTTCCTGTACGCCGGTCTAGCTGCTATTTTCTTCTTCTGCGGGATTTTCCTCTTGATGAGCAAACATCTCTCCCGGCTCATCGTCGGGCTCATTCTCTTAAGTCACAGCATTAACCTTACGTTGCTGCTTTCGGGAGGGCTGCTCAGGCACAGCGCGCCTTTCATGGGTCCAGATGCTCAGGCGGAGGTTGCGGATCCGCTACCTCAAGCCCTCATCCTGACGGCAATTGTCATCACGTTTGCGCTTGTGGCGTTCGCCATTGTTTCGCAGCGGCGGTTTTATGAGGAAACGGGAGCCGAAGACATCACCTCCACGAAAGTGGTCAGCGACAGCCACAAGTTTGGTCCAAAGGAATGACTTCTGTCACCATACAAGCGCTTCTCCCAGTTCTGGTGCTCTTGCTGCCCAGCCTGCATGTTGTTCTGGGAGTGGCTTTTCTGGGTCGCCGCATCAGTGAGCGGTTAGTCAGCCTTTCTTCCTCGATCACCTACGCAATCGCAGTCGCTCTACTGACCATTGAGGTGCTCGCTAACGGACCGTTGGAGCTAAGGGTGGGGGACTGGGCTCGCCCCTTTGGAATCACCCTTGTGGCAGATGCGCTAACGGTCCTGTCGCTATCCCTGTTCGCGCTGGTGAATCTGGGTTGCGTCATCTACGCACTGGGAGAGCGAGACGACGAAGTGGAGTCGCACGCGTATCATCCACTATTTCAGGTAATGGTCCTGGGCGCTTCTGGAGCAGCGTTGAGTCGGGACCTGTTTAATCTCTACGTGTGGTTTGAGGTCATCCTTGTCGCCTCGTTTGTGCTCATGGTGTTTGGCCGTTCTCCGCAGCGGATGAAGGCTGCCTTGGTCTATGTAACCATTAACCTCACTGCGTCCTCCCTTTATCTCGCTGCTGTTGCGATGTTCTACAGTAGCTACGGCACGCTCGATCTTCAGGATCTGGGGGAGCAGATGCGGTTGAATCCCGAGCCATGGCTCGAAGGCGTCGGTTGGGCGCTGCTCATGCTTTTTTTCCTGGTGAAGATGGCGGCATTCCCATTTTTCAGCTGGTTGCCGACCAGCTACCCGCAGCCACCCATTGCTGTCGGCGCCTTTTTTGGAGGCATTCTCACAAAGATTGCTTTCGTTGTTCTGGTGCGCCTTGCCGGGCAGTTCTCACCCGAAGCCATGCCGTTCGGGCCTTACCTTTATTGGGTGGGAGTGCTAACCTTGTTCTCCGGAATCTCGGCAGCACTGGTTCAAGACCGTCTCCGGCGCGTGGCTGCATGGCTTCTTGCTGGTGAAATGGGATACCTCATGCTGACTGTTTCTGTATGGGATATCCCGTCCATTGCGGGATCGCTTTTCATGATGCTTCACATGGCGGTGGCCACGACAGCCCTCTTTCTACTGATCGGAATTATTGAACGGGTAAGCGGTAGCCAGGTGCTTCAATCAAACGTGACGATCCTGCGGGCTGCCCCGTTTGCAGCTGCTCTGTTTGGCGTTGTGGCTGCCGCCGTTTCAGGTTTCCCTCCGACATCAGGCTTTGTCGCCAAACTGCTTGTTATACAGTCCATTCTTCCAAAGCTTGGGGGTCTGGGGGTGTTCTTCGTCCTGGCGGCCAGCTTTATCTCCATTGCAGTCATGGGGCGTGTCTGGGCGCTTAAGATATGGGCGGGAAAAGAAACCAAAGGAAAATCGCCGGCGGGTTTTGCGCACTATGCTGCGTGCGTGGGTCTGGTTGGCGTCACAGTTGCACTCTCAGTAGCTGCGTCGCCCATCCATGCCTTATGCGTGGATGCGGCAACAGAGTTGCTGCGTGATCCCGGCAGCGCCACTCAGTCACCATGATCAGCGACGCACTGAAAGTTCTCGCCCTTACCGTCGTCTGGACGTTGATGTCCCGCCACTTTGATTTGTTTAGCATACTGGGGGGCATTCTCATCTCAGTAATCGCCCTCCGCATGGGCGCGATGCGGCCGCGCGTTGTCTTCCTTCCTTCGCTCTGTTCTCTAGTGCGCTTCCTGTATTTCCTCGTCTATCGGATTGCCTCAGGATCAGTGGCTGTTGTCCGTGCAGTGTTATCTCCACAGAAGCTTTCACCGGCGATAGTCGCAGTTCCTCTGGATTCAGCCCATGCTGCGCCGGCTGCCGTTTTCGCCAATGTTCTCTCCACAACGCCGGGCTCTGTTTCCATCCATGTGGATCTGCACCGGCAGCAGCTGTATATGCACAGCCTTTTTGCCAGTGACCGAGACGCTAGTGCGATGCAGGCACGCAGTGAGTTTGGGAAGCCGCTTGCGAAACTGTTACGGGAGGAATGATGAGCCCGCTCCTGAGCGTTATAATAACACTGACCATTGGCCTGTTGCTGGGCGCCTTCGCTCTCTGCGTTATCAGGGGGTTACGTGGGCCTTCACTGGTCGATCGAATCCTTTCTGCCGACCTCGTTTCAACCATCTCAGCTGCGATCCTATTTCTGGACGGAATTCGGGGCGAGGATCGGCGCCTTCTGGATCCTGCCGTAGTCATCGTATTGGTCTCCTTCATTGCAACCATTGCATTTGCCCGAATCGTGGAGATACACTGGAATGACTAGCACTATGGAGTGGCTGGGGGGATCCGTAATGGTGCTGGGCGCCTCCATGGTCTTTATTGGCGCGCTGGGCCTGCTGCGCTTTCCGGATGTTTTCACCAGGATCTCCGGAACGAGCGTAGCGGGGTTCACCGGCGTTTCTCTGGTTTTTCTTGGCGGGGCGCTGGCTCTGGGCGAACCCGAGGTTTGGGCAAGGGTGATCATCATTCTGATAGCCCTTGTCTCCATGATACCACTCTCCAGTCATGCCCTGGCCCGCTTTGCTTATCGCAGCGGCTTGGAGATGGCTCCGCAAACGTTGCGGGACGATCTGGCTCGAGACGAAGCGTTGGGCAGGAATGAAGTCGCGATCAGCGAGGCAGAGGCGGACCGAGCGTCTGCCGGAGATGCGGAGTCCTAATAGAAAAATTCTCCCGGATGATCAATCTGTATGCCGCGCCGTTCGAGCAGCGTACCCTCAGCAAGGTAAAGCTCGATGAGGGCCGTTCGGTAGTTTACCAGTGCGCGAACCTCGTCGATCTGCGCCTCCAGCAAGTCGCGCTGGGATTGAGCGACCTGCAAGGTTGTGCTGGCGCCGACGGCAAAACGGTCTTGTTCCGCCTGGGCGGTCGCCTCGGCAAAGCGGCGGGTTGCGGCAGTGGCCTGGATCTGCTGACGAGCGCGTTCGACCTCGTTTGCAGCAAGGTGGACATCCATGTGCACAAGTTGACGAAGGTTTTCAAAAGCTTCCTCTGCCTGTGCTGACTGCGCCCGGGCTGCCTGGTAAAGCCCGCGGGCAGTGCGGTTACCCACGAAATGACTGAGCTCTACGCCCACAGTCATGTCGTACGTCTTGCCGTCAATGTTGCGGATCGAATCACGCAACGTGTCTCCATATCCAGTTCGCCCAATTGTGAGGAACAGGTCCATGCGCGGCAGCAAACCATTGCGCGTTACAATTGTCTCAAGTCGGCTCTGCCGCAGGAGCAGGTTTGCCTGCTGCAGGTCTGCCCTATACTCTTCAGCAAGATACACCCGCGATTCAATATCCTCGATCGGCTCGGTCGTCGAAGGGGCTGGGCTGATGGCCAGGATCTCGTAGTTGAGTTGTCCATCCGGCCGCGCGTTGATGAGCCGGGCCAGGCGCAGTCGGGCCGCTTCAAGATTACTGCGGGCATCAATCAACGCCTGCTCGCGACGGGCCAGTTCAGCTTGCGCAGCCGCTGCTTCGGTTTGCGCCATTCTACCTACCTCAATGCGTTGGCTGATGTCGCGCACCTGTGTGCGGGCCACTTCCAGCGAGCGTTCAAAAATCGCTATCTCCTCACGCGCCAGGACAAAGCGCCAATAGGCAATTTCCACGTCTGCGACAATCGCCTCTGCAAAACCGCGCAACTCATACAGGCTCGCAAGCGTGCGAAGGTTCGCCTGTCGAATCGACGCCATGTTCACTGCCGGGCCAAAGCCCCGTAACAGCGCCTGCGTCACGGTCAAGCCAAGGCGTCCAACCTGTTGTTCGGGCGTGCGGCTTGATACGCTCCTGTCCTGCTCCAGTGTCAGCTCCAGATCTGTGCCAGTTGGGAGGCGCTGACGTATGCCCGCCGCGAATGCGCTATCCTGACCTTCCACGCTAAAAAGCTCGCGGGTGCCGCGGTCGACCTCGTTTTGTCGTTCTTCATCGTGTCTGAAGCGCGCAAACAGTTCCGGGTCGTATTCGCCGCGCTCAATAAGTTCAAATGCTCCATCGATGAAGGGCGACAGGTTTTCCAGCTGCAGCTCACGATTGTTGGTGATCGCAAGAAACACAGCATCCTCGATCGATAACACCACCTGTCCATCAGTGATGACTGGAAGAGGCCTTTCTTCAGCAGGTGGCCTCAACAGTTGGGGAGGCAATGTCTCGCGCGCACGCTGATCGGCAACGCGTTCACTGTAGTCAGGCTGCATAACGCCCCACTGATCAGGCGTCGAGCAACCAGCAAGTAATAGCAGGAGCGGCAGTATCGTCTTACCGTTCATCAAACACTTTCACTTTTTTGTCCCGGTGAACAACGGAATAAACTGAGGGAATCAGCACAAGGGTAATGATCGTCGAACCCAGCAACCCGCCGACAACGGCGCGAGCCATGGGGGCCTGTGCGTCTGCGCCTTCTCCGATGCCCAGGGCAAGCGGGACAAGGCCGAGGATCGTCGTGCAGGTCGTCATCAGGATTGGCCGCAGGCGTCTCCGGCCCGCCTCAGCTATGGCGTCCTTTACTGCCATGCCCTCATCCTTGAGTCGTCCAGCCTGGTCGACCAGCAGGATCGCGTTGTTTACGACGATTCCCACGAGCATGATACAACCGAGCCCCGACTGCAGGTTCATCGTCGTTCCGGTGAGGAAAAGGGTGACGAGCACGCCAATTGCCGCCATCGGCACCGACAACATGACAATCAGTGGGTCGCGAAGAGATTCGTATTGGCACGCCAGAACCATGTAGACGAGCAGCATGGCCAGCAGAACCGAGAACATCAGCTCCATAAAGGACTCCTGCTGTTCTTCAAAGTTGCCCCCAATAGAGATATCGTAACCGGTGGGTCGCGGAATCTGATTGATAGCCGCCAATACGTCGGCGGCAACTGAACCCATATCGCGTCCCTCGATATTCGCCCATACCCGCGCCAGGCGTTGCTGGTCCTTGCGGCGGATTTCCATGGGCGCCCGGCTTTCCTGGGTGGAGACGAGGTTGCGAAGGGCCACTTGCGATCCGTCAGGGGCGCCCACTGTCAGGTCCAGCACGTCTGCGATCGACATCTGATGGGCGTTTTCCATTTGGACCAAAATCCGGTAGGCGTTGCCCTCTGTAAAGTAATCGCCTGCTCGTGAGCCTGCGATTGCCGTGCGGATGATCTCAGCTACGTCACGCACGCGCAGACCGAGGTCTGCAATCTTATCGCGGTCCAGCCTTATTTCCTGCTGGGGCGTTCCTTCCTCCATATCCGAATCAACGTCGGTGATGCCTGGTATGTTCCTGATCGCATCCATTGTCTCGGCAGCGAGGCCGGTGAGGATATCCAGATCATAGCCACGTATCTCAATGGTCAGGCTTTCATTGCCACCGCCAAGAAGACGATTAAGGATGAATTGGCCTTGGGGCGCACGTGTGCGTATCTCGACCCCTCCAATGGAGCCTTCGAGGGCCTTTCTCAGGTCGTTGGCAATCTCAACATTTGACTTGGTGCGTTCCTTGACCGGACGGAGGTTGATGGTCATCTCCATTGATCCTTCGCGCACAGAGACAACCGAGCTAACCATGTCTGGAACTTCCCTGTTCACGATTGCTTCGATCTTTCGAGAGCGTTCGTTGACAAGGTCCAGCCGGGTGCCCACTTCCATTTCTCCGGAAACCCGTACCTCGCCTTCATCGCTTGGCGGTAAGAGCTCTGTCCCGAGCAAGGGCCACAACATCAATGAAAGCCCAAGCAGCACAAGTGTGGAAATGATGATCGTGAGCGGCCTGCGTAAAGCCTTTAGCAGCAGGTTTCGGTATCCGTTATCCAGACCTCGGAACGCACGGTCCGACCAGTCCTTGACTCGTTGCATGCGCTCGCTGCGTAACTGCCCTTTCGGCTTAAGCAGGCGCGACGCAAGCATTGGCACCAGACTGAGAGAGACAAATAGGGAGCATATCAGCGAGAACGCGACGACGTAGCCGAACTCCTGGAAAAGCAGGCCCGAGACCCCGCGCACGAAGATCAGTGGAAGGAAAATAACCAGTGTTGTGATCGTGCTCGCAATAATGGCGGAGGCAACTTCCTGCGCCCCGCGAGCCGCCGCTTCTTGCGGCATCAAGGCTTCTTCATCGCGCAATCGGAAGATGTTTTCCAAGACCACGATCGAGCTGTCCACCATCATCCCAACTCCGAGAGCCAGTCCGCCGAGGGTCATCAGATTCAGCGTGAAACCGCCCAGATACATCAGCGAGAAGGTGGCAATGATCGAAATCGGGATCGAAAGGGAGATAACCACGGTGCTTCGCACATTGCGCAGAAAGAACAGCAGGATCGCTATGGCTAGCCCGCCGCCATAGACCACGGATTGGGCCACATTTGAGATCGAGCGCTCAATGAAGTTTCCCTGATTGGTCACAGGAACTACCGTTACTTGGGGGAAATCGCGGTTTACTTCCTCGATCTCCTTCAAGATTGCTCGCGACACCTCTACTGTGTTGGCGTCGGCCTGTTTACGGATGCCAACGCGTAACCCGGGCATACCGTTGACGCGCGCCATCCAGGACAGCTTCTGGTATGTGTCGCGCACAGAGCCAATATCGCGGATGCGCACTGGCGCCCTGTCCCGAATTGCAACCACTGTCTCGCCAATTTGCTCAACGCTTTCAAACTGACCGGGCGCCCGAAGCGTAACCTCGTAGCGACCTTGTTCGATGCTGCCCGTGGGTAGGTCCAGGTTTGAGTCCCGCAGCGCCCTGATCACGTCGTTCAGCGACAAGCCCAGCGCCTTTATCTTCTCCGGGCTTAGTTCAACTCTCAACTCGCGGTTGAAGCCACCCCAAAGGTCCACTTGGGCCACCCCGGGAATCCGCGCAAAACGGTAGCGGATATCCTCTTCCACGACGGTGGTCATTTCGATGGGATCCAGATCACTCGAGATGCCCAGGATAACCACCGGGAAGCTGTCTATATCGAACTTCGATACCCGTGGAGGGTCAATATCATCCGGCAGCTCATTGATTTCATTCTCGATCGTTGCGCGAAGGTCGACTGCGGCGGCATCGATGTCGGTTCCCCAGGCAAAAGTGACGCGCACGTTGGCTGAGCCCTCTTGGGAGCTGGAAGTAAGTTCCTCAATGCCCGGCACGGTGGCGACGATCTCTTCAATGATCTGGGTCACCTGTTGCTCCATTACCTCCGGACTGGCCCCTTCGTAATTGATCCGTACCGATAGGGTGGGGATCTCGATGCTTGGCAGCATGTCGATCCGCAACCGCATGAATGAGGCGACACCGACCACGATGATGATCAGCATGATCATCGACGTGAAGACTGGCCTCCGAACACTGAAAGACGGCAGGTTCATTGTTCGGTGCTCTTCTGGTCTTCAGGAATGGTGATTGGCGAGCCATCGTCGATCAGGTGCTGGCCAAGGGTAATGACCCGCCCCTGAATGTCTTCGCCGATAACCTGCACACGCTCCCCTTCTCGAATACCGACCTGCACGGGTCGCCAATGGGCCGTAGATCCATCTTCACTTACCAGAAATATGCCGGACTCGTTATTACGCGTTGTTAGTGCTGCTGCCGGGACGATGGTTGCGTCTTCAACCCGATCCACCTGCACCGTTACGCGGATGAACATTCCCGGTTTCAGGCGGTGGTCGGGGTTATCAAGTTTTACCTCAACCCGCGCCTGCCGGGAGGTTTCCTCAAATACAGGCGCCACACGGTCCACAACGCCCTCGAAAAGCTGACCGGGGAAAGCATCCGTTCGTAGCGTAACAGACTGCCCTACGCTGATCCGGCTATAGTCCTTCTCAGTTACGTAGATCACCCCTGTCAATGGATCCAGTTCCACGATGTGCATCAGTGGATCATTTGCGGAGACCATCTGTCCCGGATCGACAAACCGTGTTGCGACCGAACGCTCGTCGCTTCCGCCGCTCCAGTCTGCCCTCACCCGCGTATAGCCAAGGCGAATTTCGGTCGTCCGTAATGCAGCCTCGGCCCGGGTCAGCTGTGCCCGCGCCACCTCCAGGCGAGCCTGTGCGGCAAGCTGTTCGGTTTGCGCTACGTCCATCTCGGACTCGGAAGCAACGCCGCGCTGTTGCAGTGTCTGGCTGCGTTCAAACTCACGGTTCGCAATCTCAAGTGCGCTTTCCGCTTCAGCAAGGTTTGCGCGAGCCACCGCAAGCTCGGCCTCAGACTGCGCCACAGCCAGCACAAATTCATCGTCATCGAGAATCGCGACGACTGCTCCGCGCTCTACCACGTCTGAGATGTCAACCATCAATCGCTCAACGCGACCAGCGACCTTCGGCGAAACTGAGAATTCAGCCCGCGCATGCAGTGTGCCGCTGAATGTCCGCCGCTCTGCGATGGAACCCCTCTCCACCATTTCCACTTCTACAGGGGCTACACGCGCTTGCCTTACAAACTGCACCTCAGTGAGCGCATCCTTAAGCCTGACAGCAAAAAGCCAGGCAATCCAGGCAAGCAACAATGCCAGCAGCACTGCTACAACGGATCTCTTCTTTCCAATAAATTTCATCGATGTAGATCGTCGCGGCTAACGACGAAATGATAGGCGCAGCTCAAGGGGTGTCCGGTTTTGGGGGACAGGGTACAGAGCACTGAACCGCGTCTCCTATTTCAGCACATACGGAACTTTCTGGGAAAGCTCAAAGACAAACAATTTCTTTCAAAAAACGTACTTGCGCACTCTGCGAAAACCGTTCTTATAGTCCACCTTTCCCGTCAATCGACGTATTGGAAAGATGCCTGGCTAGCTCAATTGGTAGAGCAGCGGACTCTTAATCCGTTGGTTCAGGGTTCGAGTCCCTGGCCAGGTACCATTCCAGACGTTTTTGAAAGCCAACTTAGCTCAGCTGGTAGAGCAGCTCACTTGTAATGAGCAGGTCGTCGGTTCGACTCCGACAGTTGGCTCCATTTTAATCAACAACTTATGAATGTTGGAATAGGTTCTCTGTCCGAGTTCCAACATGATTCCGACAACGATGGGGAGCAGCTCACTCGTAATGAGCAGGTGAGTTGAAAGGATTTACATCAAATGTGGAGGGCGACCGTCGTTGGGCTGGCGGTGTGCGGTCATCTTCCTGTTCTTACGCTGCTTCTTTGCGGGCACGACCCCAAATCGCGGATCGCCGTCGCAGATGCGATCGATGATTTCGCGGGCTGTATTTTCAAACTGGTCGCTGCTTTCCGGGAGGTAGAGCCACTTGCCAAGGATGCTGTGCGGGGAGAGTTCGGGCCAATCTGTGATAACCGCAGCTTGCTGTGCGCGTTCCACAGGAAAGAGTATGCCCCGCCACGGCTCCTCGCTGTCTGCCATCACAAGGACGAGCTTTCCGCGCAGATAAACGCTTCGGCAACCGAACATGGTGCGGGTTTCCGCCCCCGGATCCTTCAGCAGCGGTTCTGCCATCCATTCATGCCGGTTTGTGCGGGCCATACTGCGTCAGCGTTTTGCCAGAGAACTTACGCGAAGAAATGTCGGCGCGGGGATGTCCAGCATGGTCTTCAAGCCGGGTTCGGACTGCAGTACTCTCGGGATGCAGTTGATCATGATTGCTGCTGTTGCAATGTCGCCATTCACTCCTCCGTCAATCTCGCTCGTGAAGCTGGGGCTACCGTTTATCTCGATACGATCGCGGGGGCGTTCTTCTCCTACGGCTGCAACGAAAAGGTGCTCGATCAACGCTCTTCCATTGGCGTAACCAATCGCTCTTTGGCGACTGCCAGCTAACTGGCTTCGCGAAATCCTGAGCTCCCCAATGGCGTATTCACGGTCAGCAATCACGGGTTCAAGCGTTTCCGTAACTTCATCAAGCTCCCAGCCCAAGGCCTCAGCAATCATATATGTTGATTCCTTGAGTCCCACATGCCCCATTTCATCTTTCACCCGCTCAAACGTTTCAAGCGACATGCCGGCGCCAATTTTCTTCATGAACGGCAACCGTCGGATAGATGCGTCTTGAATCCGCTCCACGCGTATGAAGTCCACCTGTCGGCAAAGGCCGGACAATACTCCGGGGAGGTAGTCCATCAGAAACCCTGGATTCACCCCAGTTGCAAGGCAGGTGACTCCATGGCGCTTGCAGATCTCATCGATCTCACGCGCTACAGCAGGCTGTGTTTTCCATGGATGAGTCAGCTCCTCGCAGGTTGTCAACACGTTCAATTTCTGAGCTGCAATCGCCCGTATCTGCTCCACCATTTGCCTGGCGCGGGAGACAGTGCAAACCAAAGCAACATCGCCTCCGCACGCACTGCATGCCTGCGCGACTGTCGCTTGTGTCAAGACTCCCAGCCCATCTAAACCAGCGAGTTCGCCAACATCCTTTCCTTGCTTGAGCGGGTCTGCATCCACTGCGCCAACTATCCTGAGGCCGGGGCGCTCCACCAGATATCGAGTTAACTGAAGCCCGATGGGTCCCAGCCCTACCTGCACAACCCGGAATGGTCCCTCAACCATGCGTCCTCCGCTCATTCCATACATTGCAAGGACCTTTTCCCTCCAAGTCCACCAAAACTGAGAGCTTCTTATCTCACCCGATGGTCTAGCATTGCCGGGAGAGAAGCAGGTTGAGTGAAGTGGTTTACGCTTCGAATTGATGTCAGGCCTCGAAGCCTAGCCCTTCCTTCTCCCCTTATACTTTCGGTAGAGTGTGCGGAATTGATGGTAGCTTAGCCTGAGGAGCTCTGAAGCGCGGCTCTGGTGGTGATTTGCGCGAGTCAGCGCAGCCTCCAACGCCTGGCGTTCAAGCTTCTCTACGCATTCACGGAGGCCGACTTCCCACAGATCTGCAGGTAGCTCATCTGACCTGTTGGCTGAATCAGTCCTTCGGGGTGGGAGTGTTTGGGGGACGGGTTTACGCCAAGGCGTCTGAAATGGGTCCAGTATAATCCTGTCGATCACCTCGCCCTCACAATGGAAGACCGCCCGCTCAACGACATTCTTGAGTTCCCGAATGTTGCCGGGCCATGAATGCGCCTCAAGCGTTTCAATCGCTGCGTCGCTTAATTCTGGTGTTTCCCGCTCCAGTTCCATCGACATCCGGGCGGCAAAGTGGCGTGCAAGCAACGAAATATCCCCAATGCGTTCTCTCAGGGGCGGGATATGCAGCACTTCGAACGACAACCTGTCGAGTAAATCGGCTTTGAATTTCCCTGCATTCACCAGTGCAGGCAGGTCAGCGTTTGTGGCGCCCACCAGCCGAACGTTCACTTGCACGGCAGAGGAGCCTCCAACGCGCTCGAAAACCCCATACTCCACCACGCGCAGGATCTTTTCCTGCACCGACTCCGGCACCAATCCAAGCTCATCGAGAAAGAGTGTGCCACCGTCTGCCGCCTCAAATCTGCCGCTCCGTCTCTCGGCCGCTCCGGTGAATGCTCCACGTTCGTGCCCAAATAGCTCGGACTCGATCAGCGAGGGTGACAGCGCAGAACAGTTTAGCGCCACCAAAGCGCCACCCCAGCGCTTCGACAGATAATGCAGTCGCGCCGCCGCCAGCTCTTTGCCAGTGCCTCGCTCACCGACGATTAGTACCGGACGATCTACCGGCGCGACCTTTGACAGCCTCGCCTGAAAATCCAGAAACGCCTCCGATTGTCCAAGGGCTTCTGGAAGACGAGGTGGAGTGGCAGGTTCGACCATAAAGTGGTTAATTAAACTGGTCGAAATCACCAATATGCGCAAGTTTGTATTGCCCGCTGAAAAATAACTTTCTGCAATACAGTAACTTGTGAATCAGTCTCCGGTAATTGGCACAGCCGGTGCAAAATACTGAGCTGCTGGCCATTCTGGCAGGCGGAGAACCACCAACTTTAGCAAGCAATACAAATGAGCATCTTTTCCCGATTTCGTGACATTGTGAGCTCCAACATCAACGCCATGTTGGATAAAGCCGAAGATCCTGAAAAGCTGATCCGGCTGATGATTCAGGAGATGGAAGACACGCTGGTTGAGCTGAAGGCCTCCTGTGCCTCAGCAATGGCGGACCGCACAAAGGCCGAGCGGGCCAGAGAGACTGCTGAAGCACGTGCGGAAGAGTGGGGCGCCCGCGCTGAGCTGGCTGTAGGGAAGGGAAGGGAAGACTTGGCCCGCGAGGCTTTGCTTGAAAAGCGCGCCCTGAAGAAGGCTGCTGAAGAAAAGGCTGCCGAGGTCGATGGCTTTGACGATGTCGTCCATCAGTATCAGAGCGATATCCGGCAACTGGAGGAGAAGCTCGCTTCGGCTCGGCAGAAGCACAAGCTCTTGGTGCAACGTCACACGCAGGCCCGCAATCGCAAGCAGGCCCAGACGCAGATCCGCAAGGCCGAGACCGCAGACGTCATGCAGCGCTTCGAGTCTTTTGAGCAGCGAATAGACCGCATGCAGGCTGAGGCTGAACTGGTCAACTACGGCCGCAAGCCGGCGCTGGATGAAGCTTTCGAACAACTCAGGGGGGATGATGAACTCGAGCGCGAACTCACCGAACTCAAAGCCCGTCTTGGAAAGGAACAGTCCGTCTCCTAAATCACTCCAAATCCTTGGGTGGATGCTGACATGGGCTTACTGATCAGTATAATCTCACTTATCTTGCTCAGTGGCCTTGTCAGCTTCCTGGCCGCGGGAGACATTTCCACGCACAAGAGGGGGAATTGACCATGGGAACAGCCATCACAGTCGTAGCGATCGTTTTCGGGGCAGCACTGGCAGCCCTCTCAATGATCCTGAGTTTTGTAACCCGCCTTATAAGGCGCGATTCTGAAGCCACGGGCGGGGACGACGCCAGGCTGATCCAGGAGATGCACAATCAGCTAACCCGTCTTGAGCATCGGATCGAGTCTCTTGAGACCATCATAACCCGCACAGGCAAGACCACTTCCCATTCAACTTTGAAGGACTTAAAATGACCCGTAACCAATCAGCTCCACGCTACCTTTACCGCTCTCGCGATGGCGTACTATTTGGCGTCCTGCGCGGTTTGTCCGACTACACCGGGCTAAGCCTTTTCTGGCTGCGCGTCATCACGATCATCCTGTTTATCACGACTGGTTTTCTTCCCATCATCCCCATCTATCTGTTGGCGGCGCTGCTCATGAAGCCGGAGCCAAAATACAGTTTTGTGAATGACGTTGAGGGTGAGGAGTTCTATCACTCAATGGCCAGCAACCGAACAGCAGCACTCCAGCGACTCAAGCGAAAGCTCGACGGTCTGGAGCGTCGGACTGAGCGGATGGAAGGCGCTGTTACTGGCAAGGAATACGACTGGGAACGTCGTTTCCGCGAAGCCTGAGATCTCTAAAATATTCTCCACCACAAGAAGCCCCGGCACAACCGGGGCTTTTTCGCATGGATCACAGCTTGTTCCGCCAGATTTTCTTCAGCACGGCCCGATTTCTCTTCCTAGCCCTGCTTTATTGGCAGTGTAATCGTGAAGGTCGTGCCAACGTTTTGCTTCGACTCGAATGTCACCGTCCCATGGTGGGCTTCGACAATGCTCTTCACAATGGCCGAGCCCAGCCCGGTGCCATTTCGTTTTCCATGGGTAACGAAGGGCTCCCAGAAGCGAGCCACGATCTCAGGCGGGATGCCGTGGCCGGTATCAGAGACCTGCAGGATGAGTTTGTCGTCCTCGGTGCGTCCTTTGATGGAAACCCGCCCCTTGCCGTCGGGCAGCGCTTCCAAGGCGTTGCCCACCAGGTTTTGCAGAACCCGCATGAGGCGTTGGGGTTCTCCTTCAATCATCATGTCCGGCACGTCAACATCCACCACGACTCCGGGCCATTCGAAGAAGGGAGAGTTGAGCTCACGAAACCGATCGACAAACTCACGCAAGTCAAACCGTCTGAAGTCGAATCGGTGAGCGCCCCGCGAGAACTCCGATAGTTCCGTGGCCATATCGAACATTCGCTGCACCTGCTCTTCCATAGTGCGGCAGAGCTTTAGCGTTTGCTCGTCGTGGTGTCGCTGGGCCAGCATCTGCGCCCCCATGCTGATGATGCAGAAGGGGTTCTTGAAGTCGTGAAGGATGGTGTTCACCATCGTCCCCACAAGAGCCATCTTTTCCTGCCTCACCATGTCTTCCAAGTAGTGGTCGGTGGTGTCGTGCAGGTGTCGCACCAGGGAAAACATCAGCTTCTCAACCGGCCCGGGGATGTTCTTCAGATATGCGGAAAGCGCTTTTTCTGGAATTCGCGCCACGATGACATCATTGCGAGCAATGGCGCGCAGGGATCTTGGGCGGCCTGTAAGTACGCCGATCTCTCCAAAATACTCGCCAGCAGTCGCGCTGCTTACGGTGCGGTGCTCATCCGAACCGTAGGGAGCCAGGAAATCGACATCGCCTTGAGCGACCAGATAAAGGCTGTCGGGCTCGCTGCCGGCTTCGAAAATAACCTCACCAGCCGCGAATTTGAGTTCCTCCGCTGCGTCAAGCAGTGGTCGGATTTCCGCAACGTTCCCTTCGGTGAAGAAGGGATGCGCCGTGATTGAAGAGGAATGCCCAACACTCATTCCGAATAATGTATTAGATAAGCATGCTGCTCCTGCCAAGGCGCAAGTTCAGCTGTCATCATGTGGTTTCTTTTGTCCCTCGACCACTAAGAACAAACCTTTAAACTCCTCCCATGCTTTATTGGCTGATGAAGTCAGAGCCTACGACGTTCTCGATCGACGACCTGAAGGCTGCGCCGAATCAATCCACCTCCTGGGAGGGAGTGCGAAATTATCAGGCGCGTAACTTCATGCGTGACCAGATGAAGGTCGGAGACCGTGTCCTGTACTACCATTCCAGCTGCCCGGTTCCGGGAGTTGCGGGTCTCGCCACAGTTTGCCGCGAAGCTTATCCTGACCCTACTTCGTGGGATTCCAAGAGCGAGTATCATGACCCCAAGAGCAGCCCGGAGAATCCTCGGTGGGTAATGGTCGACATCAAGTTCGAGTGTAAGTTTGCAGACGTTGTCACACTGCAGGAACTGAAGGACCACCCCGGGCTCCAGGACATGCTTGTGATTCGCAAGGGGCAGAGACTTTCCATCCAGCCGATCACAAAGGAGCAATACGATATAGTCTGTAAGCTGGGCGCCGAAAAGGGGTAGGCGAATTGCGCCCCTTTACAAGCAGTCGTAATCTCAGGTGAAGTTTCCCGGGGCCGTCATGTCACATTTTCGGGTTCTGTATCGTCGTATACAACGATGGAATCCACAATCAGATCAACAGCACGAGAAGACCTATTAGCCAGTATCGAAGCCTTTGAGGCGCGGTACGGCTACGACGCGAGCTACATGAAGGAAATTCTGGCTGCGTCGCCTGAGGCTTTGTCCGTGTTCAACGGCTTTCTCCCCATGGCGTCATTCCGACGCGTGACGCCATTGAATGTTTATTTCACTGCCAAACTTGCTGCTTTCAAGCAGGTAGATTGCGGGCCGTGCCTGGAGTTGTCCGTGAAGATGGCGAAGGAATCAGGCCTCGATCCACAGTTGATCCGGGATATTCTGAACCCAGCGGTGGAGTTGCCTCCCTTGCTTCAGAAGGTGCGGGCTTTTTCAAACGCGGTACTCCAGGGTTCTGCAGATGTAGACGAGTTGCGCTTGCAACTGCTGACAGAGCTGGGGGAGGCTGTTATGGCTGAATTGGCGCTGGCGATTGCAGCCCCACAAATATTTCCCGCAGTGAAGCGCGCGCTTGGGCACTACCAAAGTTGTGCACTGACGCCGCTGGAGATATAGGATGATTGGCAGTGGGAACACTGAATCTGGAGGGGAGCAATTCCGGCAAGAGATAGAATCACTTGCCTATCGCATCATTGGCGACTGGAGCGATTCACAGGATGTAGCGCAGGAAACGCTGCTTAAGTGGCATGACCTCGGCGGCATGGAGCGAGACACCGTAGTGGCGCCCAGATCGTGGCTTCTCAAAGTGGCTGCCCGGATTTCGCTGGATCGCCTGAAATCCGCCAGACGCCGGCGTGAGTCCTATGTGGGACCATGGCTTCCGGATCCGCTGCTAATACAGTTTCAGACGCCTGCAGATCAGATGGAGGTCGATGAGACGCTGACAATGGCGCTCATGCTTGCGCTCGAGCGGCTCACACCGCCCGAGCGTGTAGCGTTCATCCTGAAGGACGTGTTCGACATTTCATTCAGCGAGATCGCAGACGTGCTGGATAGGACTCCAGAGGCCTGCAGGAAACTGGCCTCGCGGGCGCGCGCAGCTATTCGCGATGGGCAACCTCGGTATGAACTTGCGCCCCAGAGGCACACCGAGGTCCTGGAGCGTCTCCTGGAGGCAATCAAGTCTGGGGACGTTGATCAGTTGAAAGCTCTCCTGACAGATGACGCAGCCATCTACTCAGACAGTGGTGGTTTGGCGCCTGCCGCGCGCAAGGTTCTGCATGGGGCGGATATCATAACGCGCTTGTTTGCCGGCCTCGCCCGCAAGGCTGCGCGGCGGCAAGATGGGATCCACGCCCGGTTCGAGATAGTGAATACGCTACCAGCGCTGCTGCTCTACAAGAACGATGATCTGGAGTCGGTTTTTTGCGTAGCCATCAAGGGGGATCGGATCCATCGCATCTACCTTCAACGAAATCCGGGGAAACTTGAATCCTTGAAGATGTCTGCGCCGGGCATTGTCTAGTCTGCTTTGCTCACACGTGGCAGGACATTCCAGGCCCAGATGAATGTGCCGACGACCCATGCCAGCGCTGCATAGGCTAGATGGCTGTCATAGACCTCCTTGAACACATCTGCGCTGATACGCGTGGCCAAGGCAAACAAGATGATTCCGAACGCCCAACGCGCGTAAACCAGTTTACCCCGCAGGCGCTGCCCCGAACCGCCATGCGCGAAGATCACCCAATTGGCGACCGACAATGTTATCAGGTTAAAGCCGCCAATAAAGAGGAAGTGCAGTAGCGCCAATCGGTACTGGCCCCAAATGCCCGGAGCTGCCAGGCCGAAGATCAGCAGCACGACTCCAATCTGTACTACGCGGCCGAGTGTGCCCACCTGGCCCTTCTTGTAGCGCAAAGGAATTTGCCAGACGATGAAGCCAACCGCAAACGCTGCTCTCATGACCGCGGCAATCTTCGCGTGTCCCCAAGCCTCGATCAGGTAGGACGCGATGAGTACGCCCCCGCATGCCACAGACAATACCGCTCGCCGGGTCCATTCCGGTGTAGGGTATGGCGAGTCGGGAAATGCCGCCGCCGGATTGGGAAGGCCTCCAAAGCGGGGGAAGAAGAATGGCGCTACGCCGAGAATCGGAAGAAGGATGAATGCCTGGTAAAAGAGTAACTTCCCGAGCAACGCCATGACGAATGGTTGTGGCAGCCAGGCAGCTTCAAGGCTTACCGCCAGATTGAGCAATGCTCCAACCAGCCCTGAAAAGAGCCCCAAAATGACCATGGCGAAGCCGGCTGGCGGTAGATCCTGCCGATGCGCGAATCGACGACCCGCAATGCAGAACCCCGTGATGAACACCAGCACGGAAAGACCGTCTGCCAGAGCAATGTGGTTTGTCGCCGCCGATAATGTTGCAGCTGCCCATAGTCCAAACAGCGTCCACATTTGCCAGTTTGCCAGTGCTCGGACTCCCAACATGCGCGGCCCCGCTGTGCCAAGGAACCCAAGGATCATGGCGCCAAAGAACCCGCCGATCATGATTCGCCCATGAGCCAGTCCCGGGTAAAAGGGCAGGTCTGCCCATACGTAGAGCGGCCAAAGCAAGACGCCCAGCATACCCGCCAGGATGCCGGCGGGAAACATCAGCCGGAAGGGTTCAGAGTTTAGCTCGATGCGCGGTTGCGCAGCAATGTTCTGAGTCTTAGACATTGATCAAAAGCTTGTGCTGACGACTGCACTCAGCGTGTAGTCATGCTTCATCTGTGGTCCATTCAAGTTCTGGTAGAGAGGCGCGCCGATCTCCACAGCGATCCATGGCGAACCGGACCAGCTCTGCGGCATTTGGCTTTGGAGACCGATGTAGCCCGTCACAATCGTGCCCCCGCTGCTTGCTGGATCTGCAGCAGGATTTATCATTCCCGCCATGGGTCCGAGGTCTTTGTCTAGCCCCTCGATCCTGTCCTGCCATTCCGCAGCAAGCCGGCTGCTCAGGGCAATCGGTCCCAGTTTCCAAGTTAACCAAGCGGTGGCCTCTAGTCTGTCGCCAAGGGCATAACCGTCCTCATTGTCGTCAATTCGGATCGAGCCAGATCCTTGAGCGCCCCAACACCACACCCCGTGACTCGCAGTCCAGGTGATGGATGGTTTTAAATCGTAGGTCCCCGAGCCCAGCTGCATAGGGTAGGCCATGTGCTTGTTCTCCATGTGCATTCCCGGGTCGGCCTCGTCTGTGCTGCCGGTGGGAAGACTTAGCCCGAGCCCGCCAAAAAGATTCCAACGCTTCCCGCCTGCAAATTTATAGATAGCGCTCAGCGCTGTGTCCCCCCATCCTTCGGTCTGCATATCCATCGGATGAATCATGTGGGCGTGCATGCGCATCTGGCTCTGCATTTCGATCTCCATGTAATGAGCCATGGTCATCAATGTAAGACGGTCCGTTACCGCGTACATCGCCATGAACATGTGCATGTCCATTGTCATGGACTCTGGAGCGATCATGTAACCTTGTTCGAAGAGAGTGTTAGTGGTTACATCTCTCGTGCCGTCCCGCATTCCTTCCATCTTCATTCGCGTCCATCTGTAGGAGAACATCAGGCCTCCCGCTGTGTGCGTATGATCACCCATTATTCCAGCTGGTCCGCGAAGGATTGAGTGGATGTGGCCTGCATGATCGTGAACGGTGAGTTCTTCCGGGAGGTTGAGTCGCTCACCAGTTGGCAGGGACTTTAGATTGCGGGCGTACGAGCCGCCTTTTTCCACAACGAACTCGAATGTTACCAGGTCGCCGGGTTCAATCTCTTCGATCTCTGCAGGGTCGCGCACCTCGAAGGGCATAATCATTGCGTCCATCAACCCGGGAATCGCTTCATGAGCGGCAACGAACCCATTGCCTCCTGCTGAGACCGACTCGATGCGAGCGCGGACAGCGAAAACGTCTGCATTTGCAGTCGTCCATGTGAAAAATGCCGCAAGCGCGGTCAACAGCCAGTAGCGCTTCATTGCTTAATACCGTGAGAAGGGAAATGCCTGCGTGCTAGTCCGCTGCTACACCGTCAGCAGAAGCGCTCACACGTGCAGAGAGTTCGTCCAGCACTTCTTTGCTGGTCCATTCATTGCCTCGCCAAATCTGAACTATCTTGCCTTCTGGAGAGATCAAAGCCGTGCAGAGCGTATGATCCAGCGTTATGCCGTTCTCCTGGACAAAAACCCGGAAGGCTCGCGTCAGCCGGTCAATTTCGGCAGGGCTCGCGGTGGCAAACTCCCAGTTGTCGAAATCTGCGCCGACAGCCTTTCCATATTCCTTGAGCACCTCAGAGGTGTCGAACTTGGGGTCCATCGTCACGCTAAGTAATCGCAGGTCATTGCCGAGCCCCGAGGCGTTTGCACTCCGTTGTATTTGCTTGAAATTGGAAGACATGAGCGGACAGAAGTCTGGCACAGGACAACGCGTGAAAATGAAGGTCATGACCGTCCAGCGCTTGTCATCCCTGAGCGCTATGGGTTGTCCCTCTTGGTTGACCAGACTAAGCTCAATCACCTGGTCGCCCTCGCGAAGCGATGGCGTCCCGCTTTGACCGTTCGCTTGCTGCGACTGCACTGTGGTGGATCCGGTGATCACAAAGTCGTGCGCGAAGGAGCCGCTTTCCTGAACTTCGAACTTGAACTCGACTACGCTGCCGGCAACCAAGTGCTCGATCTCCTTTGGATCCTGGACTCGGAACGGCATCGTCATCGCAGGCATGAAACCGGGAATGTCCTCGTGGGCGATGACAACGCTGTTCGCCTCCGGGCGCACTTTCATCACCGTGCCTTTCACATTGTAAGTCACAGCGCTCGCCACCAGAGGCAGGAGCAGCGCCAATGCAGTAATGGTCCATTTGGTCATGCCACTACATTATCCCGGTTTCTATTCTTCACCACCTTGATCTGCATCAAGCAAGACGGCGGCTCTATGATAGACGCCCCGGGGCGAGCCGGGCAGAGATATCCTTGCTCACTGCCCACCCTTGCGCTCGTTTCCCTTTGCTGTCAGTCTCCTCAGGAGTGCGCCTAATCTTGAGCAACGAGTCAGATCCCGCCTTCAATCTGGCGGCAGAGGAGGTAATTCTCCTTCATGGTCGAGGGCCTTCAGTCCGACTCTGGAGAAATGAGCCGTGCGTGGTGATTGGGAAGCACCAGAACGCATTTCAGGAGATCAATCCGAAGGTTCTGGCGACGCATGGCCTGCCCTTGTTACGCCGAATTTCAGGAGGAGGCGCCGTTTACCACGACCTTGGGAACATCAACTTTTCGGTAATCTCCGAGTCTCCCAACGCCCGCCTCATCGATTTTCAATTGGTCCTGGCGCCTTTGGTGCGGGTGCTTTGCGCCATGGGGCTTCCAGTCCGGCTCCGTGGCAAGAGTGATCTCTTTCTTGGTGACGCCAAAATATCCGGGAACGCAATCTATGCATGGCGAAACAGGGTGCTGCACCACGGAACGCTTCTCTATGATGCAAACCTGAACATTCTTCAGGCCGTGCTCGATGCAACCCGGCAGCCTTATGAAAGCCGGGCCATAAAGTCCAATCGCAGTCCGGTGACGAATTTGCGTGGGCTCATGCCCGGATCGCCTCCTGTGGAGTCGTTTATCAAGTCTCTCATGGAAGGCGTTGAGCAGGAATGGCCGTCTGCTGCTGGATGGGGAGATCTCACGGCAGGGGAGTTGGCTCAGGCGGAACGGCTATGTTCGGAGAAGTACTCCACCTGGGACTGGAACTATGGCCGTTCGCCGGCCTACACGCTACGCCGCAAACATGGTTCGCTAGAGATTTGTCTGGATGTGCGTGGAGGCGAGATTCAACGAGCTGAATTCACCGGCCTACACGGCTCGGATAACATGGCAAAGGCCCTCATTGGCGTGAAACATCGCCGCGACGCCGTTACTCTGGCCCTGCAGCCTTTCGAATCAGATATGCGCCTTCATGCGCTTTCCCTTGCGAAAGTTCTCGAAGCACTGTTCTAGTATCTTTTCGTCCAATGGATCTCATGCGTCAGAGAAAGCCTGAGTGGCTGCGCGCCAAGCTTGCCGAGAGCAATGGCTACCACAGCACTCGATCCACTATCGAAGGCAACGCCCTCAACACGGTTTGTGAAAGCGCCCGCTGTCCAAACCGGGGAGAGTGCTGGTCCCGAGGCACCGCCACCGTGATGATCCTCGGCAACGTCTGCACCCGCAGTTGCACCTTCTGCAACATCGATACAGGGCGTCCGCAGGGAGTTGATTTGTTTGAGCCAGCGCGCACGGCAGAGGCAATCTACAAGATGAAGCTGCGCCATGCTGTTATCACGTCTGTCGCACGAGATGACTTGAAGGATGGGGGCGCCGAGATTTGGGCCATGACGATTCGCGCGATCCGTAACAAGAATCCGGGCGTAGCCATCGAGGTGCTTGTCCCGGACTTCCGCGGGAATACAGACCTGCTGGACATCGTTCTGGAAGCCCGGCCCGATATTCTGAACCATAACATGGAAACTGTTGCCCGCCTCCAACGGCCCATCCGTAAGACGGCCAGCCGCGAAGTCAGCCTCAAGGTGCTCGAACATTCCAAGCTGCGCGGCTTCACAACGAAGAGCGGCATCATGCTCGGGATCGGTGAAAAGGAACATGAGATCGAGGAGATTCTACGCGATCTCCGCAGCGTGGGCGTAGACATTCTGACAATAGGCCAGTATCTGCAGCCAACGCCAAACCATGAGCCTGTAGATCGATGGGTGCGCCCGGAAGAGTTCCAGCATTGGAAAAATTTCGGCCTCGAGTTGGGCTTTCGCGTCGTCGAATCGGGCCCACTCGTCCGCTCAAGCTACCACGCAGACAACGCCGCCCATCTTATCGCCGAACAGGCCCAGTAGGTCTGGATCCTGGGCTGCTCGTTTTGGCTTCCCCGGGGTTAAACCCGCGCCGGCGTCTGCTCTTCCTCGAGATCCCGTTCCTGCTGTCTGCGTTCGTCCTCGTGTAGGGGAGGCTCGACCTTGTATTCTTCCAGCAGATCATCGATGGTTTTGTTGCTGAGCGCCTCGTCCTCAAGTGAGTCCAGCCGGTCTCGCATCATCTCGATCAGCGGATCCACGCCGCGTACGAGATCGGCCCCCTCATCGCTACCCTGACGAGTATAGACCTCCCGGAACTTGGCCAAAGTAATCTTGTTGAGCGGTCGCGCCGGCAGGAAACAGGCACGTTCCGCGGCGTCGTCCTCCCGCTCTCGTAATGCCGTGAGCAGATTGAGCTCACACAGTCGCGTCAGGCTCTCGTTAACGATGTTTGTAGGCACCCGGATGATATCGGCGATCTCGTCAGCTGAGAGCGGGGGGAGGCAATTGGAGAACCGGCGGCAAATGACGATGTAAGTGGCAAAGGTGATCGTCTCCCGCGTTCGCAGGGAAACGTTATTCCATGCGCGCTGGTTTGCCAGGAAGCTCACATTCTGCGTGGCGTAGGTAAGCTGGCCGCCCAGCAGCAGGAAGACCCAGAAGAAATATAGCCCGATCATCAACACGAGGATGATTCCCACGGATCCATACAGGCTCTGGATGCGGACCACCTGGCGAATGTAGAGAATCGAGAGCAACTGGTTCGTAACCAGGAGGACGGCTACAACCACCGCGCCAGTCGCCGCTGGCCTGAACCTTACGGATGTGTTCGGGAAGAACTGGTAGAACAAGGTGAGTAGCCCGGTAAGGCCAAGGAAGGAAACCACCGGCCCGCCGACAATCATCACTTTAGACAACGTTGCGCCATAGGGTAGCTTGTTGAACAAGCCTGCAACCGTCGTCGCAGAGAGTATCCCGATCAGGGCAAAGCCGATGAGCGCTCCCAGACTAAGAACAGCCCAGTAAAAAACGATCCTGTGTCCCCAAGCTCTGCCCTGGCGTACGCCCCAGACTTCGTTGAAGGCATTTTCCACAGCCACAAGCAGGGTGATGCCAATCCAGATTAACACCATGCCTCCAATCGCGCCAAAGATGCCTTTCCCGCCTTGCTCCACATTGCCGATCGTTTCGTTCGCCCCGGCAATCATCCGGTCAATGAGAACGTCCAACGCCGTACTGACGTCTGACTCGGAGACCTCTGGAGGGAGCGGCTTGGGATCAGTGTCGGGCCGCATTTCTGGAGGAAGCGCTGCGACATCGGCCGGTGTCTCGATTTTCTCGGGCAGGACTATGATCTCCTCTTTGGTTCGACCCGCTTCCGTCTCGGCCTCGACCATCTCCCGCTTTTCCAGGTTTACGTACTCGGCCATGGTCGGCGCGATGAACAAGAGAGCGCGCTTGATGTGCTCCTCAGGATCGCCTCGCATGAAGGTGCCAGTCAGCAACACGATAATGCCCACAATTGGCCCGAGCGCCAAAAGGGAGGAGTAACTAAGCGCCGCAGCGCGGCTAAATAGACGATTGTCGAAAACGCCGCGGTAGGTGATCGCAGCAATGCGCATCATGCCTACCCAGAATCCCTTTGGCGCGTCTCGGCCGGTCTCCCATAGAGACCGCTTCACGCGCCTGAAACGCTTCCACATTCTCCTTGAGGTCTCCAGGGCATCCATAGGGGCAAATATACGTTCCCAGTCTCGCTAGAGCAATTCCGGCAGGACTGTCAGGATACCGTAACCCACAATGCCGAAGATCGCCATGCTTACGAACATAACTACATAGGAAAAACGTAGCGTAAGCGTTGTGGCGAAGACGCCAATGCTAAACAGCGCGGCGCTGACCATCATTGAGAGGCCCGTTTGCTCTCCTGCCGCGAGCACAGCATACGCGCTGAAGCCAAAATAGCCCAACCCGACCATCACGCGCAGACTCAGGAGTGGGTAGATGGACGTCTGCGACAGGAACAAGAGTAGCGCAAATATGAGGTCAATCACTCCAATCAGCGGCAGCGGTTCTGTAAGGAGGCTCATCCAGTCTCCGCCCTCAGTCCCTTGAAACAGCGGCTTGATAACTTTCCAGCTGGGGTAGATAAGCGAAATCGCGGACAGCAGCATCGTCAGCGCAAGCAGGGGTAGGGAGATCGCCGCTGCGCGCGACTCCCACCGGCGACTATCCTTGATGTGGCGCGTCTCCTCGCTTTCAGCCTCAGCGGCTGCCAGCATCTGTTCCACTGTCACCGCCGGACGTCCGGCATCCCGCGATGCAAGCGTTTCCTCTTGAGGCTCAGCCTCCTCGATTGCCTTGAGCTTCAACTTGCGCTTTTCCGGAAACAGTTGCGCATACAACTCGGCATGAGACTCCAACGGCGCCCATGCATCCTGTTCGTTGTCATAGTACAGCGTTTCTTGGTTGATCTTTCCCGCTTCGGCGAGCGAGATCAACTTCTCGACTGAATATGGGCCGCTTGCGTTAACCGTTTCCGGTTGCCGCACGAAGTACTCATCTTGGGACATTCGAGTTCTTTCCAAAAGTTTCGCTGGCCGGCCTCACCTCAAGCAAGCCTTTACTAACTCTTATTCGGCTGTGTGGGCGCCTTTCTTTACCTCGTTTGACAGCTCCGGTTGCACAGATTAATTCCCGGTATGAAGGTATCTCCCTACAGCGTCATTTGCGCGTTTTTACTTTTGGCCCTGGCGCCCTTTGCAGCGGTGCATGCTCAGGACGAGGTAAAGAAGCCTGAAAACGCCGAGAAGCAAGCAGAACGAGCAGGCGTTGAGTGGTTGCGACTCCTCGACCGGAACGACATGGACGCAGCTTGGGACAGAACCAGCTCTGAACTTCACGAGTCGATTTCGCGCGACCAATTCAAGGAACAGATGCAGCTCATGCGGGAGGGCCTCGGACCAATTATTACCCGTAGACTTGATAGCGCGACCTATCGCACTTCCGTTCCCGGCGCACAGGAGGGCCAGTATGTCGTGTTGGTTTTCAATTCCCGTTTCAAAGATAAGGGTCGTGCGCGCGAGGTGCTCACAATGAGCTACAATAAGGACAAATGGGAGCCTGCAGGCTATTTTGTCAGATAGCCTTGCCTGCCTAAAACCCCCATACAATCGGGATCATGATCATACTCACGACGAAATAAACAAGGTTCATTGGCACCCCTATTCGCACAAAGTCTGAGAACTTGTAGTTGCCCACACCGTATACGTAGGTGTTTGTCTGGTAACCAATGGGCGTCGCAAAGCTTGCGCTGGCGGCGATCGTAGTTGCGATTACGAACGCGCGTGGATCCAAGCCTAGTTGTAGAGCAATGCCAATGGCGATTGGCGTGATCAGCACGACGGTCGCATTGTTGGACATTACCTCTGTTAATATGGAAGACAGGAGGTAGATCCCTGCCAAAACAAGTAGGGCCCGCAGTTTTGGGTCTCCGACCAGATCATCCAAAATCAGGATCTGCTCTGCGATAATTGCTGCCGCACCGGTGCTCTCCATCGCCTGTCCCAGGCCCAACATTCCGTAAATCAAAATCAATATGCTCCAGTCGATCGACTCGTAGGCGTCTTTGGGAGAGATCACTCGTATGGCCAACATCAAGGCAGCGCCGGAGAGCGCGGCCACCGCGATTGGCACGAGATTAAAGGAGACGCTAAGCACCACGGCCGCTACAATCGCGAGTACCATGGGGCCTTTTCTTCTTTGACTGGTGGATGGAGTGGGAGGGCGGTCGAGCAGGAGAATATCATCATCCCTGCGAAGCGCCTCCCGCGCTTCATCGGTGCCCATCATCAGCAAAGTATCGCCAAATTCCAGCGGTTGCGTTTCGAATTCATTACGTAAGTTCACTCCGCGACGGTGAATCGCCAACACGATCATGCGGTAGCGCTGACGGAACTTGATTTCGCCGAGGGTCTGTCCAATCAGCGCAGATCGTGGCGCAATGACGCCCTCAACGATCGATCCCTCGTGCGCGGCTATCGTCTCCACCCCAAGGTTGGCTTCCAGTCCTATATTTACCCCTTCGCTGCGCGTGTGCGATAGACCACTTGGTCGGGCGGCGAGCACCAACCGGTCGCCTTCCTTGAGCACAACTTCGCGTAAGTCGCCGCTCACTGCCACTTCGTTTCGTATGATTTCGAGGACTCGAACGCCGCGGCGCAGCAAATTGCTGTCCTTTAGTGTATGTCCGACCAACTGTGAATCGGGACGAATGAAGGCCGTAGTGATGAATTCCTTACGTTCTTCGTCGGAAAGGAGTGCTGTCAAGGTGTCGCGTCGCGGCAAGAGGCGGGGGCCGATCAGCGCCAGATAGGCCGCGCCAGCTATAAGTAGCGGCAAACCCACCCATGCCAGCTCAAACATCCCAATCGGGGCCATGCCCTGGTTTTGAAGTATGCCGCTTGCCAGGATGTTCGTGCTTGTGCCTACAAGCGTGCAGGTTCCTCCGAAGATCGAGGCATAGGAAAGCGGAATCAGCATCTTTGAGGCTGGCTGTCCCATCTCACGCGCCAGACCCAGGATTATGGGAACAAAGATCACTACGACCGGCGTATTATTCATGAACGCCGAGATCAGCCCGACCGTGAGCACCATCAACGCCATGACTGGGGCAATCCCAAGCTTGGCTACACGCTTGAGGAGACCGCCCAGTCCCTCCAGCGCCCCGCATTTTTCAAGCGCGCTGCTTATGACGAACATTGCGGCAATGGTTATCGGCGCTGCGTTCGAAAATACCGTCAACAGTTGATCGGGCGCCGGAAGAGTGCTTCCTGCAGCCAAGGCGCCGGCCAACATCAATGTTACAAATATTCCAAACGACGTGAGGTCTGGCGACAGTTTCTCGCTGATAAACAAGACGACTGCCGTCAGTAACAGGGCCAATACAAAGGCGATCTCCCAAGTCATGTGATAGCTGGTTTTCCCCTACGGGTCTGTCGAGACTGTCAATACTCTCGCCGCTGACAACTCAAACCAAAGGTATTGCACCTTTGCCCCCGTCTGGCTCTTAGCCTGGAAGCGCCAGTGACTCGTTCCTCTTGACACTTTGCGTTCACGCGCTTGCTTTGTCGTTAATGCATCGCACCGCCATAGCTCTTGGCATCCTTGCTGTCGCTACTACATCCACTGTTTCAGCACAGCGCTTCATTCTCCGTACCCCACCGGTCCTCAAGTCAGAGCTTACGGTTGGCACCCGGATTCTAGCGCCGACGACTGTTGGTATCGACAACGTTGGTTTGATTTCAGGTCCTCCATCGGGCGAGGGCTTCATGTACTATAATGATGCGCAGTTCCTCCCGGATGGTTATGCCGGCAACGATGATAACGGGACGACGTATTTCTTCGCCTTCAATAGCGCGCAGCAGATTGTTGACGCAGAAGGGCGACCCATGATCGACGGAGACTACATCTTGGCCACCCATATGAGCGCCATCCCGATCGAGAGTGAGCGCCTCGCCACTACGGGTATTTCAAGGGAGGATGACACCGGTCCCGCAATGGGCTGGGAGCTTCAATATGCTCGGTACCTCACCAACAAGAAGCGCTTTGGCTTCCTGGTGGCCTTTGGCGTCAATGGGGTCGATTCATCGGTCACGGAAAATCTTAAATATCAACAAACCTACGAAGGATATCTCCACCTGATTGAACGGGGGGAAGGATCGGGTTCGTTCGCACCAGATAGGGGGTATGGGGGGAGATTGGGCCCACCTGTTATCATTACCCCCGGTGTTCTGGACATTCAGGCGCATATCAACCCGGTAGACCCGGACAATCCGCTTTATCAATACACGATCGAGGGTGATGGAACCGGAAAGTGGGATTTGCGCACGGGACTTTATACCTTCCGCCTCGGCGGATTCTACAATCTGGATGTCTCCCGTCGATTTGACCTTCGTGTAGGCGCGGGCCTTGCGGCGATCGTAGTTGATAGCTATTTTGACTGGAGTCTTGCAACCAGACCATCCGAGGACATGCCCATTGCCGACAGGCTTAATCCTTCCGGCGCCAGTGGCGAACACCGCGAAAGGGACATCCTTCTGGGGGGCTGGGCGGATGTCGGAGCGTCTTATCAGATCAACTCGCGCGTTCAGTTTTTTGGATCTGTAGAATACACGTCTGCAGAAGAATTCAGCCAGAGCGTCTCGGGCGTAGGTTCTGCTACGATTGATACCAGCAAGATGGTGAATGCGAGGACCGGTTTCTCCTTTGCGTTTTAGCCCCCGGGGAATTGTCGTGTTTTGACAATTTCCAAGATTCGGCTTCCATCTTGCCGGGTCGGGCATAGAATTCGCCCTTTTTTCAACTTTAAATTACACCTTTCAATCAGATGAAGCGTCTCAACAAAGGCCGTGACAAGACCTTGGCCGGTAAGCGCAAGAGCGTGAAGAAAGCCCCTGGCGCAAAGCCAAACGCGCGTCGCCAGCGCGTGATTGCCCTTCGTAAGAAGACTCAGCTGGATAATCTGCGCAAGCGTCAGAAGACCCTCGCAAAGCGTGAGCAGACAGCGGAGGAAGCCGCTTCCGCTCGTAGCGAAGAGTCCTAGTCCAGCCAGATCTGACGATTTTCAGAGGCGGTCGTGAGCAAGTGCTCCGACCGCCTTTTTGCACATTGTGAAGACGGATATGGGATCAATCGTTTGCTCCTGCATATGCCGTACGCGCTGCCGGTGAAAACTTTCTTGGGTTCAGCGAAAACCGTTAAGGATGGCCTGAGTCCCAAATTCAGTTGACCATCCGCCTGTCTCTCGAAACTACATATCGCATGGATTCCCCACGCTCCCTCCCACTCATTCTTTCAGCACTTCTCATGTCTGTATCAACTGCCTCTGCGCATCAGATTCAGCCCAGCACGCCCAATCCGGGCCTGCATCATTATTATCCAGTTTCCAAGCTGGAGAATCCTGAGATTATCAAGGTCGATGTTTGTGTTTACGGAGGTACGCCGGGGGGCGTCGGCGCCGCCATCCAGGCCAAACGCATGGGCAAGACTGCTGCGCTTGCGGTATTTCGCCGTCATGTGGGCGGGATGACGTCTGCGGGACTTACCGCCGTGGACTTGGGGAAGAAGGACTCGATAGGTGGTCTTTCCGCAGAATTTCTCGAGAAAATGGGTTGGACCCAGTTTCGCACAGCTGATGCGGAAACCACCTTTAGGGATATGCTCGCAGAAGCAGGTGTGGAGGTGCTTTTTGAGCACAGGCTCGAACGCGTGGAAAAGGATGGGGCGCGCATTACTGCCCTCGTTTTCGAAAATGGTCAGCGCATCGAGGCGGAGATGTTTATCGACGCCACCTACGAAGGTGACCTCTTTGGCCGAGCCGGCGTTTCCTATCACGTGGGGCGCGAGGCAAACTCCGTCTATAATGAAAACTGGAATGGTTACTTCATCGCAGACAAGCACCAGTTCCGCTTTCCGGTCGATCCATACCGCGTTCCAGGCGACCCTTCAAGCGGGCTGCTTCCCGGCATCAGTGACGAACCTATCCGCGAGAAAGGCACGGGAGATAATCGTATTCAGGCCTACAATTTTCGTATGTGGTTGACGACGGCCGAGGAAGGCACGGCATTCCCCAAGCCAGACAACTACGATCGTGATACATACGCACTGCTTCTGCGATATATCACAACGGCGCCAGAAGGCTTTGAGTGGGATTTCAAGTACAGGCACGGCCCCATCAAGATGAACATTGGCGACTGCAATAGTGCAGGCCCTGTCTCGACAGACTTCATTGGCGGCAACTACGACTGGCCGGAAGGCGACTATGCAACCCGCGAACGCATTTTTCAGGAACATATAACGTATCAACTGGGCATGGTATGGTTCCTCGCAAACGACCCGGATGTTCCTGAGGATATTCGCGCCTTCGTTAACAAGTTTGGCCTGCCGAAGGATCAGTTTGAGGAAACGGGAGGTTGGCCTCACGAACTCTACGTACGCGAAGGCCGCCGTATGATTTCTGATTACGTCATGACCGAAGCCAACTGCATGGGGAGGGAGAGTGTAGAAGATAGCGTAGGCCTCGCCAGCTACACGATGGATTCCCATCACACCTCTCGCGTTGTTGTCGATGGCGTTGTCATGGCCGAAGGGAACGTGGAGATTCCGGTCCCGCAGCCTTATCCAGTTAGCTATCGCTCCATCCGTCCGCGTCGGGAGGAATGCACGAACCTGTTGGTTCCGGTTGGCCTTTCAGCCTCCCATATTGCATTTGGCAGCATCCGCATGGAACCAGTATTCATGCTTCTGGGCCAAAGCGCCGCCACGGCGGCAGTGATCGCTATCGACGAAGGCATCGACGTGCAGGATGTCGACTACCAGAAGCTACGCGATCAGCTTCTCAAGGACGGCCAGATCCTGGACTGGAATCCTCCTGCGCCGAAGTCCGAGTAGGGCGAAATAGAACGGGTCGGAAAGATGCGCAGGTATATATCGGGGTAGGGAGGCTGCTCTCCAGCCTCAGTCCATCCAGAGACATCCCTCGGCGCCACGACCGCAAAATCCGAAACTGTCCGCAGCGGAAGAGAGAGATGTTCTAGCGTCGACTGGCCAGATTGTGCGGCACGCGATCCTCGCAAGGCATACGACCTGTCTCCGCATTGGTCGTCAGTTAGTTTACGCAGTCGTCTGGCATCTCGGATATAGTTACGGAGAGTAAGGGATTACCCTCCCTCCCATTGCCTTCTGAAGGGATCATCTCCCTCTTTTTCCTCGAAAGCGCGGGCGCCCGCGGCCATCGTCACGTTTGGGATGATGAGCATCAGCAGAATCCTTCGATTTCTCGTCGCTTTGGGCCTCACAGCTATCTCCGCCTCCGCACTTAATGCGTCAGATGACATGGGCGTGTGGCAGACTGTTGAGGTAGACATGTTCGAGTCCGGCAGGTTCAGTACGGGAGCGAACGCAGAGTTTCGCTTTTTGGATGGTGACGAGCTTCAGCATTGGGAAGTCTCACAGAAGTTTAACTACAAGCTTACAAAGAATTGGACTGCAGGGCTCCACCCCCTCTACGAAGAAGATCGGCAGGATGACGGGACGTGGCGCCATGGATGGCGTATAAACACAGAGATTAGCAGCAGCCATAGCTTACCCGGCGGTTTCAAACTGAAGACACGTAATCGTCTGGAATTTCGGCAACGTGAGCACAGTGGTGGGGATTGGACAAACAGACTGCGGCAGCGCACGCTCATATCCCATCCTGCCTCGTTTTTCCCGGGCCTCAGGGAGATTAGTTTTGGCAATGAGATCTTCTATGACATGGAGGATGACGAGTTTTCCGCCAACCGCCTCTATCCCCTCCGCCTCTCCTTCGACATCACAGAGCAGGTCGGCGTCACTGTATACTATCTTTACGAAAGCAAGCGTCGACCCGGCAGCGACTGGGACGGCGCCCACATCCTTGGCGTATCCACTTCACTGGGCTTCTAGCGTCTGCCGGAACTATTCCGATTTCCTGTGACGCGCGCCACTTGTCGCTTGACACCCGGGACATGATATTCGCGACTTGCTAGCTGTCACTGCTTCTCACCCGATGATCAATATCCTTTCCTTTCTGTTCTTTACCGGACTTGTCGCTGTTCTCACATGGTTGCTTACCCGTAAAGACGACCATACCAGCAGCGAAGGCTTCTTTCTTGCCGGCCGCTCGCTGACCTTTCCCTTAATAGCCGGTTCGCTTCTGCTTACCAACCTTTCCACCGAGCAAATGGTGGGACTGAATGGCTCCGCCTTTATTGACGGACTTGCGGTCATGGTATGGGAAGTTGTGGCGGTTATCGCACTCGTGCTCATGGCGATCTTTTTTCTGCCGCGCTTCTTGCGACTCGGTGTGACCACCGTTCCGGAATATCTGCGTGAGCGCTTCGACAATCGTACGGAGCTCATCGGCAATATAGTTTTCCTTATTGCCTATGCAGCGATACTGCTGCCCATCATTCTCTACACAGGCGCGGCCGGAATGAGCGGCATTCTTGACCTCACCACACTTACGGGCATCGAGTCGCACAACGCTATTCTGTGGATCGTAGTGTGGGCTGTAGGAATCATTGGCTCCATATATGCCCTTAGTGGGGGGCTGCGCACTGTTGCCGTCTCCGACCTTCTGAACGGGATTGGCCTACTGGCAGGGGGACTCCTTGTGGCCTACCTTGCCTTGGCGGCCCTTGGAGAGGGCAATGGCGCCCTCGCTGGCTGGAGACATCTACGGGAGTCGCTTCCACACAAGTTCGAGAGTCGCGGGGGGCCTGACACTGCAGTGCCTTTCTCCACGGTGTTTACAGGCATTTTCCTGATCAATGTATTCTACTGGTGCACGAACCAGCAAATTATCCAGCGCACCTTTGGTGCGCGCAGTCTCGCTGAGGGCCAGAAAGGCGTTTTGCTCACGGGCTTCCTGAAGCTTCTGGGTCCACTTTACCTGGTTTTGCCCGGCATCGTTGCCTTCCACTTGTTCGCAGATGAAGGCATCAAGGCGGACCTTGCATACGGACGTCTGGTCAACCATGTGTTGCCGCCTTATCTGAACGGCTTTTTCGCCGCTGTCATGCTTGGGGCTATTCTCAGTAGCTTTAACTCGGCACTGAACAGTACGTGCACCCTGTTCAGTCTGGGCATCTACAAACCATTTATGCGCCCCGGGGCCAGTGAGAGGGAGATTGTGGCGTCCGGGCGCTGGTTTGGGGTCATCATAACGATAGTCTCCATGACAGTGGCCCCATTTCTGGCCCAGACTGATAGCATCTTCTCTTACTTGCAGAAGATGAATGGCATCTACTTCATCCCCATTCTTGCCGTCGTATTTATGGGAATGATTAACCGCAGGACGCCCGCTGTTGGCGCTCAGTGGGCTCTACTCCTCGGTTTTGTTTCAATTGCCATTGGCTACTTCGTGCCTCCTTTCAACGGCTGGGTGAGAGAGATGCACGAGTTTCATTTTCTGGGACTCATCTTCGTCGTCCTGATGGGGATTCAGATGTTTTTCGCGAAGACCCGACCATTGCCCGAACCATGGGCGCCGCGCGCACCAGCCCCGGTTGATATGACCCCGTGGCGAGGTGCAGGCTTCGTGGCTGCGATTCTGATTATCCTCGTTGTAGCCATTTATGTATACTTTGGCTAAGTTGCCTCGCATGAACGAACGCCATTTTCCCGCCTTGGATCGATCTGTTTCAGAAATTGGGCTCGGCTGCTGGCAGTTGGGCGGCGATTTCGGCCAAATTGAGGAGAAAGAGGCTGAGGGCATCCTGCATCGCGCCGTCGAGCAGGGTGTTACCTTTTTCGACACCGCGGATGTCTATGGGGCTGGCCGTTCCGAGCGCCTGGTAGGACGCGTCTTGAACAGCCATGGCAGGGACCAATTTGTGATAGCCAGCAAGGTGGGTCGCAGCGGCGACCTCTACCCCAACAGCTATACCCGTGCAGGCGTCCGCTCGCATATTGAAGACTCTCTGCAGCGATTGGGCGTCGACACTATTGATCTAATTCAGCTACACTGCATTCCCACTGAGGTGCTGCGCAGGGGAGAGATCTTTGACTGGCTGCGCGACTTGCGTGACGAGGGAAAGATCAGAGCATTCGGCGCGAGCGTTCAAACAGCCGAACAGGGTTTCATTGCAATGGGGCAGGACGGTCTCGCCTCGCTTCAGGTAATCTTCAACATCTTCCGCCAGCGCCCCCGTGAAGAACTTTTTCAGGCGGCCAAGGCAAGAGCGGTTGCCATCATCGTGCGACTGCCGCTTAACAGCGGTCTGCTCTCTGGCAAGATGAATCGGCAGACAGAGTTCTCCCCGGAGGATCACCGCAGCTACAATCGCGATGGCGCCGCCTTCAACGTTGGCGAGACTTTCGGGGGCATCCCCTTTGAGACGGGACTGGACCTGGTAGAGGCGCTTCGTTCTTACGTCCCGGAGGGATTTTCCATGGCGCAATTTGCGCAGCGTTTCATTCTCGATTTCGAAGCTGTGACAACCGTCATCACCGGCGCCAGCAGACCCTCTCAGGTTGACGAGAATGTGAGCGTTTCCGGACTTCCTTCACTCTCATCCTCGCTTCTCGATGAGCTCTACGCCTTCTACAACGACCGGGTAGAGCGCCACATCCGCAGCGAACATTAAGCGAACAGGGTAGGAACGCTGGTCCCCAGCCTTCCCGCATCCAAGGTTATCCCGCGGCATCGCACCAATACTAAACCCGGGCCCTAACGCATCGGAAGGAAGAGAAGTTCGATGATCGTCGAAGGAACAGATCTTGTGAAACCCGCTCCTCGCCGCTCATCTGATCTATCTCTCCGTATTCGTCATCTTCTGGTTTCGATGGTCCCATTCTCGGCAAACATCGAGGTATATACGGAGGGATAGCCGAAGCTGCGCTTCGGATAGGCGGTACGCGATGATCCCTTGGCGTCCGGAGCGTCTTTAGTTCCTCATCTTTCCGAGCAATCGGAGGATCTCCAGATACAGCCAAACCAGCGTCACCATCAGCCCGAACGCGCCATACCATTCCATGTACTTGGGCGCACCCTGTTCGGCGCCGCTTTCTATGAAGTCGAAGTCGAGGACCAGGTTGAGTGCGGCGACCACAACGATAAACAAGCTAATGCCGATGCCGATCATGCCGCTGTCGTGAATAAACGGCATCTCCAGACCGAACATGCGCATGCCAAAACTAACCAGATAAACCAGGGCGATGCCGCCTGTCGCAGCGAAAACGCCAAGTTTGAAATTTTCGGTAACCTTGATGGCGCCCGTCTTGTAGGCCACCAGAAGGCTGAACAGCGTGCCCATTGTGAGCGCCACCGCCTGCATCACAATTCCAGGATAGGCGGTCTCGAACATTGCTGAGAGCCCCCCCAGCAACAGCCCTTCGAGCAAAGCATACACAGGGGCAAGATAAGGCGCCGTGGTCTTCTTAAAGACTACAACCAGCGCTGTAATAAGTCCTCCAAATAGTCCAACGACCATCAAGGGTGCAACAGACTCCACTGTTCCTGTCTCGAAAAAGCGCGTCCACGTAAATGTCGCAGAGACCAGTAACAGGAAGAACAGGATGAAGCAGCGGTGCACTGTGCCGTTGATCGTCATCACGGCTTCACCCGGAGCGGCGAGGGTGCGGTTAAACGTAGAGTCGCGAAGCGTAGGATTTCCGGTGCGCATAGCAGAGATCAGTAAGTGGTGATACGATCTAAGTCTTTGGATTTCAGTGCCAGAGGCAAGCAAGTTAGAAGAATCGAGAAGAATGAAATGGTGGGTAGCGAGGCTGGTCCCAGCCTCTGTATATCTGGAGACATGCCGCGACGGCGTGATTTGAATCAGATCTAACCCCATTCGGATCGGAGGCGAGTGACGCTAAATGGCCGTCGATATACGTAGGATGCCTGACCCACGCAGCGCGCATGATTTGCTTCTCCGCGTCGGTCATCTTCTGGTTTCGATGTTCCCCTTCGCCGCAAACATCCAAGTATATACGGAGGGTAAGGGATTATTCCTCCCTACTTGGCGTCATCGGCACTCGCGAATTGTATTCGCTGGGTAAAAGAGAGCCCGGACCTTTTAGATCCGGGCTCTGAAACTCTCTTAATCACCCATTCACCCACTCCGCCTTTCTCCTGACGGTCTCGGGCTCGGGATTAAGACTTGGGCTCGGAAATCTTCCGGCGTCGCCGGGCTAGTGCTTCATCCGTCCGCCGTAAACAGCCGTGTCGCCCAGCATCTCTTCGATGCGGAGCAGCTGGTTGTACTTAGCGACGCGGTCGGAACGGCTCAGCGAGCCAGTCTTGATCTGTCCACAGTTCGTGGCGACGGCGATATCGGCGATGGTGGTGTCCTCGGTTTCGCCAGAGCGGTGCGAGAGCACGCTGGTATAGCCGTTTTCCTTGGCCAGTTCGACAGCGTCAAGGGTTTCCATTAGCGAGCCGATCTGATTCACCTTTACCAGGATCGAATTTGCCACGCCGAGATCGATACCCTTCTTGAGGAACTTGACGTTGGTTACGAACAAATCATCGCCCACCAACTGCACGCGGTCACCCAGCGTCTGGGTAAGCAGCTTCCAGCCTTCCCAGTCTTCCTCGGCGCAGCCGTCCTCGATCGAGATGATCGGGAATCGGTCGCAGAGTTCCTTCAGGTAGCTCACCATCTCCTCTCGGGTGCGCTCGCTCTTATCGCTCTTGTGGAAGACATACTTGCCGTTCTTGTAGAACTCGCTCGAAGCCACGTCGAGCGCCAGGAAGATGTCCTTGCCCAGCTTATAGCCAGCCTTCTTCACAGCTTCGGCGATAACTTCCAAGGCTTCCTGGTTGCTGCCCAGCATTGGTGCAAAACCACCCTCGTCGCCGACTGCGGTCGACAAGCCACGGCTCTTCAGCACGCTCTTTAGCGCGTGGAAGGTTTCAGTGCCCATGCGTAGCGCTTCGCTGAAAGTTTCAGCGCCCTTCGGCATGATCATGAACTCCTGAATGTCGATTGGAGCGTCGCTGTGTGCGCCGCCATTGATGATGTTCATCATCGGTACTGGCAACACCTTGGCGTTCGGACCGCCCAGATACTTGAAGAGCGGCTGTTCCAGCGCTTCGGCTGCTGCCTTGGCCACGGCCAGAGAGACCCCCAAAATTGCGTTCGCGCCAATCTTGCTCTTGTTCTCCGTCCCGTCGAGATCGAGCATCGTGCGGTCCACGCCGACTTGGTCGCAGGCGTCCATGCCCAGTAGTGCAGGAGCAACCAGATCGTGCACATTCTTGACAGCTGTCAGCACGCCTTTGCCGCCATAGCGTTTGGCGAGCTTGTCGGCCTTCTTGCCCTTGCCGTCCTTCTTGGCGTCTGGTAACGCGCCGTCACGCAGCTCAAGCGCCTCGTTCACGCCAGTGCTGGCGCCAGATGGCACAGACGCGCGGCCGATCACGCCGCTCGAAAGTTCTACGTCCACCTCCACGGTGGGGTTGCCGCGCGAGTCCAATACTTCGCGGGCGCGGATATCTACAATGCTCGTCATGATGGGTACGTTGAAAAGTCCTCTACGATCCCCGGCCGCCATTCATCAGCGACCAGCCTTCGGTCTTCCTTACCTGCCTTCGACGCAGAGTCAATAGCGGCTTGCTATCAGGGCGGGCGTCTCTGGAAAATGAAACTCTGAAGATGGGTCAGTGTTAACTATGAGAGGATTTTACTTCGTGCTCAATTTTACTGTAGCAACCTTCTGTGCTCCCCGTTTTCGTTTTCCTTCTGCACCTGCTCTGCCATGAATAGTAGAAAGAGCAATTTGGTTTAGTATTTGTAATGTCTAAAACTGCTCCAGCAGAGATTCCTGATCAGGCCATCATCAAGCGATGCGCAGAGATTGTCAGAACTCCTTTCATGGATGCTGACGGACGGCATCGCGCGTTCTTTCATGCTGCAGAAAGAGCGGGCGTCCACGTTCTCCCTGTTCACTTTTATAGCGTTATCCCAGAGGTGGGAAAGCTGCCGGACTCGATTTGGAAGGCGCCGTCAAAGCTCAGGGGTATTCAAATCGACAAGGAGTTTCACCTGCATTTCCTCAAGGAAATCGCGCCGCAATTTCAGGACGAGTTGCGGTCCTTCCCGGTTGATAAACCTGAAGACTTCCTATCTCGTCCCGTTTACTACCACAATGAGCCAGGCTTTGGTGCGCCAGACGCACACCTGCTCTACAGCTTCTTGCGGCATCACAAGCCACGGCAAATAATAGAGGTTGGCTCCGGGTTCTCGACGCTCTGCATGCTGGCTGCGGTCCAGCGGAGCGAATCAGGCAAGGTGACATGCATTGAGCCGTATCCCCATCCGTTTCTGAGCAAACTCGACTCGGTAGATCTCGAGCGCAGCGAGGTTCAGGCCGTTGAACTCTCGCTTTTCGAGTCTCTTGAAGACGGTGACTTGCTCTTCATCGACTCCTCCCATGTCTCGAGGATTGGAAGCGATGTGAACTATCTCTTCTTCGAAGTCCTTCCCCGGCTCAAGCCCGGTGTCTTCGTCCATATCCACGACATCTTCTTCCCGTTCGAGGTGCCAAAGCACTGGATCAAGGAGCACTTGGTCTTCTGGAATGAACAGTATCTGCTTCAGGCGTTTCTCATGTATAATAGCGCCTTCAAGATTTACTTTAGTAACTCCTGGGCTGCGTGGCGCTTTACGGATGCATGGAAGGAGGCCTTCCCTCTGTCTCCTTACTACGGGGGCGGCAGCATCATCCTGCGCCGTGTCCAATAGCACCCATTGAGATATTCTGGGCAATACGATTACTCTCTCTGGAAGCTAGTGCGCCCACCCAATCGAGATGAGTGCCAATCATCACGAGTCGAGCGAGAATTGGTGCACGTATATCCAGCCAAGTACCCTGTAGGTCAGCAGAAACAGCATCACTGGGCCCAATCAGTCGATGGCGACTCACTGTTTGGATTCCGAGATTGAGAGTCCGTGCAGCCGCACGCCGAGCTGCCGGGTGTCCGGGCTGCCTTCAACCTCTGATGGGCGCTTTGCGTCTTGAGCAGTGATCGCGATCTCCAGTCCATTCTCGCCGGCGTTCTTGCCCGCAGGAATGGGGAAACGAAGGTGCTGGGTTTCCCCGGTGCTATTGCTGACTTCGCCAACTGGTTTTCCGTTCAGAAAGATCGCATAAGCTTGCGCGCCATAGCTGCCCAACCAGATTTCCAGCTCGTGCGGCGCTGTCAGGTCCAGAGATGAGAGTAACTCCGGCAGCAGGTATATTTTTGCCGGGCCCTTGCTACTCCAAACAAACTTGTCCACGCCCGAACCTTCAACTTCGTGCCAGACAGAGCTGAGAATCATGCCGGTCTTACCGGGGAGAGCCCGCTCTCCACGCTCCAGAGGCGTTACTTCGAGGCCCTCATACTCAAGCTGCTGAATGCCCACTGACTTGTCGCTCGCGAGAAACTGTGGGAAGCGCCAGTCGAAAAATATCTGCGGATGACGCCATGGATCAGGAGAGTAATTCCATGCATATGTCGCAGGCGTATGCAGCCCTTTGACAATATGGATCCAGGATGACGCTACGACTAGTGCGACAAAGCACCACATCAGGACAACCTTGCGCAGTTTCCTGCTGTCGTGATTCCAGTGGTGGATGGCTATGATTCCAGCAAGAGCCCATGCCGGCATGGTATCAACGCTTAGCCTTGGGCCGAAGCACCAGCCGCCCCACCAGAATTCCCAGCACGAGATTACAGCGAAGTGCAGGGGGATTGAAACTGCCGGGATGATCAGCGCCTTCTCCTTTGCGCAGCCATCCCTGTAAAGTATTGGCGCCAGGAGTACGAGCAGCAGGAATGAGGAAAAAACGAACAGACCTCGCGATGCACTAAGCGTGTGCCCGTAAAGGATGTTCAACGTGTTTGTAGTCAGGTCAAATCCCCAGCCGTGGTAATAGTGGCTTCCGGGGAAGAGGGTTCCATAGACTTGCCAGGACCAGGCTGAAAACAGCAGCAGTGGGGGTAGAGATCCAGTCACCACCCAAGGTATCCGCTTCCAGTCGGCGAGAAGCAGATAGACATACAGCGCGATAATGAAGAAGGCCCCCTGGCCGCGCGAGATAAAGCCCATAAACAGACAAAATCCCGTGGCTACGGCGCACCAGCGGCTGACCCGACATCGGGGGTGGAAGGTCAGGATCAATGCCGCCAGCAACCATAGCGCCAAGCCGTTATGTGAGAACAGGGCGGAACCCAAGGTGCTCGATATTGCGGTTCCTGCCGTCATTGCCACGGCCCAGGCAACGCTAAGCCAATAGGGCAGCCAGATTCGACTCAGGGCGAAGATCAGCAGGAATGCCATGCCCACTGACAATGGGGCGAGCACCCGTTGCACTGCTATCTCGTCGACAGGCTGCAGCATATCGTAGCCCATCAAGTTCGCGACCCATACCGCAGGCAGCGAAATCAGACTATTTCCGATCGGGTAGGCAAAGAGGATCTCACCTTTCTCGCTCCAATACAGCTGATGGAAAAAATCCTTGCCCTTCAGGTCAGGGCCAAGGGCATCAGCATATTCGGTGAGTTTTACATCCCCGTCTGACAGGATTGACTGGCTTACGAGCAACGTTCCTCTTGGATCGCTAAGCTTGGGCCGGTCGATTGGCGTTAGGCCAACCAGAGCAGTGATTAGTCCCGCAAATGCGAGCAGCAGGATCGCTCTCGCCAATCTCCCATTCAGAAACGGTAAGGGACAGGCTTTTACAGCAGGGGGTTCTTTGCAGCTCGCTATGCCACTGCTTCCCATTACGCCGATACTAGCTCAAGCCCACGCTCGGAGATAATCGCCTCTTCCTGATACCCGTCGAAATCTGTATTGATCGACCACAGGTCGTTCTGCCCGGAGCTTGTGAGGATGTTCTCTGCGGCAAGCATTCCCATCAACAGGCTATGGTCCTGGTTGTTATACTTGAAAGAACCGTAGCGGCCTATCGGCGTAAGCCCGTTGAATCGCTTCAGGTATGGCAGGATCACGGCGAGATTGTCCTTGTAGCCGCTCTCGTAAACAGGGTAGCAGCGGCGAATCCGCTCCACGTGGCCCGCGCTTACGGCATGACCTCCGGAAAGCCCTGTCTTCACAAACTCGATCTTCGCGCGGTCGATCAAATCCTCATCCGTTGCGCTCCAGTCGGAGTCTTCATCGTAGCACCAGTACTCCAGCGCAACGATCGTCTTGCCGCCGCCTGGCCGTGTGGCCGGCGCCCAATTGCCGAAATTGGTGATTCTCCCCGTCTTCAACTCAGGAGAATGGATGTAGAGCCATTGGTCAGGGAAAAGATGCTCACCATCCACCAGCAGGTATACCAGTATCGTATTGCGGAACTTTAGCCGGTTCACAGCCGTGCGAACCGGTTCAGGCACATTCGTCAGCCCCTTTACCATCAGGGTAAACGGCATGGTAGTCACCACGTGATCAAACTTCTCCTGCGACCCGTCCAACAGTTCCAAACCCCGCACTTCGAATCCCTCGTGGAGAATTCGCTTAACAGGGCGCTTTAGATGCAGTCTACCGCCCAGTTGCTCAAAGTTCGCGGCCATGCGCTCATAGGCCATTCCGGCGCCTTCGGTCGGGTACGCAAACTTGTCCACAAGCGTGGCGTGGCGCTGGCGATTCATCCCAGCCGCGTTCAGAAGCGCAGCACCCAATGAGAACTTCTTGATCCGCTGAGCCGCAAAGTCCGCATCGAGCTGTGTGCACGGAATTCCCCACAGCTTCTCACTGTAGGATTTGAAGAACAGCTCAAACAGTCGCCTGCCAAAGCGCTTCACCACCCAGCCTTCAAACGTGAGCTCGTTCGGTTCCTGTCGCCCCATCCGGTTCTTGGCCGACTGCATACCATAGCTCGCCACGCAGCGGCCCGCCTCGATGGCGCCCATGTTTACCAGCGCGTTGAATGGGCGCAACGGATAGTGGAAAAATCGCTTTTTGTAGAAGATGCGCGTCAGGCGGTCCACCATCAGATAATCCCCGCCTACCTGCTCCAGCCAAAACTTGTTAATTCGCGCGTCCTTGCTGAAGAAGCGATGCGGCCCCATGTCCACCTTTGCGCCCCACAGATCAAACGATCGGCACAAGCCCCCCACATGACCGCTCGCCTCGAACAGATCAACCTGACAACCTCCCTGTGCAAGCTTCAGCGCAGCGGCAAGCCCCGCCGGGCCGGCGCCGATTACGCCCACATGGGGCTTTCGAGGTCCTGTTGCTAGCTGCATCTGTATCGTCGTCGATTGAAGCCCGACCAGTTCACTCCCTTCCCTTGGCTGAAGCAAGTATATGTTGTTTGGTTTGGCGCAGACATCTGGCCGCACTTCCCCTGTTCTTGTCTGGTTAGAACCGCTCGTTTCCACAAAAGTTGCATGCTTCGCGACAGGTCCATCAGCGTGAAGACTGGGCATTGTTCCCTTTGTGTCTTCCGAGGCACAGAAGGCTACCGTTCCGGATACGTATTATGCTCCACCTCTGCTTGAACGCCCGCGGCAGCCCCGTTGCACACACCACAATCAGCGGGATCGCCGCCACCCAACCAATCCAAATTGCACTTGAAACCAAACCGACCTCCGCCGCGCTTCTTCGCTTTGCCCACAACGGATCGTTCAGAATGAACTTGCTGGGTCATCAGGATAGGGTGGGGAGTTCAAGAACCACAACATAACTACCCCCACAAAGTCCACGAGCAGAATTGGGGGCGAGATCCTCAAAGGTGAAGCCGCAGCCTGCCCACCGAAGCCTCCCGCGCAGGAGGTCCCCGCCGCGTCACCTACCGTGCTGAAAGCACCCAGGACAGATCCCCAGATAACCCTCGACCCCCAACCACGCGTCCTGTAGGGACGCCGAAAACGCACGATGTTCGTGGATTCCACCGCTAATCCCATACATACCGCTCGTCGTATTCGACCCCGTACTGCTTGAGAAACTTCCTGAATTCGTCCTGGAACGTCTGTGTCTTATGGTGCTCCTTCTGATTCAGGACATAGGTCCGGGCGGCATCAAGGCCCTTGGGGCTGACGCTGAACCACCCGTAGCCTGACTGCCACGAGAACTTGCCCCTCATTTCCGCCGTCTCATTCACCCATTTGGAACTGCCTCCCTTAAGATCCTTGATCATCTGCATATCCGCCACCGCCTTTGAATCCCGGATGATCAAATGCACATGGTCTGGCATCCCTCCGATCGCCAAAGGACGTCCGCCCAAGTCACTCACAATGCCTCCAAGATAGGCGTAGAGGCGCTCTTCTATATCCGCCGAGATGGTAGGTTCCCGGTGTTTCGTGCTGAAGACCAAATGAGAATATTTCACGTGAAGTGATTGTCCCATTACCTATCCCTGCCGGTTTGTCTCCTCGTGCGCACTGGTGGTAGTGAATTGTGGGATCACGGATCTCTGTTGAATGTGATTATAATTTCGCGAAAGTATTTGCGTTGCAAGAGATAAAAGCCGAGCAAGAACGGTAACCGCATCCCGTGCGTGACGCCTCAGGTTAGAAAGGATTACGACTGCAGCCCCGGCCACCACCGGCGTCCCTTCAGGACGCTGACTTTGGGAAGATCTCCCCCGGGTTGAAACCCGGGGCTTTGCTCCGTTGCCCTTCCAGGGCAGGCCATCCCGTCGGACGCCTGGAGCAAAGGTGAATCATGAATGCCCGCAACTCCCCCGTGCTGAAAGCACTCAGGAACAAAGCCCTGGGTTTCAACCCAGGGACTCCTCGACCCCCAACCACGCGTCCTGAAGGGACGCCGGAAAGCTCTGTCGCGTCCGTTGCCCCCCACCGCTAATCCCATACATACCGCTCGTCGTATTCGACCCCGTACTGCCGTTCG
>CAYSHY010000005.1:0-86796 GCA_964430955.1 uncultured Puniceicoccaceae bacterium | reverse complement strand
TGGCCAGCGTGGCGGTGATGATGATCACAAAGTTCTTCGGGTCATAGTAAACCGGAAGTTGCGAAAATTGATAATAATGGACAAGCGCCTCACGGCTTTGAGTAATACGCGCCAGCGTCTCAACCATCGGGTCACGGAAGTGCAGGAAAAACACCCCTGCGGCGGATCCAAGCACAGATCCCAGCAAGCCAATCGCAAATCCCTGGAGGCAATAGCCGAAGGCGATTTGACGAGGTTTGGCTCCCAAGGCGCCCAGTAGTCCTATCTCCCGTGTTTTTCGCATCACAATCATCAGCTGCGCCACGGCAATTGCGAACGATGCTACAATAACGATGAAAAGAAGCAGAAACAGCATCATATTCTTCTCAAGCGCCAGAATCCAGAGAAAGTCCCGGTTAAGATCCATCCATGTCAGCACTGTCGCTGGAGGTGGAAGCGTTTCAAATAGGCGCTCGGCTGTCGCGAAAACGAGCTTGTCATCATCTTCCTTCAATCGCACTGACACGCCGTGAATGCCTTTTCCCAGATCATATAGATCCTGCATCAGTCTTAGCGTCGTCACCATTGTGTTGCTGTCCACAGGCGCCCAGCCTGATTCATAAATTCCAGCCACAGTCAATTCCCGCGGCAACAGGACTTCGTCTTCTTTCAGACGCTCAACCATCAGAGGCGTCAGGACTTCTACCGTTGCTCCGATATATGCGCCCATTCGCGTCGCCATTGTGCTGCTCAAGAGTACCGATTCGTCGTCCAGATCGTCGAACTTCCCGGAAATGAGCAACTCTGAGATGGGCAACGCTTGGTCTTCCAGCGAGAAATCAATCCCGAAGATAAAGGGGAATTGTGCTTGCTGACGGTATGTGAGCATAACGATGCCCTTGGCATACGGGGTGACTCCCGCTACAGCGGAATCGCTCAAAATCGTTTCTATGACTTTCTCGGGTTCTCTGAGAATCGACCGTCCCGCTTGCACGTCGATATGCCCGCTTGTCAGGATCATCTTGTCCCGGTGCATCCTGCCAAAGCCGCTCATCACGCTTTGAACGATTACGAGCACCATCACGCCAAGCGTGACTCCCAGGACAGATATGAAAAAGAAGAACGACGGCCACCGGCGTCCTTTCGGAAACAGCTGGCGCAGTGCAATATATAGGTACCAGGGCATGCTAGGCTAGGGGAGCGGGGCTCTCGCTTCGGATGCACGGCAACATTGCCGCGTCGCGCATTCCATGAATGATTTTCTTATCAGCCGGACAAAAGGTGGCCAGCACACCGGCGAGTGTCGCTTCTTCTCCTTTGACAAAGTAGTAAGGACACAAGCGAATGCGACCTTCCATCCCGTAAACTTCTGCGTTTTCCTGTGAGTTTGCAGGTGGCGCGTAAACCGGGTGTTTTAGGCGCACCGGCTTCTGATAATCCTGCAGGATCTGCAGGTTTGCGTTCGCAGTCTCGATGGCTTCCTCAATTCCATTTTCCCACTCGCTCCGACTTGCGTCGCTGCCAAGCAGAACGCTTCGGGCGCCCCAGGCATTTTCGTGAAAGCCGCTTAACTTGATGATCAGGTTTCGCTCTTTCTGTGAAGCCTCAGCAAGCTGTTGCCAGCGGTGGATTGGTTTGCCTCCAACATAGGGGGCATCCAGGACTGCATTTGGAGGTAACTCCACAGGGTCCATGATCCAGGACCTCGGGATGATCTTCTTGAGCAGTTTGTAGGAGCGTTTGGATAAGTTCTCCCGCCAAAATTCCTCCAGCAGGTGATGATGAAACAGCGCCAGATTCAGCTTCTCTTCCTGAAATAGTTTCATTGGCGCAGTGACGACGATACGACCGTCTTCGACTGCCTCCATTAGCGAATCCATCACTGGAATGTTCGCTTGGTCAAAGAGCTCCCAAAAGCGATAGATGATGTCCACTTCCTCGGGATTGCCGTCCACGTCGATGCAGAAGCTATCGCCCAGTGGCATAAGGTCGCTCGTATGTCGGCAATATACCCGGTATCCCTGCTCCTGAAGCTGAGCAGCCAGCCAATCCATCTCTGGCCGGTAAGTGCTGGCCTCGTCGCTGACGAGGATGGCGATTAGAGGTAGGGGTTTCTCCGGCGTCAGCGCAGCAAGCGCTTCGTAGAACTGCCGTGGCATGGCGTCGCCGCCTATGACGCCTGTGGCGTCTCCCCCATAGAGCTTATTCAGGTATGACGTAAGACCAATGCCCCCTGGAACGCTGTCAATTTCGGTTAATGCATAGCCATCACTGGTCTGTAGCAAGTCAGGCCGAATAACGATTGGAACCTGATTTCGTAATCGCCTTGCGCGTTCGTGCTCCACAAGACGGGCTGGCTTTCCACGATCCAAATACTCTGCCACCCAAGGAGCTTTCAGATCCCGGTTACGCAGTAGGTTCTTCCCCTGCCAGGAACGTGTATAGAGCTGCTCCATTGCGCGGGCAAACTCCATGCAGGCCTGCCCAACTTCGTCCAGAAACTTCAGCTGACTGGCATCTAGCGGCCAGGCCTCTGGGGACAAGCGCCACGTTTTCTGATCGAAAAGTGGCGTTGATTCAAAGGACTTCGAGAGCTCTTGGTAGCTTAAGGGCATTGTTGATCCGGACTTCCTCTAGCCATTGATTTCAGTTGAGCCAAAACATCTGTCATTCTGCTTAGTCCTCAACCTGAATGTTCTTATTGCGCTGTTTGGGACACCCGGCGCGCAGCCAACCATGGATAAAGCGATCCAAATCGCCGTCCATCACAGCCTGAATGTTGCCCGTCTCGACCCCAGTGCGCAGGTCCTTCACCATTTGGTACGGTTGGAAGACGTATGAGCGGATCTGGTTGCCCCAGCCAATCTCATTCTTCTCGCCGTAAAAGCGCTCCATTTCAGCCCGCTTTTCATCAAGCCGCTTTTCGTAAATCCGGCTCTTAAGCATCTTCATGGCCGTTGCCTTGTTCTTGTGCTGCGATCGCTCGTTTTGGCAGGCCACAACAATCCCCGTGGGAATATGTGTCAGGCGTACTGCGGAGTCCGTCTTGTTGACGTGCTGCCCGCCCTTGCCGCTCGAACGATAGGTGTCGATTCGGAGGTCGTTCTCATCGATTTCGACATCAATGTCGTCCTCAATCTCTGCGATGACGTCGACGGCAGTGAAGGACGTATGGCGACGTTTATTGGAGTCGAATGGACTGATCCTCACCAGTCGATGCACTCCGCGCTCAGCCCGCGCGTTGCCGTAGGCGTACTCGCCAATAATTCGAAACGTGGCTCGCGTAATTCCTGCTTCGTCGCCGGGAGCGATGTCGTCGATTTCAACCTTGAAGCCCCTGCGTTCCGCCCAACGGGTGTACATTCGCAACAGCATGTCCGCCCAATCACAGCTTTCGGTTCCACCGGCGCCCGCGTGAATGCTTATAATCGCGTTATTGCGGTCCATGGGGCCACTCAGGAAGCTTTTGATCTCCAGTTCGTCGAGCTCCTCCTTAAGCGAGGCTGCAAGCTCCCCCACTTCCTGCTCCATGGCTGTGGCTTCCTCACCGTCAACCTCTGCAGCCAGTTCCACCATCGCCTCAAGGTCGGCAACCTTGCCTGCAAACTCCTTCACGGGAACAACGATCGAACGAAGTCTCGAGAGCTCAGACGCAATGCCTTGAGCTGCTCCGCTGTTGTCCCAGAACCCGGGTTCAGACATCCGCGCTTCCAGCGCAGCTATTTCCTGCTCCTTGTTCTCGACGTCAAAGATACCTCCACAAGTGGCCGGCTCGACGTACGATTTCATCTACAAGTGTGCTAACTTCAGGATTCTGCATGTGTTGATGATCCACAGGTGTTTACAGGGATGTCAAGACAGCGACCCTCCAGGATTGTTCTCTAATCCCAATCCAACTTGCTCCCTAAGCCGGTCCCCCGGCTATAAGCGCCCACTTGACTTGTCTTCTTCAAAGCCTTCATCTGTGCGTTCACATGTCTCAGAAAACTGTCATCGCTCTAGGTACGGATCACGCAGGCTTTCGGTATAAGGAAAAGATCGTTGCTCACCTGCGGGGAAAAGGCTTCGAGATTCTCGACTTTGGCGCCCATAGCAGCGAATCCTGCGATTATCCTGATTTTGTGCGTCCCGCGGCCGAGGCAGTGGCCAGCGGAAAGGCTGATCTGGGTATCGTTCTAGGCGGTAGCGGCAACGGAGAAGCTATGGTGGCGAACAAGGTGCGTGGCATTCGCTGTGGCCTTTGCTGGAATGAGGAAAGCGCTCGCCTTACAAAGGAGCACAACAACGCCAACGTCATTTCACTTGGCGAGCGCATGATTCCGGAAGACAAGGTCCTCATTATCGTTGATACCTGGCTCAATGCTGAATTCCAGGGCGGCCGTCATCAAACCCGGATTGACAAGATCGAGCCCTAGGCCCTCCACTCCGGAGTAACTGCTCCACTTGTCACTTGCCACTTTCGGACTACGCGCCTTTCTTTCCCTGCGTGACTAAGTTGAAGTGTGGCGTCGTCGGCGTGGGCTATCTTGGGCAGCATCATGCCCGTATCTATGGGGCCATCGAAGAGGCTGAGCTCGTCGGCGTATATGATGCCGATCATGCACGCGCCCGCGAAATTGCGGCGCAGTATGGCGGTAATGCCTTTGAAGACTTAGCCGAACTTGCTTCCGCATGTGACGCTCTCAGCGTTGCCGTCCCCACGGACCGACACCATGAGGTTGCCCTGGAGCTGCTTGGCGCAGGTCGTCATTTGCTCATAGAGAAGCCGTTGTGTCGCAGCCTTGCCGAGGCTCAGGATATCGTCGACGCCGCCAGCAAGCGAAACCTTATCGTCCAAGTCGGCCATATTGAGCATTTTAATCCCGTCGTCGGTTATCTGGAAAGCGTTGTCGACAGGCCTCGCTTCATTACTGCAGACCGACTCGCGCCCTTCAATCCACGCGGGACCGAGGTCGGCGTCGTGCTGGACCTCATGATCCACGACATCGGAGTCATTCTCCAGCTCGTTCGCAGCCCGATCGAGCGAATCGACAGCGTGGGCGTCAATGTCCTCTCTCAAAGTGAAGACATCGCCAACGCCCGAATCACCTTCCAGAACGGCTGCGTCGCAAACATCAACACCAGCCGTGTGAGCCTAAAAAAAGTGCGTGAAATCAGGGTCTTCCAGCCAAACGCATATCTCTCGTTGGACTATCAGAACCAGAGCGGGCACCTTCTTCGCAAGGAGGGCCTGGGACTGCACAAGGAGGATATCCCGATCGAGCGCGCCGAGCCACTCATGCTTGAACTGCAAAGTTTTGTGCGCTCCGTCATCAACCGGCAGACCCCCAAGGTCGATGCAGTATTGGGACGCACCGCGTTGGAGGTCGCTCTGCAAATCACGGCTCAGATCGTGGAACGTGGCGAACGCGTCTGAATTGGTAGCCACCCCACTTGCCATGCCACAACCGGCAAAACAGCTGCCGCTCCTGCCCTCCGCAAAGCCCGGAGACTTTGATCTCCTCATCATCGCCGGAGAGCACTCGGGCGACCAGCAGGCGGCTCGCATGTTAAGGCGTGCGGTGAAGCTGCGTCCGAATCTGAAGGTGGCTGCGATTGGCGGAGAAGCCTTGAAGCGTGCGGGAGCGACGCTGCTCCACGATCTCACTGCGACCAGTGTTGTTGGGCTGGTCGAAGTCCTGAAAAACTACGGCTACTTCCGCTCGTTGATGGACGCCCTTGTCCGCTGGATCGGCGAATGCCGACCCAAGGCTGTCTGCTTCGTGGATTATCCCGGTTTCAATCTCCGTCTCGCTGAGCGCCTAAAGAACGAAGGCATCTCCCAAAAGGGTGGGGGAGACGTGCAGCTTCTCTATTACATCAGCCCGCAGATTTGGGCTTGGAAGGCTCACCGCCGTTTCAAGATGGCGGAGCTCCTCGATGCGCTCGCCGTGATTTTTCCGTTTGAAATCGAGTGTTACAGCGACACCAGCCTCCCTGTTAGTTTTACAGGCCACCCCTTCGTCGATCCAGAATACAAGAACAACCTGCGTTACGATCCAGACGGTCCCATCCTCCTGCTCCCGGGCAGCCGTACTCAGGCCGTCTCGCGCATCTTCCCTGTTATGGTGGGCGCAATGGAGCTGTTTCTCCGCACGCGGCCGGGCGCCAAGTCAGTCGTCATGTACCCCGACGAAGGCGTCAAAGGCATCCTCACCGGGGTGGTTCAGAGCGGGAGTTCTGCTTTGCGCGAGTCTATTGAGTTTATGAAGGCAGATGAGTCTGTATCAGCTCGGGCTGCTCTATTGAGCAGCGGGACCATGTCGCTTACCTGCGCCTTGGCTGGCATTCCGGGAGTCATTTGCTATCGCGCTCATCCACTAACCTACTTCATTGGCCGCAGAGTCGTTAAAGTTCCGTTCCTTGGTATCGCGAATCTGCTGTTGCCCGAATCACCGCCTTATCCCGAATTTATTCAAGGCGCCGCCCGTCCGGAGACTTTGGCCCGGGAACTCGAAGAGCTTACGAGCTCTATGAAACGCCAGAAGCAGGCTCGGGTAACAGCAAATGCTCTTGCCGATAAACTCACCGCTGAATCTCAGGGTGACGCTGCCTCGTGGCTTCTCGGTTTTCTCGAGTAAATTAGCAATCGCAATCGTCCATCCCCCAGCCGCCTCCACCGGGTGTTTCAATCACGATTCGGTCTCCAGTCTGCACATGGAAGCTGCAGATGCCATCGAGGGGCTTCCGGGATCCACTTGCACTTATCAGCATCTGTTGACCAGGCAATCCGGATTCTCCCCCAGCCATGCCGAACGGTGGTTGCTTGCGATGTTGTGTCAGCAAAGATACCTCAAGTGGCTGCAGAAAACATAGCTCGCGAATAATGCCGTCACCTCCCTGCCACTTCCCGCTACCGCCAGACCCCTTGCGTATGCCGAATCGAAGGAGTCTTACTGGATAACGTGCTTCCAGCACCTCCGGATCTGTAATGGCGGTATTGGTCATGTGCGTGTGCACTGCAGATGCGCCGTGGAAGCCCTCACCCGCGCCTGCGCCTCCTCCGATTGTTTCGTAGTAACCAAAGCCCGAACTTCCAAATAGGAAGTTATTCATTGTGCCCTGACTCCCCGCGAGCAACCCCATGGTCTTTAGGAGCACATCCACTACTCGTTGGCTGGTTTCCACGTTTCCGCCGACAACTGCGGGGCACTCTCTGGGATCTTCTGGAAAGTGCGGATTCAGCAGACTTCCCTCCGGGAGAATAATCGTAACGTCCTCGAGGAATCCTTCATTGAGCGGAATGTCATCTCGAACCAAGAGACGCAGCACATAGAGCAAGGCGCTTCGGATTACCCCGGGAGGAGCATTGAGATTGCCTGGATGAACCGCGCCTGTGCCCGTAAAATCCACAACCAGCCGATCGTCTTCGCGTTTTATTGCAACAGCGATCGGAGTTCCGTCATCAAGCAGCTCGATCGCTCGTTCCATTGGAAACGGGGATTTCTCAAGCCGTTCTCTTAACAGCCGGGAAGCCGTTTCCGTCAACTCCATCATGCGGCGCCGAACTGCGTCTCGACCGTGTTCGTCAAGCAAAGCCGACAGGGCTTGGGCGCCTCGGACATTGGCAGCAATCTGGGCCCTTAGATCAGCGATGTTATCGGCAGGGTTACGAGTGGGAAGTGGACCCTCCTTTAATAATTGCTCCAGATTTGAATATTGCTCTCGTCCCTGGTCAAACAGTCGCATGGGTGGAATAACCACACCTTCATCAGCCAGAGACCGTGCGTCCGACGGCATCGAGCCAGGCCGCAGCCCACCGATCTCGGCATGGTGCGCCCGGTTGGCTACGAAACCCGAAAGCAAGCCTTCATGGAAAACAGGCGTGATGACGGTTACGTCCGGCAAATGGGATCCGCCATATCCGGGATGGTTCGTAACGAGGACATCTCCCGGTCGTGGCGGAAGCTTCTCGGTGACCTTGCGAACACAGATCCCCAAAGCGCCGAGGTGCACCGGAATGTGTGGCGCGTTTGCGACTAGGTGGCCTTCAGCGTCCAAGAGCGCGCAAGAGAAATCCAGGCGCTCGCGAATGTTTGTTGAAACCGCTGTCCGTTCCAGCTGTACGCCCATCTCTTCAACAATTGCCCGGAAGCGCTGCCTGAATAACTCTCGCATGACGGGTTCCGGTGTGGAACGTAGCAGTTCACCCGCATGAACCCGCTCCAGCAGGAGAGTTCCGTCTGATCCACACGTGCAGGTCCAACCATGATCAAGCGAGAGGGTGCTGAAGGAATCCAGAATGAGGCTGGGGCCATCAAGGTAGTCGCCGGGGGTGAGAGCTTCGCGGGCGAAGACTGGAACATGCTCCCACTTTGACCCTTGCCACGAGGCGATTGTTTGTTGCGGTTCAGGGGCGCCGCTTCGATCAAACGTTGCGCTTGTCGGTGGGCTTGGCTTTGTGGAAACAATAACACGGAGCGTGACTGCTTCCAAAGTTTTGCCATGAGGACGATAGCCGAACGTCTCGTTGTAAGCAGTTTCGAAAGTTGCCCTTATGGCGTCTGGATCGGATGCATCAACCCAGAGTACGCTCTCTTGTCCGACGAGACGCACTGCCAGCTTTTGTTCGCGAATCTCCAGCAAGTCCGCAGGGATTCCGTCACTGGCGAATTGTGAGATTGCCTGCCTCCAGCAATGATCAACTCGTTCTGGCAACATCTCAATCAGGGCCTCCAGAGGAGCAAGTAGCTGCTCAACGACAATTTCCTCCTGCAGGGCCTCCTGCAGGCCGCGCGCGCTTAGCAGACCAGCGTCGGCCGGCGCGATAATTCGCTCAATGTTGAGCAACTCGGCGACTGCGCAGGCGTGCATGCCTCCGGCGCCCCCAAAGGACACAAGGGCATACTTAGCAGGGTCGCAGCCCTCGCGTGTGCTGATCGAGCGAACCGCGCTTGCCATGCGTTCGTTAGCGATGTCGAGGAATCCCTGAAGCACATCCTGAGGGGCCGCCTTCGTTTGCGATTCCGCCAGTAATCGCTTTAATGCTTTTTCTGCGGCTGCATGTGAAACAGGGATGCCGAAACGCGATGGGTCGAGCCTCCCAAGAAGCAGATTTACGTCTGTAAGCGTCAGCGGACCGCCTGCTCCATAACAGGCCGGGCCGGGGTCTGCGCCTGCGCTCTCTGGCCCTACTGTGAAGGCCCCGTGACGGAAACTGCAGATTGAACCGCCCCCCGCAGCAACTGTTTCAATCGCCAGGGCGGGAGCCATTACTCTCGCAGCGCCGACCCGATGTTGGTCCCTATAAGCATATGCTCCATCATAGCGTGAGACATCCGTGCTGGTGCCTCCCATGTCGAAGCCGATCAACCGGCCAAATCCAGATGTCCTGCCTGCGGCGACCGCGCCCACAACACCAGCAGCGGGCCCACTCAGTAGACCCTGGCTCGGCCGATAACGGGCCGCTTCCACAAGTCCTCCAGCGCTGGTCATTACTCTCAACTGTCCCCCGCTCAGTGAACGCCGAACGGCTGTCAGGTAACGCTCCATAATCGGAGCCAGGGTTGCGTCGACCACTGTCGTCTCTGCTCTGGGAACGATCTTGATTAGCGGGGAAATTTCGCTCGAAAGGCTGACATGGCTGAATCCCATCATCCGCAATCGCTTTGCGATCTGCTCTTCGTGCGCAGGATTCCGATAGCTGTTAACCAATGCTACTGCTGCGACTTTGCAGCCACGCTTCAATGCCTCCCTCGCACCCCTCTCAACGCCATCCAGATCTGGCTCAGCCAAAACGGTTCCGTCTGCGGCCATTCGTTCCTGCACTTCAACCACATGCTTGTGCATCGGAGGATCCCGCCTCACATCCAAGGCAAAGATATCGGGCCTTCGCTGGTCGCCAATGACCAGCAGATCCGCGAAGCCCTTGGTCACGAAAAACGCAACAGGCTCTCCCTTACCCTCAAGTAGCGCATTCGTTCCACGGGTCGTCCCCAAGCGCATGTCCAGCGAAGGGAGCAATTCTTGCAACGGGGTTCGCGTTACAACCCGCGCCGCCAGGACAGGCGCCTCTTCTGGAGATAATAGCTCAATGAGGTCGCCTTCAGCGCAATCACTGAGCACGGTGTCTATGGATACCCGACCGTCCGCCCAAGACTCTGTTACTTCCGCATAGAGCCCGCTCGGGACATGTCGAAATCCAAACCCGCAGAAGAAGCGGTCGGGCAGCTGCCACTGTGCCGATAGGCGGACCGTACGCGAACCACTGCACTCCGCAAGCGATGCCCTTAATGCACTGTTCGAGAGCACCTTTGCCCGATGCCAGCCTCCATCAGGGGCCCGCGCCACACAGTCAGTAAAGGTGCCACCAGTATCGCAACAGATCAGCCACCGCAGAGTCATTACCCGACGCCTAACGGAACTTCGTCACAACTGACAACTCTATTACCAGTCTTCATCGTTCGCATATCCGGATCTTCTCGCCGCGTGGGAACAAGAGGATCCTGAAATGATCGGCTTTCGACCATTACGGACAGTTCAGCCGAACGATTCGGCACATCCGAACCTAGGACTTACGCCCGTTCGGCCCTCTCGGCGCCTGATGTTTCTCTGGCGACAAGACGTCTGCGCCTACCTTCATCATCGGCCCACCGCGCTTGCGACGGTAGTCGCCGTTTCCGGGGTCGCGAAATAGCTTATCCAAATCAGTGATGATTTTGCCATCCTCACCCATCACCGCCTCATCCGTGGGGCGCGTAAAGATGTTGTTCTCGATCTTTGCGGGGATCGGCTCGCGCAGCCGGCTCAGGATGTTGTTGCGAATCACGAGCCCCTCAGGCAACTTCGTTGTGTCGTTTGTGAGAATGAATACGGAGGTCGACCAGTCCCGCTGTTCGTTCGTGTTCACCAGTGTGTTGTTCTCGATCAGGACATTGTGAATTTCCGTTCCACCGGTGCGTCCAGATGTCCATAACGCAATGTTCGATGCGTTCCGGCCCTGGCTATCGATGACATTGTTCCGCAAAGTGATATTTTCGGCGTTGCGGTTGATGGTGACTACGTTGTGCATGTAGTTGTTCTGGATCAGGACATCCTCGCAACCCTCATATACATTGATCGTGCTGGAGTGCATTCCGTAGTGGTTCAGGATCACGTTGTCTTCGATGAGACCTCGCTTGCTCTCATAGTGCCGAATGCCGCTGCCTGAATTCTTGTCCAAGCGATTGTTGCGCACAACATAGTCATTTACCCGGTCCAGGAAAATGGCGGTTGTCCAGCCTGGACACTGGTGGATATAACAATTTTCAACAGTCACTTCGTCGGCGAAGCCCACGCCAACGCCGGCGTGTCCGCTGACAAACCTGATTTCGCAGCCCGACACAGTGATATCCCGCGAGCGCTGTTCAGGGGAGCGCTTTATGGAAACGCCGCCGCCAACGCCGGCATAGCGTTGGATTAGAAAACCACGAACTGCCAGATGTGAGGCGCCGTTCTCTATGCTGACTCCACTCTCAAACACCGGAAAGCCGATATTGTCGGGTTCCCCTTTAACCAATCTGTCAGCCAGCAGGTAAATCCGGGTCTTACCGCCTTCCAATGGTTCAATGGCCCACTCTCCGGGTTCTGAAATAAGACGAACTGAGTTATAGAGCGCGTACTGAGTCGTCGGATAGGTGCTGTGCTTGAACTCGGGAAACACAAGCTGATGCTTGTTTGGATCATAACGGAGAATACGGGTAAAGAACGTGTGATTGTTCCCGCCATGGACGCCCAGGAACATACCCTCGAAGTAATTCTCGTCCTCTTGTGTCAGGTACTCTTCGTCGGTAATGACAGTGATGCCTTCAGCAGCGCGTACATCCATCCGGTCTGGTGTTGTGCGGAAGTCGCTGGGTAGGTCCGGGTAAAATGGATCCTCGGGCTTGGGGAACTGGGAAATAGGCAGGAGACGACGTTCTCCATCGTAGAGGATCACCCGCTGCCATGGCGCACGTTTGTTTCGTGGCGCCTCCCTGTGCACGACAACTTCGCCGTGGTTGAAGTTAGACGAGATATCGAGGTCGATATCCGCAAAGAAAATGTCCTTCCAGCGGGGGTTGCCCTTCACCTGCTCAGGGTTCTCAACGCGCTTCCAGTTTTCGATTACCTGTCCACCGTCAAGAATAGCGGCTCCTTTTCCGAACTTGCCCTTTGTGTTGCCGTCAAGCGTTATTGGCTTTCCCTCGGCGCCGGAAACTGTCAAGCGGATCGAGCCACGGTATGTGACGCCTCCCTTGAAGATCAGCGTGTCGCCGGGCGCAAGACCAATTGTAGCAGGCGTTCCTGTAGCATTGTTGTCGCCGGGAGCATGCTTCCATGCCGACCTTGGAGAGCGACCATCAGCGGTGTCATTTCCGCCAGCATAGTCGATATAGTAAGTTTCTGCGGAAACGGTGAGAATCGACAGAAACAGGGATGCCAGTGAGATAGCAATCTTCATGAAACAGGGGAATGCAGGGTTGGGGTGGGGGAACACTCGATTCGTGTCTCCAACCATAGACACTTTAGGGGCGTTTCATCCAGCAAAAGAAGCAGCAAAATGTGTTAACGAGCCATTAAGGTTGAACATTGCGTCGTGAGTGGAATCTGAGCACGCGGCGGCATTCCCGGTCTTCAATGGTTCAAGGTGCGAAGGCGGTTCTCAAGATGGGTGTGCGGCGGCTCAGGCGTCCCCGATTACCGCCCTTGCTACAACCCGATAGAAGGTTGATTCCTCAGAAAGGAGATCGGTAAGAATAAGGGGTCCGTTATTACCCGTGATCGGCTCGCCGCAGTCGACCCACTCGTTAAGTGCAATCGAACGCTGGAGCTGATAACGGGTACCCCACCGAGAGTAGAATTTTACCTCGATCATGTCGCGGGTTGCCCCCGACCCTTCGTCAGCAACGCTTGTCGTGCGGATGCTCACATCCTGAGCCTGAACCGGAGCGTCAGGTAGTCGGGGGCTCAGGCGAACTGCCGCTGCGCTCGTTAGCCGGAGACGCATTTCATCGCGCATCGTCTCCATCTCGGGCGTGGCCAAGCGAGCCTTTCCGTCTGCTGCTCGCCGATCATCCGCCCATTTTGAGAGATTTCGCATCTCGACCGGCTGCCCCGTTGCAGGATCACAATCAGTTCCACCACGCGATGCAGGTCGTAGATCGTAGAACTCTTCTTCGTCCGGGACCACGCCTTCGCCGTCAAAATAGCGAGCGAATTTGTAGTCTCCATTCAGGATCATCTGAATACGATTTGGAGGATCAATGAGGCCATTGCCATTCAGATCGTCAATCGACTGCCCTGCATTGATGTCATCGTAGGTAAACAGCACATAGTCCTGGACTGGGGGAGCATCGGGATCTACGAGTAGGCTGCTGTAGTCGATTCCTGCAAAACTATATTGCTGAGCATTCGGAACCCCAAGAAGCGTGCACAGCGTGGGGAGGACATCCACGTGAGAGACTAGATGTGGCGATTCACGACCTTCCGGGAAAAGTTTCGGATTTGACCAGACGAGAGGGACCCGAATTGTCTCCTCGTAGCAGTTAAAGGTCTTTTGTCGCAATCCCCCATGGCAAAGTCCCATTTCTCCATGATCCGATGTGCGCAGGACAAGCGTGCTGTTGAGCATCTCTTGCCCTGCTTCCCCGGCGTCATCAAAGGTCTTGAGAACCCGCCCTAGCTGCTCATCAACTCGCTTCAGTAGGTTTGCATAGAAGTTCAGATACTCTCTCCGCCGCTTTGGCGTCAACAGCGGTCCCATCAGTGATGCGATCTCCATGAGGGTATCGTGGTGTACCCGCGGCTTTAGATTCTCCTGCAGGTTTTCCAACATCGTGGGTGGAAATTCCAGCGCTGGACTGAAATCGCTTACCATTTCTGGCGCATATCCAAAGGTCTCGTACAGCGCCGGATACGACCAGGCATCGTGGGGGTTGACCAGTGAGAGCACCAGGCAGAACGGCCTTTCTCGCGGATGCTCTATACGATCTTTGATAAACTCTATGGCGTCGCTGACATATCGTTCATCATTGATTGCTCCCGGTGATTCTGGGTTGATGCCTCCATCAGGCGGGTTCCAACCATCGAAGCCGTAGCGGGAGATGTCATCATACTCGTATTCGCCTTTGGCGTTCCGAACGCCATTGCTCATATGCCACTTCCCCTTGTAAACCACGTCATACCCGGCGGTCTTCAGAACTGTTGCAAGGTTTGGCAAGGCAGGGTTGAGCTGAGGTTCCTGCTGGGACTGCAGAAAGTCCTCTGTCAACGTGTCGAATGAACCGTGTTGGGCAGGGAACAGGCCTGTAAAGAGGGCATTACGGGCTGGCGTGCATTGGCAGCAGCTCGTGTAGGCCTTGGTAAACGAGACGCCGTTTGCCTTTAGCCTATTCATGGTAGGCAGATTTGCCTTCGCCCAGCCCTCTGGAAACCACTGGATTGCTCGCTCCTGATCTGTTAACAACACCAGCAGGTTCATACCTCGCGCCGCCTCCATTACGTTCTGGCCACTGGCGCGCGCACTGGGCACGAAAACGTTGAACAGAGGCTGGCCAGCAGCAGCAAGCGCTCCAGCTTTACCGATTGTCTTGAGGAAGTTGCGACGCGAAGGCCGGTATGGTTGCTCGGCAGTAGTAAATGCGGTCATCGGACGGTGGATTCGGTGTAAGAGGATTAAGCAGGATACGCGCGGATCTCTTAAGCAGGCTTTGCGACGACCCTATAGAAGCCCGGATTATCGCTGAGGGGCTGCGAGATCAGGATTGGGCCGTTGTTACCTGGAATCGGTTCGCCTACATTATGCCAATCGAGAAGGTCATCTGCTTGCTGCAGTTGGTAGTTGCTCCCCCAGCGCGAAAGGAACGTTAGCTCAAGGATGTCCCTTGTTTCGCCGGTGTCTTCATCAGTGACGGATACCGTGCGAATCTGAACGTCCTCTGCAGCATGCGGCTTGCCCACTGGGCGAGGAGTCAGCCGTTCTGCTACAGCCTCCTCCAGTTTTTGCATCATTTGCGCGCGCTTTAGCCGTTGGGCATCTGTTGCCAGCATTGGCTTTCCCATGAGGACTCTGCGAGACTCAGCCCATTGCGATAAATTACGAAGCTCCACCGGTTGGCCGGTCAAAGGATCCGTATCCGTCCCTCCGAGATCTGCTGGACGCAGGTCGTAAAACTCCTGTTGGTCTGCCGCCTTGCCACTTCCGTCAAAATACCGGACGTACTTATAGTTCGCATCACGGATCATCTGGAGGCGGTTTGGAGGGCCGACGATTCCGTTCCCGTCCGACCCTTCTGCTGATTGACCAGCGTAGATGTCGTCAAACGTAAACAGCACGTAGTCCTGCACCGGCGGCGCTTCGGGGTCCAGCAGTAGGCTGCTGTAGTCGACTCCGGAGAATTGATACTGGGCTGGGTCCTGTGTGCTGAGTAATCCACAGACGGTGGGGAGGAAATCAACGTGAGAGATCAGATGATGCGAAACCCGCCCAGTGGGGAACAACTCAGGGTTCGACCATATCATCGGGATCCGGATCGTCTCTTCGTAGCAGTTGAAAGTTTTCTGACGCATCCCCCCGTGGCTCATCCCCATCTCTCCGTGATCCGATGTGCGGACAATCAGGGTGTTTGAGCGAAGCGCCTCGCCCGCCTGATTCTTGGAGAATACTTCCAACAGACTTTGAAGGTGTTTATCCTGAAGTTTGAGCAGGTTGCCGTAGAAATTCAAATACGCCCGCTTCTCCTTGTGTGTGAGCAGCGGTCCAAGGCCATTCAACTTTAGAAGGAGTTCGCGTTGACATGTGGGCTTGAAGTTGGCGAGGAGATCCTCGTCTACCGTCGGGGGTAACTCCAGATCACCCTCGAAGTAGTCGTCCGTGTAACCATCCAATCCCACGTTCTTGGGATATCCCAGCACATCGTGTGGATTGACCAACGACACCACGAGGCAGAATGGCCGATCGCCGGGATTGTCTCGTTTGTATTCCAGATACGCTATTGCATCATTGATGTAGCGAGTGTCATGGTCTGCTGCGCCTCCCCCATAATTCTCGATCTTCACGTCTTGTCCGGCGTCCGGAGCGTCCCATGCATCAAAGCCGTAGCGTGATATATCGTCGTGGCGAAATCCTTCCGCCGATTCCACTCCCTTGCTGAGGTGCCATTTTCCCTTGTAGACCACTTCGTACCCCGCGTCCTTTAGTACCGTTGCCAAGTTGGGAATGGAGGGATCCAGCTGGTGTTCTGCCTCAGATTGAGGAAAACCCTCCGTCAAGGTGTCAAACGAACGATGCTGCGCAGGGAATTTTCCTGTAAACAGGCAGTTACGTGCAGGCGTGCACATGCATGAAGGGGTGTAGGCGCGTTCGAACGAAATCCCGTTGGTCTTCAGCGATGTCATCGCCGGTAGGTTTGCTTCTGCCCATCCTTGCGGAAACCATTGGATTGCGCGCTCCTGATCCGTGAGAAACAGAATCAGATTCATACCTGCGGTAGCGGCCGGCGGGGATGCGGCATTTGCGCGACTCGGTACAAACACGTTAACCAGCGGATAACCTGCCGCAACAGCACCTGCTTTGGCGACATTGCTGAGGAACGTGCGCCGAGACTGCAACGTGGCGGATCTAGTAGAAGTGCTCATCGGGATAAGAAACTGGGCTTACGGTGCACGAGGGGAATAAGCATCCGTGGGTGAGTCAAATGAATATGAAATTACCTAAACTTTTACAGATAATTTACTTAAGAATCAATTACCAGCGCAGTGACTAGCAATCTGTACTACGTAGTATTTCTCTCGAATGCTAGGTAGGAGACACTCCTTGAATAGAGAGAACCGGAGTTGTTTTCAGTTCTGTCCTCCTCGTCGCATCTGGCATGGCTCATGCGACAGGGTCTGGAGAAAACCTTATAAAGGAGACAATACGATGAAGAAGACTTTCCTATTATTTATCCCTGCACTATCCCTTGGCTTCGCAGGATGTGAGTCCATAGAGGACACCTATGATGATCCACAAGTACGGCGCGACGCAGCTATTGGCGCAGGTGTGGGCGCAGTTGCAGGAGGCGTCCTCGGTCACCAACAGGGCCGAGCAATAGAAGGCGCGGCAATTGGCGCAGCCATTGGCGGTGCGGGTGGCACAGTGGTCGGAAAACAACGCTCGGATAGGCGCGATGATGATGTCGCGGTGATCGACGATGACGATACAGTCATTCTTGAAGACGATGATTCCGTCGTGCTCGATGAAGATGAAGTCGAAGCCAAGGATCTGGACGATGACGGTGATGCTGACGTTTACGTCTACGACGACCGCGAGTAAGGTAATATTTTCCAAGACGGACTCTTGGTAAGTCTGGCTTGAATGAACGAAGCCCCGGCTGCACATGGCCGGGGCTTCTTGTTCAAATTACGCAAGAGACAGGAGTGCCCTAACTAAATGATTTGCTCATGTCTGTGGATTCAGATGCCTCTACTTTCTTCTTCCCAAAGTTTGATCCAGCGATCAGTTCCTTGAGCTTCGCTTCGTAAGCTGACGAATCCAAAGGCATCTCGACCGTGTCATTAATGAAGGACGAGTAAAGCATTGCGTTAGCCAATTCCACGCTATGGATACCTTCCACTGCAGGCGCCAATAGCTCTTCCCCTTTCAGAATGGCATTCGCAAAGTTTTGCAGAACTCCAACATGTTGTTTGCCGTGTCCTTCGACGGGGATCGTTACGTCCCACACTTCGACTTTCGGAAAGGCTGTTGGCGTGTTCTGACAGATTTCACTCATCGGCTCCTGAAGCCTCTTCCACAGGATCTTGTTCTGCTGGGCGTGGTCGACGATCAGCAACCCGCGCTCGGTCGTGATCTCCAGGCGATTCGCTCCGGGAGTCTCGCCAGTCGTTGTGATGAATACGCCCTTGCAGCCATCTTCATACTCCATGTATGCAGTAACATCGTCTTCAACTTCGATGTTGTGGTAACGGCCGATCTCGCAAAAAGCGCGAACTCGCTTTGGCATTCCGAAGAGCCACTGCCAAAGGTCTAGTTGATGCGGGCATTGGTTGAGCAGGACGCCACCGCCTTCACCAGCCCAGGTGGCGCGCCAGTCTCCGGAGGCATAGTATCGCTCGCTACGGAACCAGAACGTGATGTTCCAGATCACCCGCCGTATCGCACCCAGCTCACCGCTCGTGATCAACTCGCGCAGTTTTGTGTAGTGCGGATCCGTCCGTTGATTGAACATCGCGGCGAACAACTGTGATTTCTTTGGTCGTTGCTCGTAAGCGGCGATCAAACGCTCGCAGTCGCGCTTATGCACGGAAATGGGTTTCTCGACAAGCACGTGCAGGCCGTGGCCAAGGGCATCAATGCCGATCGTGGTGTGCGAGTAGTGTGGCGTAGCGATAAGAATCGCGTCGATCTCCCCCGAGCGGATCATTTCTCCCGCTTCATAGAAGTGCTTCACGCCATCATACTTCTTCACCTTCTCCTCAACGACGTCGCAGACGGCCGTCAGCTCCAGACCCGGGACCTCGCCCTTTTGAATCCAGCCGGCGTGCAGGGCGCCCATGTTGCCCAGGCCGACGATGCCAATTCTGACCTTATCCATTTTCAGATCCTTCTGATTGTCTATTGGGGTTAAACTTCAAATCCAAAGAAGCGCTCTGCATTGCGGTGGCAGATGTTTTCAACAATACCTCCCAGCCAGCCGATATCCCGCGGCAGTAGCCCTTTCTCCACGTCTCGGCCCAAGATATCACATACCAGGCGACGGAAGTATTCGTGACGCGGGAATGACAGGAAGGATCTGCTATCGGTGAGCATGCCCACAAAGCGCCCAAGAAGACCACACTCGCTCAGTGCGTCTATTTGCGCCTCCATACCTTTCAGGGTGTCGTTGAACCACCAGGCGCTCCCAAACTGAATCTTCCCGGCGATGCTACCATCTTGGAAATTTCCTATCATCGAGGCAAACAGGTAGTTGTCTGCAGGGTTCAGGTTATACAACACCATGCGCGGCAGTTGATTGGTCTTGTCCAGCTCATCCATGTAGCGTGACAAGGATCGCCCTTGCGGAAAATCGCCGATGGAATCGCCTCCGGAGTCCGGACCCAAACGAGAGAATAGACGCGTGGCGTTGTTGCGCTGGGCGCCAAGGTGCAGCTGCTTTGTCCATTCTTTTGCAGCATCGAGGCGACCAAAATGAAGCATCAGAAAGCCCCGTAGGCTCTCTATGTCGTCGTCATTGATCGCTTTTCCTGCTCGGGCCTTTTTGTATATTTTGGCAGCGTCGCCCTCGGATGCATATCCGCTCGGGCAACGTTCCAGCCCGTGGTCGCTCAGCCTCCCGCCAAGGCTTGAAAAGTAGTCGTGCCGATTCTCAAGAGCATTTAGAAATCCCTTGAGGTCATCGCACTTCTCCCCGCTGAGCTCCTGCAGGCTGTCCACCCATTTGTTCCATGCAGCCAAGTCATTCAACGCCATTCCCTTGTCTGGCCTGTAGGTGGGAAAGACTTTCACTGGATGTTGTTGAGCGGCGATCTCCTTGTGATGCTCCAATGAATCAAGCGGGTCATCGGTCGTGCAGACGACCTTTACACGAAACTGCTCGAGAATTGCGCTCACATTGAAGCTTTCATCCTGGATTCGCGCGTTTGCCCGCTCCCAGATAGTGTCTGCATTTTCTTCGGTGAGCAGATCATCTATTTCGAAGTAACGCTTTAGTTCCAGGTGCGACCAGTGAAAGATTGGGCTGCGGGGCGCCTGTCGCAGCGATCTCACGTAAGCAAGATACTTCTCCTTGTCGTCAGCCTTGCCAGTAATCAGCTCCTCAGAGACGCCGTTAGCGCGCATAAGGCGCCACTTGTAGTGATCACCCGTCAGCCATACGTCTGTCAGATTCTTCCATCGCTTGTTTTGCGCAATCTCCTGCGGGGGAAGATGGCAGTGGTAATCGTAGATCGGCCGTCCGTGCGCGTAATTGTGGAACAGCTCGCGCGAGACGTCGTTGCTCAGCAGGAAGTCGTCGTGAATGAAGGACATTATCGTGAAGGAGTTTGAGCAAACCTAGATCGTCATACTCGCGTAGCCACCGTCAACAACAAGCTCGTGGCCAGTGATGAACGAACCTGCGTCGCTTGCCAGAAGCAGAGTAGCGCCGATGAGTTCCCGGGGCTCGCCGAAACGCTTCATGGGGGTGTGCCCCATGATGTTCTGAACACGGTCCGGACTGAGAACCTTCTTATTCTGCTCGGCTGGAAAGAATCCTGGTACCAGGATGTTTACCCGGATCTTGTTCGGCGCCCATTCGCGCGCGAGATTCTTGGAAAGGTTATGCACAGCGGCCTTTGTGGCCGAGTAAGTGAACACTCGCGAAAGCGGCAAGAGCCCGCTCATGGAGCCAATGTTGATGATGCTTCCTCCTTGCCCCTGCTCCAGCATCTGCTTCCCAAAGATCTGACACGAAAGAAATACCGCCTTCATGTTCACGTTCATGATGCGGTCGTACTCCTCTTCTTCGATTTCGAGAAATGGGGTGGGAGAGTTGATGCCGGCGCCATTGATGAGAATGTCGACTTTCCCCGAGCGCTCGAGAACAGCCTTCAGTAAGTCTTGCAAGCCTTCCTTGGTCGAAACATCGCTCTTGCAGAACCAGGCATTACCGCCAGCTTCCTTAATGCGAGCCAACCGGGCGTCGGCTTTTTCCTGACTCCGGCCCACAAGCACTGTTTCTGCTCCGCTCTTGGCGAGGCCTTCGGCCATCGCTCCACAGAGTTCACCTGTGCCGCCAATTACCACGGCTGTTTTTCCCTTCAGCGAGAATAGGTCTTCGAGGTACGACATCTTCTTCCTTTTAACAAAGAGACAGGGGAGGCGCAACCTCCCCTGTCATAGAGTGTTCTTCCAATTATTTAGCGAACGACGCGAGCCCCGCCGCCGCCCATGACTTTCTCCACCTCCTTGACTGTTACCATGGAGGTATCGCCCGGAGTGGTCTGAGCAAGGGCTCCGTGCGCTGCGCCATATTCGACTGCCTTCTGTGGATCATTGGCTGAGAGGAAGCCGTAGATCAATCCGCTGGCGAAGCTGTCTCCTCCACCAACGCGGTCCATGATCTCCAGACCCTCATACTGCCGGCTCTGGTAGAACTTACCTTCATGCCAGCAGATGGCCGACCAGTCATTAACGGTGGCTGTCCTCACCTCACGCAAGGTAGTGCCTGTCGCCTTGAAGTTCGGATACTCCTTCACAACGCGCTCGATCATCTTCTGGAACGCGTCAACCTGGATGTTGGAAATGTTCTCACTCACGCCCTCGACTTCGAAGCCAAGGCAAGCGGTGTAGTCTTCCTCATTGCCGATCATTACATCGACATAGCGGGCAATCTCCTTGTTTACCTCTTGCGCCTTCTTTTGGCCGCCAATGCTTTTCCACAGGGACGGACGGTAGTTCAGGTCATAGGAAACAATCACCCCATGCTTTGACGCAGCCTTCACAGCCTCGATCGTCGTTTCAACCGTGCTGTCTGAGAGGGCTGCAAAAATCCCACCAGTGTGGAACCAGCGCACACCGACTTCACCGAAGATATAATCCCAGTCGAAGTCGCCGGGTTTCAGCTGCGAAGCTGCCGTGTTGCCGCGGTCAGGCACGCCGAGAGCGCCGCGAATGCCAAAACCACGCTCGGTGAAATTTAGTCCGTTGCGAACGGTGCGACCAACTCCATCATAGGGAACCCACTTGATGAAGTCTGTTGCTACACCGCCTTGCATGATGAAGTCTTCGATCAGGTGACCCACATCATTGTCCGCAAACGCAGTGCAAACAGCCGTCTTCAAGCCGAAGCACTTGCGCAGGCCACGGGCGACGTTGTACTCGCCGCCTCCTTCCCACACCTTGAAGTCACGGGTGGTGCGCACGCGACCCTCTCCGGGGTCAAGGCGCAGCATGATTTCACCGAGTGAAATCAGATCAAAGGTGCACTCTTCTCTTGGTCTCAGTTTGATTGCCATTTTGTAATCGGAAACAGGTTCTTGGATCAGGAATTGCCGTAAGCGGGCAGATGGGAAAGCGCCATCGCTATCTCTTCTTCCGGGTAATCATAGTCTCGCAGCTTCCCGGTATGATAGTCGATATACGCCTGCATGTCGAAATGGCCATGGCCGCTCAGATTGAAAAGGATTGTTTCGCTGCGTCCTTCCTCGCGGCAGCGATTTGCTTCCCGGATTGCGCCAGCGACCGCATGAGTTGCCTCCGGCGCCGGGATGATTCCTTCACTCTGCGCAAATTGTACTCCTGCAGCGAAGGTCTCCAGCTGGTTTACGGACCGGGCCTCACAAAGGCCTAGTGAAAGTGCATGGCTTACCATGGGCGCCATTCCGTGGTAGCGGAGACCGCCACTGTGGAAGCCGGGAGGAATGAACTCGCTGCCTAGCGTATGCATTTTGACGATCGGCGTCAGGTGTGCGGTGTCCCCGTAGTCGTATGCAAGCCTGCCCTTGGTCAGTGAGGGGCATGCGCTGGGCTCCATCGCTACGACGCGAACCGACTTGCCCCCTTGCAGCTGCCTCCCGATAAACGGGAAGGAAATGCCGGCGAAGTTCGAGCCGCCGCCAGTGCAGCCAACAATAACGTCTGGATAGTCTCCAGCCATCTCCATTTGCTCAATTGCTTCCAAACCAATCACTGTCTGGTGCAAGAGCACGTGATTCAACACGCTACCTAGGCAATACTTCGTATCCTCATTCTGCGCGGCTACCTCAACAGCCTCGGAGATGGCCATGCCCAGTGATCCGCCGCACTCGGGATCATCCTGCAGGATGCGCCGCCCCGATTCAGTGGTGTTACTGGGGCTCGCGATGCATCTTGCGCCATAGGCCTCCATCAGCCCACGTCGATAAGGCTTTTGATTGAAACTTACCTTAACCATGTAGACCAGACACTCGATCCCGAACATCTGGCAGGCGAGAGCCATGGAGCTGCCCCATTGACCTGCGCCCGTCTCGGTCGTTACGCGGCGCACGCCTTCTGCCTTGTTGTAGTGGGCCTGCGCAATGGCTGTGTTCGTCTTGTGAGATCCGCTTGGGCTTACGCCCTCATACTTGTAGTAGATCTTTGCTGGCGTTCGCAGCGCCTTCTCCAGACGCCGCGCCCGGTACAAAGGCGTGCAGCGCCACTGCGCAAGTATCTGCCGGACTTCTCCCGGAATCTCAATCCAGCGCTCAGTTGAAACCTCCTGGGCGATAAGCGCCTGCGGGAACAGGGGCGCAAGATCTTCCGGCCCTACAGGCTCGCCTGTACCCGGGTGCAATACCGGGGGGAGCGGCGTTGGGAAATCAGCCGCCAGGTTGTACCAGGCTTTGGGGATCCGGTCGTCGGGTAGCAGATACTTTATGGGGTCCATGAGAAAAGGGTGGGGCTACGATTTCATCTGCGCGATAAACGCCTCTGCTTCTGCAATCGCCCGTTCCATCTCGTCAATCAGTTCCGTAACTTCGCTCTCTATTCCACTGACTTCGTTCCGGATCGAGGCGATCGCCATCGCGTTAAGGTTATGTTTTAGATAAAGTACCTGATCTCGGAAAGCTCTAAGCACCGGATCCATCTTGGATTCAGCTCTGCGCATCGTAACGATTAGATCCTCATAGAGTTCTCGCGTTCGGTGCATGGTCTGTTCGCTTTGACGCCGGAGTCGTTCGCTTTCATAGGCGTCCAGCTCATCCTCCCATTCGCGAAACAGCGCCTCCGCCACATTAACCACGGCATCGATGCGTTCGTTCACTCTAGCGGCGCGTTTCTCTACCCGCTTCAGTTGTCCGTCAAGCCGCTGATAAATTTGCTCAAGGTTGCCGCCATCGACGTCGACAACGCTCATGAATGCCTGAAGTGCGTTCTGAAATTCTTCCTTTGCGGCCTGCTGGCTCTCCTGCGCTTCTTCTACGCGGTCAACAAGTACTTCCCGCTTCTGTACGCCAAACTTTTCCAGCGTGCCATAGTAAATTTTATCCCGGGTACTTTGACAGCCACCGAGGAGGACGAAAGCCAACGAAATGATGATCGGTTTGAAACTCATGGCGTAAGTTAGCGCATACAGGAACGGTCTCAACAGCTTGTGATACTATGCGAGTGCCTTTCTATACGCCTTTAAGCGATTCAGTTGGTTCGCGAAGTTGCGAAATTTCCCACTTCGCCATCTCGCATTCCTGTGCAAGTTCATTGAAGGCGTCGATCTCGGCGCGATTGAAAATTAGGCCACCGCTTTGACGGGAGATTTCCACATTTCTTGCCTCAATTTGACCAGGAAGAAGGGTTTCGTCGTTTCCTGACACAATGTCCTCGAGCACCATCTTCAAATTGTCCTCCAGCCGCCTGCCATATGCGTAGTTTCCGCCCTCTATCGCCTCCGGGTGAATCACCTGAAAATAGAAGCAGGTCGTATGTTTTTCACCGACGACTCCTTCGTCCCAAAGACTCCTCTTCGTTGGCTTGGACCCCCCAATGTATCCGGCAAAAAGTTCATTTATCAAAGAAAGGCCGAATCCCTTGTGCGCTCCGAATGGGAGTAATGCCCCCACCATGGCAGGATCTGTTGTAGGCCTTCCCTCAGCATCTACTGCAGCTCCCTCAGGTAGCTTCTTGCCTTCCCGGAGATATTGTTGCACGCGCCCCATAGATGCCACGGAGGTGGCCCAGTCTATCAAAATGGGAAATCCGATTGCCTCTTGGGTGGGAAAGGCCCAGCTGTGCGGGTTCGTACCCAATGTTGGTCGTTTCCCTCTGTAAGGTACAACCTCAGCCAGCGCCGCTGTGCAGTTCGTGTAGGCAATGTAGCCGCGCTTCGCAGCTCTAAGGACATAACCGCCGCCCCAGAGATAGTGAAAGGCGTTGTCCACGGATACCTGGCCAATTCCATAATTCTCTGCCAACTCAATGCACCGATCAATTGCCTCTATGGCGGTTGCCTGCCCCAGCTTTCGGTTTGCGTTCCATATCTCCGAACCGGGAAACCTGCAGTGTATTTTCTCGATCTCTGCGCCGGGGCGGCATCCTTGGGAGCCGCTCCCGAAGAGTTTGTCCAGGTGAAGCGCTTTGATAGCGTTGTGTGTCTTTATTCCATGACGCGCCGCGCTTGCTGCAAATTCAGCTGCACACCGGGCTTCGCTTTCAGTGTAGCCTCTCCTCAAATAGGCGGTCCGTACAAGCTCGTCGTGCCATGCCTCCGGCACTACAAAAGCTTCATCGTTACGGCTCATATGGCGCCTCCAGTCAACGTTGAGACCGTTTCAGGAATGTAGCCGACGATCCCCGTCGGCAGTCGGTAATCGTTCCGTTCCGCCGCGGCTCTTATTCTGGATTCCTTTTGGGGACGCCGCATGGTTGCGAGAATCACACACGTGTGGGATTTGTCAAGTGTCTGCCCTTACGCGCCTGTGTTTGGGGCTTCTCCGGTCGACTCGCGCACGATCAGTGAAGGGGATATGATCACCCGCATATCCGGGGTATTCATTTGTGGCGTTTCCTCGATCGACGCCAGGAGCAACTCAACGGTCGACTGCATCATATGCTCAATCTCTTGATCGATGGTCGTAAGGCCGGGGTTCAAGTATGCGTCAACCTTCAGATTATCAAAGCCGATGACTGAAAAGTCCCTTGGAACCCGAAACCCAGAGATCCTCAATTGGTGAATCATGCCGATGGCAATCCTGTCGCTAAGGGCAATCAACCCCGTGGGAGGATTTGTCATTGAAAGCACCTTTTGCGCGAGTCGCATGCCATAGGTGTAGTCGTGATGCTGCTCTCCGGGGAGCCATATCCGGTGAAGGTTTTCCACTGGCGCTCCGAGGCTTCTCGCAGCCGCAATAATGCCTTCTAATCTGTCCTTGGCGTAAGGAGCGTCGTCAGAGAACCCCATTAATCCGATCGATCTGTGTCCGAGGCTATACAGGTGCTCGAGCTCCAGTTGCATTGCCTTCCTCCGGTCCAGATTTACCTGGGGGAACGGCAGGTCATGGATCGGATCAACAGCAACCACCGCTGTTGGAGCCTTAACCAGATCCTCGGAAGTGATGCTTTCAGGTCGGAGTGTCGACGCTACAAGGACAATCCCGTCAGCCTTCATTGAGAGAAAATGTCGCACAACCTGGATCTCCAGATCTGGTTCTCCTCCAGTCACCTCAAGAATGCTGCGATATCCCGCTTGGCGTAGTTGCCGTTGGAGAATGCTAATCTTTTGAACAAGTGCCGGCGACTCCAGCTCTTGATAGCAGACGCCTACAAGCCATGTCGGTGAGCCTCGAAGACCGCGGGCCATGGGGCTGGGCTCGAAGTGCAACTCCTTCATGGCCTCCAGGACCCGGCGCCGGGTCTCCTCCTTTACGCCGGGTCGCCCGTTTAACACCCGCGAAACTGTCCATCGTGAGAGACCCAAATATTGGGCAAGCGCTTCCGTTGAAGCTACCCTCGACGGCAATTCCGGCTGCTCACTCTCGTTCACAACCAACACGTGTGTGAACGGTCCTCATCTTTGTCAAAGTGAATTTCGATCCTTACTGCCTTCGCTTCCTTTGTATCCTCTGCACGAAGGTCGCTGCCGTACATTTTTCATCCGTCTTCTCTTCCACCAAATTACGCTGGCGCCATGGCTGCGGTGCATTACCTTATGGCTTATAATGGCTGCGACTCGCAAAGGAAGTCCTCTCGATAATGTGTTGGGCCGCCTGGATGATCTGGATCCTACCAATCTGACCATTCTGGTGCAGCGTCTCGCGCGCGAACGCCGCTTGCTTGAGACGGTGTTCAACACCATCCGCGAGGGGACCTTGGTCATAGGCCGAGGTGGAATCATTGAGTACGCCAATGCTGCTGCGGCTCGCCTGTTGGGATTTTCGCTCAAGGACGTCGGCGATTCCTACCTCTGGGAACGTGTGCCCGAACTCGCGCGTACGCTGAGACTCACAAACGATGGCGATCTTCAGGAGTTGGCGGGTATCTCACGGGAAGTGGAGGTTACCTATCCTGATTATCGGATCCTTCGTGTATATATCGTTCCATTCCAGCTGGAGGATTCCCATGGAGACGGCGAAGAGGCTGGGGCAGATCGTTACGCTGTCATTGTCTCAGATGTAACCGAAGAGAAAGACTCCACCCGAAAACGGATAGAGCACGAAAAGGTTTCGAGCATAATCCATCTCGCCGCTGGTGTTGCACACGAATTGGGAAATCCTCTCAACTCACTCACCATCCATCTCGCTCTAATGCGACGGCAGCTGGCGAAGATTCCTAACGGCGCTCCCAGGGAAAAACTGACCCGGAATCTGGATATTTGTGCGCGCGAAGTGGAGCGGCTTGATGGCATTATCCGACATTTTCTTGAGGCTGTGCGACCACAGGAACCCAACTTCGCCGATCTCGATTTGATTGAAGTCCTTGAGGAAGCTCTGGAGTTTCTTGGTCAAGAATTGGCGGACGCCGGCCTCCAGGTCGATGTGGAACTCGAGGACAAGTTACCGGTAGTCCGGGGCGATCGGAATCAACTGAAGCAGGTGTTCTTCAATGTTCTAAAGAATGCACGCGAAGCTACCGCCAGCGGAGGGCGCATTCGCATTCGTGGCCGCAGTGACGATGCCTTTGTCTATGTTCAAATTGGAGATACTGGAGAGGGGATCGACGAGCAGGATTTAGCGAACGTATTTCAGCCGTATTTCACCACGAAACGTTCGGGAACGGGATTGGGAATGATGGTCGTTCAGCGCATCATGCAAGACCACGGCGGTCAGATAGGTATTGATAGCCGCAAGGGTAAGGGGACTGTCGTGACCCTCCAACTCCCCCAGAAACACCGCCGCATCCGCTATCTGGAAGCGGGTTCGCCTCCAGAAGCACAGGCTTAGTGAGAGCTTGATTTAGGCGCTACGAGTATCAGTTCTGTAACTAGATTATTGGACAGAAAAGGCGCCGTAGCCGCCATTTAAGACGTTAATCCGTTCATGCATCAGAAAAACGCTTGCCTGAACAGAACAAGACTGTAGGTTAAACCGCTTTTCATCAGGAGAATTTTCAAATGTCCAGGATTTGTGCAGTAACCGGAAAGCGCCCAGTGAGCGGCAGTGTAATTCACCGCAAGGGTCTCACGAAGAAGAGCGGCGGTATTGGTACCTCCATTACCAAGGTCGTAAAGCGCACGTTTCGCCCAAACGTTCAGCGCGTCCGTGTGCGCCTGCCTAATGGTCAGGTAAAGCGCATATGGGTCTCCGTAAAGGCCCTGAAGGCGGGCAAGGTTCAGAAGGCCTAGCCCACCACAAAACCAACTTTTCAAGAAAGCCGGTTGACCTACATCAGCCGGCCTTTTTGTTAACCCGAGCACGGCCAGCTACAGCCCACAAGGTATTAGCTTTCCCCCCGCCGCTGGTCCCTCGGCGTTCGGTCTTGCGATTACGCCCTCATACGGTTCATCCGCGAATGGTTGCGAATCCCGCCCGCCATTCACCATGAACTCGTCGCAGACATCCATCAGTTCCTTATAGGTCTGCGTGCGTCGCATTGCCTTCAAATACAGTCCTTCTGCGTCCACTCCCTGCCCGACAAAGTTCAAGAGCTTTTTCATGCGTGAAACCTGGTTTTGCTCCGGCAAGCCGGGCCTGGACGTGGCTTCCCACAGTATGTCGATATAGCGTCGCACGTCGGCTAAGCGGGGCTCAAATACAGGAGCGTCGCCAAATAGTTCCCTGCATTGCCTAAAGATCCAGGGATTACGGATCGCCGATCGTCCAATCATCACGCCTCTTGCCCCTGTATAGTCCAGAACTGCCCGGGCCTTGGTGGCCGACGTGACATTGCCGTTCGCAAGAACAGGACATGACACCTTCTCCACTGCACGCTTGATGAAGTCGTAATGGGGTTCCCCGCGGTACATCTCCCGGACTGTTCGCGCATGCAAGCTCAGCAAGTCCACCCGGTGCTTGTTGATCAGCTCGAGTATCGCGTCGAAATTTGCAGCATCCTCAAAGCCGATGCGCATCTTTACAGTGAACAGCCCCGGACTGGCTTCACGCATTACCCCAAGGATTTCATCGACCTTGACTGGCTCCCTCAGCAACCCGCCGCCCACGTTCTTCTTATAGACCTTGGGAGCGGGACAGCCCATGTTCAGGTCAATTCCTGCGATGGGGTAGGGAGTCAGATCCAGAATTGTCCGCCGCAAGTCATCGAGATTCTCACCGATTAACTGCGCAAAAACTGGCCGCCCGGTGCCATGCTTTTCAATGGATTCGACAATATGAGTCTCGAGTCGGGAATGGGAGTGCACCCGGAAAAACTCGGTGAAAAAGTAATCGGGTGCCCCGAGTTTTCCAATTGCGCGCATGAAGGGCAGATCTGTGACGTCTTGCATCGGTGCAAGGGCGGTCCATGGCTGGCCTTCAATGATGGGTGCTGGAAGATTCATGCTCTCTGTAGATCTGCCAAGAGACCATAAGGGCAGATAATTGTTCAAACGGGGATCGGATCTTCCGCCTCGGAGCTGGGCCGATAGTAGCTGGCTGTTGCGCCTACAGAACCGCAAAGTGCAGCGCCTACCTTATCCGCCAATTCCGAGATCAAGGCATCACGCTGATCCCGGTCCATGCCGGAGAAACGTATCTTGACGAGCTCTCGCTTTCTCAGCGCAAGATCGACTTCCTTGATTAAGGTCTCTGTCAAACCGCTCTTTCCGACAATTGCCGCCGGTTGAAGATTCATCGCGAGCCCACGCAGTTTCTTTCGCTGGGCGCTGCTCAGGGAATGTTGTTCCACCTGTGTAATTCTATTATTTAGTTTTGCCGGGACTTTTCCGCCAGAGTATCCCGGGTGTTGTGCTTGAGTTGCCGGAGGCGTGAATCGAGCTTCTTCAACTGGCGTGAGTTCATACGGTCGATGAAGAGCACTCCCTGCGTGTGGTCGTACTCATGCTGGATTACCCGAGCAAGCCAGTCCGCACATTCCATGACATGGGATGCGCCGTCGATATCATGATAGCGGCAGCGAATTGCTTCTGCACGTGGAACTTCGCCGCGAATGTCAGGAAACGAAAGGCAACCTTCTTCAGCGAGAATTCGATCTCCCGGCAAGGTCTCAACCTCTGCGTTTACGAAAACCATTGGCATCATCAGGTCCAGTCGCGGTTTACGGCCATCAATCATGCATGGCATCTCATTGAGTTCCGGATGCCAGCTTATATCCACTACAAACAATTGTAGATCTTTGCCGACCTGCTGCGCAGCCAACCCAGCCCCTTCATACTCGTGCATGGTCTGGACCATCTCATCTGCGAGGGTTCGCAGATCAGCGTCAAAATTCTCAACGCGCTTCCCCTTTTTCCGGAGGATGGGCTCGTCATATTGTGTTACACGCAATGCCATGAGTCCCAACGAATGTATTTGCATGCATCGCACGGTCAACATGCAAGGAGCGCACCCTGAACGGCATATTTCCGAATTGGTTTTCGCCTAATAACATGCATGGTATGCTTGATTAAAGGATGCTGAAGTTTAGCCAGACAATAGAGTCAGTGATCTTCTTCATGCTGGCAATCGTGTTGGCTTGGCTCGGTGTGAGCATTCCTGTGCACTTCAAAGCGATTTCGCCAGCTTTGCTGGAGCGTGCTGCCGAGGGAACACCATCCATACAATCGCTTACAATCGACTACATCGAGACTGCCCAGGTGGGGCCTGTGAGACTACTTTGGCAGGCTGATCCACGCCTGCAAATCACCGAGACCGAGCGCATGCGCATGCGTAGGCTTCTCGAAGAACATCCCCTCTATTGGCACAGCGGGGGGCCTGCCCCCTACTACGAGGCATATCTTCGGCTTATCAATCCACCGACTGGAACAGAATACGAGAAGAACGTTGTTGAAATGCTGTTGCCTGCACGTCACCGGGAAGTCTTGACGGGCTACTTGCAGAGTTCAGCGAACGCTACCGTTCAACGTCTCCTGGAGGCGCGTTCGCTGACGGGATGGATGCATTTCCTCCCAGTTTCAAGTCCTGCCGGCCATCCTCTCGATTCAGCACTACTTACAACTGCATTGCTTGTTCAAGCAGATGTTTTTGGAAGTCCTTTACGGCGTGAGCTGCAAGCGCTGCTGGAGGACTCGTTTAACGATAACCGTCAGCAACACGAGCAGTTGGAGACCTTCCTAATGGCGGTGATTTCCATTGGCCGTCGTATGGATTGGGTTCAGATCTCCGAACTTATTCGGCGCATCGATTCGGTAGATGAGTTTATCGCGGCCGGACAACGACTATCGGTTGATCCCAAGTCGTTTCCACAGGTTTACGCGGCTACACTCTTGATCAATGATTTTGCCCAGGTCGATGCGTATCTCGAAGAACACGGCGACGAAGGGCGTGAGGCCATTGCTCTGGCGCTTCTACATGGGCAAGGTGCATTGTCTCTGTTGTTTGAATCGGATAAGCAGCTCTATTACGCCCCGGGGATTATCCAATGGTTAGACAGGCCATTGGGGTGGATTCAGGACCGCTTCCTTTTGGCCCTGACGCTGGAACATCCAACGCTGGCGCTGAATCTCAAGATTGTCCTCCTGCTTATGGCAGGTCTGTCGTTGGCTCTATCTTTTGGAAGAATTGGTCACATGATAGGGCTGGTGCCCAACGTAAGAAAATATTGGACACTAAAGGCGGCGGGTAATGCTGCTGCAGCAATAGCCTTTACTGCAGTTCTTTCCATGCTGATTGAGCCCGCTTTACTCGAATTTGGTAAAAGGGAAGCAGCCGAATTGGCGCTCGATTTCAAATCGCTTCCGCATGAATCTCTGGAATCTCAAACCATCACCCCCACCATGATTGATCAGGCAACTGTAATTGTTCTGCTGTTCTTCTTTTTCCTGCAGATGATGGTCTATATCCTCGGTCTGCTAAAGTTGAACCAAATACGGCGGCAGAAGCTGGAGCCTCAGACCAAGATTGTCTTGTTGGAGAATGAGGAAAACCTGTTTGACCTTGGGCTTTACCTTGGCCTTGGGGGAACCGTTGCATCGCTGATTCTCCTGGCGATGAACATTGCACAGGTTAGCTTGGTCGCGGCCTACTCCTCCACATTGTTTGGCATCCTCTTCTCAGCCGCCCTAAAGATCTTACATGTAAGGGCCTTCCGAAGGCAGCTGATCCTGGAGCAGTCAGCGTAATCAGGATAATTCGATGAATCGATCTGTCCTCATCATTATTTGCGACTTCCTGCTTCTAAGCCTTCTGGCGCTGGTGCGGTTCGATCAGCCGCCTCCGGAGGAAGAAGCGCCTGAGCCAAAGCGTGAGGTGGTCCAGGAGGCATCTCAGGCAGATCTGGTCGAGGTACTGCGATTGTCGCTTGAAAGCGAGGCGCTGGCCAAGCAGCAACTCCAACAACAGATTTCTGACCAGGCATCTCTTATTGAAGAACGGGAGTCTAGGGTCTCGCAGCTTGAGATGACAAAGGAAGAGCTGCTTGCCCAACAGCAGCGATTACAGGAGTTGCGCGATCAACTCGCTGCGGATCGAGAACGGTTGGCATCCCGGATGGAACAGACGCAGTCACAGCTCCAGGCTGCGGCGGCTGATCAAATCCAGTTGCGCGAGACGCTGGCCGCGACCCAGGAGCGACAGCGCCTCCTACAGGAGCAACTGCAACAGCGTGAGCAGGAATTGGCTCTCACCCGTGAGGAACGGGAAGCACTTCAACGGCAGCGCGAAGAGCTTGCCCGTGAACGGGCTATTCTGGCCACCAGACTTGAGTCGGCGCAAGTGGCGCAGGAGCGTTTGCTCGGCGAGGTAGAGGCCTTGCGAGTTGAGAAACAGGCGGTACAGCAACAAGCAGAGCAACTCTCGCGCAATGTGGGGGAACTGGCGCAAGCTACCCAGCAGGTGGGGCAACAGATCACAACTCAGATCGAAAAGTCCACGCCTCTTTCAGTTAATGCGATCTACAGCAACTTCAGAAAGAACAGGGTCCCGGCAGCCTTCAAAGAGCGTTCACAGGGGCTGCTCGGGCCCATTTCATCTGATACCAAGACCAATAGTATTATTGTCGCCGGTTCAGATGGGGTTCTATACGCCCTTTTCGAGGCCTCTGAGACGCCTTTTCGGCCCAACAGACTTGGCAATCTGTTAGAGGTTCATGGGCAAATTCAGGTTAGTCAAAATCTAGGAATCACCTCTGTAAGCTTCCTTCGCGAAGATCCTCGTATCATTGCCGTGCGGCTGCCGCCTCAATATGTAAGAGAGGCAGGGATACAGACATTCTCACTTTCCGAAGAGCCGCTGCGATTTGAGACTGCTGTGGTGATTCAGGCCTCTGGAGAACGTTACGGGGAAGCGGAGTTCACTCTCAATACATCAGACCCTCGCTACCTCGAGATGAAGGGAGGGACTTTCAGTAGTTTATTTGGTGGAGCATTCAATCCGTCCCGCGGCGATTTTGTTTTCTCCAGAAGCGGCGCTGTAATCGGGTTTATGATCGACAATAATCGCGCAGTGATCATTCCCAGGATTGATCTTGCTGTTTCCATGCCCATTGGTGATCGCTTTCAACGGTCTGAAGCACAGCGGGCGCAACAGGAAGTTCAGCAGCTGATGCCTCGCTCGCTCTAGTTGCGTAACATGGAGAAAAGTAAGCAGCTTGGCATCTACATGCACGTCCCTTTCTGCGCTCGGGCCTGTGATTTCTGCGCGTTCTATCAGGAGCCTCCGCGCCGCGGCGACCTTGAGCGTTATCTTCTTGGGATGGAGCGCGAGCTGGAGCTTCAACAGCTTCCACTGCATGATGAAGTCACTGTGTTTTGGGGTGGGGGAACGCCCGGACTCTTGCCTGCACGCGATTTGGAGCAATTGGGCTCAGCATTGTTAAATAGGCTTACGCAGCGACCAATCGAGTGGACGGTGGAGATGGCGCCCTCCACGGTGAAAGCGGATAAACTCAAAGCTCTCAAGGATCTTGGGGTAACCCGCATTTCCATGGGAGTTCAGTCGTTCGATGAGCGATTGTTGGAATCTCTGGGGCGTCTGCACACGGTGCGACAAGTTCAAGAAGCCGTGGAACAGGTATTCGCCGCCGGATTTACAAACCTGAACCTTGATCTGATGTTTGCACTGCCGGGGCAGTCAGTTGAACAGTCTCTTCAGGATCTGCAAGCGGCTGTATCCCTCTGCCCGAGCCATATCAGCACATACTGTCTCACATTTGAGGAAGACACAGCACTTTGGGTGCGCCTCACCAGGGGGCAAGTATCAAAGAAGACCGAGACGGACGAAGCCGAGTTCTATGAGGCAGTTTGGGATTTTCTCGAAACAACTGGCTACGGCCAATACGAAGTATCCAATTTCGCGAAGCCGGGCTCGGCCTGCCTGCACAACATCAACACTTGGAGAATGCAGGAGTGGATTGGCTTTGGTCCTTCAGCGTCAAGCCAAGCGGGGATGAAGAGGTGGACCAATGTTCCAGACCTCGACCAATGGCTCGCTGGTATTAAATCATCCCAGTTGGCTCGGATTGACCAAGTGAGCCTGGATGATACAACCTTGGCGACAGATGCCCTTATATTCGGCCTGCGCATGACACGAGGGGTCAGTCTGGACAATCTTCAGTCTCGTTTCCCGTCATTCAACTGGAAGGGCTGCCAAGAATTGCTTGCTTCGCTTTGCGCAGAGGGCTTGGCGACGGAGGAAGATGGTAATTTGCGGCTCACGCGTCGCGGTCTCTTGCTGGCGGACTCAGTGGGACTGAGTTTACTTGATGTGCCTGCTTCCGATAGCGCTGCCTGAAAGAGATTGGTTTGCGGCAGGTTTTTCCGCTTCTCTTCGTCGGTTTCTTTGGCGTCTTTATATTCCGTTCCAGTACAACATCTTGTGAATATTGGCGTTTTGTTTGCTATTCTTCTGGCTCTGCCAAAGTGCTGGGCAGCTGGAAGAAATGAGCACAGTAAGGAACAACAATGACTGGGATAGGCTCGCGGAGGCGATGCGAGAAGAGCTGCGTGAGTGTGCGTGGTTGCTGAGTCTGTTGAATTCGCAACAGCAGGCCATCCTGAGTCGCTCTGTCGATAGCCTTAACGAGGTGAGCCAGTCTATTGAGGACCAGGCTGTCACCGTTTCCAGCCGCGCCGCGCAGCGTACGCTGCTGAGTGAGAAAATGCTTACTGATTTGGGCCATCAAGGAGATGGGCCTGAGTCTTTGATCAGACTCGCTCCGCCGTCTATGCAGGCGCTTTTCGTGGCGTTGCAGGAAGAGGGATCATCCTTACGCGAGAAGCTTCAGCGTCGGAGCCGCCAGAATGAGCGCTTGCTCAAGAGGGCGCAGGCTTTAGGCAAGGAGCTTCTGGAGAATTTTGAACCTTCCGGTGAAAGACGGTCCTACACCCGTTCCGGTAACTTGAAAAAGCCTTCCGCCCTGAGCGGAAGTGTAATTCGCACCTCAGTTTAAGCCATGTCAGGACTCATTGGGGGATTGATCAACAATACGCAGGCGCTTTCGGTGCATTCCAAGGCGCTCCAAGTCACCGGACGCAATCTGGCTAATGTCAACAACCCCGGTTATGCCCGGCAGCGAGTGGTAACCGAGGCCATTGCAGGTCCGGGAGGCATGACTTATGAGCAAACAGTTGTTCAGCAACTTCGCGATTCTATCCTGGATCGGAACATCGTCTCGGAAGCTGGCGATGGTGGTCGGCTCGAGGCCCTGAAAGCTCTTTATGAGCGGCTTAACGCCATTCTTGGCGAGGGGATAGATGGTAGTATGGGAGCCAGTCTCGACTCTGCCACGGGAACATCCAGCGGGTTAAGCGGGGACTTGAGCTCGTTCTTTAACGCATGGGAGAGCCTATCGACGGCGCCAAATGATCCGGTTCTTAAGCAAGAGACGTTTGTCCGGGCACAGAACCTGGCCGATAGACTAAACAATGCCGCTCAGGATCTAGACAAAATTGCCACGGATAACGCACGGCTTTTGGATGGCGAGGTCAAACAGGCTAATGCGTTACTTGAGAAACTTGCCTCGCTCAATGATCAGATTGTACGGGTAGAGAGCCGCAAGGGCAACGTAGCTAACGAACTGCGTGACCTCCGACAACAGGCTCTCGAAGAACTGGGGCAAATTCTGGATTTGAGGTACGAGCAGCAACCCGATGGCCGCGTGATGGTCATGTCTGGCGCGCCCGGCGCGGAGGCCACTTTGCTCGACGCTCAGGGTCCCTCTAGGATCGCTGCCACTGATGACGGACTAATGGCGTCGAGAGAGGGTGTCTCCGAAGTCTTCATGCCTGAGAAAGGATCTTTATCTGTCCTCGCAGCTGGAGGAACCGCCGGCTCAGAGATTCAGGCGTTCCGAGGACAATTGGATAGTCTTTCTGTCCAGCTTATAGACTCCGTAAACTCAGTCTATAATCCTGACGGCGCGGGGAGTGATTTCTTTGCTGGGAATTCTGCAGCAACAATCACAGTTGCTCTCGAAAGTGCTTCGACAATAGACGGTCGAAACGGTGTGGCTTATTCAATCGCGTCGCTGGCTGATTCACGTTTCGCCGTGCAGAATGGTGACCAATTAGACGGCGCCATTTCTGATTTCGCGATTTCCCTGGCTACGGAAAAGGCCAGTGCGCTCGCAGACGTCATTGAAAAGCAGGAGCACCAGACTCTCGTAAAGAATCTCATCCTCGGGCAAAGGGCAGAAGTTTCTGGAGTATCGATGGACGAGGAACTCAGTAACATGATGCGATTCCAGAATGCCTTTCAAGCCAGTGCCCGAGTCGTCAACGCACTCAATTCGATGCTCGAGTTAGTAACCACCCGGTTGGGCGTCTAGTTCCAGCAACCTTCTCAAGTTACTTCCCTTCCTTCTGCTAAATGAGAACTGCTCAGATCTCCACACTATACCAGACTCTTCCTCAGTTGCAGATGCTCCAGAAGAGCCAGAATGCACAGCAGGAACAACTCGTTTCGGGACGCAAGTTCAACCGCGTTGAAGAGAACCCCATCGCAGCACGAGAGCTTCTGACTTCACGTATCGAGCGGGAGTCGCTTGCTCAGCTTCGTAACAATACCGTCGTTGCAGAAGGCATTGCCAATACTGGGCTCCAGGCCATGGACTATTTGAAGTCGATCGCTGATCAGGCGCTGTCGGTGGCGAGTGACGCTTCGATGAGGAATCAGACGGGCGCCAGTAGAGTCAGTCAGCTGATAGACGATGCTCTCTCGATTGCGAATACCCGCCATAGGGACGAGTATATCTTTGCTGGAAGTGAGACTGGGATTCGTCCCTTCACCATCGACGATTCAACGGGTGAGCTCATTTATGATGGCCAGGGAGATGGTCCTTCCTTCGAGGTCGCGGGCTCAACCACAGTCTCGCCATACGCGTCTGCGGAAACGGTGGGCGCCGTTAGAAATTTCATTGAGAATCTTCAAGCGCTCCATGGCGCACTGGCTTCTGGAGATGAGCTGCAAATCAATGAAGTCGTTCCCAGGCTCTATTCCAGTGAAGATTCCCTGATAGAGGGAGCAGGAGAGTTTTCCTTCAAGTTAACCCGCATGAGTTCCCTTAAAGCGAGAGACGCGGCAAAATATTCCGCTTTGGATCAACGTGAGACGGAAGTCCTCGCTGTGGACACGACAGAGGTCGTTGTAAACCTGTTAAACTCTCAGAAAGCGTATCAAGCGGCCCTGCAAAGCTTGGCCTCGATAAATAAGATCTCACTTCTAAATTATTTGTAACCCAGAAGTGGGTGGTCATCAACATGAAAATAAATAGTGGAATCATGTTGGCACGGCAATAGCTGATACGACTGCCGGAAAGAAAATCCACTGAAAAAGAATGTTTCACGCCTCTCCCAGAAAAGGAGTGGCACAGGGAAAGAGCTAGAAGATGTCAAATATACCCTTGACCCTCGGAATGAAGACCAGCCTGTTGAGTCTTCAGAACTCCCAGAAGCTCTTCGAGCAAGTTCAGGAGCGGCTTACGACTGGTAAGAAGGTCAACAAGCCAACAGATGATCCGGCGGCGTATTACGCGGCCGTTCGCTTATACGACCATGCCCGCGACCTGGAAGGGCGCCTTGATGGCATGGGTCAGGCGGTTCAGGCAATCAAAGCTGCTGATGGCGGGGTCACTGCGATAAGAAGTGTCCTCAGCAATATGAAGTCGATTGTTGAGAACGCCCTCACGACCAGCGAGGATGATGCCGCTACAAGGCAGTCCTTGGGGAAGAAGTTTAATGACCTTTTGCTGCAGCTGAAAAGCTTGGCAGAGGACAGCGGCTACGGTGGCGTGAATCTTCTTGTTGCCGATCAAAAGATCGATGTTCAGCTGGGCCAAGGATACAACGATTCCACTTTTACGGTCCAGGGCTTCCATATCGCTGGTGCAGCAAGAACAGATGCTGACGGCAACATACCAGCACTGACAGCTGCCGATGTGCCGGCCAACTGGGAGGCTAATGATGCTGAAATTGGCCAATATGCTTTCGCGCTGAACTCGGTGGAGGATCCCACGTCCTATATTGGCATCAAGGCATTTGGGACGACGAACACTGGTGCTACAGGCCACGAAGTTGACTGGGGCTCCGATAATTTTAGGGAGGACCTCACCGGGATGCTTAACAGCATCGATAAAGTCAGCGAGATGCTCAAGACACGCTCAAAGCTGCTGTCGTTTGACCAGAATACGATCACTCTTCGAGAGGATTATACACAGCAGTTTGTTTCAACTCTGGAAGGCGGCGCAGACAAGCTGACGCTTGCAGATCTGAATGAGGAGGCCGCTAATCTCCTGGCTCTCCAGACTTCTCAGCAGTTGGGCGTTCAGGCGTTATCTCTCTCAAACCAGCAGACGCAGGGTGTTCTCCGTCTATTGAGCTAACTTAACTATAATTAGCGCCGTCTACATGAGTTGCCTTCGATATGTGTTTGAACGAGTTGCTGCTGAGACGCTTCAGATTGCTGAGTCTGCTTCTCTTGCAGTCGATAGGTTCGCACGGACTGTCGACATGCCTCCGGCCATCCGGCTGCAGGCGATCAAGGATCTCCTTGCTGAGATCCAGACTGGACGTTCACGAGCTTTGGAACTAAGCGGAATTTTACCTAGCCCCAATGGAGTACCTGCCTCTTTGGCTCAAAGTGTAGAGACAATCGCCAAAGCCTTGTTCAACTTTATTCGCCTTTGCGATACTCGCGTGCGAGTGCTGTCGGTCATGGAAAGTAACATGAGCAGGCAGCTGATGGCCGCGCAGTAGAAGGATCTTCAACAAATTTTTCAAGTCGTGCCCTTAAAGCTCAAGCTAAAGCCGCATGAGAAGGTGCTTATTGCTGGCGCCTTGATCACAAATGGCGATGCGCCTGCCCACATCTACGTGGAAAACAAGGTTCCGCTCCTCAGGGAGAAGGACCTGATCATGGAGAAAGATGCGCGGAGCATTTGTGAGAAAATCTACTTTGTCATCCAGCTGATGTATTTTGCTCCGGACAATATCAAGGAGCTTCATCAGCTCTATTGGAAGCACGTCCGAACTTTGGTTTCGGCATCTCCCAGCACTATCGAGCTCGTGAGCAGAATCAGCGAAAGTATTCTCGTGGAGAAATACTACACAGCGCTGAAGTTGACCCGCGAGCTCATCGACTACGAGAGGAAGCTGATCCGCCATGCCCAACAATCCGCTTAAAGCCTACGAGAAAGTTCGAAAGCAAACGGTCTCTGGTCGCGAGATCGAAGCTTCAGTGCTAGAGAAGGGAGCAATCCAACTCCGTCGCTGCCAGGAAAATTGGAAGCCGGATCAGTTCGATCGCGACCTGGATGCCGCCCTGCGTTTCAATCAACGCGTATGGGACATCTTCAATCTGGACTGGCAGAGTCCGGAAAGCGCACTCCCGAGAGAGCTGAGGCAAGACCTGCTAAGCTTGAGTATCTTTGTTCGCAAAACTACTCTGGACGTCATGGCTGCCCCCGATCCACGAAAGCTGGATGTGCTCGTTAATATCAATGAGAACCTTGCCCAAGGCCTGAGAGGCAAGGCTGTTGCTTCTTCCCAGCCCTAATAGATGGGGCCACGGTAGTTTTTTTGGCTCCTTTTATCGTGTGCGCTGTCTAGAGTAGGGTGATGAAGTCCCCTCGGCGCATTATCCCGATCGTTTTCGTCGCTTTACTTGCTGTTGGAACGGGCGCAGCGCCTCTTCTGGCAGGGGATCGGGACCGTGATGATAGGCGTCGCTATAATTCCCATTGGCGTGATAACCGCCATGATCATGGACGTCACTTCCATCTGGATCACGGTCGTCACCATCATCCCGATAGGTATCGATTTCGGAATTCAGGCACGAGCCTATCACTCTCTTTGGGCTCACACTACCACTATCCACGCTATGGCTCGTCTGTGGTAATCCATTCCCAACGGTATTATGGTCCACGATACGGGACAATTGTGACTCGTTTACCGATAGGTTGCCAGAGGGTCTATGTTGGTCAGCGTGTCTACTATTATTTCAACGATGTCTACTACGCGCCGGCGCCTTCAGGTTATATTGTAATTAATCCGGCTAGCATCGTACAAGACACCGGTCCAACTGCTGCTGAGACGCGTGAAGCAGTTCGTCAAGCAGTCAGCTCTGCGAGCTTGAACGTTCGGCAAGTGGAACAGACCGTCATAGAGTCTCCTTCCGATCGATCAGAGCCTGTTGCCCCACTGGAGTATCTTCCATCCGGGTATCGTACGCATTACGTCAATGGTGCGCCCGTTTATGAGGTGAATGGACAGTTTTACCGGTGGAGTCCGGAACGAGACGCTTATATCGCGACGCCCGCCCCGATTATCGAGTAGGGGAGCGATCGAGCTTTAGGCATCCTAGTCATCATCGCGGAATGTACGCCTGAGCCACGAACTCAGCATCTCCTTCTCGTACTCGAAGCGATCGAGTGAGCGCCGGTTTACTCCGAAGTCGAAGTTCAAGTCGGTAATTCTCTCACGTCCTTCCTTCAATGTGCGCCCTTCGCCATCCTCCAGTGTATACTCAAGCTCTATACTGGGGGGATAGATGCTACGTATAATACGGACGCTATCAAACTGTGGACCCCACCAAGGCTCGATCTCGCCGGCCAGGTCCAGATCCACTACTCGTATTCTCAAGGTTGATCCCTCGGGAATATACCGTTGGGCCTGCTCATCAATATGCGCGCCAAGCCGTTCCCTTATCAGGTTCAGGCTCCGCTCCGGACTCATGTCGTTCACCCGTATATCCCTGTAGGCATCAGGCGACTTCCAGCCGACCTTGACGTCAGCGTACGCAGAAATAGCGCCTATAACGGCGCTAATTAGGATAAAAATCGACTTACGCATCAGGTCCGGTTCGCCGCAGGAAACATTCCAGCAACGTCGGTCGCGATCTAGCGCAGTTCTTGTCCGGATTCCGCATTCACGATCTTGAAGTTCTCCACGTGGTAGGACGGATCCGAACGGAATGCCAGTGATACGTTGTAGAGGTCCTCAATCTCGATAAGCAGGCGCTCATCTTCCAGGCGAAGACGTTCCAAGGCATGGGGGTGGCAGAAGATTCTGAGCGACAACTTGCGGTTATGGTCCTGTCGCATTGCGCGCAGTCGGCGTATCACGCTTACGAGCCTGCGCTGGATCTCCACGCTCATCGTCCGAGGGCTCTTTACAATGCCACGGCCCTGGCAGTAGGGACAGCCTGTATAAATACCGCTCGACGTGCTCTCCTTGTGCCGCTGACGCGTCATCTGCATGATGCCGAGCTGGGAGATGGGCAGTAGATGGCACTTGGCTTTGTCTCGCTCCATCTCCTGCTTCATCACTTTGTGCACCTGGCGGCGATCCTTCATCGATTTCATGTCGATGAAGTCGATGATGATTAAGCCTCCGATATTGCGCAGGCGAATCTGGCGGGCGATTTCTTTGGCTGCCTCGAGATTAACCTGAAGGATGAATCCGTTTTGATCGCCCTTCTGTTTATGGCTACCAGTGTTGACGTCGCAGGCCACCAAAGCCTCTGTTTCTTCAATCACAACCTCGCCGCCACTGGGCAGTGGGACCTTACGCTGAAAGGTCTGTTCAATTTGTCGTTCGATGTTGAACCGCTCGAAAATCGGAATGCTCTCGCTGAAGAACGCGATCTTTGTCTTTGATCGCTTTGAGATCCGGCTTACGAGCTCCTGCATGCGACCGCAGTCTTCTTCGTTGTCGATCAGGACTCGATCGATGTTCTCCGTCAGGAAGTCGCGCACCGTCCTTTCAATGATGTCCGGCTCCTTGTACAGGCAGCTCGGCTCATCGCTATTATCCATTCGGTATTTAATTTCTTCCCATTGATCCAGCAGGATCGCGAGATCGCGCACAAAGTAGGTCCATCGCTTTCCCTCTCCCGCCGTGCGAATGATCACGCCCATGCCTTCCGGGATGTTCAGTTTTCGCAGGATCTCGCGGAGACGTTTCCGTTCCTTGTCGCTTTCGATCTTTCGGGATATTCCGCACTGGCCGCCATACGGCATTAACACTAGGTAGCGACCCGGGATCGCAAGGTTTGTCGTTACACGCGGACCCTTGGTGCCAATTTGCCCTTTGGTAATCTGCACCACAATCTCACTACCGATGGGGTACAGATTGGGGATGTCTTTTACAGTTACCTTGCTCTTGCGGTTTTTTTGTTCTTCAGAGCGGGTGTCGCGAACAATTTCCACCGTGTTGTCGGTGGCCGCAGGCAAAATGTCCCAGTAGTGCAGGAATGCGTTTTTGGGCAGACCAATATCAACAAACGCTGCCTTAAGGCCCGGTTCCAGATTCTGGATTTTCCCTTTGAAGATCGATCCCACCAGGCGGTCATCACCTACGCGCTCCAGATCAAACTTTTCCAACACGCCATCCTCGAGAAGCGCAACGCGCTTCTCCAATGGCTCACTGTTGATGATGATCTCGCGGTAGGGCGTGTCTTCTTCCCGGATAGCGCGTTGCACGCGCTGCATGACCGGTCCCTGCCGGGCGCGTTGCGCAGCCTGCTTGTTCAGCTCGCTCGTATTTACTCCCTTGGAAGTATCTTCCTTGGGAGGGCTTTGAAGATCTGCTTCGAGATCAGGTGAAAGTGATGATTCTGTTGTGTCTGAAGATTTCATTGGCTAATCGGCCGGATGTGAGAGCTTCGCAGTAGCCCTCGTGGAAAAATATTCCAGCCGCGCCAGGCAGGTAGAAATGTGGGGGAGCTCTCATCGAGCAACCTCCCTTCGATGCCGAAAGACACTTTGTACTAGCCCTTGCAGGATACAGCAACTGAGCATGAAGGACCCTCCATAGCTCACAAAGGGCAGTGGCAGTCCTGTTATAGGCATCATACCGATCGTCATCCCTATATTGACGAAGATGTGAACCATGAAGATCACGCTCACGCCCGTGGCCAGATACAGGCCAAAACGGTCGCGTGCCCTTCCCGCAATTCTCAGCGTGTTAGCCGTGAGAACCACGAAGATGCCTGTAACAAGTGCTGCGCCTACAAATCCCATTTCTTCCGCCAGCACGGCGAATATGAAGTCATTATGCGCTACCGAGCGGGGAAGGTAACCGAGCTGCGCCTGGTCGCCCTGAGTATAGCCTTTGCCATACGGTCCGCCGGTGCCAACCGCTTGTTTCGATTGGCGATAGTTCCAACTTGCGCCTATGCCACGTGGGTCTACAGCTTCCGGGGCCACGAAAGACATGATCCGCTCCCGCTGATAATCGTACAGCGGAAGCCAGCTTGTCTTCTCATATTGGCCCCGTACCTTGAGCGCGTCATAGTCGTTTTCTTTTAAAAATTGATGATAGCGGTACATGTCCGCCCCAACAACACCCAGCGCTCCAACAAACAACGCCGTGACAACGATGAAAAATCGCGGCGAGAGTCTTGAGACGAACAGGAGTGAAAGTATCATTGGAGCGAATACCAATGCAGAACCTAAATCCGGTTGCAGCAGAATCAAGATTATAGGAATCCCTGCTGCGAGGAAGACCTTGAACAACACCCACATGGATTGTCTGAGCGTGCCCACATCACTTCTGGCAAGCACACTTGATACCATGATCAAGGCGCCAATCTTCGCGGATTCTGATGGCTGAAAAGAAAACCCGGGTATCGAGAGCCATCTCCGTGAGCCTTCATTGATCAAGCCTAGCGGGCTCCAAAGCAGACCCAAAAGCACGAGACTGGCGATGTAAACCCAATGGCCATGCCGCAACCATGCTTGGTAATCGATCCGTGCTACCGTGGTGTATATCCCTGCTCCCACACCGATCCATACGATCTGCTTGAGCCAAAATGGGGAGCCGGCGAGGCGCTGGGCAGAGTAAATAAAGAAGACGCCTGTCGTCGCCAACACCAAGAGGCAGAACGGACCGATCCAGTCTGTCCGCGCTCGAGCAGTCCTTGAGATAAATCTTTGGTAGTTCTCACGCAGAACAAGCGGCCGGCCGAAAAACCGGTTACTCTCATAACTCTGCGGGGCTTTAGGCATCTTGAATGACTGTCAAAAGCCTCTCTGCTGATAAAAGGCCACTCATCGGGCCTGTTCCGAAAAGCGGCTTTCCCGAATTACGGTTATACGAATCGTACCCGGATACTGAAGCTCGTCTTCAACGCGTCGCCTTAGCTTGCGCGCCATCTGTCGGCATTCATCGTCGCTCAGGTCATCAGGAGAAACGATAACTCTAATTTCCCGTCCTGCTTGAATCGCGAAGGCGTCTGTCACGCCCTTCATCGATTTCGCCAGTTCTTCAAGCTTCTTTACTCGCTGAATGTAGGAATCAATACTTTCCGCACGCGCCCCGGGACGAACGGCTGAAATGGTGTCGGCGATCTTTAGTAGAGCTGCATAGGGCGACTGTGCTTCTTCTTCCTCGTGATGTGCTGCTACAGCATTGACGACCCGATCGTCCTCTCCCACGCGTTTCAGAATATTGGCCCCTGCGATCGCATGGCTGCCCTCGTACTCCGCATCCAGGCTTTTGCCAATATCGTGGAATAGTCCAGCACGCTTTGCGAGCTCGGTATCCAAGCCCAGCTCTGCCGCCATGAGAGCGCAGAGGTTTGCCACCTCCACCGAATGATCCAAGCTGTTCTGATTGTTTGATAGCCTGTAGCGAAGCTTACCGAGGAGCTGCACTACTTCCGGATGCACCTGATGCAGTCTCACGCGACGAAGAGCGTCCTCCGCATACTCCGTAACGCTCTTTTTGATCTCTTCGCTGGCGTGATCTACCGCTTGTTCGATGCTCGAGGGATGGATGCGGCCGTCCCGTATCAGACTCTCCAAGGCAATTCGGGCGATTTCGCGGCGGACCGGATCAAAACAGGATATGAGTACGCTATCGGGCGTTTCATCGATCAGGAGCGTTGTCCCTGTTGATGATTCAAACGACTTAATGTTGCGCCCTTCACGGCCGATAATGCGGCCTTTCATGTCTTCGCTGGGAATCGGTACAATCGTCGCACTGATGTCTTGCTGAGGGAACACCGAAAGCCGCTGCATACAATCGATCAGAATTCGACGAGCCTCTTCCTCCACTTCGCTTTCAGACCGTCGCAGCGCCTCTTGCTTGTATTGGCGCAGTTCATCCTCGCACTCGCGCTTCACCTGTTCAAACAGCGCTTCCCGAACCTCCTGATCGGTTAACGAAGCAATCTTTTGCAAGCGTTCGCGGTAATGTTGTCCCAACTGCTCTGCTGCTTGCCGCTTCTTTTCAAGTTCATCTGTCTTGCGGTCCAGCGCCAAGCTCCTGTTCTCGAGCGCTTCTGCCAGTTCAGAGCGTTTTAGTTCAGCTGCTTCGAGTTCACGTTCTCGTTGTTCGATCTGCCGTTCACGGCACGCCAGAGCTTCTTCAAGTTCTTTTCGACGTCGCTCGATCTGCCGCTCTGCTTCTTCTCGCAGTTCGCGCGCACGGTCTTCAGATTCCTGCCGCGCTAATTGTAAAAGCTTTTCCTGGCGGTGCTCTTGTTGCCTGATCCAATTGCGGATCAATAGCCAAACAATTAGCAGAATGACCGCAAGGCCAATAATCAATGCCAGTACCGCTACTAGTAAATTGTCTCCCATCAAAGCAGGGCCGGCCCGGGGCTAGGTCTCGGCTAGTTCGCAAAGCTCGATTTTGTGACTGTGGACCAGCCTGCTGTCAAGTCATGGTAAGCGCCTTCCCCTCTATTCTATGATCATAACGATCTGGAAGTGTTACACACCCACGAGCTACTGATGATGGCTTGTCAATATAGCCTTTTTTAATGCCAAGGCCCACTCTTCATGAGTAAAATTTTCAAGATAGCGCCGGCGGCAAGAATGGCCCTTCTTGCTCCATTGTGGGCTTTCGCGGATTGCTGAGAGCATAGCCTCGTATAGAGAATCTGCCAGACCTACAGTAGGATCTGCATACCATGCGTCGCCACCAGTTAGTTCAGGAATTCCCTTCCAACGTGTTGCCACGATTGGAAGGCGCCAGCACATCGCCTCGAGCAGGCTTCGGCTACATGATTCTTCGGGCGAGACGGAAGGATAGACAAAGAGATTCGCCGTTCCGAAGACCCTGCCTCGTTCATGGCCTTGAGCATACGCAAACCAGGTCACTTTGCCATTTAACCCAAGGTCTTTGATATCTTTCTCCAGCGCTCGGTCACTGTAGGGGGGAGTAGGGGAGCCCAGAAGCATCAGCTCAGCATGGGAGGTATTGGAGGCGAGCCTTCGAAAAGCTTGTAAGAGAGCGATTGTGCCCATTTGAGGGCTTAATCTTCCGCAGTAGAGAAGTATGGGCTTCTCTTCGTTGGACCGCCATTTGAGGTCTTCCGATCGCAATGAATCGCGTATTCCATTGTAGATGACTTGCGACCTCCGCATTCTAAGTGCTTCAGGTTCACGTTGCCCATGCTCGGTTACAACGATTGCGGAGCAGGCGCGATACAAGGATCGAACAACAAGCCGAACCAAGGGATTTGCCTGCGACAAGGCGTCCTCTATTCCCTCAGAATGAAAATGTATGATGACGTCCTTCGCTACCGCCAGAAATGCTGGAAGCAAAATCATATCACGTACGAGTCTTGAGCGTCGCGCGCCGGCGGTGGGGTATATCAATACGCAAATGGGGCCTCTGAAACGCATTCTTATCAGGTTGAATAACGCCTTGCTCAACGCGACAAATCGGTATCGTAGGGAACTTGACTCTGAAGCCTCCCACGATTTCCCCAGTTGTAGCTGCTCGACATCCAGATCCCTGAAACGCGCAAGGCATTGCTGGATTTCCTCTGTAGACAGCGACTCATCATCGTCAGCATCCAAGGTGGCGCCAGCAACAACGACGCGAACTCGGTTACGATTCAGCGATTCTACAAGGCACGCTCTGATTGCGGGATGATCTCCCAGTGCTTGTTCTGCGCTTTGTGATGGATGAATTCCGGGCATCCTTTCAAGGAATAGTTGCTAGGTGACGATACCCTCACTAGCGCTATCCTTCAATCATGAAGCCCTCTGAGCCAGAACCCGAGCTAGTCTCGCTTTCAAGAGCAGCTGCGCACGGCTTTGTGGTGTCATTCGGCGGGCAGGCGATTCGACTATTGGTTTCTGTTGCGCAGGTCGTTGTTTTATCGCGACTTCTGGAGCCAGACACGTTCGGTTTGTTCGGGATGACATGGGCGTTTTTCGTCCTGATATACAACAATCGGGACCTCGGGATTTCATCGGCGCTTGTCCAGCGCTTGAAATACACACCCGAACTTGCCAATGCGGCATTCTGGCTAAGTCTCTGTTTGGGTCTAGTCTTGGCTGGTTGCGTGGGCCTTCTGGCTTGGCCACTATCTTGGGCTTACGGAGAGCCCAAAGTCGTCTTTGTATCGCTAAAGTTCGCCCCGCTGTTTCTTGTCGCCGCCGTTAGTTCTCATTATCAGGCAATACTGCGACGGCGCATGCAGTTCGTGCGCATGAATGTGATGCTAATCATCGCCCAGGTGGTGGGAACCGGGGGAGCAATCGCTTTGGGATCGCAAGGCGCGGGAATCGATGCCCTGATCTTTCTGTTGTTTGGCCAGGAGGCGGCCTTTCTACTAATGGCGGTTCTGGCGGCAGAGTGGCGGCCTTCTGCGCCGTCTTTCCATGGTGAAGCAAGGAGACTTCTTTCCTTTGGTGGGGATCTGAGTATTTATCGCATGCTGAGCAGTTTTGCTCAAGGGCTTGATCATATTGCGCTTGGGCTCTTTTGGAATCCTGCAGTTGTTGGTTTTTACAATCGTGCCCAGACACTGTTCGCCACCCCGAGGCGACAGCTCCTGATTCCTTTCGGGCATGTGGCGCCGACCCACTTGAGCCGCTTGCAAAATGACCCAGTCGCGTTTGCCTCTGCTACGGCAAGGCTTTTTAGGCTCTTTGCGTACGTGTGGTTTGTCTATCTGGCGCTCCTCGTCGCTATTCCGGACGTGGTTTTGCATATCGTGCTGGGGCAGAAGTGGGTCGACACCGCGCCACTCGTAGCCGTCCTGGCCTTCGTAGAGGTCGGCCGTCTGCACTTGAATTTGCTGAATGTAGCGGAGACGCAACTCGGGCGGACGCGTTCACTACGCTACTATGGTCTCTGGAGTTCTCCTTTGCTCGCTCTTGGCTTTGTCGTTGGCGCTCCGTTCGGGCCGAAGATAATGGCGATCATCGTGGCGCCCATCATGACGTTCCTGCTGTTGTTCAGGCTATTACAGATTGGGAGTGATTCGCCACTTAAGCCTGCCCTGATTTTGCGTGCGCTTTCATTTCCGCTGCTACTCGCCACAATCCTTGCTGTAGTGTTCTGGGTTTCTGCACAGTCAGCCGCCCCCTACGGTGTCTGGGCTCAGCTTGGAGCAGCATTGACGGGTGGACTGCTTGCTTGTGGAGCATTCTTGATCTTCAGCAGTTCCCTGCGTGAGGATATCTCGTTCCTAATGAAACAAAGGGGATTCCGTCGCAGAAATGCATCAAAGTAAATTGATCAGGCAGGGAACCACTTCACGCTGCGAAAGCTCAATACAACCTCTGTCTTCTGTGCAGTTTACATGATCCGATTATTGCAGATCCTTTTCTTGCTTGCGGTTGTCCTTACCGCTGGTTGCGGCACCAGGTCTCCAAAAGCAGCCCCGATTGCTATACCGCAGATTTCACTGTATGAGCGAAAACTTCAGGAGATACTGGCCAACCAGGAGGCGCTTTTTGAGGAAGCGGTTGATGGCAAGGTAGCAGAGGATGTTTTCGTACGGCGTGCAGCCGGCATCGCCTCGGACTATGATCGCCTCATAGCCGAAAATGCTGATAGTGTGCTTGCGTACATCAGCTATGGAAAATTCTTGAGAAGAGTGGGGCGTCGCGAGGATGCACATTTCATGTTCAGCCGCGCCAACCAGTTGGATCCAGAAATTGCGGTGGTTAAGCAGCAAATCGGTAATTACCTGGCCGAAGAAGGACAGCATGCAGGCGCGCTGGCGTTCTACATGGCAGCCATAGAGCTGGAGCCGAAGGAAGCCGCATACCACTACAGCCTGGGCGAACTCTACGCATATTTTGGAAACAAGTTCCTCAAGGACGGCATTTTTACGGCGCAAGCAATCGATAATCAAATGCTTGCAGCATTTCGGAGTGCTGCAGAACTCGACCCCGGAAATCTGGATTTTGCTCTACGATACGGGGAGGCTTTCTACGACCTTTTTAAGCCAGACTGGAAAGAGGCCCTTGCCGTTTGGGAAGAGATCTCGACGCGGGAGCTATCGGAATTGGAAGCGGATGCAGTACGGCTTCATAGGTCGCGCGTGCTAATTGAGCTCGGCCGGCAGGATGAGGCGACAGACCTATTGTCCAGAGAAGTCATGCCACCGCTTGAATCAACCCGGCAGGAATTGCTGAATCGTCTGAGCAGCGAGTGATTTCTACCTACTTTTTCGGGCTACTGCATAAACAGCGTAACCAGCCCTGCAATCGGGCATGGCAGATATGCTGGTTCTCCAATCCCCTTTCAGAAAAACCCGATGCTCGATGTGATATCCCCGTTCCCGGCAGAATCGCTCAAAGCCATTTACCGAAACGAGATTTTGCGGCCTGTCGTCGTACCAAGGGTGGGGGAACACCTCGTTTACAGGCAATGCGCCCGTGAAGAGGATACTTAGGCGATTTCTCCAATAGCCATAATTGGCGAACCCAATCGCCAGTCGTTTGGCCACGCGTAATGATTCGTCAATGACCAATGCGGGGCGATCGAGTTCCTGGACGGTTCGAGAAAGAACCACCCAGTCGAAACTGCAATCGTCAAATTCTCGAAGAAGGTCTACAGCGTCTCCGTGGTAGGCAGTGACGCCACGCTTTATGCAAGCGGTCACTTTCTCCACGTCGGTATCCACGCCCAGCCCGTTCACGCTCTTGGTCGTTGAAAGATGCTCCAATAGGATGCCTCTCCCGCAACCAATATCCAGAACCCGGTCGTTGAACTCGATCCAGTTGGAGATTACTTGCAGATCCGTCTCCCGCTTTATTTGGCTGCGGCGTACGAGCGCTTGCTTTGTTTCTACTTCAGGCATCGAGAAAACTTGAAACCAGTTCGTAGAGTTCCGGCGCGTCCACCAGGAAGCTATCATGCCCCAGTGGCATATCCAGTTCAGCGTAGCTGGCCTTTTTCCCACAGCGCAAGAGCGCGTGAACAAGCGCCTTGTTTTGCTCGGGAGGGTAGAGCCAGTCGGATGAGAAGCCGATGACCAACAGCCTCGACGTTACGTTGGCGAAGGTGTCCTCCAATCGCCCGCTACTGCCGTAGAGATCGAATCGATCCAAGGCTTTCGTGAAGTAAAGGTATGTGTTGGCGTCGAATCGGTTGATAAAGCTCTGCCCCTGGTAGCGCAGATAGCTCTCCACCTCGAACTCGACGTCGAAGCGATCTGCCCCCTTCTTGATTCGTCGGCTGCGGCCAAACTTTTCTTCCAGGCCTTTGTCCGACAAATAGGTGATGTGGGCCATCATGCGGGCAACGGCGAGGCCAACGTTTGGACCTTTGCCCTGGGTGTAACGACCACGCTGCCAGCCCGGGTCTTGCATGATCGCACACCGGCCGACCTCATTAAAGGCGATGGCCTGCGCACTCTGCCTCCCAGTTGTCGCCAAAGGCAGAACGCGATCTGCAAAGTCAGGAAACATGGATGCCCACACAAGCGCCTGCATACCGCCCATTGAACCGCCAATGACTGCATGAAGCCCCTCGAGTCCCAATTCCTCTTCCAGAAGAAGCTTCTGGGCTCGTACCATGTCCTCGATTGTTATCTCGGGAAAATCAAGACTGTAGGGTTCGCCGGTTACAGGACTGATCGAGCTTGGCCCGGTTGAACCTTGGCAACCACCCAGGCAGTTAGAGCATATGACAAAGTAACGGTTTGTGTCGATTGCCTTGCCGGGACCAATCATGTTGTTCCACCAGCCCTGCTTGCGATCGTGAATGCTGTGGACGCCTGCGCAGTGGTGATCGCCGCTCAGCGCGTGGCAGATCAGAATCGCGTTGCTCTTGTCGGCATTGAGTCTCCCGTAGGTCTCATACCTAAGGGTGAACTCGGGTACAGAATCGCCGCATGCGAAGACGAAGGGGCGCTTGCAGTGATAATCCTGCCACTGCACAAGCCCCACCTCGCCCGGTTCTTCTGTATAAATTAACTGCGCGTCGTTCATTAGCGCCAAAAAACAGCTATCTGAGGCTACGGTGCGGATTCAGCCTTTTCCAGCTGAATCTCCGAGCACCCTGCCGACTCTTGTGATATCGGGTTGTAGCGGTTGCTAGATCTCAGATACGACCGAGCACAACACCAGCGCCACACCAAGCAAAAGAGACATGATGCCGGCATAATATCCAGCCATGAACCGTTTTGCTGCGGCATCATCCCGGCCGTCACGAACCATCGTACGATAATAGTCCACCGTCGTGCTGCTTCTGAGTACAGAAAGCATGCTGCCAGCCATGATCAAAAACAAACCTGCTACCGCCATCCAAAGCATCGTACTGTTCCGGGGAAAGCGGAGGTAATGACATCCTCTAGCCAAACTTGCAAGCAAGAGTCGTCAATTTTGCGACTCTCTATACCGAAGGTGCTTTCCTGCCGGCTGCAAAAGGTCGAGTCTATTTTAGCACGGTACTGGGAACCGCTCTGTATTGCGGGATTATAGCGCGTTGAATCTCATCCGCTTCCATTTCCTCAAAAGCTTCGAGGGTTAGCGAATCTTCAATTCTAAAGCGTTCAATGTCGGTCCGGCGCAGTTCTGAAAGATGCGCTCCGCAACCGATTTTCTCTCCCAAATCGTGGGCCAGCGTTCGCACGTAGGTGCCTTTGCTGCAGGAGACGGTGAAGTCTATCTCGCGCGGCGCCCGCCATTCATCCAGGTCGAACTTGGATACCCTAATGAACCGGGGCTCGCGCTCTACGGTCTTACCTTTTCTGGCCAGTTTATAAAGCGGCACTCCGCCCTGTTTCTTTGCCGAGAACATTGGAGGGGTCTGGTACTGATCGCCCTCGAAACTCTTTAGCACCGCTTCCACCTCCGCTTCGCTAAGCTCGGGAGGGGTCTTCTCCTCTATAACTGTTCCGTCTGCGTCGTGCGAGTCCGTGGTGCTTCCCAAAGTGATGGTTCCTTCGTAGGTCTTATCCAGACTCATCAGGTACTGAGACACCTTCGTTGCCCTGCCCAGCAAAATGATCACGAGACCCGTGGCCATGGGGTCTAACGTTCCTGCGTGACCGACTCGCTTCATCCGGAGCTTGCGACGTACGCGGTCCACCAGGTCATGGCTTGTCAGACCCTGAGGCTTATCTAGCAATAGTATGCCTTCGAACGGAAATTGAGGTTGAGATGACATCTTCGGAAATGATTGCGAAGTTTGAGAGAGATCAGCCCACTTCAAGAGAGGAGAAATGTCTCTGAAGCTCCTCTACGAGCTTGGCGTAGATTTCCTGAAGGCCCATGTGTGGGTTGAAACCAGCTGCGCAGGCGTGTCCTCCACCATTGAATGATGAGGCTATCCTGTCGACCCGATGAATGGGATCCTTCGAACGCAGGCTTCCTTTTACCACTCCGTTTCGATCCTCCAGGAGCACGCCAATGTCCACCCCTTCGATGGCGCGGGCATAATCAACGAGACCTTCTGCGTCTTCCCGCTTTGCTCCAGTGCGTTCCCATGCCTCTGGACCTAGTATGCCAATACATACCTTGCCTTCGCATTCAAACCTGAGCGAGGCCAGGAAATGCTGTAGCAGCTCGATCTTGGCGTAGGGCTCGTTCTCATAGAGTTCGCGCGCAGCCGTCGCAGGATCTGCCCCAAAGCGAATCAACTCGCAGCATATTTCAAACACGCGGCGCGTGGTGGACGAAAATCTGAATTGTCCGGTGTCAGTTGCAATGCCGACATAGCAAGCTTGTGCTGTTACAGGGTCTACTGGAAATCCTTCGTCAACAAATACGCCAGCCAGGATCTCTGCCGTGGCGCTTGCATCGGCAACAATCAAATTGTGCTTGGCGAACTTCTCGTTGGAAATGTGGTGATCTACGTTGAAGAAAGCCCCTTGAGGGAATCGCGCAAGGAGCTCCTTCCCCAACCGTGACTCTCCAGCGCAATCTGTTGTCACTAGAACCCGGTTCTCCAGATCAGCGGTGTTTGTCGTAAAAAATGGAGTGTCACCCAGAAATGTCTGACATGTTCTCGGCGCCTCATGCTCATTTACAGCAATCGCATCGATACCACAGGCGATCAGCATACGGGTTAACGCAACCTGCGAACCAATGCAGTCGCCATCGGGTCGTAAATGCCCGGCCACGGCGACGCGCTGGCCCTTTAGGTCTCGAACAATCGCCGAGAACTGCTCACTGATACCAGGAAAAAACATTTCTATAATGCGTTAGTGTTGGTCTTCGTCCGGCGGCGTAGCCTCTCCCTCGAGGCCAAGCTCATCCATCAATTGGTTGAGCCTCGTGCCACGAGTGAGGGAGTCGTCATGGATGAAGTGCAGTTGCGGTAGGTACTTCAAGACGACATTTTTGCTTAGTTGTCGTTGAATTTCCTTACGCTCCCGCCCAAAGAAGCGGCGTGACTCCGCCACTCGTTCCGGACCGCCAATGACGTCATAGAACACATCCGCAGCCCGCAGGTTTGGGGCCACTGAAACTTCGGATATCGTGATGTAAACTGCCTCACCTTTGTAGCGTGTGTGCAGTATCTCCGATATTTCTCGCTTCAGCAGCTCGTTGACTCGAACAACGCGCATTGAATTCTATTTCCGTATGGTGCCCTGGAGTATCCAGGTATCTATTACAGGCTCGCCTTGATCTTGAGGATCTCGATGCACTCGATGATGTCGCCTTCCTGATAACCGGAGAAGCCGTCGATCTGAATACCGCACTCATAACCGGCGCGCACCTCGCCCACATCTTCCTTGAAGCGGCGCAGCGTGCCAATGCGGCTTTCGTGCATGACCTTGTCCTTGCGGATCAGTCTGGCGACTGCGCCGCGAGCCACTCGACCTTCGGTAACCATGCAGCCGGCAACCTCTCCACGGGCAACAGGGAACACCTGGCGCACTTCTGCAGCGCCCATCTTGTTCTCCCGAAGCTCTGGCGGTAACTCATCGGCCATTGCATCCTTAATCTGGTCGATCAGTTCGTAAATGATGTTGTGCGAGAAGATTCGGATAGAGTGGTGCTTCGCCAACGCGCCTGCGCCTGACTCCAAACCGACGTTGAAGGCCACGATTGCTGCTTCTGAAGCCGATGCCATCGTGATGTCGCTCTTGCTCACGGCGCCAACGCCCATGTCGACAACATCGAGTTTGATCTTGTCGCTTTTGATCTGCTCCAAGCTCACTGCAAGTGCCTCGGCAGTGCCGAATACGTCGGACTTGACGATTACTGGGAACACCTTTTGGCGGGTCTGCTCAATCGCCGCAAAAAGATCATCGAGGCTGGCGCGGCCTGTCGGCTCATCGCTTCTTGCCTGACGCAGCTTCATCTGATGCTCGTACTCTTCTGCCGCACGTTTGGCTTCGCGCTCATTCTTGACCGTTACAAACGTATCGCCTGCATCCGGCGCTCCAGACCAGCCTGCAATCTTGACAGGCATGCCCGGTGTGGCGCTCTTGATTTGCTTGCCTTGGTCATCGATAAGTGTGCGCACACGGCAGTAGTTTGGCCCGCAAACCAGCGCGTCGCCACGCTGCAGGGTGCCCTTTTCGATGATAACGGTAGCTGTGGCCCCTACGCCGATCTCCTTTTGTGCTTCGATAACAACACCCTCAGCAGGACAAGAGGGGTTTGCTTCGATGCCTTCTGTTACGTCTGCCTGCAGCAGGATCGCTTCGAGAAGGTCTTCGATACCTTCGCCCTTGAGCGCTGAAACAGTCGCAGAAAGCGTTTCGCCACCCCAATCTTCCGGAGCAAGGTTCCGCTCCTGCATCTGTCGCTTCACTCGGTCAATATTCGCGCCGGGTGCGTCCATCTTGTTGATGGCCACGACTACCGGGACGCCCGCCTTTCGAGCATGGCCGAGAGCTTCATCTGTCTGTGGCATGAATCCGTCGTCTGCCGCAACGACCAACACCGCAATATCGGTGATGTTGGCGCCACGGGCTCTCATGTTCGAGAACGCAGCGTGACCGGGGGTGTCGATGAATGTAATCTTCTTGCCCTTGTGCTCCACCTGGTAGGCGCCGATGTGCTGGGTGATGCCACCTGCTTCACCAGCAACAACATTGGTCTTGCGAATGGAGTCCAGCAAAGTGGTCTTTCCGTGGTCAACGTGACCAAGGATACATACCACAGGCGGACGCGGCTCCATGAGCTCCGCTTCATCTACCGGTGGGGCCTCTTCCTGCTTCTGTTGCTGCTGAGGCTCGCCGCGGTGACGCACCTCCAGCTCAAAACCATGTTTTTCCGCCAGGCGTACAGCTACATCCTCTTCGATGACTTGATTCATCGAAGCGAAGATGCCCATCTCCATCAGTTCGGAGATTAATTGGAACGGTTTCTTGCCGATTTGCACCGCGAAATCGCGAACCACAATCGGCGGCTTTACCTGGACCTTGATTCGTGAGCTAGGCGCGGGGCGTGAAGCCGTTTCCTCTGCAGGCGCGGATTCCCTTTCCGGCGTACGCGGAATGCGTGGCGGTGCGGGTGGCTGACTCACTCGGGGTGGGGCAGATACCTTCGGAGGAGAAAGACGCGGCGCTGGCGCCGGTGCGGGCGATCCCGTTTGCGACTCAGGCTTAGGGGCTTCAGGACGAGTAGGTGCTGCGCGTGGCGGAAGCTTTACCGGAACTGGGCCCGGTTGAGAAACTTTGGGAGCTGGAGTACCTGTAGCAGTATCAGCCGCCGGATTTGGCGCCTTCGGCTGTGGCTCTGGCTGTTTCGGCTGTGGCTGCGGAACCGGTGGTGGCGTTGCTGGAGCCCTGGAAGGAGCAGCCGCGCGAGATGGTGGCGCAGAAACGCCGACGCGTGGTATCGACACTCTTGGGGGAGCCTTGCCGATTGATGGCACTGCTGGCGCTGCCATGCCCGGAGTAGACGGTGCTGGACGCGGTTGTGGCGGCTGAATTACAGCTGATTGACGCTTCTTCCGTTCAGCCTCTTCTCTTTCCCGCTCCTCCCGCTCTCGCTCGATTTCTTCCCGACTGCGAACAATTGCGCCCGAAGGCAGCCCGTCTTCTTCTTTCTGCGGTTCCGTTGCCTCTGCCTTGTCGCTGTCGCTGGGGGCTTCCTCCGCAGAGCCTCGGCTGCCAAACTCTTCCCGAAGAGCATCGGCGGAGATGTTGTCAACAGTGCTGGATGCGCTCTTGGCCTCGTGTCCACGCTCGCGCAGGAGCTGGATCAGCTCACTGTTATCCATCCCGATTTCTTTGGAAAGTTGATAAATCCTAACGCTCATAGCTTACGCTGATCTGTCAGCTGCTCTGCTTCTAACTTTGCTTCGCCAGTTTGAATTACTGTGAATGGCTCTGGCGATAAGCCTCCACAATCGCTAGTAGATTCTGGGCGTCAGTCTCCGTAAAGCCCAGGTTGACCAAGTCTGCTGCGCCAACGCCTTCGAATGCCTCAGGGCTGGTAAAGCCATGCGACACGAGGAACTGCGCAACCTCCTTGGTGATGCCCTCCACACCGTGCCAGCCTTGAATCGCTTCCTGCACCCGCACATCGAAACCAACTTCTTGCAGTTGCTCCTTGGCAATATCCAGCTTCCAACCCAGTAACCGGGAGGTAAGCTTTGCGTTCTGACCACGGCGACCAATGGCAATGGAGAGGTCACTTTCATCGACCTCGAAGCTGATGCGCCGGTTCCGTTCATCGACACGAATATTTCGCGGGATCGCGGGCTTGATTGCTTCCTCGAGCATCTCCACGGGATCTTCGCGGAAGCGGATGATGTCGATTTTCTCTCCACCCAGCTCGCGTACGATGCTCTTTACACGGGCGCCTCGGGCGCCGACACAGGCTCCTACTGGATCCACCTTGGGATCTTTGCTGGAAACTGCGATCTTGGAACGATAACCCGGTTCCCGAGCGATTGCTTCGATGGATACAGTTCCGTCACTGATCTCCGTGACTTCGAGTTCGAAGAGACGACGCACAAACTTGACGCTTGCACGGCTGAGAATCAGCTCTGGTCCGCGATTGGAGGGCTCGATGTTCAGCAAAAGGCAGCGGATTCGCTCGCCGGGACCGTAGTCTTCACCGGGCACGCGTTCACGGGGAGGAAGAATTGCCTCGGCTCTGCCAAGATCTACTATCAGATCTCCACGTTCGCGACGTCGCACGGTGCCGGTGACGATGTCGCCGACCATGTCTTTGTATTCGTCGTAAATTCGCTCCTTTTCGAACTGCCGCACACGCTGTACAATTGCCTGATGGGCTGTCTGCGCAGCAATGCGTCCCAGTCCAGAAGGATCGATTTCCTTTTCGATGAAGCTGCCTACGGTAGCATCTGGGTTCAGTGCGCGCGCCTTTTCGATGTGAATCTGCGTCAACGGATCGCTGACGCTGTCCACAACCTCAAGGATTGCCCAGGCTTTCAAGGCGCCCGTCCGGGGACTGATCTCAATCTTGAGTTCTTGTCCCGCATTTATTCCCTTTTGGGCAGCCCCACGAATGGCATTCACGATGGCCTGTATCATGGCCTCTCGTGGGATGCCTTTCTCTTTTTCCATGTATTCGAGGACTGAAAGAATTTCGTGGCTCATCGAGGCTGAATCGCTGTAACTAAAGATAAAAAAAGAGCGGGCCGCAGACCCACTCTCCTTATTGGAGACTGCTAAAAGGCAGTAACTCAAAGCAAAGGCATGTTCCCTGTCAAGGAATCCATCGTATCGATGATGTTGCATTTTAACATATCAGGTTCCGGGACTTGCGGATTGGCTTGGCTGGCGCCGCCAGTCCGGGCTAATGATCGGTTGCAACTCTAGCCTCTATCAGCAACCTGTCTTCCTGAATGCAGATGCGCACATTGTTAGTCCCCTTCCTTTCCAGGCGTAATTTGGCGTCCGTAATAGCGTGCCTGATCGGTGCTTTGACGATTGGCCTCTCAGGGTGTTCCCGCTCACAAGCACCCTTGGATAACGTGCTCCGTTTCGCCAATGGAGCGGAGCCTGCCACGCTTGATCCGCATCTGGCTACAGGAGTCGTTGAGCATAAGGTGATCATGGCCTTGTTCGAGGGGTTGTTGGAGTATCACCCCACAGACACTTTCCAGGTCATACCCGGAGTCGCGGAGCGATGGGAGAGTCTCGAAGACTCCAAGGTATGGAGGTTCTACCTGAATCCGAACGCCCGTTGGTCCAACGGCGATCCTGTTACAGCCCAGGACTTCGTTTACTCATGGCAACGGGTGCTGTCTCCGGCTCTCGGCGCGCAGTATGCGAGCATCCTTTACGTAATCGAGGGAGCGCAGGCGTTCAACATGGGTGAATCAGACGATTTCTCTACAGTGGGCGTACAGGCAATAGACGATCACACCCTGGAGGTCAGATTGGTTGGACCCACTCCAATCTTTCCGCATATGACCATGCACTACGCTTTCTTCCCTGTTCACCCGCCCACAATCGAAAAGATGGGAGGAATGACGGCGCGAGCTACGGGATGGACGCTGCCCGGCAACATCGTGGGCAATGGTGCGTTTATTCTGTCTGAGTGGCGTCCCAGTGAGGTGCTTCGCGTACGACGGAACCCTCACTACTGGGATGCAGAAACGGTTCAGCTGGATGGTGTGGACTTCTTTCCATTTGAAAGTGCGCAGTCTGAGGAAAGGGCATTTCTTGCGGGTCAACTCGATACCACCAACACGGTAAGCAATAGTCGCATCCCATATTACCGGAACAATCGCCCTGAAGTTCTTCGGATCGATCCATTTCTCTCGAACTATTTCTACCGGCTGAACGTAACTCGAGGTCCACTGAAGGATGTACGTGTTCGCAAGGCGCTTAGCTTGGCGTTGAACCGCGAGGTCATAACCACAGACATTGTAACGGCCGGCCAGACTCCTGCAGGTTCCGTTACTCCAGCCATGAAGGGTTATCCGGTCGTGCAGGACCCTTTGTATGACCCCGAACGCGCAAGGGAGCTGTTGGCCGAGGCCGGTTATCCCGGGGGGCACGGATTCCCCAGATTGGAGCTACTCTTCAACACGCTTGAAGACCATCAGCGTATTGCGGAAGCAGTTCAGGAGATGTGGAGACGCGAGCTAGGCATCAATATCATCCTGGTAAATCAGGAGTGGAAGGTCTACCTCGCGCGCCAAGATAACCTCGATTATGACATCTCCCGTGCGGGGTGGGTAGGGGACTTTCCGGACCCCATGACCTTCCTGGACATGTGGATAACAGAAAGTGGAAATAACCAGACTGGGTGGTCGAATCCCCGTTTTGACTCACTTATTGCCCAAGCCAAACGAACCGGTAACGTTGAGGAACGCAATGAACTGATGCGCCAGGCAGAACTGATCCTACTCGAAGATCAGCCGGTCATTCCCGTCTACTACGGAACTCGGGCTCGCTTGCTACATCCACGGGTGCAAGGCTTTGCTCCCAAGCTGCTCGATAACCGCCCCTGGAAGCATATAGCTTTGTCTGAAGTCGAATAAGCCCTAGACAAATGCCAGCACTAGGATCGCCAGGGCAATACGGTACCAAGCGAAAAAGCCCAGGCCGTGGCGGCTTAAGTAGGCAACGAGCCATTTTACGGCCACTGCCGCTGTGATCGTCGCTACAAGAATGCCCAGCAGCGCGGGCCCCGCGTCCAGTGTCCGCATTAGCGGCTCGCCGTGCTTAAGTAGGGTGTAACCGGCTGCCGCCGTAAGGGTAATGAGGCCGAGGAGGAAGCTAAACTCTGCTGCGCGCGGAGCGGACAGACCCGTGAGATAACCGCCGACGATGGTCATCATGCTCCTGCTGGCGCCCGGCCACATCGCAAGGCTTTGCATGAGGCCGATGAACAAGCACTGGCCAATCCTCAGATCATGAAGATCCAGTCCCTCGGTCATCTTTCCATCGTGCCGTTTTCGCCACCACTCTGCCCAAAGCATTAGTATCGCGCCCGCGAGCAGTGCGATTGCAACAGGGACTGTTCCGAAAAGATATCGAGTGATTAGATCATTGAACAGGAACCCGAGCACTGCTGCAGGCAGGAAGGCGACAATCAAATTTCGTCCAAGCAGCAGACCCTTTCGGTTGCGTCCAAGGAAGCCCTGCAGGACTTCAAGGATTCGTTTCCAGTAGATAAGTATAACAGCTGCGATGGCGCCTGCCTGGATTATGATTGCATACGCATCTGCGGTATCCTGAACGGTCATCAGCTCACCATCGACGCTGCGGATCGGAACGCCGTCGCCATTGATTACAGCGCGATTGTTGTTCAAACCCAGTAACTCATTTGTCAGGATAAGATGTCCGGTCGAAGAAATTGGCAAATACTCGGTAAAGCCTTCGACAGCGCCGAGAATGACGGCGTCTGTGTAGGTCAGCACTTCGCTTGCCTTCACTGTTTCGACACTCGATGAGATAGGTGGCGTTTGATCCTGGGCGCTGAGTGCGGGTACAGCAAGAAGCAGGACGGCAACCAAAGTTAAGAAGCGACACATGCGGCGGTTTTGGGTGGCTTTTCCTATCAGCTCTTTCGAGCAGTTGCCGTGACAGGTTGTTGAACCTGAGCCCTATTAAAGGCGCTGACCAATGCCTTTAAACCGGCCAGCTCGATGTTCGCGTCAACGCCTACGCCCCAGAATGTCTTCTTGTCCACCTGTCGCTCCAGTTGGATGTAACTTGCCGCTTCTGCCGCGGAGCCGCTGGTCAGAGCATGTTGGCTGAAGCTCAGCAAACGAAACTCCTTCCATCCGGCTTCCTTGATAGCGTTCGTCAGTGCGTTGATCGGCCCATTCCCCTTGCCGCTGATTGTGCGCCTTTCTCCCTTGTAAGTTACTTCAGCCTTGATCGAAATTTGGTGGTGATCTGCATGCTCGGCCGAGATTGAATAGGCGTCCAGCCGGAGTGGCTCTACGTTATCCACGTATTCTCGTACAAAGATATCGCGGATCTGATCTGTCGCCAGCTCGTTACCCATTGTGTCGGCTTGTTCGGTGACAACGCGTCCGAATTCCGGGTGCATGGCCTTGGGCAGAGAATAGCCAAATTCACGCTCCATTACATAGGCGACGCCGCCCTTGCCGCTCTGTGAGTTGATGCGGATGATTGCCTTATAGGTGCGTCCAATGTCGCTTGGATCGATTGGCAAGTAAGGCACTTCCCAGAGTGGCTCTTTGCCATCTACGCTGTCCTCGCGGGCTTTTGTCATGGCGTCCATACCCTTCTTGATGGCGTCCTGATGGCTACCGCTGAATGCAGTAAAGGCTAAATCTCCGGCATACGGGTGTCGTGGGTGCACTTCCATTCGGGTGCAGCGCTCATACACTTCGCGGATCTGGTTGATGTTGCTCAGATCCAGCTGTGGGTCCACGCCCTGGGTGTACATGTTCAGCGCGAGCGTTACGATATCCACATTTCCCGTTCGCTCACCGTTTCCAAACACAGTGCCTTCAACTCTGTCCGCGCCAGCCAATATTCCCAGCTCGGACGACGCGATGCCAGTGCCGCGGTCATTGTGGGTGTGCAGTGAGATAATAACGCTGTCGCGATTCTTTATGTTCCGGCAGAAGTACTCAATCTGATCGGCGTACACGTTGGGTGTCGCCAGCTGTACCGTTTCCGGGAGATTCAGGATCATCTTCCGGTTGGGAGTTGGCTCCACGACGTCCATCACCGCTTCACATACCTCAATGGCGTAATCCAGCTCCGTATCGCAAAAGGTTTCAGGTGAGTACTGGTAAACAATTTCAGTATCTCCTGCAGTATGCTCCAGCTCCTTCACCAGCTTGGCGGCTTCGATGGCGATCTGCTTCACTTGCTCCTTCGTCATCCCAAACGTAACTCGACGCTGCAATGGGTTGGTGGAGTTATAGAAGTGAACAATCGCCCTGCGGGCGCCGCGTATCGCCTCGAATGTACGGCGAACCAGATGTTCGCGGCATTGAACCAGGCACTGTATCGTTACATCGTCCGGTATCAGATTCTTCTCAATCAGTTCACGGGCGAAACGGAACTCGGTGTCGCTGGCGCTGGGGAAAGCAATTTCAATTTCCTTGAAGCCCATCTCCACCAGCATCTGGAAATACTCGTGCTTCTCGCGAACGCTCATTGGAACCGCGAGCGCCTGGTTTCCATCGCGAAGATCAACGCTGCACCAGATGGGAGCACGCGTGATGGTGCGGTTTGGCCACTGCCGGTCCGACAGTGGCGTCTGTGGAAAGGGACGGTATTTTGTAATTGGCGCTTTTTGCATTTCGGCCGTTCAGCTTTCGCCCTTTGGGGCAGGTGTTGCTGATTCTTAAAGTGATTATTGGCTCCTTCGACAAAAGAAAAGCGATCTTTGGCTCGTGCCAGTTGATCAAAAAGCTCCCACAATGGGATGCTTGCTAGAGGAAGCGCTTAAGTATGGGCGCGGCTTCCATGCGCCATCATGGCAGATCATTCTCCCCCTCAGGGGAGGAGTAGTCGAAGGAGCGCCCGCAGCGCCGTCTGCCTGTAAAATTCCATCTCGCTCTCAGTAACGATTTGTCGTCTAGAGGTGCTAAAGGCTCTTCTTATCGGTTGTTTAGTCAAGAAATTTTGCTAAAACAGGTTCCGTGAGTCTGAGTGAGAAGCGAATTTTGCTTGGCGTAACGGGGTCAATCGCAGCATACCGTGCCGCAGACCTTTGCAGTCAGCTGGTGAAAAAGGGTGCGAGTGTTCACGTGGTCATGACTGCAGCAGCGACGCAGATTATCCAGCCACTAACCCTCCAGGTTCTCAGTCGTAATCCTGTTGCTCTCAACATGTGGGATGAGCGGGGATGGCAACCCGATCATATCGAGCTGGCAGACAATGCAGACCTGCTTCTCGTGGCGCCGGCAACTGCCAACACAATCGCCCAGTTCGCCCACGGCCTCGCTCCGGACCTCCTCTCCAGCATTTACTTGGCGACCCCCGCCCCTGTCTACATCGCACCTGCCATGAATGGGAAAATGTTTGCTCACCCCGCCACCCAAGCAAACATCGCCACTCTCAAAGACAGAGGCGTCCAATTCATCGACCCCGACGAGGGCATCCTCGCCTGCGGCTACCACGGCCAAGGCAAGCTCGCATCCATCGAGCGCATCCTCCAAGTGATCGAGAAGCACTTCAGCCAACAATAGAGAGAGCGCAAAGAATATCGCCACCGGCTGCTGGGCTGAGCGTTACCGCCCTTGAGTCGTTCGTTTTCATTGGCGGATGTTCCATAGAGACCGCTTGTCTGCTTCATCCTGTTGACGAGCAGCTGCTTCCGTGGATGATTGGCGCATGCGATCATTTCTACTCCCTAAATTGCTTCTATTGCTCCTGGCTCCAGTTTCTGTCTTTGGAGGGATTCGACTTCCGGCGATTATTGGCGACCACATGGTGGTCCAACAGGAAATGCCAGTTCGCCTTTGGGGCTGGGCTGGCGCAGGGGACAAAGTGACTGTTCGCACTGCTGGACAAATGGCTGAAGCGACGGCAGGCCCAGATGGGAAATGGGAAGTAGAACTCGCCCCACTTCCAGTGGGTGGCCCCTATGCATTCACAATAGAAAGCGGGGGCGAGAGTGTTGTGATCGCAGATGTACTCAGTGGCGAGGTCTGGCTTGCCTCCGGGCAAAGCAACATGGAGTGGCCGGTCAGTAAGGCTAATGACCGGGAAGAAGCCCTTTCAGCAGCCAAGATTCCCGATGTTCGGCTGTTTGACGTCGATCGCGCTTCTTCGGAAGCGCCGCAGAGCGATCTAGTGGGGCGCTGGCGCCGGTTGTCGCCGTCCAGCTTGGATTCGTTTTCGGCCGTTGCATGGAATTTTGGTCGCAGCATCCACTCGGAAATCGATCAGCCTATTGGACTTATTTCTTCCGCATGGGGTGGTACGAGGATTGAACCCTGGATGCCCTTTGCCGAGTTGGATGCAACGCCGGAGGGGCGGGAATATATTGCCAGTAAGAACTATACCAAGGATCTGACACGCGCTGGACCGGCTTATCTTTACAATGGGATGATTCACCCCATCGTTCGTTTTCCTATCCGCGGGGTGCTTTGGTACCAAGGAGAATCAAATGCTCATGACGCCACCGCATATGCTGAGCTCTTCCCCGCCATGATCCAGGCATGGCGTAAAGTATGGGGAGTAGGCGAGTTCCCGTTCTACTACGTTGAGTTGGCAGCCTACCGGGAGAGAAGCAGCGACCCCGCGCCAGATGAACAATGGGCGTTCCAAAGAGAAGCCCAGCAGCGCGCATTAATGCTTCCTAATGTCGGCGTTGCCTCAGCAATCGACGTCGGGGAGGCTGATGACATTCATCCGCGTGACAAGACTACGGTCGGTAATCGTCTCGCACGACTGGCGCTCGCGAACGTCTACAACGTCGATGTTGGCGGGCCTGCACAAAGTCCCCGAGTTTCGGGTCATGATGTGCAAGGCAATTCGATCTTTCTCGACGTGATCGATGCAGATGTAGGACTTGTCATCAGACAGGACGATCCGAATGCTCCTACAGGTTTCGCCGTTGCTGGACGCGATGGCGCATGGCTGCACGCGAATGTAGAACTCGTAGAAGGTAACAAAATCCGCGTTTGGAGCGACTCTGTTCCCAGCCCGGTATTTGTTCGCTATGCATGGGCAAACAATCCGTACTTGAGTGTCTTCACAAAGGATGGACTGCCGCTGCTACCCTTTCGCACAGACAGCTTCCAGCGAAAGGTAGCAGAGTAGGGACCGACAAAGAGCGGGACAACGGAATTCTCAGCGGTCCGAGCTTTCTACGCCCGCCTATTTAGACAATTGGAGGCCTGGACTGAGTATCAATTCTGCTCTTCCGCCAGCCGGCGAATCCCATCCTGCAATACGCTGATCGCCCGCTCGATTGATTCATCATCGTGCGCGGTGCTGATGAAACATGTCTCAAAAGGGGAGGGCGGTAAGTAAACGCCGTTCTCGAGTGCGTAGTGAAAGAGCTTCTTGAATAGCGCTGTGTTGCTCTGGATCGCGCTTTCATAGTTCCGCACCGGGCTGTCCGAAAAGAAGATTGAGAACATCGATCCTCTTTGAGGAACCTGCACGGGAAGGCCCACAGCCGTGGCCGCGTCCTTGATTCCGCTGGCGACGCGCTCGCCAAGTCTGTTGAGCCGACCGTAAGGACGTTCGCTCTCGAGGAGCCTAAGCGAGGCCAGACCCGCAGCCATCGCCAGTGGATTTCCCGAAAGCGTCCCTGCCTGATAAACGGGGCCTTCTGGAGCGAGGTAACGCATAATCTCTGCCCGGCCTGCCAAGGCGCCAACGGGCAATCCTCCGCCGATGATCTTTCCCAACGCCACGAGATCCGGCTTGATGTTCTCGATCTCATGAACGCCGCCAAGGGCAAGGCGGAACCCGGTCATCACTTCATCAAAAATAAGAACACTGCCGTTGGACTCACAGATCGACTTGAGCCGCTGTAAATATCCGCTTCCCGGAAGTATCAACCCTACATTGGCGGGGTAAGGTTCCAGGATTACGGCTGCAATAGAGTCTGACCATTCTGCGAACGCAGATTCCAGGGCAGCAATATCATTGAACGGCAATACAATCGTTTCTTGCGCAAAACTTTCTGGGATCCCGGCGCTGTCTGGGTTTCCAAGCGTCAACGCGCCCGAGCCTGCTTTGATCAATAGTGAATCTACGTGGCCGTGATAGCAGCCCGAGAACTTGATGATTTTTGGGCGGCCCGTATAGCCTCGCGCCAAGCGAATGCAAGACATGGTAGCCTCGGTCCCGCTGTTGACCATCCGCACCATTTCGGCTCCGGGGACCATGTCGATGATCATCTCGGCCATATCGACTTCCATTGGCGAAGGCGTTCCGAAGCTTACGCCGCGTCTTGCTGCATCTATGACTGCTTCCTGTATCGCTGGATGATTGTGTCCGTGGATGGCAGGTCCCCAAGTGCATACGAAATCGATCAGTTCTTTACCATCGACAGTCTCGAGCCGGCATCCATTTGCGCTCTTTGTGAAGAACGGCGTCCCCGACACCGATCGAAAGGCACGCACCGGCGAATTAACCCCGCCGGGGATTAGCTTTAATGCACGCTCAAAAAGCTCTTGGGAAGATTTCATCGAGTTCTATTCGCTTAGCTTACGTATCGTTGAACAATCGGAATGCGTCGTCCAACCCCAAAGGCCAGAGGAGTGATCTTTAGTCCCGGGGCTGCCTGCTTGCGCTTGTATTCGTTTAGATCGACCTTTCTGGCGACATCCTTGACCATTGCCGAATCAAACCCTCGGTCAATAATCTCCGCCCGCGACATTCCCTCCTCCACGTATAGCCGGAGGACTTCATCCAGTACGTCATATGGCGGCAAGGAATCTTGATCTACCTGACCTGGCCTTAGCTCGGCAGACGGCGGCTTCACAATCGTATTGTTCGGGATTATCTCCCGATGTCGGTTTATCCAGTGCGATAGTGCATAAACCTTCGTTTTGGGCAGGTCACTGATCACAGCGAGTCCTCCCGCCATATCCCCATAGAGTGTACAGTAACCCACTGCCAATTCGCTCTTGTTACCGGTGGTAAGAAGGAGAGCGCCAAACTTGTTCGACAACGCCATGAGCAGCAAGCCGCGTGACCGCGCTTGTATGTTCTCTTCGGCGACATCTGCCTCCATTCCGGAGAAGATTGGGGCCAGCGTTGTCATGGCGGCGTCCACGAGCGAGCTGATGGGCAGGGTTTTATATTCAATCCCCAGGTTCCTCGCCAGCGACTCGGCGTCATCGCGGCTATGTTGGCTGCTGATCTCTGACGGCAGGCTGACTCCCAGGACGTTCTCCTTACCTAGGGCCTCTACGGCTATGGCGGCGACTAATGCTGAATCGATGCCTCCAGAAAGGCCGAGCACGGCTTTTCTAAAACCGCTCTTGTGCGCATAATCCCTGAGTCCAAGAACGAGCGCGTCGTGAATATCCGCCAACTCTCCCTGGTCAAAATCGGGGGCGATATATGGAGCAGACGCATCTGTAACATCAACAACAGCCAGGTCTTCCTCGAAGCCCGGAAGTCCTGCGATCAGCTCTCCGCTCGCAGATACAACCATGCTGTGCCCGTCGAAGATCAGCTCATCGTTGCCGCCGATCGCATTGCAGTAGACGCAGGGGGCGCTCGTAATTTTTGCGCACTCGCCGATGAGTCTGCGTCGGAAGGCGCCCTTCCCCAAGTGCCAGGGCGAGGCAGATAAGTTCAGCACGAGGTCAACGCCTGCGCTTGCCAGCTCGCGAACCGGGTCCTTCGAGTAGTGTCTACTGGTTTCCACGATTGGCCCCGTCCAAATGTCTTCACAGATGGTAATACCGATTCTCTGTGACTTCCATGAGACCACCAACGGCCCCTGCCCGCTCTCAAAGTATCGGTCTTCATCAAAGACATCATAGCTGGGCAACAAGCATTTATGCGCCACGTGCCTTACAGCTCCTTTCTCGCACCATGCAGCGGCGTTAAACGCGCGTCTGCCCATCTCTGCAGTGTTGCTGTCTACGAAGCCAATCAGGGCAGGCACGTCTCCAATCTTTTCGGCAAGCTCCTCCAGAGCAGAGCGGTTGTCACGTGCGAAGCGTGATTTGAAGACCAGATCCCTTGGAGGATATCCCGCGATGGCGAGCTCTGGAAACACAACCAGATCAGCGCCGCGTGTGCACAGTTCACGATAGGCCTTTAAAATAATCTCGGCATTTCCCGCCAAGTCTCCAACCGTTGTGTTGATCTGTCCGATGCCTACCTTCATGAGTAAGGAAAAAATGATGTGTCGTCCTGCACCAAGGATGCCCGTCTAGTATAGCTCAGGCGTGAAAACAATGGCGAACTTTCGAAGATGCCTTCATCGAGCCTTTATTCGAGGCGGAAAGATCATTCTGTGTCTATCGACTGCGGTGAATCTGCTCGCTCAGGACTCATCGGTATCACTGTCCCTTGAGGATGCTTTTAGACGAGTCAGGGAACAAAACCTGGATATTCGCATCGGCGAAGCGGGCATTGAGGTTTCGAAAGCGCTTACAAGACAGGCGCGGGCGGATTTGCTTCCACAACTGAATCTTCAGGCCAGCCAGAATCGTCAGCAATTTGGGACTGTTGGGGGCTTTTTCAGTGGTCTGCAGGATGTTGGAGAGTCCACTGAACAGCCGAGACCTTTCATTACGAATTCTTTCTCGGCCAGCATTAATGCGTCAATAGCGCTGATTGATCCCACAACCATCGCGAGTTATCGGGCAGCGAAGCTCGACGAGCTTGCCGCAGAGCTGCAGCAGATAAGTCTGATTGAAGATGTATATGCCCGGGTGGCGCAGCTTTATTTCCTCCACCTTCGGAACCTGTCTGCTCTATCGGTTGCGCAGGCGAATACACGACGGGATGAGGTACTCCTGGAGCTTGCCGTGCAACGGAGGGAGTCAGGGGTAGCCAATAATTTGGATGTCACTCGTGCCCGCGCTGCCGTTGCCAGGGACAGACAAGATGAGCTGGTGCAACGATCATTAGTCAGAGAGTCACGAATTGCCCTGCTCCAGGCGCTTGACATGGACCCGACTTCGGATGTTCAGCTTGCTGATGAACCACTGACGGAACCTCGATTGGCGGGCTTGCCGGAGCTGCGGTCCTTGGTGGAATCCCGACCGGAGTATAAGGCAGCACTGGAGATTCTTCGCAGGAACCGAGTTGCTGAAAGCGCCGCCCAGTGGCAGCGCTTTCCTAGCGTCTCTCTGCTTGCACAGTATGGCTACGGCTCGGAGGTGATTTTCGACGACAATGAGCAGGAGCAATGGCTGATTGGAGTATCGTTAAATATGCCGATTTGGGAGGGTGGACGCATTCTTGCTGAGAGAGCGCAGGCGCGTGCGCTTGTTCGGCAACAATTGCTTGTAATTGAGCAGCTGGAGCGGGAGATTCAGAACAAGTACCTGTTGGCGCAGGAAGCGGTTCAGGAGCGGTGGGAGGAACTTCCATTGGCGCGAGAAGCCGTTGAGCTATCTGAGCAAGAGTTGGAGTTTGCCCGTTCGCGATTCGAGTCGGGAGTGGCAGACAACAGTGATGTCATTCAGGCGCAAACAGCGCTTGCAGCTTCCAATGATCTTTGGGTTGACGCAGTATATCGCTATCACTTGGCCCGCATTGAGCTTGCTCGGGTGCTTGGAAAGGTGGAGGAGAATCTCACCCGGTGATTTCCATGGATGTTCTCATTCTAGCCTCCGCATCTCCTCGTCGGCAGCATCTCTTGGAACAGGCCGGAATACCTTTCGAGATAATCCCGGCTTTCGTCGATGAGTGGGAAGCGGAAGATGCAGATCCGGTTCAGCTCGTTCGGCACAATGCTGTCTTGAAGGCTCAATCCGTGGCCGCCGCTAATCCTGCGCGATTGGTCCTGGGCGCAGACACTACAGTATCTCTTGAAAATACAGTGCTTAATAAGCCGGAGTCTCTTGATGACGCCCGGAGGATGCTAAAGACCTTGAGCGCCAGAAGACATACGGTCTATACGGCAATTTCTTTTATCTGCCTGGATAATGGACTTGAACTGGTTGACGTGGTTGAAAGTGGGGTATGGTTCAAGAACCTCGATGACACTATCATTGATAACTACTTTCGAATTGTGAATCCTCTCGATAAGGCGGGAGCCTATGGCATCCAGGAGGGTCGCGACTTGATAATCGATCGCTACGAAGGTTCACTCTCCAATATTATGGGTTTGCCGATGGAACGCTTGACCGTCCTGTTGGAACAAATTCGCTCGTCCACGTATCGAACGGAATAGCCCTTGAGTAACCCCATAGTAGAGCCCGATCGTTCTGAAAGCGCTCAAGTACAGGACCTTGATGATCTTGTGCAACGGGACCGATTCTTCGACCGCGATCGGGTAGAGCGATTGTTGGTGGCTGCTGCCATCACTCTATTCTTTCACGCATTGCTATTTCTTGTTCTTCGAGACTCGTTGCTCCAAGGCGGACCGTTGCTCCAGGAGAAGAAGCCGACGTACCACATTAAGCTGACTCCTTTGGAGGAGCCGCCTCCTCTGCCGGATCATTACGTGGAGGCAAATCCCGAGGTTCCGCAAAATAAGCCAGACGATACAGTCAATTTCTCGAGTCGCGATCAACAGGCAGCGCAGCCGGAAAAGCCAGAAGAGATCGGGCCTTCGCCGGCTTTGGATGGTGAAGATCCTGACTCAAACAAGATTGTTTCGGGTGAATTTCCTGATCCATCGCAGCAGGAACCACTCATCACAGGTGGATCCAGCATAGGGGCGCAACCTGTACCTCCAACGCCTGCAGACCTGGCGAATCAAACACTGACCCCCCCGGCGCTACCTGATGCCTTGAAAGCAGAGGGCCTGAATGAGGGTGAAGGTATTGCAGCCTATACTGAGGTGGGGGAGGCGGAGAAGCTTCCTGAGGAAGATCCAGATCCGACTGCGCCTGTAACCATGAACCCACTCTCGATGATGATGCAGCAGGCTCAGCGAGACCCGACTTCTGAAGGCGCCCAGCAAATCGGCCCGCAGGCGCCACAACCCAGGCCCCGGCCAAGGGTTCGTATTGAGACTCAGCCGGGGCCGCTTCGCAAGAGTAACACAGGCGTAACAAATGAAAGTGGTGCAGTTTCGTGGGATGCGGAGTTTAGTGAGTTTGGAGATTATCTGCAGCGAATGTTTGAAGCCATAGGGCTTCGCTGGAACGAGTTGAACCGCTATGGACAAGCAGGTCTTAGCGAAGTGCGCAGTTATGTGCAGATTCAGTTCTATATCACTCGTGAAGGACAGGTCCAGGACTTGGAGATTGTAAGATCAACGGCAGGAGAGGCAGCAAAATGGCGCTGCATTGATGCGATTCAGTCCAATGCTCCGTATTTTCCCTGGACAACTGACATGGCTGAAATCCTTGGCGAGCGCCAGCCAGTCAGGGTTACATTCCACTATCGTTAAAGTGGCCAAAGTGGTAGAACATCAAGATATCCCTCTCGCTCGTGATGTACGCCTGGTGGCACGTAAGGGTTCGCTTATCGCTTTGGATAAGCCACCGGGAGTCCGTTCACACCCAAACAAGGATGCTGTCGTAGACGAAAAGGCCCTGCTGCTAGCTCCCTACGACATGGCCGAGGAGGCGTATCTACTTGGAGATGACCGGCAGCTTTTTCTTCTTAACCGTCTGGATGCTCCCACCTCAGGTTTGATACTCCTTGCCTTCGATTTAGGCACGGCAGCTTTGGTGAAGAAGCGGTTCGCAGAGCAGGAAGTTCAGAAAACGTATTTTGCTGTCGTTGTGGGGCGGGCTGGACGTTTAAATACGACGTGGCGTGACCGACTTCAAACCGTTCGCCGAGGAGAGGGACTGCGTACGGTTGTGGGGCGTGGAGATTTGGCTGTGACAGATGTTCGGGCTGTTGCCGAATCCAAGGGAGCTGTTCCCCTGACCTTAATTGAGTTGAAGCCTCATACAGGCAGAACCCACCAACTTCGTGTTCAGTGTTCTGCTCGCCGATTGCCGATCGTAGGCGATGCCACTTATGGTGATTTCCAGGCAAATCGGCGGATTGCTCGCGACCTCGGGCTCAAGCGCCTGTGTCTACATTCATCAAGTGTAAGGGTGAAACTTCAGGAAAAGGAGTGGTTTCAGGCTGACTCTTCAATTCCAGAGGCGTTCAGTCGAGCGGTCGAAAAGCTCTGACGATTTGCAGCGCTGATTCGCCAGTCAACCAACTGCAGCTGTGGGTAGCGCTGACCATTCCACTCGTTCCAACTCAACTTGACCGCAAGATCCAAAGGCTTGCCCGGTGGAGGCATTCGTTGAGCCTGACGCCATGCAACCCCTTGGATTCGTCTCCCCGGAGTGGTGGCAATCTGAAACCGAAAGTGCCCTTTCCCAAACGGAATGGCAGCATTTTCAAGGATAACTCCTTGAATGCCTAGCACAGGTTCAGGATTGCCTTGTCCGAAGGGACCCAACTGTTCGAGCTCAGTTAGCAGGTTCTCGCCCAGTTCGTAGGATTCAACCCAACACGCAATCTCAATCTCTGGCTCAGGGAGTTCACCACAAATACAATTCAACACGGACTTGCAGAAGCTCTCCCTGAGGAGTTCGAGTTGGGCTGGCGAGGCTGAAACACCAACCGCCATCGGGTGTCCGCCCCAGCTCCCAAGACTCTCTGTGCATGAACCTAGCACCTGCACCAGATCGAGTCCGGGAATGCTGCGCCCGGATCCCTTCGCGAACTCGCCTTCGGCGCCAAATACAAGCGCCGGCCGGTAATACTTCTGGGTCACCCGGCTTGCCACAATGCCTACGACCCCGGGGTGCCAGTCTGGATGATAGAGAACAAAACCGGGTGCATCAGCGTAGAGTTCCTCGATCATCGCCTCTGCCTGCTGCGTGATCTCTCTCTCGATATTCTGTCGCTCTTTATTGAAATCGTCCAACAGGCGCGCTGCTTGTCGAGCCTCCTGCATGTCTTCCGCCAGCAACAGCTCAATGGGTTCAGAGGCGTCGGCAAGACGGCCGCTCGCGTTGATCCTCGGCGACAGGCGGAATGCGATGTCAAAGGGGCCGATCTCTTGCCCTAATGTAAGGCCAGAGACTTCAAATAGGGCGCCAAAACCAACCCGACTTGTATTTTTGAGACGTTCGAGCCCTCTCTTGGCCAGAAGCCGATTCTCTCCTGTCAGCGGAACAAGGTCGGCGATCGTTCCAACGGCCACCAAGTCCAGATATTCCTTCAGGTCGATCTGGTAGGCCAGCTCGTCTTGCTCCTCTCGCAAACGCTTGAGTAGCGCGTGGATGAATTTGAAAATCAGCCCCACTGAGCAGAGCTGGCTCCAGGGCTGGTCCTCGCCGTCATGCACGTGTGGATTGATTAGAATGCAGTCTTCAGGGATGCCATCCTTCGACACGTGGTGGTCGATGATGAGGACATCAATTCCCAGACTGCGCAAATACGCCACCTCATCCACGCTGTTCGTGCCACAATCTACAGCGATCAGTAGATCCGGTTTGCCTTCTTCAAGTAAACGATCAAGCGCCGCCCGGGAGAGACCGTAGCCTTCCTCAAGCCGTTTGGGGACGATGTAGCGGGGATATACGCCAAAGCGGTTTAGGACACTCAGGAGAAAGACAGTGCTCGTAACACCATCCACATCGTAGTCGCCAAAGACAGCTATGCCTTCCGCACGACGCAAAGCCTGCCGCAGTCGGTCGATCCCGGCCTGCATGTTGGTCAACTCGAAAGGGTCTCGAAGTTGCGACAGTCGAGGCGCGAGAAACTGCTCGGCAGCTGTCGGATGATCAATCCCCAATCGACTCAGGAGGCATGCTGTAACACGGCTGATCCCGAGCTCACGGATAAGCCGGTTGACTGCGTTGCGGCGTCCGGGGCGATACGTCCAACGCACTGGACCTTAACCCTTGCTTGGTGATTTTGTCGCTTCCTGCTCACCTACATGCCAGCTATATGTCGGCAAGACGTGATGTTCAGCCACCTTCCGGCGGTCACCCTTGTGATACCAGTAGAAGACCGGGCATGCGATGAACAATGATGAGAAGGCGCCAACCACAATCCCGATCAGGAATACCAGCGCAAAGTCCACGATGACCCCGGCAGCGAAGATATAGAGAGCCAGGGTAGCCAATAGAGTCGTCACACTCGTCAGGATTGTGCGGGGCAGCGTGCGATTGATCGCCAGGTGGATGACCTTTCGAAGATCCAGGGAGGGATTTAGATCCAGCTCCTCGCGAATACGGTCAAAGATCACAATGGTGTCATTGATCGAGTAACCAAGCACCATCAGGATTGCAGCAATCATCGACGCGTTGAACTGACCCGAGCCAATTCCGAAAAACTGCCCGAGTACCACAAAGAGTCCAACCGTCAGGAGAGCGTCATGGACAGTCGAGACCAGTGCGCCAATGCCAAATCCCCACTCAAAGCGGATGGCTACGTAGAGCAGGATGCCGAGCAGCGCCAGCGTGAGAGACCAAATGGCGCTTGTGGCTACTTCTGCCCCAACACTTGGTCCCACCTGGGTCAAGCTCATCACTTCCAGGCCGGCATTCGGAAATTCCTTGAGCAGTAGAGCGGCAAATGCGGGTCCTTCTCCCGGACCTGTTTGCACGCGGAGAGACATTTCGTCGGTGCCGATCCCGCTTTGAACTACGGTGTTTACTTCACCAAAACCACCATCCTTGATTACGGTTTGCAGCGACTGGCGGAGGGCAGCGTCGTTCTCTGGCGTAGCAGCCAGCAAGGCTTCCAACTGACTCTCGCTGACTGAGGCGAGGTTCTGGATCTGCGTTACCGGAACCTGCTCGTTGTAGGCGAGGGTAATTTCGTCACCCCCTGTAAAATCAATACCCAGGATTTCGCTTCGGTGCGAGAAAACGGCTACCAGGCCAAGGATCACAATGATCCACGAGCCAATGAAGGCTGGCTTGCGGTAGTCCAGGAATGCAAAGTTCGTTTCGCGGGCCAACTGCAGACCAAGCAGTCTCTTGACCAGCCCCTTCTGTACGGGCCACTCCATCATCCAGCGGCTCACGATGAGGGCCGAGAAGAGTGTGCCGAAGATACCGATCGCCAAGGTAATGCCAAAGCCCTTGATTGGGCCGGTGCCGAGCCAGGCGAGCAGGGCGGCTGTGATAAGGGTCGTTACGTTCGCGTCAACAATTGTCGAGAAAGCTTTGTCGAAACCTGCCAACAGGGCATTATAGTTAGATTTGCCTGCGGCCAGCTCTTCACGCATACGCTCCAAAATCAGGATGTTGGCGTCGACGGCCATGCCGATCGTAAGAACGAGAGCGGCAACACCGGGCAGTGTGATCGTGGCGCCAAAGTAGGCGAGCCACGCAAGCACCCACAAGACGTTGAACGCGACGGCAATCATCGCGATCACTCCAGAACCCCAGTAATACAGCACCATGAAAGCCAGCACGAGAGCACTGCCAATCACTGCTGCCTTGATGCTCGAGTCCCTGGCGTCAGCGGCTAGAGATGGCCCGATCTCATACATCTCATCGACGACGAGGCCTACCTCCAGTGGGTTGTTCAACACGTTCGCAAGATCACGAGCTTCGAGTTGCGTGAATCTTCCGGTAATCTCAGCCCGTCCGCCGCCGATCACGGTCTGAACAGACGGCGCAGAGTAAAGTTCGTTGTCGAGAATGATTGCCAGCTGCCCGATAGTGCCTGTGCGCTGGTTCTCCTCGACGATTTGGCGCGTAACCTGTTCGAACTGTTCTGCGCCTTCCTTGGTGAAATTCAAAATTACCCGATATTGGCCGTAAGGATCTACAACGGCGTTAGCTTCTTCAATAGCAGATCCAGTCATTACCGGCAGGTTACGGATGTAGTAAGGCTGCTCGATGATGTTGCCATGTGAGTCCTCGCGCTCCTCTATCATCAGACGATAACCGACCGGCGCTTCTGGCGTCATCCGTGGATCTGCAGTGCGATGAACAAGGCTGAACTCAAGAATCGCAGGGCGGCCGATTGTATCGATGATGTTCGGATTGTCCTTGGTTGTAACACCCGGCATCTGAACTTCGATCCTGTCAGAGCCTACAACGCGTATGGAAGGCTCTGCCACACCCAGGCTGTCCACGCGCTGGGCAATGATCGATCGCGCCTTTTCCAGCTCGTCAGCCCGCTGGAAGCTGTCGCTGGATAGATCCGATTCCTCCGCCCGAAAAGTTACAGATACGCCGCCCGCGAGGTCCAGGCCGGGGCGAAGTTCGCCTTGCGAGGCCCGCAGCAGAGAGGAGAGCACTGCATCATTGCGCTTCTCGAGATTGCGAATCGCATCAAAGTTGAACTGTGGGAAAAACTTGGCCAGGTCGATCTTCTCGGCCTGTGCAATGTCGCCAAGGGCTACATAGACGCTGGGCGCCTCATTGGCTTCCACTCGTTGGGCAGCTCGTTCGTAAAGCGCTTGAAACTCCTGGATTTCCCCGGTCGCCTGCTCCTGTATATACTGCTCAAACGGGGTGTCTGTCAGCGGGGTGAGCGTTGTTATCGCCCAAATGAATACAAGGACCGAAATCCCGAGTTTCCAAAGAATGCTGCCACTCATGGAGCTGCCTGTGTTGACCGAATGAAGGTGGGGTTACTTGTTTGTTTCTGTCTTGGGCTGGACCTTCGTGCTTACAAAGGCCTTCCCAATCTCGATGCGGGTGTTGTCGGCGATTTTCACAACCAGTCGGTCGCTGCGCACCTGTTGCACGGTGCCGAAGATGCCTCCGCTTGTAATGATCTCATCGCCGGGCTTCAGCGCCTCCAGCATCTTTTGGTGCTCCTTCTGCCGCTTACGTTGCGGTGCGATCATCAGGAACCACATGGCCCCCATAATCAGGATAAACGGGAGAAATACGGAGAGCGGATTGCCGGATGCCGGAGCCTCGGCCTGTGCTATGATCTCTAACATATGGGGGAAATGCATTTCTGCTTTCGGTGAAAAGGCGCAACTTTGCTTTTTAGCTCTTTGAAGGCAAGACCTTTCCCCCTCCAGTATTGCAGTCTTTTCCTGTTTCCAAGCCCGCGTTCTATAATAAAAAGGGGATAGCCGTTGAAGGCTATCCCCTGAAAGTAGTGCAAGAGGAGCTTACGGAGGGTTAACCGCTGACCACAGCGCGTGACGCTGTTCCGTTCTTTCGGAAGAAGCTTCCCGCATCCTGGCAGTCTTTGCAGACGCCATAAAATTGAGCTTCGTGGTAAACGGCTTGATAGCCGGTCTGGCTCCTGAACTCTTCCAGCACCTGGTCATCGGGCCAGGAGAGTTCGATTATCTGCACCTTGCCGCAGTTCAGACACACTGCGTATGTACGGCTCGTATCCTTGTCGTTGAGGACGTAGTGAGCCGATCGACGTGGCAGGCCTACACGACGAATGACGTTGCGATCCTCCAGGCGGGCGAGCAACCGGTACACTGTTGCCGGATCGCATCGCCCTCGCAACTCATCCATCTGTAGGAGCTGCTGCACGCTTACCGGTACCTTGTTTTCAACGAGGCATGTAAGGATTGCGCGCAGGCACTCAGTTCGACGTAAACCTGCTTGCCGACATTGCTGCAGCAAGACTCCCACCTGATCTTGAGTCACATTCACGTTTTTTGAGGGTTAACTAATTTTGGGTAGGAATCAATGCGATTTTCACACGAAACCTACCTTTAAACTACGTTAGCAGGCCAAATCTTTAAATCTAGATTGAAATCCATCGCCTCAGTTCTTCGATGGCAAGTGCTTTTCGTTCGGCATATTCACGCAATTGTTCCTCACTCGCTGCCTCGATACCGAAATATCGACTGTCGGGGTGGGAGAAATAGAGTCCACTTACCGAGCTTGGCGGCGTCATGGCGAAGTTCTCCGTCAGCTCTATTCCTGTTGCTTCTTTGACGTCTAAGAGGTCCCAAAGCGTACCCTTTTCAGTGTGATCCGGGCAGGCTGGATATCCATGCGCCGGTCGTATTCCGCGGTATCTTTCCTTAATCAGATCTTCCAGTTGAAGTGTCTCAGACTGCCCGAAACCCCATTGATCACGAGCAATCTTATGTAAATACTCAGCAAGAGCTTCCGCCATCCGATCTCCAAGAGCCTGCACGATAATTGCCGAATAGTCGTCGCCGTTCTCTCGGAAGGTGGCCGCGATTTCCTCGGGCTCGTGTCCGGCAGTTACAGCAAACGCTCCGATTGAATCCAGTCTGCCTGTATCACGAGGAGCAATAAAGTCTGCCAGCGAGTAGTACACTTCGCTTTGTTCTGAAGTCTTACGCTTCTGCTGTCTCAGGAAGTGAAACTGTGCAATAACCGAATTCCGGGTCTCATTATCATAAAGTTCAACTGAGTCGCCGACGGAGTTTGCTGGCCAGAACTTATATACAGCTTTCAAGCCGAAGCGCCTCTCTTTAATGATCTGATCAAGGAGTTTCTGTGCTTCGTTATAAAGTTCCGTCGCCTGCTCTCCCCATTTGGGATGCTCGAGGATCTTGGGGAAGATTCCCTTCAGTCCCCAGGCCCAGAAGAACGGGCTCCAATCTATGTAACTGGCAACGACGGCAGGATCGATGTCATCAAGCACATGCCGCTCGTAGTCGGCGGGGTGGGGAAGGTCCGCCTTGCTCCAGTCTGTCTTGAAGCCTTTTGCGCGGGCTTCCTCCAGGGAAACCAGATCAACCTCGCCCCGGGTTTTGTATCGTTCCCGGTCTGCCTCTTGTTCCTCGAGCAACTCCTTACGGTATTCCTCCGCAGTGCTTGGGTTGAGTAACCGGTTACATACATTGACGACCAGCGAGGCATCCTTCACGTGCACGACCGGTTGATCGTACTTCGGAGCGATCTTCAGCGCCGTGTGGAGCCGGGAGGTTGTTGCTCCGCCGATCAGCAGTGGGACCTTCAGCCCTCGCCGCTGCATTTCCTCCGCGTTGCTTACCATTTCGTCGAGGGAAGGCGTGATCAGCCCCGAGAGCCCGATTATGTCGGCGCCCTCGGACTTCGCTGTCTCCAGGATCTTGTCGCATGGAGCCATAACGCCTAGGTCGATCACTTTGTAATTATTGCACGAAAGCACAACGCTTACAATATTCTTGCCAATATCGTGCACGTCTCCCTTTACCGTGGCGATGACCACCACACCGGCGTTGTCGCGATCGCCGCTCTGCTTTTCCGCTTCCATGAATGGGAGCAAATAAGCGACGGCCTTCTTCATGACGCGGGCGCTCTTGACCACCTGGGGCAGGAACATTTTGCCAGAGCCAAAGAGCTCCCCGACGACCTTCATTCCGTCCATCAACGGGCCTTCGATCACATCGAGTGGTCGCGCGCTGGTTTTGCGGGCCTCCTCGGTGTCTTCCTCGACAAAGTCGGTGATTCCCTTCACCAGCGCGTGCTCGAGCCGCTTTGCCACGCTCTCGTTGCGCCAGGCAAGCTTGCTCTCATCGCCTTCCTTCTTCTGGTCGCTGCCCTTTACGGTTTCCGCCAGGGCGAGTAGCCGTTCTGTCGAGTCCGGTCGTCGGTTAAGGAGCACGTCCTCCACATGCTCACGCAGTACAGGGTCTATCTCTTCATAAACCTCGAGCATCCCGGCGTTCACGATTCCCATGTCGAGGCCTGCTCCGATGGCATGGTAGAGAAATGCCGCATGCATCGCCTCGCGCACCGGGTTGTTCCCCCGGAACGAGAAAGATATGTTCGAGACGCCCCCACTGGTTCGCGCGCCCGGGCAACGCTTCTTGATCTCGCGAATCGCCTCGATGAAGTCGACGCCGTAGGAGTTGTGCTCCTCGAGACCGGTCGCAACGGTGAGAATGTTCGGGTCGAAGATGATATCTTCTGGTGGAATGCCTGCCTTCTGGGTCAGCAATTCGTAGGCGCGCACGCAGATTCGCACTTTGTCTTCCCTCGTAGCGGCCTGACCGTTTTCGTCAAAGGCCATCACCACCATGGCTGCGCCATAGCGGTGCACCAGCCGGGCCTGTCGCAGAAACTCATCCTCGCCTTCTTTTAGGCTTATTGAGTTCACGATTCCCTTCCCCTGCAGGCACTTCAGCCCCGCTTCGATGACGCTCCACTTCGAGCTGTCAATCATCACCGGCACACGGGCAATGTCCGGCTCGCTCGCGATGAGGTGAAGGAACTGCGTCATGCAGGCTTCGCCATCCAGCAAACCCTCGTCGAAGTTAACGTCGATTATGTTGGCGCCATTTTCCACCTGTTGTCGTGCGATCGACAGCGCTTCATCAAACTTGCCCTCCTTGATCAACTTCTTGAAGCGGGGCGAGCCGGTCACATTCGTGCGCTCCCCAACCATGATGAAAGGCGCCTTCTCGCCGGCAATCGTGAGGGCTTCAAGTCCAGACAGGCGCGTACCGGGCTGCCGCTCAGGGATCTGTCTTGCCGGGCTGCTCTTCACGGCTTCTGCGATTGCAGCAATGTGCGCGGGCGTCGATCCACAGCAGCCGCCCACCATGTTCAGCCATCCTTCGCTTGCAAACGAGCCCAGCACCGAGGCCATGTGTTGCGGGCTGTCATCATACTCCCCGAGTTCGTTGGGCAATCCGGCGTTGGGATAGCAGTGCGTGTAACAGTCCGCCAGTTGTGACAGTTCCCTCACATAAGGCGCCATCTCCTTTGCGCCCAGCGCACAGTTCAGCCCGATGCTCAATGGACGCGCATGAGAGACAGAGTTCCAGAACGCCTCCAGAGTCTGCCCTGAGAGCGTCCGCCCGGAGGCATCGGTGATCGTCACGGAGATAACCACGGGGATTCGCTCGCCGATCGCGTCCTGTAACTCCTCCACGGCAAAGACAGCAGCCTTTGCATTCAGGGTGTCGAAGATGGTCTCAATTAGCAGGAAATCCACACCGCCATCGATCAATCCTTGCGCCTGCTCCCGGTAGGCCTCCTTGAGCTGATCAAAGGAAATGTTACGGAAATCCGGGCGGTTCACATCCGGGCTCAGGGACGCCGTCCGGTTGGTGGGTCCGATTGCGCCTGCTACCCATACCCGTCTTCCGCTCTTGCTGGTGTAGGTATCGGCGGCTCGACGCGCCAGCCGGGCCGAGGCCACATTCATCTCATAAGCCAGTCCCTCCAGGCCATAGTCCGCCTGCGAAATCGCCTGCGCGTTGAAAGTATTCGTCCCCGCCACATCGGCGCCGGCCTCGAAGAACTGCCGGTGGATCTCCTCGATAAGGTGTGGCTGCGTAATGCTTAGCAGGTCGTTGTTCCCCTTCAGGTCCTTTCCATGGCTGGCGAATCGTTCTCCCCGAAAATCCTGCTCGCTCAGCTTCAGTTGCTGAATCATCGTGCCTCGTGGTCCGTCCAGTATGACGATACGCTGCGAGAGCAATTGCTTCAGTGCGTCGACCCTCTCAGAGCGAGCCTGTTGATATCCTTCCGCCGGTGTGGAGATTGACATGACGCATCAATATATCCTGATGCGTTGATTTGAAAAGCGGTAAATCCTTCCATTATCAGCGTGATTTTCATCATGCGTCTCCCTATGCTCCCAAGCATGAAGCAGATACTGGTGCTCAACGGACCAAACCTGAATCGTCTCGGCAAACGCGAACCGGAAATTTACGGCAAGGAGACGCTTGAGGATCTGAAGGCTATGCTTGAAATGGTCGCCTCCGGGCTGGGTGTCGGGTTACGCTTCTTGCAGAGCAACCACGAAGGGGCGCTCATAGATGCCTTGCACCAGGCTGCAGATGACGGCTTATCTGGCGTGATCTTCAACCCCGGCGCCTATTCCCACTACAGCATTGCGCTGCGCGACGCAGTTCAGTCCATCAGTGTTCCCGTGATTGAGGTGCACATCAGCAACGTTCACGCTCGGGAGGAGTTCCGCCACAAGTGTGTAACCGCAGGAGCGGCAAAGGGGGTAATTGCAGGCCTGGGACTTCGCGGCTACGTAGCGGCGCTGCATTACCTGGCAGGGTAGGGGAGCTACATCCAGGCGCTGCGCTGGGCTGCAAAAATCATCAGGTGGAGCAATCCGCAGGAGACCAGCGCGGCAGCAACATCGTCCGCCATGACGCCGAGACCGCCGGGCAACAATTGCAGCCGCCGGATTCCCAGTGGTTTCAGGATGTCAAAGATCCGGAACAACAAGAAGCCCGCTAGCAGGACCGTGCTTAGTTGGACGGCATTTAGGTGCGGGTCCAGTCCCAGGAAAACGAAAGGCATGGCGGCAAACTCGTCGGCGACGATTTGGCCGGGATCCCGCGCAGACAGCCGACGCTCCGCCTCATCGCAAAATGCTGTGGCAATGATCAGCAGGACCATCGCGATGCTCCATTGCCAGACGCCGGGCAGCGGGTAAAGGAGCAGACCGTAGAACGCCGCTCCTGCGATGGAGCCCCGTGTTCCCGGCGCCTTTCCTGTGTAGCCAATCCAGCCCACGCTTGCCACACCGATCACCATCCACCTCGGCAGGCGGCTCAAGATCCGTATTCCTCCCCGTGTCACGTTACTGCTTATCGGTGTTTTCACCTTCTGGACGCTTCATCAAATGCGGCCAGTATTTAATCAGGTACTGGGTCCCGGAGTAAACCGTGAGGAACCCGCTCAATAGAAAATACAGCACCCCGTTAATCCATACCCAGGTTGAGAAGACCGTGTGGCCTCCGCCGAGTGCATGAGGCAGGTCATGATGGAGCACCGGCACGAAGAACAGCACGCAGATGGCCGTAATCTGCCAGATAGTCTTCCGCTTACCGGCTTTGTCCGCGGCGAGGACCAAGCCTCGCTTGGCCACCACCATCCGAATGCCCGTGATGAGGAGATCCCGCACCACCGTGGCGCCGATGATGCCCCAGGAGACAATCTCCAGCCACCGCAGGTCCCGCGCAAGTAGATCCGTGAACAGCAGGACCAGGAAAAGCCCCACCACCATGATCTTGTCCACGATGGCGTCCAGCAGCTTGCCCAGGTTTGTGATCAGGGCCCAGCGACGCGCAACATATCCATCCAGCCAGTCCGAAGCCGCTGCGATGATGCTGAGGACAAATGTGATCGTTGCAGCGCCGCGCCACTCCTGCGCCGTTAGCCAAGCGATCAGGATCAGGAAGAGCACCCTCGACAGGGTAATAATGTTTGGAAGCTGTCTCATCTGAGCCAGCGCGGCACACTTAATGAAAAGCGCGGTCCCGTCCATCGAAATGCTCCATCCTTTACGCCAGCGTCACACTTTCTCGCAGAGCTTGCGAAGGGGCCGCCATTAATGAACCATCAATCACATGAAGCACGTCCTCTTCATCTGCACCGGAAATTTCTACCGCAGCCGCTACGCAGAGGCGCTGTTCAATCACCTCGCCGAGCAGAAGAACCTGGAGTGGCGGGCATTCTCACGCGGTCTGGCTATACACTGGGCAGAGGGCGATCTCTCGCCATACACCCGCGACGCGCTGCAGCGCCATGGCGTGGAGCTCCGTCACACTGGCAAGACTCGCGTCTCCCTTACAGAGGAGGACCTGCAACGCGCGGATCTCACCATCGTGCTGGATGAGCGTGAACATCGTGAGATGGTGCAGGCCCAGTTTCCCGACTGGGAGCCCCGGCTCACGTTCTGGACTTGTGGCGATATCCACCTGGAAACGCCCCAAGAGTGTCTGCCGCGCATTCATGATCTGGTACACGAGCTCGTGGACCGTCTTGCGGAGTCCCAATCATCGTGAGTTTTCGGCCTTTTTGGCCGCAGTCCGGGCAAGTTCTGTGTTTGCCTCTCAAGATTCCCGCATTTCCGCCGAATTGCGGTATAGATGGAAGAGGATCATGCCACAGACTGCTACCGCGACGACCTTGGGTTGCTTACCCAGGCAGACATGTCGTTCATCCATTCAGTCATCGGGCGCGATCTCATAACGGCAGAAGAACTGAACGGCGTTCTCAATGAGCCGAAGCTTCGCCAACAGGTGATCGACAGCCCCCGGCTGATGGAGATCATGGTTGAAAAGCGCCGCCAGCTCGAAGTCTCCGAGTATTTCTATTACAGCGTCTTCGTTCGCCAGGTATTGCTGGCTGCGGGTCTGGAAGACGCGCAGTATGCCGAGAACATCGCCACATCCATGGTTCGCATGGCCAATATGCAGCGCAAGGCCCTCGGACGCTCGAAGAGCTCTTCGCGTTACATGCCGGTGAATCTCCAGATCGTGCGCGAGGATGGTCAATACGGCAGCCATATCCGCATTTATAGCCGTATGGATCCATATGAGATGCTCCTCGAAGGCTTCCAGGTAAATGTCGACGCCTATGGCGCTAGTCCGGTTCAGGCCAACCCTTCGTCAAACGCCTGATTCTCTGCAGGTCTGTTCTTGATGGCGAAGAAGCAGCTCTGCATGCTTCACGCCCATGCAAGCTCCCTCTCTAAAGCCCGGCCCCAGGCGCAAGCCAGGGTTAACCTCCTGGATCCTTATTGGGATGCTGCTTGGCGTCGTGGTCGGCCTCACTCTCTATTGGATCGCGCCATACCCCAAGTTAGATTCCGGCGAAACCCTGCCGGCTGTTCATCAGTACCTCACAGACGGCGTCTTCCAGGTCCTTGGGAAAATTTTCCTGCGCGCCCTCATGCTACTGGTTGTGCCAGTGGTATTTGTGTCGCTGGTTGTCGGCACGTCGTCGCTTGAGAGCATCCGGCAGCTGGGCCGCCTCGGCAGCCGCACGTTGCTGTTCTATGTCAGCACGACAGCAATCGCCATCTCCATGGCGCTGTTCCTGGCAGGCGTCATCAAGCCGGGGGCGAACTTCGATCACTCGATCGGCGCCGCTTGGGAAGCCCCCGCTGCCCCGTCGCTCTCAGAGGTGTTCATTGGCATCGTCCCTCAGAACATCCTTGGCGCGCTGGTCTCGGGCGAAATGCTGCAGATCATCTTTGCTGCGATCCTTCTCGGGATCGCCCTCAATCTTAGCGGCAAGGCAGGCCAACGCATCGTCGCCTTCTTCAATGACCTAAATGAGGTCGTGATGAAGATTGTCGACATCGTCATGTGGCTCGCGCCTATCGGCGTCTTTGCCCTCATTGCCCGCACATTCGCCTCGCAGGGATACGACAGCTTTGAACCTCTCATCGGTTACTTCCTGGTCGTCTTGGGCGTCTTGCTGTTACAGGGGCTCGTTGTCTATCCGACCCTTCTTACCATCTTTTCCCGCCTCAATCCCGTGCGCTTCATCAAGAAGATGTACCCGGTGCAGGTCTTTGCGTTTGGCACAGCCAGCAGCAACGCGACGATCCCGGTAAACCTCGACAACGCAGAGCGACGCCTCGGGGTAAAAAACAGCGTAGCCAGCTTTACGATTCCCCTCGGGGCAACCGTCAACATGGACGGTACGGCAATCATGCAGGGCGTGGCGACAGCATTCATTGCGCAGGCTTACGGGATTCCCATGGGGATTGGCGACTATCTCATTGTAGTGCTCATGGCCACGCTCGCCTCGGTGGGCACGGCTGGCGTCCCGTCCGTAGGATTGGTCACCCTTGCCATGGTGCTGCGCCAGGTTGGTCTGCCCGTTGAGGGCGTGGGCTTGATCCTGGGTATCGACCGCCTGCTCGATATGGTCCGCACAGCCGTCAACATCACCGGCGACGCCGTGGTTACCTGTATCGTTGCAAAGGGTGAAGGCGCGCTGGATGAGTCCATCTACAACAACCCCGCAATCCCCCTGGAGTCGCCAGACACCTCCCCGCAGGAAGTGCTGCGCGCAACCAAGGCCGATTCCTAGGCAGATCCTTCCCGGCTAAACGCGGGCGTCGCGCTCAGTCCTCTTCCTCGAAATCAGGAAATGCGGCAGGGGGCCCAATCCTGCTATCAAGGAAGTCCTGCAAGATCAGCGTAGCCGCGCGCGAGTCCACATCGCCAGACTTACGCAGCGAGCGCGACTTCTTCAGCGTCCTGCCCGCTGCGCGCATCTCCGCCTCTACCTGGTGACTCGTCAGCCGCTCGTCCACACGCTCCACTGGCAGCCCCGTCGCGCTCTCCAGGCGGGCGATGAACGCATCGACCTCCGCCGCCTTGAAGCCCCGGGAACCATCCATATTATACGGGTAACCCACGACCAGCTGCTCGATCCGCCGGCTACGCGTCAACTGCGCCAGCTGCTGCACCTTCTCGGCCGGCGAACCCGTCACAATCGCAGGCAACGGCGTAGCGACACCCAACTCATCGCCATAAGACAGGCCAATCCGCTTCTCGCCGTAGTCGATACCCAACACGCGCATGGGGCTAAACTCTAGCCCAGCCAGCCCATCATTCCCAGAAAATTCAGTGGGTTGAAAGCGGGTTGAAAGTGGTGCGGGCAGAGGGGATCGAACCCTCGATTCAAGCTTGGGAAGCTCGCGTATTACCACTATACTATGCCCGCCCAGTAAAGTTCATCACTAATGCAGACTCCCACGCCACCCTGCAATACGAAAATTGGCGCTACGCCGGTAGGTGGGCCGAGGGCCGGGGGCCGGGGGCCGCGGGCCGGGGTGGGAAAAAAGAGGGCCGGGGGCCGGGGGCCGGGGTGGAAGAGGTGTTTCTCACGGAGGCACACTTCTTCACGCAGGCGCTATGGCGGGCATCGCGGGCCTCACGGAGGTTGAAAACTTTGAGCTAGATTCTGGGGCTGTGTCCCCGAACTTCTTCTCTCTGTGCTCTCAGCGCCTCCGTGAGAGGTACCTTCTGGGAATTCTGGGTTCTGGAGTCTTCTTTTTCCCAATATTCCACCTGCGACCCACCGC
>CAYSHY010000004.1:0-87036 GCA_964430955.1 uncultured Puniceicoccaceae bacterium | reverse complement strand
CCCTCGTCATGCAGGAAGCGCTCGATTGTGTTTGAGCTTACAAGGATCTTCCCGGACTGCCGTTCTGTCGCAGCAGTAGCATCAACGCCCGAGGATTGCAGGTAACTGGACAACGCCTTGTGAAGCTCGAAAATATAGGCGCGGAATTCATTGTAGGGCTCTTGCGCAAGCCTATACACCGGAGGAATTCGTTGACGCAACTCCGACTCCGCCTCCTCCGTCTGGATACCGCTGACATAGGAGAACGGAAACTCCGCCACAACGCGAGTGCGCGCCACCTGATCCTGGATCACCTGAGGTCCGGCAGGTGAAAGCCCCACGAAGCACACAATGATCAAGAGAAGGGTGAATGACGCGAAAACGGTAAAAGCCGTCAGGCGCTCTGACGAAACCCGTGATGGCTTCGCCTCCGCCTCCTTCTCACGAAGACGCTTAAGACGCTTGGAGGCTACGCCTTCCTTGCGTGCTTTCTTGATAGCCATCATACCCTACGCGTTGCGCGACGAATCACGTCGCTGGTGCGCACCTGTTTCCTCCATATATCTGCGGTACGCCTCAATTATGCGAGCAACCAAAGGATTGCGCACAACATCCGTACTTTCAAAGTAATGAAACTTAATTCCCGGAACGTCTTCGAGCACATCGACAGCCTCCTTTAAGCCGGAGTACTTGTGCCGGGGCAGGTCGATCTGCGTTATGTCTCCGGTGATGATCATCTTGCTGCCCTCTCCCAACCTTGTGAGGAACATCATCATTTGTTCGGGTGTGGTATTCTGCGCCTCATCGAGCACAACATAGCTTCGCGACAAGGTGCGGCCGCGCATATACGCCAGCGGAGCGATCTCTATAGCCTCCTTCTCAATGAGGCGTTGTGCATATTCGCGCCCCATCATCTCAAACATCGCATCATAAAGCGGGCGCAGGTAGGGCTGGATCTTTTCCTGAAGGTCGCCGGGCAAAAAGCCGAGCGCCTCGCCAGCCTCAACAGCAGGCCGAGTCAGGATCAGCTTCTCGACCTCTTCCTTCATCATGGCGTCAATCGCAGCAGCCATGGCAAGGTAGGTCTTGCCTGTTCCCGCCGGCCCAATACCAAAGACAATGTCGTGGTCGCGGATCGCCTGCAGATAGCGCTTCTGCCCAAGCGTCTTCGGCACCACGCTCTTCTTTCGAAACTGGAACGAGATGGACTGATCCGAGAACAGCTGGCTGATCTCCCCGGCGTCGCCGTTGGAGACCGCACGCAGCATGTTGTCGAAGTCGACCTGGCGGATGCTCATTCCTTGAAGGCGACCTTCCTGCAACGTGTTGAAGAAAGTCTCCGCCAGCTCCACTTGCTCCTCACCACCGCTGATCTGGATCCAATCGTCGCGCGCGACAAGCTTCACACCCAATGTCTCTTCGGCCTTGCGCAGGTTCTCCTCGCGCCCGCAATAGATCTGCGTGACGGTGCGGGGATTCTGAAAATGAAGTGTTTTTTCGGCCATGCGAAATTCAGTCCTGAAGTCCCAAATGCACCCGTAGCTTCCGCCAGGTAGCCTCAAGAGCCTCAGGCAAGGTGCGGGTTTTCCCAATCACCGGCATAAAGTTCGTGTCGCCGTTCCAGCGTGGCACAATGTGGCAATGCAGGTGGGTGGGGATCCCGGCCCCGGCTGCAGAGCCCAGGTTAAACCCGATGTTGAAACCATCTGGCGACATAACCTCTTGAATTAGTCTCTTTCCCCGCACCATTAGTTCAAACAAGTCGTTTCGCTCTTCCTCGCTCAAGTCGCCGATATCGGGAACCTCGCGCAGCGGGACAACCAGTAAATGACCCGGATTGTAGGGAAAGCGATTGAGCACCAAGTATGAGTGCCTGGTCCTGCACAGGATCAGCGCCTCCTTGTCTTCCAGCTGCGGCAGCCGGACAAATACGTTTTCATGGCCCTCACCATCCTTCGTCGGGGAGGCGATGTAGTCCATCCGCCAATAAGCGTGCAAAAGATCCATAGCAGGAGGAAAGCGCCTCAAGCGCCACGAACAGGGGAATATGAACAACCCGAAGCCGCGACGCGCGCCCTCGCCAGATCGTCTCTTGTTGTAAAACGCATATCTGACTCACTTGCGTGCGCACAGGTTCCAGCACGCTTCCAATTTGGTGCGCATTGTGGGTATGCCTTATCGGGAAGTAAAGCCCGTAATCAGCTGCCAGCCGCCAACTTGTCGCGATGGTTGCGCTGACGGCGCAGCAGCTTCCAGGCTCCAGACTAGGCCAATCCGTCGCGCACCAAGAGTGCCTCGGGATCAGGATCCCGACCCATGAAGTCATGGAAAAGCTCACTCGGGTCAGCGGAGTTCCCACGACTCAGGATACTTGTGCGGAAGGCTCGGCCCACGGCCTCATTGAGGATCCCCTCCTGCCTGAAGCGTGTAAACGCATCGGCGTCGAGCACCTCGGCCCACTTGTAAGAATAATAGCCTGCGGCATAGCCTACCGGATCTGAAAAGAGGTGCCCAAAGGAGCAGAGGTTATTCGGCGAGGCAGGAACTGTAGGGATCTTGTATTCCTCGAGCAGTTCGTCCACCAGTTGATCCAAATCCCGCCCCCTGTAGCGCTCGTAGTTCAGGTGCAGCTCCAGATCCATCTTCCCAAAGGAAAGCTGCCGCACGGTTGCCCGGGCAGCGCCAAACTTCCTGGCCGCAAGCATCTTGTTGAAGAGATCTTCCGGGATTACCTCACCGGTCTCATGGTGACGGGCAAAGAGATCGAGACTCTCACGCTCCCAGCACCAGTTCTCCATGATCTGCGATGGCAGCTCCACAAAGTCCCATGCGACATTCACGCCGTTCATGGATTTGACAGGGACCTCACCGAGCAAGTGGTGCAAAAGATGGCCGAACTCGTGAAAGACAGTCTCAACCTCGCTATGGGACAGCAATGCCGGCTTGTCGCCCAACGGCTCCGTCATGTTGCCACAGATCAGGCCCAGATGTGGTTCGCGCGGCTGGCCGGGCTTGTGCGCTCCAGTGATCAGGTAGTTCATCCAGGCGCCACTGCGTTTGGACTCGCGAGGATGCCAGTCCGCATAGAAAGAGCCCAGATGGCGACCGTCCTCGGCGTCGTGTATATCGTAAAAACGAACGTCGGGATGCCAGGCCTGAGGCTGAGCCTCTCCCTTTCGCTCGCTGATGCGCAGCCCGAAGAGTCGCTCGGTAAGGCGGAACATGCCTTCAATGACCTTGCTGATCGAGAAGTATGGCCGCAGTTCCTCATCATCGAAATCATAGCGGGCCTTACGCAGCTTCTCCGACCAATAAGCCACTTCCCACGGGGCGAGGGGCGCGCGGGCGCCGCCAGTCTGCTCGGCCTTGAATTCTTCCAGCTCTTGCACCTCGCGGTCAAATGCGGCCTTCACCCGTCGATGCATGTCCTCGACGAAACGGAGGGCATTACGGCCATTCTTTGCCATCCGCCGCTCGAGCACCAGATCCGGAAAGTTTTCCTTGCCCAACAAGTGAGCCTTTTCGTTCCGCAACTCCAGGATACGCTTCACCAGCGGAAGATTGTTATAGGGCTCTTCACGCCCAACCTTTGAGAAAGCCTCATAGAGTTCCCGACGCAATGCGTCGTCGTCTGCATACTTAAGAGCCGGCAAGAGGCTGGGGGCATGCAGGGTGAAACGCCAACGGGGATCTGTCTCCGTTCCATATCCCTTCCGCAGAGCATCCTGACGCGCCTGCTCCTTTGCCCGCTCAGGAAGCCCGCGCAAGCGGCTTTCCTCATCCAGGACGAGTTCAAAGGCGTTCGTGGCGTCCAGCGTATTCTCCGAAAACTTCTGGGTAAGCTGTGAGAGCTCGCTTTGCAGTTGCTCCAGCCGCTCCTTCTTCTCCTTTGGCAGGTCTGCTCCCGCCAATTGGAAATCCTTGACCGTCTCTTCCACGAAACGCTTAAAGACCGGCTCCAAATGTTGTGTCTCTGGCCGTTTCGAAGCTGCTCGAACGACCTCCCACAACGGTTCATTCAAGGGAATCCGCGCGAAGAATGATGAGACCTCGGGTAACATCGCATTCATCGCCTTCCGCAAGTCCGGTGAATTGCACACCGAATCCAGGTGATTCACCTTTCCCCAGGCCTGCGCCAGCTCTTCGGTGCTCTCCTCCAAGGCTACGATTGCAGTTTCGTAGGTTGCAGAAGCGGGGTCCATAGCCGCCAAAGCGTCGATGCGCTCCTGTGCGCGCTGCAGCGCCAACCGAATGTCGGGCTCCACCCGGTCAGGGGTCAGTTCCGACCAGCGGATCTCAAAAGACGAATCGAGAAATGGATGCTTACCCATTGGCATTTCCGGCTACTTACACTCAATGGCGTGAAAGCGCAACCTGCAGAATCGGGCAAGTACGCAGCTGGTTAAACTTTTGTAAAAGAACCGATACTGGTCCTGCATGATTGCCGCGACTGGCTATTTGCCTGTGATAGCGGCCCATGCACAACCCCACTCGAAAACTCCTTCTGCTTGCTTCCCTTGTCATGGCTTGCGTAGCGAGGCCCTGTCTCGCCGCCGAGAGCAGCAACGAGGGTTTGTATCTCGGCCTGTTTGGCGGAGCAGGATCCAACTCGTCCACAAGCCTACAGCAGAGGGGCGCTGTATTTCTGAACCCACCGAATCATCTACCCCTCCTGCCTATCCACGCCTCTGGTGAAACAGGCGGCAGCGACCTCGCAATTGTTGGCGCGCATGTGGGTTACACATGGACTGAGTGGGCGTTTGGGCAAGGCTGGAAGATACAGCCTGCCCTGGAGATCGAGGGCGTTTATTTTGGTACGCATTCGCCGACAGGGGAAATGCCCGTGCGGCCGCAGGCCCTCGGCACGCAATATGTCAACGTGCCGATCACTGCAGGGGTATATACGGCCAACGCTGTTTTCGTAATCGAGACCCCCTACACTCGCCGGGTCGCGCCGTATGTGGGAGTTGGCGTTGGCGCAGCATTTCTCTCCATCAATGGATCTGACTCGGCAAATCCATCGGAGCCCGGTATCAACCACTTCAACTCAGACCCAGACGCCTCAGACTCGACCTTGGCTCTGCAACTGAAGATGGGCGCAAAGAGCGAGATATACCAGAACCTCTTCGTGTTCTTGGAATACAGGTACGTCTCTCTGGAATCCACCGCTTACACTTTCGGCCCTACGGACTACCCCGGGCTCCACCTTCCAACAGCATCATGGCGGGTGGATATGGGCAGGATGGAGTATAACCTGGTCGTGGCAGGCGTGCAGCACCGATTCTAGCCGACCCCCCACCATGGGTCGATCTATAGTGCCCTGTTGCGGCGGATCAGTTCTCGCCGTTGCTCGGCACACAGGTGCGATCGCAGTGGATCTGCAGGCGTGTTGAGCACGTAGTCTAGCATCGTGTCCAAGTCTGTCTCCAGTACATGGCACCGGGTGTCTGCGCTCGCGTAGTAAACGAGCACCCGTCCGTCCTTCTCCACCAACCCGTTTGAGAACAGAACATTGCCAACATCGCCGATGTACTCATCGCCGAAGGGGGCAGCAAAGTATCCGCCCGGCGCTGCGATGACTTTTGCCGGATCGTTGAGATCGCAAAGAAACGCGTAAAGGACGTATCGCAACCCCCATGCGCACTCACGCACACCGTGAGCGACATGCAGCCAGCCGTGACTGGTGCGGATCGGCGGCCCTCCCATCCCGTTTTTCACTTCCTTGATGGTGTGGTAGAGACGGGGCTCAAACACCCGCTGATCGCCAATCACAGGACTTGCGATATCGGATGCGAGACCGAAGCCGATCCCACCGCCAGAACCAGCAGAAATAAAGGAATCTTGCGGCCTCGTGTAGAAGGCGTAATTCCCATCCACAAAATCAGGGTGCAGCACAACGTTGCGCTGCTGCCGGGAAGAAGTCTTCACTTCTCCCAGCCGTTCCCAATTGTGTAGGTCGCGCGTGCGGGCGACAGCGCATTGGGCAATCGCCGCTGAGAGATTGCCCGGCTCGGCGTCAGGATCTGCCCGCTCCACGCAATAGACGCCATAGATCCATCCGTCCTCGTGGGCCGTTAGGCGCATATCGTAAACATTGGTCTCCGGGTTCTCCGGATCCTCGCCCACATCCAGTGGCTCACCGACAAACCGAAAGCCGTCTACGCCATTCTCGCTCTCCGCAACCGCAAAAATGCTCTTGCGGTCGAATCCCTCCACGCGCACCACGAGCTTGTACTTGCCCTCGTGAAAGATCGCCCCCGGATTCAGCGCTGCATTGACGCCCAACCGCTCCAGGAGCCGCGGATTTGTTTGCGGGTTCAGGTCGTAGCGCCAATCCAGAGGAACGTGCGACGCAGTGACCACCGGATTCACGTAGCGCTTATACCACCCGTTGTCCCAACGCTCGTCCACGCGGTTCGGGCGGTTCACGAGCGCTTCATGCGCCTCAGTGAGCATCTTCAACCTAGTCTCAAAATCTGTGGGGGTGGGCATGGGCATGATTTGTGGCGACCGTCAGACCGACAGCCAGTGATACGTTCAGTGATCCCGTGAAGTGTGCTGGGGGGCGATTGAATGGACCCTGTTGGTCAGGAATTTACGAATATCAATGCTACTACCTGGGCAGGTATGCCCAGAGACCCGGTGCGTCTGCCGCCGGTTCGTCAGCGTAGAGCCACGTCTGTGATTCCAGCCGCCAAAGCCAAGGGGCGAAACTCACGTAGGTCCATCCCAGCCAAGGGGCGTGGACGTACCCCGAATCAACCGGGATTCCAGCCCAAATGCTGGGGGCAATAATGGGGTGGGCCAAGTCGATCACGTATGTCGTTAGAGACTCCCCCGGGAGTGCCACTTGATCGCCGATGACCTTCTGACCGAGGTCCTGATAAAACGCACCCGCTGTGCTTCTATAGGCCCGGGCATCGGCGATCGGGAGCGATGCAAGGTTCCAGGTGAAGGAGCGCTCCATCGCCCCTCTATTCAGGACCTGGACTACCAATCGGCGTCCATTCGGGCTGGCGAACGAGGAAAACTTTGATGTGGCGTCCGACCCGCTCATTTCCAGTCGCTTATAACCCGCGTCGATGTGACGGGAAAAGTGCTTCAGCGCATAGTAGTTCTCCCTCACCACAAAATCTGTAGTCGAGATACCGATCATCGCGTCGGGGCTGGTCTCTTCCCATACCAAGTTCCAGTGCAGGTAAGCAGACGCATTGGCCTCAATGAGCGTGTTCTGAATCAGGTGCGCTGTTTCCAGCCATCCAAAATCGCGCCCGGAGAACTCGGTCATAAAGTTCATTTTCTCCCCGAACTCATCCCGAATCATGTGCATCAAAGGAATGTTTGCCTCGATGAACTGCGGATTGCCCACTTGGTAAAGGTGATACGCATAGGCATGCACATAGTCCCGATCCTGCAACGGGGCCGTGAAGGCGCGGAACGTGTTCACCGTGTTGTCCCAGACGCCGGCGCCTACGTTCTCCGCTTCCGGCGCAATGATCAGGGGGCGATCTTCCCGCTCAGCAATCCGCGCCGCCAGCAGATCGAGCGCTTCCCGATAGCCCGCAACATCGGCGGTTTCCGTGGGTCGCCACTCCATCGTCGTCCAGCCAGGGTTGGTGTAACCAGGCTCATTCTGCATACTGAGGTAGTCCGGCGTGAAATCTATGTGGTCCAAACTGTCGATCCAGTACTGCACATACGCTTCGTATAGAAACTGCCCGTCCTCCTTCTTTAGCGTTCCCTGACGTGTGTGATTGTTGCTCTTCAACGCGGCAGGCGCTCCCCAGGAACTAAGCAGCACTTTAACCTGCGCGTTTGCTGCCTTCGCCAGAGCATAGAACGCTTCGTTCGCCTCGAACATCGCCTGGTCCGGCATTCCCGGCCCCACCTCCTTGTTTTCCGGATACCCAACTGGAAAATACCAGTTCTGAAGCCTCAGGATATCGATCCCCAGATCCTCAAAGATCAGCGCCTTGATCTCCTCGGAATGCGGATTAGTCAGCACCCGATCTGCATACCACGTCAGCGAACCGCCAAAGCCAACCATCTCCTGATGTATCTTTGATGGGTCCAGAACTACCTGCCCAAGCGCTGCTGACGCCATGCAAACCACCCCAAGAAGCGTCAGGAAGCGAAACATGACTCATTTGATACCGTTTCCTAACCGACCTCTCAAGGCAGCGACATCCATTACACCCTCAAGACTTGTTCGAATTGTAGAATGGCCCAAAGTGAAAGCGCCAGCAGAGACAGAGCGGCGGTGCGTCGGAGATTGGAATGGCTGGGGTTCTTGGATCACCATCGGATGATTTGAGGGATGACAGAGGAGGGGGCGGCTCACACAACCCTATGGCAGAATGCGCCCGCTTATCAAAGATGACATGCCTTTTCCTATTCGCATTTTCCCGGAGGCTCTTGTCGGGCGACTATTCGCAGAACGCTCCCGCGCGCCAGGGATGACAAGCTTCTAAAGCCACCACGTTTGCAGCGTAAATGAACATGGAAGACATTTACATTAGCGTCACAGGGGGATAGGTGACCGAGTATGTGTCCCGCGGATTCAACGCGCTGCCTTCTCTCCCATTCCCCGCTCCCTTTCGCCCATTCAACTCATCCTACTCCTCGATCCACACGAGCGTATCCACCGGCACGGAGTCGTAGAGTTCGATCATTTCTCGGTTGCTGAGCACTGGGCATCCGTGGGTGTCGGGGTGGCCGAGGCGATGCTCACGGCTTGTACCGTGGATGTAAACGTACCGGTTGAAAGTATCACAACCGGGCCCGGCGTTGTAACCTTGCTGGAGTCCACGGAGTCTGAGGATGCGGGTAGTGACGAAGGCTTTTTCGGGCTCTTCTATCTGATGATCGGAGTAGTGGCGGCCGGTGGGGATTCTACCAATGAACACCATGCCCTCTGGCTGGCCATCACCGATTTTCTCGCAGATCACGTGCAGACCGAGCGGAGTGCCGAGTGAGTCTTCAATGCACGATGGCGGGCGAAGGCCGGTGGAGATGGTATAGGTTCTTACGCACACATAATTTTTGTGCGTTACTTCGGACTGTGGATGCTGTCTATCGGCCCTGCGCCAGTGTTCCAGTTTTTGCTGGCCAATATCAACCCTCAGGACATCCTTTGATGGCCCTATACCGCATTCCTTGCAGGTTTGCGTGAAGGCATCCAAAATCGAAGATTCAACAGATGGCATACAAAGTCGGCATCGTAGGGGCGACGGGAGCAGTCGGGCAAGAGCTGATTCGACTGTTTCACGAGCGCAATTTCCCTGGCGAGCTTGTTCCGCTCGCATCATCCCGCAGCGCGGGCAAAACGCTTACCTGGGGCGATAAATCGTGGACGATTCAGGAAACGAAGCCGGACGTATTCAAGGATCTCGACTTTGCCATTTTCAGCGCAGGCGGCTCTATCTCGCAGGAACTCGCTCCGCAGGCTGCGGAAGCTGGTTGCGTGGTAATCGATAACAGTTCCGCCTTCCGGATGGACCCGTCTGTGCCACTCGTGGTGCCGGAGATCAATGGCGAGGCTGCTCTGGAGAACAGTGGTATCATCGCTAACCCGAACTGCTCGACGGCGATTGCCCTGATGGGGCTATACCCGCTGCACAAGCGCTTTGGGCTGAAGCGGTTCTTCGCCGCCACCTATCAGGCAGTCTCTGGCGCGGGCGCGGCCGCCATGCAGGAGTTGGAGGACCAGGTGAACGACTGGGTGAACAACAAGGACCTCCGCGTGGAAAAGTTCCCACACCAGATCGCCTTCAATGTGATCCCACACGTAGACAAGTTCTACGAAGACGGCTATACCCGGGAAGAGCACAAGATGGTCAATGAGAGTCGCAAGATTCTAGGTCTGGAGAGCCTCAAGGCGTCGACCACCTGTGTTCGCGTGCCCGTATTGCGCGCCCACTCAATCGCAATCAACGCCGAGTTCGAGCAGCCGGTTTCCGTGGAAGAGGCTCGGGCCGCAATTGGAGCATTTGAAGGCGCAGAAGTGATGGACGACACGAGCACTTACGCCTATCCGATGCCTATCGAGTATTCAGGCAAAGTGCGCTGTGGCGTGGGCCGCATCCGCAAGGACACGGCGTTCGACAATGGTTTGTCGCTCTGGGTTTGCGGCGACCAGCTATGGAAGGGCGCCGCACTCAACGCCATCCAGATCGCCGAATACCTTCACCAGAACCAGGCTCTGGCTCGGTAGCCTCGAGGGCGTCGGCGCACATCGTCGATCGTTGTAGGAACGGTCACACCTTCGTTACGCAGGTGCAGAGATCGGCCTACCGTTATCGCGCGGACCAAGCTCTAGCAGCCACTGGGCGCACTCGTGGGCCCACACTGCCGGAGATGGCGATGACGCCGCTCCTGAGCCAAATGCGCTGCGAAGCATCTCGGTATCCACCGTGTTCGGACTCAACGGAATGGCGGCCATGCCTCTTGGCAGCTCTTGCGCAATTGACTGGGTCAGGCCTTCGATTGCCCACTTGCTGCTACAGTAGGCAGATACCTCCGGCGAGGTGCTCCGCCCCCACCCGCTGCTCATGTTGACAATGACGCCGGTTTTCCGCTCGAGCATCGCGGGAAGAAAGGCGCGCATCACGTTGGCAACGCCCTTGATATTAACGTCTATTACGGCGTCGAATTCCTCGTTAGGGATATCGACGAAGTTCGCGTTACGGTTGATGAGCGCTGCATTGTTGAGGAGCAAGTCTGGCGCGCCGGCATCGGCTATCACTTCCCGGGCCCACGCCTGCACAGCTTCCCAATCCCTTACATCGAGCGCGGTGCAGCGGCCGGACGATCCCAAGTCAGCGTTTAACTGCTCAACCAGCTGCCGTGAGCGGCCGCAACCGTAAACACGGTGCCCCATTTGTTTAAACTCCTTTGCCAGATGGAGGCCGATACCGCGGGTGGCGCCAGTGATGACGATGGTCTTCATATCCTCGAAAACTGTAGCGCGGCATCCTCGTTCCGCGAGCTCCGAGCTGCAAGACGCCTCAACCGCACCTCAATCCTTATGCACTGGCGTGCCGCTCAAGCTCAGCGAGGTCGATCTTGCCGGCGGCCGACCTCGGCAAACGATCCAGACGAACCCACTTCTTGGGCACGTGATAGCTAGAGAGCACCTGCCGAATGAGGTTCATCATTTCCAGCTCTTTTACCTGTGGTCGCGGAACATAAAAGGCTGTGACTGCAGCGCCCCATTGTGAATCTTCCCGGCCCAGGACGTAAACGTCTGCAACCAGGCCCTGATCCATGAGCAGCATCTCCACCTCGGCCGGATCAATCTTCATACCGCCGCTTATGATCATGCGATCGGATCGGCCCACAATGCAAAGTCGTCCCGTCTCGTCAAAGTAGCCAAGGTCCTGGGTTTGATAACCCTGGTCTCGATGGATCAGAGCGCCGGGATGAACAGCACGCGCCAGGGAAGCACCGAAAACCGCGATACGGCCCGGGTTCGTAGACGGACCCTCGCCGCAATTGTCTGCCGATATCTCCACCCTCGCATGAGGCAGTATCTGCCCCACCCCATCGCAACCATCGAGAAAATACTCTGGGCGAAGAACTGCGACCATCGCAGCAGTTTCTGTCATCCCATAGCTCGGGGCCAGTGGAATGCTGCAAGCGCGGGCCCTGTCCAACAGCGCCCGGCTGCTGGGGCCGCCGCCCACGAAGATACATCCAAAACGGCGCAACCAGGCTGCCGCGCCAGAGTCCATCAACCTTCTCAACTGCAGGGGGACGAGAGATAAGAAACAGCCTTCAGGCGCGAATCCCGCAGGTAGCGCCTCGCGCGGGTTACTTGGATTTCCCAGATAAAGTTGTCCCCCGGAATGCAGGACCCGCACAGCCTGCATGAACCCGCTGATATGATATACCGGCAACACACAAAGCGTGCGGTGAGTCCCTTCGCCCCAGAATTTGCTGAATCCCGCTGCCGCTGCCGTGAGGCTTGTCCAGTTGTGCAACGCATAATGGAGCCCACCGCTGCTACCGCCCGTCGGTATGGCGATGGTTTGGGGGTCTCCTTCCTTCAGAATATTGGGGTGGGCCGCTGGCAATTGGAGCTGCATCGCGCCCCATCCCTGACCCAGCACACGCACCGCCTGCGAAAGTTGCAACGCCTCTTCGCGCCGCTGCGCTCCCCACTCCGGACTACCAAACCACACGTGGCAACCGTTGAACAGCGCCCCAAATACATAGTCCAGAAACCTTTGTGGATCCGCCTCGCAAACCAGTACGCTCTGGCCACGGCTCACTCCCTGCAACTCCGGATGCGATGCGATCCTTCCCGAATCCAGCGACAGCGACTGAAGCCGCGGAAGGATCTGGTGCCAGTGAGAATCCATTGCTCTTCAAGAATGGAGGTTTCGATAAGAAGTTGAAGAAAGAAACCTACGTCGGCGCCTAGCATATTGATCATCAGGCTAATTCACTCAAAACGCAATAAGGTGACCCTCGTTGAACTTTGCGGATTAAGCTTGCCAAACAGCCGGCTCGGACCACCAAATAGATGATGGAGCCGCTAAATAGCCGTAACGAGCTGGACGCCCTTTTCTTCTTGCAAGCCGACGAGTTCTTCAAGGCGAACTCCAACTACGGCTTGACCTACGACGACGTGTCATTGTCGACGCTGTATTCGCAGATCCTGCCACGCGAGACGCGTCTGGAAACCCGTCTTTCAGACCGCCTGGAACTACACTTGCCGATTATCTCGTCGGACATGGATACGGTCACCGAGTCCGACATGGCCATAGGCATGGCTCTGGCCGGCGGTCTTGGCCTGATTCATTACAACATGCCAGAGCGGCAGCAGCTCAAGGAGGTCGCCCGGGTAAAAAATCATGTACACGGCCTTATCCAGGATCCAATCACGGTAACGCCGGACATGTATCTGGCGGACGTGCTGCAGATGATTGAGGAAAAGGGGTACAACTTTCATACCTTCCCGGTTGTCGATGCAAAGGGCATCTTTCAGGGGCTCCTGCCTGGCCGCGTTGTCAAGGAGCGCTACCGCAACAAGAGCGTGCGAGAGGCCATGACGACCCGCGAAAACGTTTTTCTGATCAACGAGAAAGAGATCGACGGCGATCCGATCGAGGCGGCAGACCGCTTCTTTGACGCCCACATGGGCATTCACAAGCTCCTGGTAGTCGACGATGAATACCGCCTGCGCGGCATGTTCACGCTGACGGACATCGAGCGCATTAAGGAGGAAGCGCGATCCGAACTCAAGCCGGCGCGCGACAGCAGCTTTCGCCTTGTCTGCGGAGCTGCCATCAGTGCTACCCGCAAAAAGAGCGGCGAGCTCGATCGGGATCGCGTTTTGGGCCACGCACATGACCTCGTTCGCGAAGGGCTGGATGTCCTGGCGGTCTCAAGTGCGCATGCCCACACCGTAGGTGTCGGCGAGATGGTGCGGCTATTGCGTTCCGAGTTTGGCGATCGCGTAACATTGGTCGTTGGCAACGTCACCAGCGCAGAGGGCGTCGAGTTTCTGGCAGATTGCGGGGCAGACGCTATCAAGGTGGGCCAGGGGCCGGGAAGTATCTGCACAACCCGCGTGGTGGCCGGCGTGGGCATCCCTCAGCTCACTGCTCTTTATGTAGCCTCCCGCGCTGCCGCAAAACGGGGCGTACGCATCCTTGCCGATGGCGGCATCTCCAAGAGCGGCGACCTCGTAAAGGCTCTCACCCTCGCAGACGCGGCCATACTCGGGGGCTTGCTCGCTGGCTGCCGTGAAAGTCCGGGCAGGGTCATCGAGATCAACGGCAAGTTCTATAAGCAATACCGCGGTATGGCCTCGCTAGAAGCAATGAAGGCTGGTTCCGCCGCTCGGTATGGTCATGACTCAAAGAGCCTCCGCTTCCAAAAGGCTGCTGCAGAAGGCATTGAAGCGCTAAAGGAAGTGTCAGGTTCGCTGGACACGGTGTTGCGGCAGCTCGCTGGCGGCATCCAGAGCGGGATGGGCTACCTGGGCGCGGAAGATCTCTCTCAGCTGCGGGAGCGCGCTCGCTATATCCGCGTTACCGCCGCCGGTATGCGCGAGGCCGCGCCACACGATGTTATTGAGGTAAAAACCACCAGCGAAGCAAAGCCATGAGCATTTCCACACGGCGTGGCGACGATGGAACGACAAGCCTCGCCTATGGGCGCAGGGTCTCAAAAACAGACCCGCGTGTAACTGCCTATGGTTCTGTGGACGAACTCTCCGCCGTGATCGGCGTGGCTCGGGCCTCAGCTCAAAAGGCAGACCTGAGAGAACTCCTGCATAGTTTCCAGGTCGATCTCCTAAGGCTGGGAGCGTGGCTGGCAGTCGCTCACGAAGACCTTGAGAAAGCTCACGCCAAGAGCAAGACCACCCCAATTGGAGAAGACGATGTCATTCGTCTGGACGCGCTGGTCAATGAACTCGAAGCACGCACTGGATCATTCGAAGGGTTTGTCCAACCCGGCGAGACCTTATTCTCCGCCCAACTGCACCATGCCCGCACCGTGTGCCGCCGCGCAGAGCGCGCCATTGTCGCTATGAATGAGGCCGGGTTCCCCTGCCGGCGGGAGCCTCTTCACTATATGAACCGCCTCTCAGACCTGTTATGGCTGCTCGCCGAACAGGACGCCGGGGCGAAGAACGCCGACTAGTTAAGTTCCGCACAATCGCTTCGCGCCCAGAACGGAAAGCGGCGCGCGACAAGATCACAGGATCTTGAGCAATTGGCGTGGTCGGCAATGCCCTCGAATGTTCCTTGGACAACAAAGCTGAGCTTTTCGGTTGCCGCAGGCATTTTTCGAGACAAGCATCACCTGTTTGGGCGCTACCGACGGCGCCTCACTAAAGGATTCCAGACGTGGCGCTGAAAGCATTCACCAGTCAGATCATTGCAGATTGCGGTATAAGCATGGGAGATGAGGGCAAAGGCCGTCTCATCCCCGAGGTCGTAACCGAACTTCAGGAAACGACCGGTCAAAAAGATCCCGTTGGGGTGGTGGTGAAAGTCAACGGCGGGGCCAACAGCGGGCACACCTGTGGCGGCTTGAAGCTGAACCTCTACCCGGCAGGGGTGGTGGACACAGGCATCCAGACTCTTGGCATCGGTGCGGGCGTTGTGGCTGATCCACGCAAGTTCCTGTGGGAAGGCGCCTATATCGAGCAAAACGGCCACGATGTGCGCAAGCGTCTGCTCATCGATGAGAAGACCATGGTGAGCGACGTATCTCACCGGCTTCTGGACCTGGCCTGGGAATACTATCGCACACAGGTCATTGGAGAGCCTGCCCGTGGGAGCACCGGCCGGGGCATTTCGCCGGCCTTTGGCGAGGAAACCGCCCATTTACAGATTTTCTACTACGAGTTCCTGGGCGACCGCGCAGAGTTTGCACGGAAGATGGAAGCTCGCCTGGTTCGCGCGGCCCGCACAATCCAGCACGTCTGCATGGTTCCCGAAGACGTCTGGAACAGCTTCTTCGATACACTTACAGCTGCTGAGTTGCGCGCAAATGCTCCTACATTGGAAACTGGCCGATTTACCGAGAGCGAGTTCGACTTTACCCGATTCCGTGGCGAGGAACCGTTCAGTCTGAACATCCAGGCAATTGTGGAAACCTATTGGCAGGCCGGCCAGGAGCTTCGCAATCAGATTGGCGACCTTCGCGAACGGGTGCTCGCGAGCCTCAGGGAAGGCCGCTACGTTATCGGAGAGTTTGGCCAGAGCTTCTGGCTAGACAAGCGGTTTGGCTTTACCCGCAGCCTGACGGCATCCCACACTTATACGCCGGAGTTCTTCAACAGCGTCTGCGTGCCGATTCAACCGGTGCACACGATCGGTGTATGCAAGGCTTATGACACCAAGGTGGGCAATCACGTCTTTATCACTCAGATGGACGACGCCCATCCCCTTGCGGTGAAGCTGAAGAAACTGGAGTTCGGCACTTCCACGGGGCGTCAGCGCATGGTGGGTTGGTACGACGCCGTTGAGAAGGGCGACGCGCTCCGCTACGGTGGATTTACCGATCTAATGATCAACAAGCTCGACGCGCTGACCTACTCAGATGATTGGCAGGGAGGAGAGCTCCTGATTTGCGTCGGCTACCGGGACAGCCAAGGCAATCTCGTCAAGCACGTGCCCCGCAACGCAGCGGTTCACGCAACATTAAGGCCTGTTTACCTCCAGCTACCCGGATGGGAGGAGGACATCAGCACAGTGCGCCACTTCAACGATCTTCCGGCAAACGCCCGCCGCTATGTGGCAGCGATGGTGAAGACAACTCTTGAAGTCGCCTACGAAGGCCAGCTAAACGAACAACGCGAACTGCCAAACCTGCGCTACATCGGCGTGGGTCCTGATCCATCGCAGATCATCAAGGATGTTCCGGAAGTTCGCGACCTTATCCGCCTGGTTTGAGGATTGTCCTACTGCCGGGATAAGTGGCTAATGGGAGAGCCACGGCAAGATTCGTGCGGTAACGTCGCCTTCACTGAGATTTGTTAACCTTAAAAAATCTCAATGATTGACAAGGCGTTGGGGTGCAACGCCGCTACCTCAATGGCTAATTTCAAGCTAACTTTAATCAAACGGCTTGTCATTCCCATTAGAATTTCTGAAATTATGCTTCGAATGTCCCCAAAATACTACCTCATTCCGGCGCTTCTCTGCGCGTGCGTTGCCCCTGTCAGCGCACAATTGCAGAACCCGGCCCCTTCTGTATTACCGTCTGACGTACGAGTTAAGGCTACCGAAATTGTCAGACTTCCGGCCGTTGGCGCTCTCGCCAAGGGCATAAACATGCTTCGTGAGGCGCCTGATGGCTCTGGGCGTCTGTTTGTCCTGGACCTGCGCGGCAAGATCTACCTGATCGAGGACGGCGATTATTCGGTTTATATCGATGTAAAGCAGCAGATCGGCAACAAGTTCATCGATGCTCCCGGGATGGGCACGGGGCTGTCTGCGTTTGCATTCCACCCCGATTTTGCCACCAACGGTAAATTCTACACGGGCCATGCCGAAGCTCCCGGATCCGGAACACCTGATTTTACTCCACCAAATGTGGCGACCTTCACCCTGCAGGGGGTCTGGACGGAGTGGACTGCAGATGATCCCTCTGCGAACACTTTCACCGGTACGCGCCGCGAGCTCCTACGCGTAAATGTTCCCGGAAACCTGCACGGGGTGCAGGAGCTTGCCTTCAACCCCACCGCAAAGTCTGGCGATCCGGACTATGGAATTTTGTACATGACCCTCGGTGATGGCGCATCCATGAGGGACGGGCGACCGGGAAATCTCGGCCACAAAGGTAGCCTGCTGGGCACGATCATGCGTATTGACCCGCTGGGCAACAACTCACCCAACGGAAAATATGGAATTCCTGCCGACAACCCCTTCGCTAACGATCCCGAAGCACGCAAGGAGATATGGGCAATGGGATTCCGCAACCCGCACCGCATGAACTGGGACCCAGCCACCGGAGACATGTACCTGGGCGATATCGGGGAAATGAACATCGAGGAAGTGAACCTTATCCTTCCCGGTCATAACTACGGTTGGCCAGACCGCGAAGGCACCTGGTTGTTTGATCGCAACAGCGGCGCCAACAGCTTCTACCTGTACGAGCTTCCAGATAATGACGAGTCCTTCGGCTTCACCTATCCAGTAGCGCAATACGACCACCAGGAGGATAAGAACGGCGTCAACGCCATCGCATTGGGCGGCGTTTACCGTGGCAATGAGCTTCCCGAGCTTAAGGGCAAGTTCGTCTTGGGCGACATCGCCAGCGGCCGTATGAAGTACTTTGAGGCCGACGCGGTCCAACTGGGGAACCAGGTTCCAGTTTACGAGTTCAAGGCGAAGCTGGACAACAATCAGAGCTTCACCGCTCTCGACCTTGTAAAGCGCAACAAGAACAGCAACCGTGCGGATCTGCGCTTCAGCCAGGACCTCAAGGGCAACATTTACCTGCTAACCAAGATCGATGGTGCAGTGTACCGCTTTGAATCCCTGACGCCTCCACCTCCAGAGAACCCCTTCGAGGGCGAGCCGGGATTGAAAGATACCTGGATGGGCGAGCTGGACGATACCAGCTATCCATGGGTAGAGCATCAACAGCTTGGCTGGCTCTTCATGATGCAGGGTGATGCAGACGGCATGTGGTTCCTTTACCAGCATCGGGATAGCTGGATGTGGAGCTCCCAGGACGCCTACCCCTGGATCTACATTGCCCGCTAAGCGGCTTCTGCAAATCAAGATTTACCAAGAGCCTTCTGCCCGTGCAGAGGGCTCTTTTTTGTCGCCAGTTCCTGCTGGCTTCATCGGCGCCAAGACCGTGCTCATTCTCTTCTTGCCGTGAACCCCCTCTTCTCTCTTCTCATTTGCTGCTTGTAGGCAGCCTTCATTAGGTTACTTTTCGCAGGTGATAAGCTTCGCTTCCTTGTGCCTGACCGCGCTCAACTGGTTGCAAAGCATCCCCCCTTCGCTCCCACAGCGAACAACCCTATATTCCCCAATGAAAAAAGTTCTGTTTGCTACGCTGCCAGTGTTGGCCTGCTTCACAGCCAATGCGCAGCTAAAGAACCCGACGCCAGTACCGCAGCCGGCGGACATCACTGTAAAGGCCCGTTACATCGCCACTATTCCATCGGCAGGCTCGTCGCCTCGCACAAAAGTCCTCAACCTGACCGAGTCACCTGACGGCACGGGACGCTATTTTGTGACAGACCTTTATGGCTACATTTACCTCATCAAGGATGGTAAGGTATCCACCTATTTGGACCTGAAGACGCATGTGGGGAACAAGCTGCGCTCCACCGGCCTTGCCAACGGTCTTTCTGCGATGGCTTTCCACCCGGAGTTCGCCACGAACGGCAAGTTCTATACTGCCCACTCCGAAGAACCCGGCAGCGGGACGGCGGACTTTAGCCCCCCGATTAACGTAACCTACGGGATGCAGGCCGTATGGATGGAGTGGACGGTGACCGATCCATCTGCCGACGTTTTCTCAGGCACCTTCCGCGAACTCTTGCGCGTAAATTGCCATCAAACCCGGCACGGCATGCAGGATATCGGCTTCAACCCGACAGCCCAACCTGGCGACCCCGACTACGGCATGCTCTACCTAACCTTGGGCGACACCGGATCAATGTACTACGAGTCGCCAGGAAACACGGGCCGCAAGGACAGTCTGTACGGCACAGTCATGCGCATCGATCCGCTGGGTAACAACTCCGAGAATGGCAAATACGGAATTCCCTCAGACAATCCGTTTGTAAACGACCCGGAAGCGCGTCCCGAAATTTGGGCCCTTGGCTTCCGTAACCCGCATCGTATTTCGTGGGACCGGTTGAACGGCAACATGTATCTTGGCGATATCGGTGAAATCAACATCGAGGAGGTCAACCTTGTTGAGCCCGGCCGCAACTACGGCTGGCCAGACCGCGAAGGAACCTGGTTCTACAACCGCAATATGGGCTACGACACCGGCACGCATGTTTACCCACTGCCGGCAAATGACGACACGCTGGGCTACACCTACCCTGTTGCACAGTTTGACCACAAGCGTTCGCAGTTCCCCAACCATCCGAATGGCGGCATCCCTACCGACGCCTGGGCGTCGATCGTAGGCGGCTTCGTTTACCGCGGCAACAAGACCCCCGAGCTCTACGGCAAGTATGTCTTCGGCGAGATCGTGAGCGGCAAGTTGATGTACATCGACGCTGACAGTGTTGAGCAAAACCAGCAACAGACCGTTACTTGGCTGGCTCTGGAGGATGAGCAGGGCAAGTCCACAACTGTCATGGACATGGTCAAGAAATACGTGAATCGCGACCGAGCAGACCTGCGTTTAGGTCAGGATCTCGATGGGGAAATCTACATCATGGCAAAGAGCGATGGCCGCGTATACCGCTTGGAAACGCTTATGCCCCCGAGTGCGGAAAACCCCTTCCCCGGCGAACCCGGCCAGCGCGAAACATGGATGGGCTATGTTGACGACAGCGCCTTCCCCTGGTTCCACCAGGAGCGCATGGGTTGGCTGTTCTCGATCAGCGGTAACGCCCAGGGAATGTGGCTCTACAGCACCAACACCGACAGTTGGTTCCACACAAGCGAGTCCAGCTTCCCCTGGACCTATTTCCCAAGGTAGTCACGGCTGAACTATTTCAAGAACGAAGCGCTCCCGGGAAACCAGGAGCGCTTCTCTTTTGACAGGAAACTTGTGACGGGGGCGTCGCTTTCGCTACTTGCGAACCCCCTGTGGTCCAGCCGACTGTTTATTCTCCAGAATTTCTACCTCATAGCCGTCTGGATCCGTAATAAAGGCCATCTTCATCCCGCCGGAGGTAAACTTCTGTTTCCAGTCCGACGGCCAGATAACGGCGCCTTCGTCTTCGATCTTCTGGCAATACTGCACAATATCGTCGACACCAATGCAGGTGTGCATCAGGTCTTCGGGGAACTCCACCTTGAAGTCCGGGGAGTAGGTAAGCTCCAACATATGCTCATTACCAGGCAGGGCCAGATGCACGATCTGATTGCCGGCGGGCGACTTGTCGTTGCGCTTGTGAACCTGAAAGCCGCAGTACTTGCAGTACCACTCGATAGATTTCTCCAGATTGCTGACACGAATTCGGGTATGCAGGAACTTGATCATCGCCTCAAGTTGCCAACAGTTTCACTGAAGATCAAACCATGCTCACTCTTCCAAGCTGCCCGGGCTGAATTTTCGAGCAAATGCGGCAAACCCGCGGGCCTGCGCCTCCAATCGCTCTCTTAATGCTGGATCGGCGAAGACGCCTTCCGCCCCCAAGGCTTGGGAAGCGCTGGCGATGAAAACACGTTGCGGGTAAACAAAGGCATTACGGTAGCCCAGCACCATCTGCAATTGTTCGACTGGGCGCAGCGCGCCAAATCGCCCACTACTGATCCCAGTCAAGGCCATGGGGCGCGCCTCGAAGCTGGCGGGAAATGGCAACATGTCGATGAAGTACTTCAAAGCCCCGGGGAAGCTCCCATTATACTCGGGGGTCACGAAATGAACGCCCTGCGCCTGCAGAATCGGCTCTATGAACTGCTTCTCGAAGCTCTCGGGTTTCTTCGAGTAGGCCTCGGGGCTGAACAGCTCGAGAGGCAGCTCGTGAAGGTCGAGCACGCGGGCCTCCACTCCGGCCTCACGATATGCCTTTTCCAGCACTCCTGCAATAACGCGGCTGCGACTCTTGGGGCGGTTCGTCCCCGAAACAATGGCGATCATGGGCGTTACCTTGCTGGCACGCCCCCCGACGGTCAACCATCTGAAGCCGCGAGTCGAACTGTCTATACCGAACCCCGGCTCTTGCGCCGGTCGCCACTACGAATCTTTTCGTGAGTGTCGATCACAGTGTCTTCGCAATCTTCAAGCAGCTCTGCAGTCACCTGAAGCGCCAGCTGCACCAGACTCGATGTCTGTACACGATGGTAGCCTCGCTCGATAAAAAACATGGACAGTTTCTGCAGGGCAGCGCGGTCTGCGTCCTTGAGCGTTATTGACGTGCGCTCCAAGGTATCTGCGCGGGAACGGCGGGAAGTGTTGGTTCGACGTCGGATTCGGGGCTTTGCCTCCGATAGCGGTGTTAGCCGATTGCGACTGTTCTGCGGGCTCTCAAGCTCCACCGATGCTTCAAGCTCATCTCTCACTTCACTCGCACTCATCAAAGTTCCCCCTTTTTCAAATTTTTCTCCCAAGGCGTAACAGCAGAGCAATGCACTTGTGCCTGGGTCAGGATCGATAGCGACATAATCTTCCTTCCCGGTTAACTTGTAAAAACAATGTAAACTTCAGCGACCCCTTATAAATGAGAAACTTATCGCGCGCTGACAAGGCTAAGTTCACATTTTCGTGCAAAAAGTTATAACTTCACACCCCTGCGCGGAAGATCATGGAATGAAACGGGATCTGAAATGCGCATCGACGCTGTTCTCAGACAAAGTCTTGAAAGATCCCGATATTGAGGTGTCTCGGAGCCCTTGAATCCAGGAGAAAATGGTGCTCAGGGGGGGACTTGAACCCCCACGCCTTGCGGCACACGCCCCTCAAGCGTGCGTGTCTGCCATTCCACCACCTGAGCGAATTCACGACGCAGCTTGCGTCATGAGCGGGACAGACAAGCCGCTGACCTCGGAGGTTTCAAGTCTTTTTTGGAAACTTTGGAATTCGACAGCACGAGCTTGTCGAAACTCACGCCAACAGACTTAATCTACCAAATGGTGGAATATGATCACGCCGGCTTCCAGGCGCTGATGAATGGCGAACGTCCCAGATATCTTGGGGCAACCGTAATTGAGGAACAGACTTATGTGGAGTGGCTGTCATCTCAAGTCGACCTTTCAAAGGGCGTGATCGTTGACCTTGGATGCTGGTTGGGATCATTTTCAAACGCTGCTTCAAAGGGTATTCGCCGTAATCCAACTGCCCCTGTTGGAAAGAAACTTGTCTACGCTTTCGATCGCTTCACGTGGACAGATTGCTTTGAAGATTGGGTCCGCAACACTCCGCTGGCAGGCCGTTACCAGGAAGGCGACAACTTCCTCGATGCGTTCGTGCAACAGACACAGGAGAATGCCGACTTGCTGGTGGCCTGTAGTGAAGACCTGGAGAACGCCACGTGGAATGGAGGGCCAATCTCGCTGCTCATCAATGATGTGTGGAAGAACTTCACGATCGCCAAGTCTACGGCCAGAGCTTTCTTCCCTCAGATCCAGCCCGGGGGAATGCTTATAAATCAGGACTATCTCTGGTGTACGGATGCCTTGGTTCAGGTGTACATGTACCGGCTGAGAGAATTCTTTAAACCGGTTTTCCAGGTGCCAAAAGGCAATGCCGTCGCCTTCCAATGCATCAGCCCTCCAGACACGGCTTCCCTGGACTCGTTGCCGTCAGGCTTGAGCGAAATTAGCCCTGAAGAAATCGATGCTGCTGTAGATTGGAGCCGCAGTTTCCTGAATGTAACGGGACGAGGCGCCGTAGAACTTGGGCGGATCTGGCTTCACCTCCAACAGGGAAACCGGGAGCTGGCCATGTCCCTGGGAAAGGCGCTGATACTGAATGAGACGGAAGGGAAGGATCCGTTTGTCCTTTGGCAGAAGGACATTCTCTGGAACTGGGGATACTGGTATCTATTCTGGTGGGAGTGATCCATTCCGGGCGCATCACCTCGCTCTTCGTTTAAGTGCTGTTGCGGCGGGTCGATATCTAGAGAGCACACGAATGACCTGCTGGAGAAATAGGCACGCTTGGCTGCGATGCTGCAGCTTGGCTGGCGCAATGGCGCTGGCCTGCTTCTTCCTGTGCCCAACCCAAGCGCTAGGGCAGAGGACCCTTCGGCCTGCGCGTCCGGTACCAAAACAGTCGTGGAAGCAGATCCTCACACAACCGGCAGGGCCTCGAGTTTCTGAGCAAGAGGAGGAGGCTCCGCAGGTAGACATCGAACCCGACAAACAGGACTGTCTCCCAGAGCTGGCGCACGCATTGCCTCAAGTAACCGAGGTTCCAACAGAACCGGCCCCTGAATTCAAAGAATCGGTGCAGGTCGCCCAACCAATCCGTGGCGGTGGCTATTTGCCAGTGCTGGGAGCAGGCGAGATCTCCACGTTCTACGATGACGAATTTGATCGTTCCCGTCTGATCGGTCTAAAAGACATAGTCTTGCCCGACCCTACGGAACCGGAACTTGAGGAGGAGCTGACGGAAAATGAGGTCGCCTCCCGTGAAAAGAAGTCGACGGCAGATCCTGCCCTTGCGTCTAGGGAAAGTGGAGCGAAGCCGGCTCCAGCTCCGTCAACAAGGTCCCAGGAACAGCAGACGCAGGAGCAAGCCGGGCGTACGCTTTCCTCAAACTATGCGATTGCCGCTCCTCCTTTCTCGGATGCTGGAATGTATATGCATTATTTCGAAGCGCCCATCGAAACGAACGCACCGATCATCGAGCTCCCTTTCTTTCTTCCTTATCAATCACCTCCCCTCATCCTGGAAGGGAGAGCCCGCTACCGGATTGTCCCGGAATCCGTAAACGCAGGAAGCGCCAATGACTAAGAGGTCGATTTCGCTGACGATATATACCATCGCTCTCCTTGCAGGAGTTGCGTATGCGGAGACCCAATCGGCTGCACCCGAAGTCTACACCCCCGACTGGAGCCGCTATGAAGACACGGGCCTGTTTGGAGGATCGGGTTACGAGCCGCCGACTCAAGTCGAGTCGCCAGCGTATAAGATCATCGAGCAGCGCTTCCTGAAACGTCTCAGTACGAAGCTCGACTCGAAACAACGCCGCGACGCCCTATTGGGCTTGGCTGAGCATTACGAGGAACATCGCCAGCGCACAAAGGCTGCCGCAACCTACGAGAAGCTGGTCGAGACATACCCGCAGGATCCCATTGCACCAGAGATTTACATGCGCCTCGGCTTTATCTATCGAGAACTGGGCGCATACGAGACGGCGCTGCGAAAATTCTACTCCGTGCTCAACGCATCGTTGGCAATCGATCGCGAGGAGATCGACATTTACCGTCAGCTTTCCGTCAAGGCGCAGCTCGAGATTGCAGATACGCACCATGTGATGGGCGACTACGCGGACGCGGCCCAGTTCTACGAGCGGCTCCAGCGGGTTGAACTTTCCATTGGAGACAGGGCGATGGTTGATTTCAAGCACGCCTACACGAAGTACTTGCAGGGTCACTACAGCGATGCAATCAGCGGGCTGAACCAGTTCATCGCCGATTTCCCACAACATGAGCTCGTTCCGCAGTCTCAGTTTCTACTGGCGCATGCGTTCAAGCAGATGGATCAGCCCGACAAAGCTCTCTCCGCGGTTCTGGAACTTCTACGTACTCAGGAGCAAAACAGCAAGGACGGCCGGGCCTGGGCCTACTGGAAGCGCCGCACGGGCAACGAACTTTCGAACGCTTTCTATGAGCAGGGCGACTTTGCATCGGCGCTGAAGATTTATCAGTCCATGGCGGTTCTCAGTGAAGATCCGCAGTGGCAGTGGCCGGTCATCTATCAAATTGGCCTTTGCTTTGAGCGATTGCGTATGGCTCCGCGCTCTATCGAGGCATACCGCATTATCATACGCGGCGCAGAAAAGGCGATCGCCGATGGACAGAGCCTTCCAGCCGTCCTGCAGGATCTTCACAAACAGGCGATCTGGCGCCTGGAACACCTTCAGTGGGTGCAAAACGTGGAGGGACAACTCAACGAATTGAATGGCAATTCTGCTGTTTCCCGCGCTTTGTAGGTGATCAGCATGCAGCCAGAAGTCATCATTCGCTTACACATCGAGCTTTGTGAAGAAGCGCATTCGTTGATGCTCGAGGAAAATCGGGTGATTCGGGAAACCGGCGCCGCGCCAGACGAGGTCTTCCTCAAGCGCAAGCAGGCGCTGCTGCCACGCCTTGAAGAATCTCTCGACAGACTTAAGAGCATCCGCCGGGAAGGCGCAGTAATCAGCGAGTCCGCCCGTATCCAGATCGAGGCGGCGCAAAAAAAGCTGATGAAGATTTTCATGCTGGATCGGGAGAACGAGCAATTGCTTCTACGATCCGCCATGCCAATCGCCCGTGCAGGCGCTGCGCCTGTGGTGCGGCGTATCAGTCCGCAAACGGCCCGCAAGGCTTATCAGCAGCCATAGACGCTGTTCAATGCAGGAGCGGAGGCTTGCAAAACAGACTACTCGGGGCCAAGGTCGCTGCGTGGCGCGAAATCCAATTGTTCGCAACGCCGCACGGGCGGTGATCATACACAACGGGCGCTTGCTTACAGTCAAAATGCGCGACGGCGAAGGGCCGTTTTACCTACTGCCCGGTGGCGGGCAGCGCATGGGCGAAACCCTGGTCGAGACCCTCAAACGGGAGTGCATGGAGGAGATTGCCGTTGAGGTCCAGGTCGGTGAGTTGCTATTTGTGCGCGAATATATTGGCCGCAACCACATATTCAGTAGCCGTCACGCCAATTTTCACCAACTGGAGTGTGTCTTTCGCTGCACGGTGACCGACCCCGACGCATGCTGCGTTGGCGAAGGTTGCGACAACCGCCAGGTCGGTATCCACTGGGCCCCGCTGGAAGAACTTTCGAAGATGAGGTTCTTTCCAAAGGCGATCATCCCATTTTTCGCGGAGGGCGATATTCGTCCCCCGAAAGGTTACCTTGGCGATGTAAATTAGAGTGGCAGGTAGTCCGAGGGCCGGAGACGCGATACGGCTAACTTTTGCCAAGCTCCGAGCAAGCCCTCACATGTTACACGTCACTCGCCGCATCCCACCTACTTTGCCGCCCCAAAGGCGCTGCGGAAGCTGGCGGCTGCGAAGTCGCGGTTGAGCTTGGCAATGTGATCGAGAGTGATTCCCTTCGGGCAAACGGCCTGGCACTCTCCGTAGTTGGTGCAATTGCCAAAACCTTCTGAGTCCATCTGTGCAACCATCCGCAATGTGCGGCGATCTTTCTCCGGCTTGCCCTGCGGCAGGCGATTCAGCTGGGAGATCTTCGCGCTGGTGAAGAGCATTGCGCTGGCATTCTTACATGCCGCGACGCAAGCACCGCAACCAATGCAGGAAGCGGCGTCCATGGCGATGTCTGCAGTGGTCTTTGAGATGGGAATCATGTTGGCGTCTGGTACGCCACCGGTCCTGACTCCAATAAAACCACCGGCCTGGATGATCCTGTCGAATGCGGATCGATCCACCACAAGGTCCTTCATCAGCGGGAACGGCTTCGCCCTGAAAGGTTCTATGGTGATTGTCTCGCCGTCTCCGAACTTGCGCATATGCAGCTGGCAGACTGTGGTGAGACGTTCCGGCCCGTGCGGGATGCCGTTGATTGTCAGCGAGCACATGCCACAGATCCCCTCGCGGCAATCGTGGTCGAAGGCTACTGGCTCTTCTCCACGTTCGATCAGCTGCTCATTGAGGATGTCCAGCATCTCGAGAAAGGAGCTGTCGGGGGAAACGTCGGTGACCTTGTAATCGACGAGCTTACCGGCGGCGCTGGCGTTTGCCTGGCGCCAAATGCGGAGGGTGTAATTGCGGCCTTCTGCTGACATGGTCAAATGGCTTGTGACGCCTTGGCGGCGCCGGGATTCAAATTGAATTGGTTAAAGTTTCCTTTGATCGTCTGCCTTACTTGTAGCTACGCACCGAAAGCTGGACGTACTCGAACTTGAGATCTTCGACATGCTTGATCGGCGGGGTCTTCTCGCCGGTGTATTGCCAGACGGAGACGTTTGCAAAGCGTTCATCGTCGCGTTTGGCTTCGCCGTCCGGAGTCTGGTGCTCCACCCGGAAGTGGCCGCCACAGGACTCGTCCCGATCAAGGGCGTCGCGGCAAAGTAGTTCACCAAACTCGAGGAAGTCGGCCACGCGACCTGCCCGCTCCAGTTCCTGGTTGAGGCCCTCGGCCTCGCCGGTAACGCGCAGGTTCGACCAAAACTCTTCCCGCAGTTGCGGAATAAGCTCCAAGGCCTTCTTAAGGCTTTCTTCGCTGCGGGCCATGCCTGCATGCTCCCACATGATGTGACCGAGTTCCTTGTGGAAACTGCGTGCGCTGCGCTCGCCCTTGATTGAGAGAAGCTTGCTCATCCGGCCACGCACTTCGTCTTCGGCGCTCCGGAAGGCCTCGCTCTCAAGGTTGAACTTGCCGGCTTCGCTCAAGGGGATCCGCGCCAGGTAGTCGCCAAGGGTGTAAGGAATGACGAAATAGCCATCCGCCAAACCCTGCATCAGGGCCGAGGCGCCAAGACGATTTGCACCGTGGTCGGAGAAGTTGGCTTCGCCCAGGGCAAAGCAGCCGGGGATGGTCGTCATCAGGTTGTAGTCAACCCATAGTCCTCCCATCGTGTAGTGCAGGGCAGGATAGATCTGCATGGGCGTTTCGTAGGCGTCGTCGCCTGTAATTCGCTCATACATCTCAAAGAGGTTTCCATACCGCTCTTCTATCTTGGCCTTACCCAGACGCTTGATGGCGTCGGAAAAGTCCAGGAAGACGCCGAAGCCCGTTGGGGCCACCCCACGCCCGTCGTCGCAAGCTTCCTTGGCTGAGCGGCTGGAGATATCGCGCGGAGCAAGGTTGCCAAAGCTTGGGTACTTGCGCTCCAGATAATAGTCGCGGTCCTCCTCTGGAACATCTTTCGGCTTCACCTGCCCCTTGCGGATCTTCTCGGCGAGCTCGCGTGTTTTTGGCACCCATACACGGCCGTCGTTGCGCAAAGACTCGCTCATCAGCGTGAGCTTGCTCTGCTGTTCGCCGTGCTGAGGAATGCAAGTGGGGTGGATCTGCGTGTAGCAGGGGTTCGCGAAGCCAGCGCCCCGTTTGTAGGCCCGATAGGCAGCCGTTACATTACACCCAGCCGCATTGGTTGAAAGGAAGTAGACGTTGGAGTAGCCACCGGTGCAAAGCAGCACGGCATCCGCAGCCCAACGCTGAATTTCCCCGGTCGCCATATTGCGAGTGATGATTCCGCGCGCCCGACCATCCTCCACCACGAGCTCCAGCATCTCGTGCCGGTTATACATCTTGACCGTGCCAAGCCCGATCTGGCGGCTCAGGGCGCTGTAGGCGCCAAGCAGCAACTGCTGCCCGGTCTGCCCGCGCGCATAGAAAGTGCGGCTCACCTGCGCTCCACCGAAGGAGCGATTATCCAATAGACCACCATATTCGCGGGCGAAAGGCACGCCCTGCGCCACACACTGGTCGATGATGTTCCCGCTCACCTGCGCCAGCCGGTAAACGTTGGCCTCACGCGCCCGGAAGTCGCCCCCCTTTACCGTATCGTAGAAAAGACGGTATACGGAGTCGCCGTCATTCTGGTAGTTCTTCGAAGCGTTGATACCGCCTTGGGCCGCAATCGAGTGTGCGCGGCGGGGGCTATCCTGATAGCAGAAACAGGTTACATTGTAGCCCAGCTCCCCAAGCGTTGCGGCAGCCGATGCCCCTGCCAACCCCGATCCCACGACGATCACGTGGTACCGGCGCTTGTTTGCAGGGTTTACGAGTTTGAGCGAGAACTTGTGGTTGTCCCACTTGTCCTGGATCCGCCCTTCGGGAATCTTGCTGTCCAGTTTCATTTTCTCGGCCGGTAAAGGATTTAGTGCATTGCGTCCAGAAAGCTCTGGAAGCGGGTTGTATCAAAGAGATCCACGACGTTGAAGAGGTCCAGCATCACAGCCACGGGGATCACTGCAAAGCCAAGGAATACGATCCAACCATAGGCTGTGGCAAACTTGTCGAGCCGGTAACGCCATTGCTCGTTGCGCATGCCCACGCTCTGGAACATGGAGCTAACGCCATGGGTGAGGTGCATCATCAGCAGGCCTACCGCGATAATGTAGAAGAGCGACACATACCACTTGCTGAAGCCCAGATACATCATGGCGTGCACGTCAGGAACCTGCAGACCATGAGCGGCGGCGCTCGCAGGAACCTCGGCGCCAGCTGCAACAGCGGCGTCACCCCCAAGCGTCCACAACGGCAGGGAATCGTAGTCGTAAATGTCGCGGGTCGTAAAATGCAGGATGTGGAAGATGATAAAGGCGGCGATAATCAAACCGGACCAGATCATCGTGCGTGAGGCCTTGCTCGCCTGCACTGTCCTCTCCAGCGCGTACCCCGGTCGCGCCGCCCGGTTCTGCTTTGTCAGCACAATCCCTGTCCAGATGTGGATGACCACCGCAGCCAACAGGATTAGTCGCACCACCCACAAACCTCCATACGGGATGTTCTGCAGGTGGTGGGCATACTCGTTCAACCAGTCCGGATGCAGGAAAAACTGCAAGTTCCCGAGCATGTGTCCGAGCACAAACCCCGTCAAAATCACTCCGGAGATAGCCATCAAATATTTCTTACCAACGGAGGAGCGGAAAAGTGCGGTGAAGCCGTTCATTTGAAGACGTGGTCTTAGGGAAAGTTTCGTCTGGGCCAAGCCCGGTTCAAGGTTGAGCCCAGACCTGTGCTTTTATGGGTTATGTCCTAACAGTAAAGTTTATATGCCCCTGATACTTATCCTTAGGCGCCTTATAATAGCCGCTTGCTTCTCGTAGAAGTCAAACTGATAGGCTCCAGAAGTTTACCTGCGATTGGGTCTCAATCTAATGATATGATCGGCGGCTGAACCTGCTGTCCTACTCTCCACATACCATACGCATCTGCAGACGCCAAAATTCAGACGCTGACTCCAACAGCAAGCTCGGGATCGCGTCTCCTTGACGTGCCGGTAAAGGCGTTCCACGCTGCAACTTTCAATGGCCGCGAGCTCCTCATCCCAGGAATGCCGTGCTTCAGGCGAGACAGCAGGGGCTGTCTCGATCGCTTGGCGTTACCGGATCGCCGGCTTATGCGGAGCGGTCTTGCTGATGGGCGTCTATTGGCCGGCGCTGACGACGGTCTACGCTCACTTTGATGATTACTGGCACATCTATCAGTCCCAGGACAATCCGATGCCCTGGTTGCACAATGTGCTCTCCGCTCATGGCCGTCCATTATGGGGCATCATGATCAAGCTTGCTTACGCGGGAACAGATCAGATCCATGATCTGGCCTACCTGCGCCTGGCGGGCCTGTCATTACTGGCGGTGTTTGCTTATGCCCTGTTCCGGTTGCTCCGAAATCACAGCCAGCGCCCCGGCCTTGCGGCGCTCATCAGCCTCTTGACGGTTCTTACGCCCGCCACGGCGATCTATGTCGGCTGGGCGGTCTTTGCCCCTGTAGTGCTGGCCCCGATTCTCATGGTGATGGCGGCAGATCGGTTCTGGCGGGCCGGCAACCGGGATGAACTGATGCAACCAGTGCGGCTCACAAGCTGTAGTCTCTTGCTGCTTGCGGCCTTGTGCATCTATCAACCCGCGGGCCTTTTCTTTCCCGTCCTCTTATTCATCCTCGCGGTGACAGAACGTGGCGAACGACTTCGACTCCCCGAGCTCTGGGCAGGGCTAATCCTCACGATCCTCGTTTGCAGCGTTTACTTCACGATCTACAAAGGGCTGGGCAACCATTTCTTTGAGGGTGACTCCGCCTACGATCGCGCGAAAGTCTCTCTCAACATACCTGAGATCGGCCGCTTTGCAGCCTCTGTCTTGATGCCCCGGGTGATCGGGTTCTGGGGTGCGCTGCAGCCTAATCCCCTCTGGACATGGATCTGGGCGATCGCCTCCGGAGGCCTCTGCGTTTGCGGCCTCTGGTCAATACGAGTCCGTTTCCGCTTATCCTGGGCGGCGACAGCTCAGCTGGCGGTCTTATGCCTGTTTACCTACGGGCTCACCTTTGCGCCAAACCTGATTGCCACGCCTTCAGCCTTCTTTCGCACCTTGGCGGCGCCTTACGCGCTGGGCGTTACCCTAGCCGTGCTGGGGAGTGAATGGATTATTCAACGGCTCGCCCCAAAGAGCGCCCACATATTCCTTCCAGTCCTTTCTCTGTCGGCTGTCACTGTTTTCGCACTCCAGACGAATCATCATCTTTCGAAGGGCTTTGCGTGGCCAAACCACCATGAGTTCAGGTCCCTTCAGATGGCGCTAAAGGAGCAATTCCACAGCTTTCCAAGCTCCATTTCCTACATCGCCCCCGAAGATTACCTGAACAATCCGGACCATCCTTCCAGCAAGGACGAGTTCAACTACTTGAGCACCGGCTTCTATAAGAGCTTCCACCCCTTGGTGCTGACGGTCATCGCCTGGGAAACGTTTGGCATCCCCCCTCCCGGTCAACGCGGCTACATCGACGTAGAAAGTTACTCATGGTACGAACAGCCCGAACAACTACCAGAGGACCTGATAGACGGCTACACCGCGATTCATGGATTCAATCCGCTTGAACAACCTCATGAGACAATCCAGCACCCCTACTTCGGAGAATTGATGGTTCTGCCGGATCATTGGTATCAATCGGGATGGATGGGCAGGTTCAGGATGGCGAACTCTCCCTACGTGGAGCACCCTCTGTATGGCTTATTTTACTTCTTTCTGGACTCGGATCCTTACTGGGCTTCGCATTCGATCTACGGGACAGTCTGGTTTTCGGCAGAGCAGTTCCCACTGTACTACAACCCGCAGACCGGAGAATGGAAGGAGTTTGAGAAGCTGAAGGAGTAGCCCTTGGAGATGAGCAGACACTTTCCTGCTGACTTCCCCTGATCGCTTCTGATAAGCCTTCCCGCTTCATGAGCGAAGACGACGCAAATCACCAGGAACAGCTGGACACATCCGACCAGCAGGCAGTGCGGCTAAAGAAGCTGCAGGACCTGCGGGCGGCCGGCATGGATCCATTTGCGGCAAACTGCGAGCAGGCCCAGACCTCGACGCAGGCCCTGTCGCTAATGCCCGAAGCAGAAGAAACCGGCCCTGAAGTAAAAGTAGCAGGCCGGCTCACTGTCGTGCGCCTTATGGGTAAAGCGTCCTTCGCAAAGATTCTGGACCGCGAAGGCCTTATCCAGCTCTACTTCCGCCGGGACGAAATTGGCGAGGACGAATATGCTCTGTTCAAGAAGCTGGATCTCGGCGACATCATCGGCGTAGAAGGCCCGCTCTTCCGGACAAAGACCGGCGAAGTGACGGTGCGGGTGAAGCGGTTCACGCTCGTTAGCAAGGCGCTGCGGCCACTTCCGGAAAAGTGGCACGGGCTGGTCGACCAGGAGCAAATCTATCGCCAGCGCTACCTCGACCTGATCTCGAACGAGGAATCGCGCAAGCGGTTCCAGATGCGCAGCCGTATCGTCTCCACGATTCGCCGGTATCTTGACGAGCAGGACTTCATGGAGGTTGAAACCCCCGTGCTTCAATCCGAGGCCGGCGGGGCTGCAGCGCGCCCATTCATCACGCATTTCAATGCGCTCGACTGTGAGTTCTATCTCCGCATCGCGCTGGAGTTGCACCTGAAGCGTCTGCTCGTAGGCGGCTTTGACCGGGTTTACGAGTTGGGACGCAATTTCCGCAACGAAGGACTCTCCCGCCGGCACAACCCGGAGTTCACGATGCTAGAGGTGTACCAAGCCTACAGCGATTACCGGGGCATGATGAAGCTGGTGCGCGGCATGATCCAGCGCATCTGCGACGACGTCCTTGGGAGCGAAATCGTGAAGCGTTACGACGGAGTTGAGATCAATCTCGGCGGCGAGTGGCGCGAGGCTCGCTACAAGGACCTCATCATCGAGACCACCGGGCGAAGCGACTGGTTCAGCCTCTCCCGCGAAGAGAAGCTGGCGTGGTGCAAGGAGGCTGGAATCGAGGTGGACCCCGAGAGAGAAGATTTCGAGATCACCAACAATGTCTTTGAAAAGCGTATCGAGCCTACGCTGATACAGCCTACATTCGTGACTCACCTACCCCGGCAACTGGTGCCACTGGCGAAGATAAGCCGCGAAGACCCGGAGTGCGTGGAGGTTTTCGAGCTATGTATTAACGGCCAGGAGATTGCCCCCGCATACTCGGAGCAGAACGATCCTTTGGAACAGCGTAAGGCCCTGGAAGAGCAGGCCGGCGAAGAGGTGCAAAAGATCGATGAGGACTTCCTCACAGCACTTGAGCATGGAATGCCTCCTGCCGGCGGCATGGGGATCGGCATCGACAGGCTCGTCATCCTCCTTACGGGGGCGCCAAGCATCCGCGATGTAATTCTCTTCCCGGCAATGCGTCCTGAAAAGCGTACTCAGTCTGACACAGAGTAACGTGGCAGCGGGCGCAGGGGGTAGTCGTCCAACTGGCGAACCCTTTCGCTTCGCAGGTGTCTTCCTTGAACCTGGCGGCATGCTTGCCTCCGGGCAGGGGCGGCCGCATGTATAAATATGGTGGAAGGCTCGACAGGACAGAGCAGTGACCAAGGTGCGAAGCTAAAGGCTGCGTTGATCGCGCACGCCCGCAGCCTTGGCATCGATGGCGTCGGCGTGGCCTCAATCGAACCTGAGTTAAGGCGCGACTACTACATGCGCTGGATCTGCGACGGCAGGCACGGTGAGATGGGATGGATGGAGCGCAACAACGACCGTCGCCTGGATCCTTCCAAGGTATTGCCCGAGGCGCGCAGTATCATCGCACTCGCCCTGAATTACTACCAGCCGCGCCCTAACAGACGGGGCGTTATCGCCACCTATGCTCTGGGCGGAGACTACCACAAAAGCTTTCTCCAGAAGTTGAAACGGCTGTGCGAGTGGCTTCGCGAACAAGGGGCTGAGAACAAACCCTACGTGGACACGGGGCCCGTCCTCGAAAAGCCTATCGCCAATCAGGCTGGCCTGGGATGGCAGGGAAAACATACAAATCTAATTCACCCCAAGCTGGGTAACTGGGTATTCCTTGGCGAAATCTTCACGACCTTGGCGCTACCGCCAGATGAGCCCGTGAAGAATCGCTGCGGGAGCTGTACTCGCTGTATGGATGCATGCCCCACTGGCGCGATTACCGGCCCCTATCAACTGGACGCCCGTCGCTGCATTTCATACCTGACGATTGAGCACAAAGGGGCAATTCCACTGGAGTTCCGGGAAAAGATTGGGGACCATCTTTACGGCTGCGATGATTGCCTGCAGGCATGTCCCTGGAATCGCTGGGCGCAGCACACCCGGGAGGTTCGCTTCGAGCCACGAGACTATCCGGACCTCACGCCTATGCTATTCTGGGGAGATGAGGACTTCACCGAGGCTTTTGCGGGTTCCCCGATCAAACGGATTGGCCTGAATCGCTGGAAACGCAATGTGTGCACCGTCCTTGGAAATATTGGAACAGCTGAGGACCTAACTGCCTTGGAAAGCGCCGCTGCGTCTGACGACCCCATGGTGGCCGAGCACGCTCAATGGGCAATCAACCGAATCCATAGCAGAAACACCGCAGGTAACGTTCTGGCGAAATGACCGAACCACATGAAGTCCCGATCGATGGCGTATTGGACCTGCACACCTTTCGCCCCAACGAGGTAAAGCACCTCCTTCGCGACTATATCGACGCATGTTTGGAGAAGGGGATTTTCGATCTGCGCATCATCCATGGCAAAGGCACAGGCGCTCTGCGCGAGCTCGTTCACGGCCAATTACGGAAAAACCCCCACGTGGAGCATTTCAAACTCGGCGGTGAAGGCGGTGGCGCTTGGGGCGCAACAGTCGTCCGCCTCCGCATCGTCACTAAATGAGGGCCGGTTTTGTAAGCGGATACTGTGAATCAAACTTTACCACAGCGATTTAGCGTGGTATCTTATTCTCAATATGAGCCCCAAACAGTCGCAGGCTTCTCAACCGCGTCGCGCTGCAGATCAGGCACAAATATCGATCAGCCTCCCCCGGGAGTTGCTGGATCTCGTAGATGAAGCTGCTCAAAAGGAACACCGTAACCGCTCAAACTTCATAGCGACAGCGCTTTACAGTGTCCTTGAGTCGCAGTCAGTTACCGACACCGCTGACGAATCCGCTGCCCGCAAGAAGAAGAAAAAGAAATAAAGGGATCAACCAACAATACCCGTGATCCCCGGGAAATTGATGTGATGTCGTTGGCGCCTGGACGGAGGGGCCCCGTAACCAGGATCCGACTGACAGTCACAGCATTTCCAATTGGCTCTTTGCAGGCGGCGTCAAACCACCTGCCAGCCAGCCTTTCTCGGTGAGAACGCGTCCTTGTGGAGTCCGGGCAAGGTATCCTTCCTGGATAAGGTAGGGCTCGTGCACCTCCTCCAGCGTCTGCTCGTCTTCCCCGGCGGCAACAGCGAGCGTGCCCAGGCCGACCGGGCCGCCACGATAGTTTTCACCAATGATGCGGAGCACCCGCTTATCCATCTCATCCAACCCGTTTATATCGATATCGAGCAACTCGAGCGCCTGGGCGGCGATCTTTCGATTAACGCGCCCATCTGCCCGCTGTTGCGCAAAGTCGCGTACAAAGCTAATCAGGTTGTTTGCGATACGCGGCGTTCCCCGCGCGCGACCTGCAACCTCCCTGGCGCCGCCAGTGTCGATCTCCACTCCAAGTAAACGACACGACCGACGCACGATTTTCTCCAACGCCTCCCGGCTGTAATAGTCCAGGCGCGTCTGTAGCGTAAAGCGGCTACGTAAGGGAGCGGTAAGAAGTCCCATGCGCGTTGTTGCGCCAACGAGCGTGAACCGCGGTATGTCGAGACGCACACTGCGGGCGTTTGGCCCCTGGTCCAGCATGATATCGATCCGAAAATCCTCCATCGCGCTGTAGAGGTACTCCTCAACAGTTTTCGGCATGCGATGTATCTCGTCGATAAAGAGCAAATCGCCAGTGTTCAGGCTGGTCAACATTCCCGCGAGGTCTCCCGGACGCTCGATCACGGGGCCACTGCTGATCCGCAGGTTAACCCCCATCTCAGAAGCAAGGATGTGCGCCAGGGTCGTCTTCCCAAGTCCCGGAGGCCCCGACAATAGAATGTGCGAGAGAGGCTCTCCACGCGCACGCGCCGCGCCAACAATCACCTGCAAGCGCTCCAGCGTCTTTGGCTGACCGGTAAAGTCTGAGAATGTGAGCGGTCGCAATGCCGCATCCACCCTCTCATCCGCCTTCAGCGCTTCCTTAAGAAACTCCTTACCCGTCTCCACTGCCCAAGCATGGATGATCCATGCCTGTGTATGAAGTCTAAAACACACAGTTCAACCGTACCATTCGTTAAGGGCCAAACCATTCCATCCATCCTCCTCCTTTGGCTTTGACTCAATGGGCGCTTGGGAGCTGAGATGGAGCTATGAGCGATGAAGGGCAGCGGCCGGAATGGGCGCCAAACGACGGCGGAGAAGGGTTTCACAGTCAGGTTCGCAAGGGTGTGAACGTGAATCCACGGCGCGCCGCGATTCGCAGACGCTCCAGCCTGGAAATCGACGATTACGTGAAAGGCATTTTGGCAGGGGATCGCACGATTCTGGCCCGGGCAATCACACTGGTAGAGAGCAACCGAGCCGAGCACCAGGAACAGGCTGCGGAGTTATTGCGCCAACTGCAGTCCACGGCGGGCGGCGCCATTCGTGTAGGCATTACCGGCGTGCCGGGTGCGGGAAAAAGCACCACAATCGAAGCGCTTGGGGTAAAGCTCTGTCGCTTGGGTCACAAGGTGGCTGTCCTGGCGGTGGATCCCTCCAGCACGCGCACAGGCGGAAGCATCCTGGGCGACAAGACGCGAATGGAGCTGCTTTCGCGGGAACCTGCGGCATTCATCCGTCCCTCTCCCAGCGGGGGAACCCTCGGCGGCGTGGCCCGGAAGACTCGTGAAACAATGACGCTTTGTGAGGCTGCGGGGTTCGACGTTCTACTGGTGGAAACAGTGGGGGTCGGGCAGAGCGAGATCACCGTGCGCTCCATGGTCGATTTCTTCCTGCTTGTCCTTATCTCAGGTGCGGGAGACGACCTTCAAGGCATCAAGAAAGGCGTGATCGAAATCGCCGACGCCATCGTCGTGAACAAGGCAGACGGTGACAATATTCCCCGGGCCAAAGCTGCGCGCGCAGAACTGAGGCAGGTCCTGCATTACTTGCAGGACGCTACTGAAGGCTGGAAAACTCCGGCATTGACCGCAAGCGCACTCACTGGGGACGGCATCGACGAAATCTGGCAGACCGTCCTTAAGTTTCGCGAGACGGCCCAGGCCAATGGAGTGTGGGAGCGCCGGCGCAGGGAGCAGGATGTTGACTGGATGCGTGAGCTCATAAAGGAAGCTCTAGAGCACCGTTTCTATCGCAACCCGGCCGTTCAGTCGCGCCTCCCTGACCTCGAGCGAGCTGTGATCGCTGGCAAGGTTCCCCCTGCATCGGCGGTCATGGAACTGCTCAAGCTGTTTGAGGGATGAGACCCCCTAATCCTTCTTTGCCGGAGCAATAGGCGCGTGCCCGAGCTCCTCGATCTTGAGCGCGCGATCCGCGTCCTGGAGAGCGCCAATAAGCTCATCAAGATCCCCCTCCATGACTTCATCGAGGTTATAAAGCGTCAGATTGATGCGGTGATCGCTGACCCGGCCCTGCGGGAAGTTATAGGTGCGGATGCGTTCCGAACGGTCGCCACTGCCCACCTGCGCCTTGCGATTGGCGGCGTATTTTGCCTGCTCCTCGCTCTCCTTCTGCTCGAGCAAACGGGCGCGGAGCACCTTCATTGCCTTGGCCTTGTTCTTCAACTGGCTGCGCTCGTCTGCGCATTTCACAATCATTCCCGTAGGCTTGTGCAGGATCTGCACGGCGCTGTCTGTGGTGTTGACGCCCTGTCCACCTGGTCCGCTTGCGCGCGCCACTGTGATCTCCAGATCACTGGGATCGATGTGGATATCCACTTCTTCCGCCTCAGGCAAAACAGCCACTGTTGCGGCGGAAGTATGGATGCGCCCCTGCGCCTCTGTTACGGGCACACGCTGCACCCGGTGCACGCCGCTCTCAAACTTGAGCGTTTTGAAAACTTCCTCACCGCTGACAAGGAAGGATATTTCCTTGTATCCGCCAGCCTCGGATGTATTCGCCCCAAGCAGCTCGATCTTCCACCCCTTGCTTTCAGCAAAGCGGGTGTACATCCGATAAAGATCGCCCGCGAATAACGCCGCTTCATCGCCTCCCGTCCCTGCGCGCACTTCGATGATCGTGTTGCGGGAGTCCGATGGGTCTGGAGGGATCATGTTTGTGAGGATGTCCTGGTAAGTATGCTCCAGTTTCTCCTCCAGAGCCGGCAATTCCTCCTTCGCCAGGTCGCTTAGTTCCGCATCACCGTCCGGGTCATCAATCATGGCGCGGTTGTCGGCGATTTGCTGTTCAGTGTCGCGATATACTTTGGCCAATTCCAGCAGACGGCTCAGTTTCTGGTGCTCGCGGGTCAAGGTGGCGGCGCGACGATTATCCGCGTAAAAATCGGACTGGGCCATTAACTGGTCCAGTTCTGCAAGCCGCCGTTCAAAAGGCGCGATATCTGGCAATTTCGGCATCTGGGAATCTCTCTGACTAGCCCTACGCGCCGGGTCTTACCCCCAGCGGTTTCGAGCAAAAAAACCAATGCTACGACGCTCGAATCGAGACGCAAGTTCCGCTTGGAGTCTTATTGAACATGTGTGGCGCGAGACAATCTGCCGCCGCACAGTCGTCTATTTCGCATGGTGATGGCGAGACCTCTCCCCACTTACCTTCACGAAGGGAGCGGGATGCGGGAGTTGCCCCCAGGCCTGATCGGCCGATGGAATTTCAACCCATTCAATTGCGCCACTTTCACACTCCTGAACCGTCGGAAAGTAAAGGATCTGCGCCGGTTCATCCAGAAGCTTCATGCTCAGACCAAATTCGTCGAAGTAGGCGTCAGGGAGCGGTCCGCCCCGCCAAGTCACAGTGTCCACAGTTTCATAGATCGTGGTTCCGTGTCCCGCATCGATTGGCTGCTCCAACTGACGGGTGGTCATTGTGATTACCCAACCGGGCTTAGGCTGAGGTTTGACCAGTATGACTCCCTCAGGAATCCTGATCGTGACCGCGACCGTCGCCGAACCATCCAGACCGTGTGATACGCGAAACGCCGTGCGAAAGTAGCTACCCGCCGCTGCTTCATTTGGGTTGGCGGTTACATGGGCAACAACGTCCAAAGCAGACCCGGCAAGCACAATTGCCAGAATGCTGAAGATCCTGATAGGCAGAAAACGACTTCCAGATCTCGATACCACGACAGCCAGAACTACAGAAGCTCGAACAAGGGTCAACCGTCCTGTCACTCGCTCTTGGGAGAGCCTGATCCTGATTTGTCCTTGCGCCGCTGCGATCCGCCGCGGTTCCTGCGGCGCTTGCGACCACCCTGGCCTCCCTGCTTCTCGGCCCCCTCGCCGGATTGGCGGTTAGCGGCGCCGTCCTTGCTTCCGCCTGCTACCGGTTTTGGAGGCGAAGCGTCGGCCGGTTTACGTGAGCGTTTGCGCTTCTTTCGCTTACCCTGGCCCGGGCCATCATCCTGATTACCAGCAGACGCGTTGGCCTTGTCGACCCCGTTATTGCCCTTGCTCGTGGCCTTTGAGCCAGACTTGGAGGCGCCGCCACGGTCCCGTCGGAATGGCGGACGCTTGCCGCCTGTCCGATCCTTCTTGTCGGGCTGCTCTTCGGTTTCAGAATCCGGCTGGTCGAAATCTGCTATATCGTCGTCATCATCATCCTTGTCGCGCTCGGCAATGCCCAACTTCCGCCGGGCCAGGCGAACCCCTGCCTTGAACAGAAGAATGATAAACTCGAAACCGCCCCAGAATCGTTCAAGCTTCTCATCAGGCGGCTGCCCCTTCGCCAGCAGCGCATCGACCTTGTTCTGAATCTGCTGTTTTACTTCTGGCGGGATCGGGGCCGGCGAAAAGGACTCATTGTTACCATAAGCGCCAGAAGCGCCTTCACGCCGGCGCGGCCGGTATTCAAAACCGGGCCCAGTGTGAGGAGCAATCAACGGCGTTCTACCGTTCTGCCCCGCGGCGTTATGGTCTGACTCGAAAATAGGCATGGGGAGGATAACCTGAGGGGGCTTGGGTCGTTAGTGCACCTGATGAACCCCTTTTGTGCGGGGGCCCAGCAAGCTACACCTTGAACTGTCGGATTGCCACCCGTGAGTCAAGAGGCATAGCCAATCGCCCTCGCGCGAGCAAGCTTTGCCTTGCCCAGACAGGCATGCCACGCCAATTTCAGGACAGCATGGATAAACTTGAAGAGATCTTCCGCATGCAGGAGGAACTAAACAGCCGTATTGGAGTGAATACGACTGGCATGAGCGAGGAAGAACAGACGCAGTGGGTGCTAAACTACACGCGCGCCATGCAGCAGGAAATGGCAGAACTGATCGATAGCGTGCCATGGAAATGGTGGGCAAAATACCAGAAGTTCGATCGCCAGAACGCCCGCGTGGAGGTTGTCGATCTGTTTCACTTCCTGGTCTCCCTGGCGCAAGTGCTGGGCATGAGCGCCGAGGATGTTTACCAGGCCTATCTGGCGAAGAACAAGGTGAACCACCAGCGCCAGGAGTCTGGATACGCCGAGAAGAACGAATCAGACTCACGCCATATTTAGGGCATGGCGCTCGGATAGGGAGGTGAGCAATCGTCACAGAAAATCCAGGTTCTGGTATCCCGACGGGATCCACATAGTACAGGCCGCCCTCCTGCCCACCTGTTCCGGGGCCATCTTCCTACCCTATGACCAAACCGTTCATCTCATTCACGGCTTGCCTGGGAACCGTAGTTTCTCTCAGCCTGATCTTGGCAACTGGAGTCGCCGGGGCCACCGCTTCTGGCGATAGAGGCGTCTGGACCCATTCTGGAGCGCAGCTTTCAGGAAACCAATTTGATGCTGACCTAGATTCACGCGACCGCATCGTGATCCTTGGTTCAGAAACACTGGAGCTCCTGCCCGACGGCTCCATGCATTCCAGCGATTCCTATGGGGATCTTCAGCAGTTCTCCATGGATATGCCGCCTGCCCTCAGCATCGACCCTGATGGTGGGCTTCACACCCTCATAAGAACGGGTGAAGCCGGTGGGTACGACGCCGGTTTCCCTATTCAATATCGCTTTCGCTCAGCCGACGGTGAATGGGGGGCGCCTATCCCGATGGGTAAGCCCATGAAGCGAAACTACTGTGTTGGCGTTGTTGGAATCAATGAAGCTCTGGCTTATGCCGTGGTTTCCGAAGGGCTCGGAAATGTGTGGGGACCTGTACATTTCTATCGCATCGAAGCCGGAAGCGTCACCAAAGAAGGGGTTTTCAACGACGTTTGGCGAAGTGATAACCGGGTGACCTTCATCCGTTCCGGTGAATGGGTTTATCTGGCAACCGGCATGAACGATCCCAACGGAGCCGCGTTTCTCTTTTCCGCCCAAATCGGGGACAACCTTTTTCAGCGCCTTCTGGTTTCACAAACGAAGTTTATGCCGGCGGCGATGAATGAGAGCCGGCGAGGATTTCCCACACTGACAGCCGCGACCCCGGACGCGGTGGACTTCACGATGGGAGCTCAAGACGGGCGGCTCTACTGGGGAAAGAGCAGCCCTAAACAACCTCTGAAGGAGAGTGATCTGAGGCTGGTCTTTGACGACCTTGGCGCCTGGCATCTCTCGATCGGCAGGGGCGCCGCTGGAAGCAGCGACGACGGGCAGCTTGTCCTCGTAGCGGGGCTTCGTTCCGAGGGCGGCAAACTGGGCGCCGGCGATCTGGTGGCAAAGGTCTCCTACGATGGGGGAGCAACCTTCGGCGAGGAGCAAACCATTTACAGTGGCGTCGAAGGTGGTGAAGGTCGCACACGAATTCGTGTGATTCCACACGGCCGAAACTTTTTCGTGCTCTATGCCACAGCAACGGACGTGCATTTATCTCACTTTGACTCCGACGCTGAGAGCACGCCCGAAAATTGAGATACAACCCCGTCCGATACTTTTACGGGGCGGGGCCCGCATGGTTCGGCGCCTGATCTGGAAAGGTTGTTCTTGAGCCTGTTTGCTTAGAGCTGGAAAAACCTGGCCTCCACCATGTCATAGAACCAGTTCTCCATGCCCGCCCAGGCGATCCAGTTTCCGGTTGCGCTGCTCCAGAGATACGGGAAGGCGTCCGGGTTTGTATACAACCAGCCAAGTTCATTTGAGTTCGTGGGATGAAGCCAGAGGTTGTCGCGCGTTCCCGTGACATACACCCAGCCGCCACCAGCCCCGAAAGCCTCGTGCCAGATCCAGTCACCGCCGCCACTGGCGAAGAAATAACCAAACCAGTGGGCGTAGAGCCAACCGTCCTTCACCTCGTAGGCGCCATCAATCTTCTGATCCGGATCGTTGCTGCTGAATCTTACGTTCGCCAGACGTCCCAAATCTTCCCCGCCCGTTGAATAGGCATCCTTGGAGTATGTCCAACGGAAGACATGAACGCCCTTGCCTACCTGGAAGGACAGCCCACGCGCAGAATTGACGCCGTAAATCTGACGCACCATCTCGCCATCTATCTCAAACATCAGATTGTCGTAGATGCGTGGCGGATCAGGTGTCTCAGTGGAGGCGCTCCAGTCGAAAGTCAATTGCCCTGGCCCCATCACGCGGGTTTCGATCCAGGAGCGTGAACTGCTGCGGATGAACCCGCTGCGCGCGCCGTTTCCGTCGGCTACCCATGCCGCGTCGCCACCTGTCAGCCAAGTAAGGCGCGGCGCTCCCAAGGCATCGCCAAGGCTCACATTTGCTCCAATCGCGTCAGCCACCTGCTCTGTTGACCACGGTGAGACGCCCCCATCTGTCGCCAATGCCCGCACCTTGTAGCGGTACACTTGCCCTGGATTAAGCCGGTCGTCCACAAACGTCAGCATCTCGCCGGTCGCTGGAACTGTGGAGGCGCCCGCAATCTCGGCCAACAGCGCCCAACCCAGACCATCGTGGCGAAAAATCTGCCACCCATCATCCGAGGGTGAGTTATCCTCCCAAGTAATATTAATGGCGCCCGGTTCCTCTTTTACGGATACCGCTTCGGGCCGGTAAATGGTTTCTAGACCGCTGGCTTTGATCGCTTGCACGATCAGCTTATGCGCCTCCTCGTCGATGCCGCGCAAAATTGTATAAGGTTGGCCCGAGGCGCTACCGCCGGTGATCACGCCCGCTTGCAGCCATTGGCCGTCAGCCTCCTCCCGCACATAGATCGGGCCTCCACTGTTGCCCCCATGCACCTCCACGTCATCCACCCGATAGACGGCATAAGGAAATCCCTCCGAATCCACTTTTCCCCCATAGCTCTCCAGATGGTCGAAAAATTTGAGGTTCTTCGGCCCCAGGTGGTGCATGAGGCCTTGGTTCGCGGTGGGTACTTTATCGCTATCCAGCGGATAACCGACAATGAGCTTTTGAACTTCATCGCGGAGCGGCGAAACCAGTTCATCCTCCTTTACCACATAGGCGGCGTAGGTGGACGGAAAGCTAGAGTCACCGGCGCGATAACCGGCGGCAAAATCAAGATTGAACGGCCAGATTCCCCCGTTGGAACCCGATGTCTTCACCACCTTGGAGTATTCGGTCCAGACCTTTGACCCTGTCACGATATACACAGTGCGCCGCCCGCTGTTCTGGTAATTGACGTTGCGTTTCAGGTCGAAGGTGACGTCGGTAACCCACGTAAGCGTGTCTTCATCGAAGACAACATGCGCTGCAGTCAATAAGACCCGCGGGTGCACCAGCGCCGCGCTTCCGCGCGCACCGCCCGTTCCCAGACGAGCGTTGATCATCCCATTGTGAGCATAGGGCTCCATCTCCACCAGGGAGTCGCCAATTGGGACTGCGCGATCTACGGCTTGAACGTCTGCGACGCCAGTCAGGAGGAGAGCAATCAGCATCCCCGCACGTCTTCCAAGCCTTTGAGTTTTAGTAGCCAACATCTATCAGAAATCTAATTTACACTACGTTGGTCATCCCCCCGGCCGCTTTGTCTGACCAATGGTATTGATGAGTCGTTCCAGAAAAGGCAGCTGCGTTGCCTTTATTCTTTTCTCGGCCAGGTCCAACGGCATCAGTTCAGCACGATCCGCTTCCGGGAATCGCTGAATCCTCCCAGAGTGCGGCGGCCATTCCAGCTCGAACTCATTGCTCCGGAAACGCTCTGGGCTGAACTCTCCTTCGAAAGCCCACGCATGGACGATCTTGCCGCCCTTCTGGCGAATCGAGCCCAGTGGCAGATACTGCGCGTCTGCCGGTGCAGCGTGTCCGGTTTCCTCTTCAAACTCCCGACGGGCGCAATCAAGCATCTCCTCAAGATCCCCATCCAGCTCCCCCTTGGGAATTGACCAATGTCCCTCATCCTTCTGCGTGAAAAAAGGTCCTCCGGGATGGATAAGAAGGACACGCGGAAGGCCGTCTGTATCCCATCGGTAAAGGAGGAGTCCAGCGCTGGATTTTTTCATGAGATTCAACACGAAAATAACTGTAAAATTGGTTCTGAGCAAGACGCCGGGACCGCTTGTACAGCGGTCGTGAGCACGAGAAAAACCGAGCAGTCAAGTTAATGCTTCCCGAGCAGGAAAAGCTACGTTTTACTGGCTCTCATGGACGTGTTGCGTATCCAGGGAGGGAACCCTCTGCGGGGAAATGTGAGGATCAGCGGGGCAAAGAATGCCGCGTTACCTATCTTTGCCGCCTGCTTGCTTACAGACGAACCCTGCACAATCAGCAACGTACCCGATCTGTCTGATATTCGGTTCATGGCCGAGATCATTCGGGAGCTTGGTGCGCGTGTGGAGCAGGTGAGCCCTGGAACCTGGGAAATCGAGGCGCGCCATATCAGCCATGTCGCTCCTTACGAGCTCGTCCGCAAGATGCGCGCCTCCGTCTGCCTTCTGGGCCCTTTGGTAGCCCGCATGCGTTGCGCCCGAGTATCGATTCCCGGGGGCTGTGTGATCGGCCCCCGCCCCATCGACCTCCACATCAAGGGACTGCGGGCCTTGGGCTGCGAGATTGAGGTCGAAGGCGGCTATGTCGATGTCGATGCGTCTCAGCTGCGAGGTGACTACATATACCTTGGCGGCCGCCATGGCCCGACAGTTACCGGCACGGCGAACATTGTAATGGCCGCCGCCATGACGCCGGGCGTGACCCGCATAGAAAGCGCCGCATGCGAGCCAGAGATCACCGATCTGTGCAACATGCTCGTCAAGATGGGGGCCAGGATCGAAGGCATCGGCAGCCACTATCTCAAGATCACAGGCGTAGATGGAATGCATGGCTGCACCCACGCCGTGCTTCCAGATCGCATCGAGGCAGGCACATTCCTGATTGCCGGCGCAATTACCCGTGGAGATGTAACAGTGCAGGGTGTCGTGCCCGGTCATATGCGCGCAACTATCGACAAACTGCAGGAGTCTGGCGTGATGATCCACGTGGATCCCGAAGGAGGCTCCATTCGCGCGCTTGGCGATGGCCCACGCAAGCCTGTCGATGTAGTCACCCTGCCCCACCCCGGCTTTCCTACTGACCTGCAGGCTCAAATGTGCGCTCTGATGTCCCTCACTCCCGGGCTATCGATTATCACCGAGCGCATCTACCCGAACCGCTACATGCATGTCCCCGAGCTGGCCAGAATGGGCGCAGACATCGCGATTGAGGGTCCGAACGCCATTATCCATGGTGCAGAAAAGCTCTCCGGCGCGCCTGTTATGGCGAGCGACCTGCGCGCAAGCGCAGCCCTGGTTCTTGCGGGTCTGGCTGCAGAAGGCGAAACCATCATCCAGCGCATCTACCATCTGGACCGTGGCTATGAAAAGCTGGGCGAAAAGTTCGCCGCTCTGGGCGGACATGTGGAGCGACTTCCCGGTTCGGCAATCGCACCCGAGCTTGTCGGCGCTGATTAACAGAGGGCTTTCTCACTCTTGCCCTGCCGGTTACCCTCGACACTCAGTCCAGCCCAATTTGTTCGACGATCTCGAGGCCATATCCGTCGAGAGCGACGACGCGGCGGGTGGAGTTCGTCAAGAGGCGGACTTTCGAGAGCCCAAAGGAGGTCAGAATCTGGGCGCCGATGCCGTATGCGCGAAAGTCCACGCCCCGAGACGGGAACCCGCCACACGAACTGTCCTTCGGTTGCAGCGAGGGAGGCAAGTTCACACCGCCGCAGGGGTTGCTCATGTAAACGGCCACGCCGCGTCCATCTTGGGCAATGCGGCGCAGCGCTTTCTGGAAAACGCCCGAGTTGTGATTATCTTTCTCTGCGAAGAGGTCTGTCAGCACGTTTTCCGAGTGCACGCGCACAAGTGTCGGTTCCGGGCCGAGCTGGCCCATGGTCAGTGCATAGTGAAATGCGCCGTCCAGGCGGCTGCGGAAGACGTGAAGCGTGAATTCGCCAAAGGCGCTGGAGAAAGGCTCTTGATAAATATCCTCGACCAGGCACTCCCGGCGATGACGGTACTCGATGAGGCTGGCAATAGAGATCAGCTTCAGGCCGAAGCGCTTCTTGTACTCTACCAGTTGAGGCAAGCGGGCGCAGCTTCCATCCTCATTCAAGATCTCGCATAGAACGCCTGCGGGTTGCAGTCCCGCCAGCTTTGCCTGATCCACGGCTGCCTCGGTGTGGCCTGCTCGTTCCAAGACCCCGCCAGACCGCGCGTGCAGCGGAAAAACGTGGCCGGGCTGCACCAACTGCTCGGGCCGTGCGTTGGGATCTGCAAGAATCTTTATGGCCTTGGCGCGGTCATGCGCGCTGATGCCGGTCGTCACGCCCTCTGCGGCATCGACGCTGACAGTAAACGCCGTACCGTGAGACTCCCTGTTTACCTGCGCCATAGGGCTCAGGCCCAGCCGGTTCAATTGCTCGGCTACAGTGGGTACGCAGATCAATCCCCCGCCGTTGCGAATCATCATATTCACAAGCTCGGGCGTGGCCTTCTCGGCTGCAAAGATCAGATCGCCCTCGTTCTCACGATTTTCATCATCCGTGACAACAATGGGACGCCCTACCGCTATCTCCTTGATAGCGTCTTCAACAGTATCAAATGCCTCAGCGTAACCGGGTGCGGACATGCCTGAACTGCTAGCCCGCGAAACAGGTGGCCGCCAGCAAAAAGACCTTCGCCAACTTGCTCAACTGTCCCTTCCGGTCGCGCGGGCCAATGCAGCCAGGGCGTCTTCGGCCTGTGTTGCCGGGGTCGCCTTGGCGTCAAACCATACAACCTTGCCGCCCACGATGAGGAATGACTGCCGGCTATGGACGGGGCGCTCGCTGCTCATGCCGAATGCTTCGCCAAGCGCCTTGTCCTTGTCCGCAACGAGATTGAAGGGCAGGTTGTACTTCTCCCGGAACTTCTTCTGCGCCTCGACAGTATCCACGCTCACGCCCAGAACGGTTACCCCCTTGTCTGAAAGCGCCTGGAAGTTATCGCGGATGTTGCACGCCTGTTTGGTACAGCCCGGGGTATCGCTCTTGGGGTAAAAGTATACCAGCACTGGTCCTCTGTCGTAGAACGTGCCGAGGTTAGCGATCTCTCCGTTATCCAGGGTTACATCGATACGTGGCGCATCGGCGCCGGGTTGAAGTGGTTCTGCCATGGAAGGCATTGCAGCGCCCAAAACCAGAAATGCAAGTGCAGCGAGCAATCGAAACGGCAGGTCCAATCTTAACTTCATTCTTCTTCCCCGTTTTGGAGTAAATGATTCAGGAAAAGCAGGAGACATAGGATTGAAGTGTTATTCCAAAATCCCTTGCAGGCAAGATGACACGATCGTTCCTGCCTCTGCCGCAGCGGGACAGGCAGCACATTCCCAAGCTGAAGTCGCGGATTTTTCTGATGATCGGCAAACGATCGGCTACATCGACCGATGATTACCCCCGCTTGTTTGCTGCATGGGGTTCCAAATTAGCACCATAACCCGCCTGTATCGCCGCGATGCCTTCTGATACGCGACAATCATTCATGATGCATTTTGCCCAATCGCTCACACTTTTCTACTGCATTCTGCTGTTTTGGCCGCTTTCCGTTTTAAGCCAAGCCTTTGAAGATGACTTAGAATCTTACGATGTCGGTGAAATAGCAACATGGAGTGATGGCGCCGGCGTCCTGGTGGTTGACCAGGCAACCATACCACTGCTGGGCAATCCCAATCGCGCCCTCTCCATGCAACAAAAGTCGCTTCGCATGATGCAGGACGTGCGCTCGATCACCAAAGGGCATGTCTCAACCCTGGCCGTCGACTTTATTGATCTCACCGAGGGTTACTCTAAACTCGGTCTGGCCATTGGATTTGGGAACGGTCCAGACCTTACCAGCGTAACGTCCTCCGCAAACATTCTTCTCCTCAACGGAGAGATCGTTCACGATCGCATTGGAGGGATGTCTCACCTGGGACATTTGGGCCCCTCGCGATACGAGCTCGGACTGGACTATCGGCTATATCTCGTCGTAAACGACACGGACCAGGAACTTGTGCGTTATGAAGGTCTGGAGAATCTTGCGCCACGCAGCTACGAGGTATGGATAGGACCGCGCGGCGGCTCTATCTGGCCGGTGCTCGAGGCCAGCATCGCCCGTCCGCCACAGTATGCAGGATTCCGCAGCTGGTCCGACACCGATATGGATGTCTATGCCGACAACATCGTCGTTAGCCGGGGCATCGGGTTGAGCGAGACTCATTTTGAGGAGGACTTCGAAGGCTACTCAAAGGGAAGTGCAGCGAAATGGGATTCCAGTAGTGGCGGCGCTATCGTTACCCAGGACTCAGTCGATGATTTTGGCAGTCCCAACAAATCTCTCCACATCACTGGAGATGAGATCAGTCTTACAAAGAACATTGGTTCCGGGACTGTAGATGCAGTAAGCACCTTATCGCTGATGTTCATCGAACGCCCCGGAGATGGATCAGGAAGCGTAAAGATCGGACTGTTTGATCAAACGAATCTGAACAGTGGCCCCGTCGCCGCGGTCGAGCTCCTAAACGGCAAGGTGCTTCATTCAGCGCGGGGCAACGTGACCGAACAAGGCATCGCTGATTACCCCACTGGGAAATTAAACCATCTGTACATTGTCGCCAATGACAGCAGCGAGCCCCTGATTGATTACTACGGACAGGAGGATCTTGAGCCCGGAAAGTTCGAGGTGTGGCTTCTCACTGGCGACGGTATGTTTGTGCGGGTGCTGGAAGGGACAATGCCCGGCGATCCTCGCTATCTGGGAATCCATACCGATGGTGACGACACTGGATTCTACATTGATGACATTGATGTAAAGGGGGGCGTACGCATGATCGGGGGACGCTCGCTTGTCGAGCTGACGCCGGAAACGCCGGGAGCAGCCGCCGGTGTTCCTTTCGGCCTGGCTTATACAGTGAACGCGCCACTGCCCACGGGAAGCACGTATGAAATAACCAGCAATGGCGATGTGAGCTTTCCCAATGGAGGCACATCAGGACCTGCAGCAATGGCGGGCGCTTTTGACGCAGTGATCAACAGCGGACATCGCAGCAACGTCACTTTCACCATCACCATCCGGAACGCGCAGGGGGCGGCGATTGCACGCAGTTCCGCCAGCGTGATGGTGTTTGACTACCGCACTGAGCCGGAACTGCCCCATCCATCGGTAATCAACACGCAGGAGCAACTGGACAGGATGCGAGCCGTAGTGCGTAACGAGATCTCTTCAATCGCACGCGCAGGTTGGGATGCGATGCTTCAAACGGAGTATGCGTCGCTGAGCTATTCGCACACGCCATGGGAGACGATAGAAGTAGTGCCCGCCCACACAGGGCCCAGCGAGGACGATTTCCGCAATGACGGAACCGCCGCACGAAGTCATGCACTGCAATGGGTGGTAACCGGCAACCCCGCACACCGGGACAAGGCGCTCGCCATCCTGAACGACTGGGGCCGCACGTTCCGCAAGATTGAGTCATCCAACCCGGCGCAGGTCCATCTCGAGGCGGCGTGGGCCCTGCCTGTCTGGATCAGCGCGGCCGACATCATGCGTTACCACAATGGGGGCGCCTCCAACTGGCATCCTACAGACATGGCGGCCTTCAATTACTTCATGGAGATCCTGTATCAGGAGGCTTCGAGTGCGCTCGACGAGCGAAATAACTGGGCAGTTTCAGCAGCCTTGGCAGTAATGAGCTACGGCGCCTGGAGCGACGAGCAATCGATCTTCCAGGTGGGACTTGATTACCAGCTAAGGAAACTGGACGAACTGAGCCAAACAAGCGGCGAGATCGTTGAAACGTGTCGGGACACGTGGCACTCACAGTATAGTGTGGTCTCTTGGGGAGATTCGGCGGAGCTGGCGCACAACTTGGGCTATGACGACCTTTACGAAGCCACTTTCGATGGTCAGTCCATCCCGCGTCTGGCCATCATCCTGGAGTACTTTGCAAACCTCATGACGGGACGTAAGGAAGCCCCATGTGGTAGCGAATGGTCTTACGACTACGAGGGTGAATACAGTCGTTTCGACAATTACGAGACACCGTATAACCACTATATTAACCGAAAGAGCGCCAACTACCTCCCCGTGTTCAAGGAGATGGTGGAAGAGCACTGGCGTGATGCGGTGGGCGAGGACGCGCACTTTTTCCTCTGGTCGCGGCTCACGCATGGCGCTGACAGTATTGACGTCAGCTACCAGTCACCGGCGGGGAAAGGCATCCTTCTCCCATTCACCGTGGAGGAAGCTCGATGGATAGACACCCGGGGATGGCTGGGATGGGTTAATGACGCCTTCTACCCATGGCTTTTTGTGAACGCTGGTGGATGGATCTTCGTAAATGAAGCCGGCCCGGCGGACACTCGTGCAGGCGCCTGGGCTTTTTTGCGGAACGATGGAGCCCTGGTTCCCGCCAACAACTCGGGTGCAGGAACATGGGCCGGCGCGACCATGGACGAAGCGGGAAACGTCGACACCGGCATGCTGGCCGGATGGATCATCGTTCCCGACGCCTCAGGCTGGATTTTCTCGTGGAGCTTTCTCAACTGGCTTTATTTGCCCGAAACACATGTCACCCCCACCGGAGCATGGGCGTATATCGCAGGTTGAAGGTCAGTCTTCATCTTCAACCCGTTCCAGCCGTTTAACCCGGGCGCGTATAACGCGACGCTCATCGGTCTCTGTAACAGTCACTACAAGTCCCTCCAGCTCAAGCTGTTCTTCGCGCTCCGGAATACGCCCCAACTCGGCCGTGATCAGGCCGCCAAACGTTGAAACGTCTTCGTTCTCGATCTCCACATCCAACGCTTGTTCCACCTCGTGCAGGGGAGTCAGACCGCTGACAGAGAATTCTCCTCCGGGAAGCGGTTTAATGTTGTCTTCCTCCACGTCGAACTCGTCGCGAATGTCGCCAACGAGCAATTCGAGAATACGCTCCAGGGTTATGATGCCCTCTGCTCCGCGGAACTCGTCTACCACCAAGGCCATGTGCATGCGCGCTCCCAGTAATTTTTGTAGCGCTTCCTCAACGCCTTCGTCGGGCGCCACGCGCATGATGTCGCGGCGAATCTGGCGAAGATCCAATGAGGATGCGTCTCCGTTGCGACGGAAAATGTCCTTGATGTGAACGAGACCAATGCATCGATCCAAATCCCCTTCACAGAGGGGAAAGCGCGTGTGCCCCGTATTGCGGGCCAGCTCAAGATTCGCTTCCAGGTCGTCGGATAGGTCAAACCACTGGACCTGGTGCCGTGGCAACATTACGTCGCTCACCTCCAGATCACGCATTTGCAGAGCGTTCCTGAATATAGTCTGGGCCACGCTGGTGATGGGCCGCGACTCACCCACCAGCTCAATCTGCGCTTCCAGATCCAGCGACTCGATATCCAGTTGGTCCTTCACGCCAAGACGCTTGAGAACCTGACGGGTCGCGTTGTTAATGGGTCGCTCGGAGATGGGACGCAGGGGACCGAGAAGCGCGATGCCGATAGACCCAAGCCGGAGAGACGGGACAGGGAAGCTGAGTGCAAGGCTCCGAGGCGCCAGCTCTCCGCAGGCGTAGAAGATCGCGAACACAGCAAATAGCGCCAGCGCGCCTGCCGCAAATCCCGCGGTCTGGCCCCATTGCGCCGCGCCCAGCGAGAAAGCAAGCCTTAGCAAGGGTAACACCAGCAGGCTATACCCAATCGTACACAGCACGCCGCCAAACCTGATCAAGCGGACGGTAGGGTCAGGATTCTCCACCAGCTTTGAGAGCCTGCGGCTCTGGGCAATCGCTTCGCCCGGCCGGGTATCGAAGTGACTGAACCGAATCTTGATGAGCGCAAGCTCTGCAGCCACCAAGAGGCCGTTCAAGAGGAGAAGAACGAGGGCGCCAAGGGAGGACGCCCATAAACCACTGAGATTCGAGTCCATCAGGAAGCGCCGGCCTTAGTCAGCGGCGCCAATCTCCCGCAGGGCTTCAAGCAGCCGTTGGTTCTGCGCGGAGGACCCCACGCTGATGCGCAGGTGATCCGGCAGCCCGTAGCCGCCCAGCGGGCGAACAATCAAGCCTTTCTTCTGGAGTTGCTGATTCACTTTCTGTGCGTCCTTGAAACGCACCAGGATGAAATTAGCGTGGCTGGGTGTAAATGCAAGCCCCAGGGCCTGCAGCCCGTCGCTCAACTGCTTGAGTCCTAGGCGGTTCGCCTCGCGACTGTGCGACACCCAATCCTGATCCTCAAGCGCCGCCGTTGCCGCCGCCAAGCCAATGCTGTTTATGTTGAATGGAGGGCGAACGCGATTTAGCAGGCTCGCAAGTTCAGCGTCGGAGTAGCCATAGCCAACGCGCAAACCGGCCAAACCATAGATTTTCGAGAAGGTGCGCGTGCAGAGGATCTTGCGGCCTTCGGAAATAAGGGGGCGGAGGTCTGGGGAGGTCTCACGGTACTCCACATACGCCTCGTCATAGACCAGCACCACATGATCAGGCAGTGCGCGGGCAAACTGAATAACATCGTAGGGATCGCAGGCGGTACCAGTTGGGTTGTTTGGATCCGGAAGATAAACAATACGTGTGCGGTCGGTAATCGCCCTGCGCATCGCGTCTAGGTCGTGCGTCAGATCATCCTTCAGAGGAACCTCCACCGGCGTGCCGCCGTAAAGCAGCGTGGCGATCTTCGCAGCAATGAAGGCGCATTGGCCCATGACCACCTCCACGCCCGGCTCTATAAAGAGATCCCCCATCAGGTAGAGCAGTTCATTGGACCCGGCGGATATCGTTAGTTGCTCCGTCTCGACATCCAGATGTGCAGCCAGCTTCTCACGTAGAAACAGGGCGCTGTTCTCCGGGTAGAGCCAAGCGTCGGCCAAGGCGGCGCGCGCGGCCTCTATCCCGCGCGGGCAGGCGCCAAGGGGATTCTCGTTAGAGGCAAGCTTGGCTATAGACGATGGCTTCATGCCCAGTTCCCGCGCCACGATTTCGATGGGGCGGCCAGGTTCGTAAACCGGCTGCGAATGCACCGACTTTTTCACCAGATCCTCATAGGCCATGGGCGTATAAGTAGCATCCAGCGCATGGAAGTCACTCCGGGAATTCTGCTTTTTGTCGTTAGCCCCTGTTGATTCCCTGCGCCGGGAGATGACATCTGGCCACGCTTGCTGTAAATAAGGCCCCATGCTCATGCTATACCATGATGGCGGCGCTCACTCGGCGGCGGAAAACATGGCGCTCGACGTTCTGTTGCTTCAGGCTTTCAAGCCCGAGGACGCATTGCGCTTCAGGCACTATGGGTGGACTGAGCCGTCCGTGACATTTGGGTTCAGCCAGCCTCTTGAATGGATAAAAGGTCAATCTTCCCGCGAAGTTCAGCATTTTGTGAGGCGCCCTTCGGGAGGAGGATTGGTCGATCACCGCAATGATTGGACATATGCTTTCGTCCTGCCGGCCAGCCATCCGCTCGTGCGGGCGCACCCCGAAGGCGTTTACGAACTGGTGCACGAGGCCCTGGCGATGGCTTTCACCCAATGCGGTTGCAGGGCCTCGACTGCCCGCGCACGCAAAGAAAAGGGATTGCAAGGACTTTGCTTCGCCTCTCCGGAAGTGCACGACGTTGTGGAAGAGGAGACAGGGCGCAAGATTGCCGGCGCGGCCATGAAGCGTAATCGCCATGGTCTGCTAATGCAGGGCAGCGTGGACCGCGCGATCCTGCCGAGCGACTTTGATTGGCAGTCCTTCGCGGAAAAGACCGTACGAAACCTGTGCCTGAGATTTGGCGGAACGGATAGCCGGCGTATCGAGCCCCCACTCTACCCGCTGGAGCTTCTTCAGGCAGAAATACAACGGTTCTCGTCGCTGGAATGGAACGGAAGGCGTTGAGGTGAGCAACTACACACAGATCGAACCATGGAAGATAACAGGTAGTCAGTACTTGCTCAGGGACCGGTGGTTGACCGTGCGCGTCGATGATTGCCTGATGGCCAATGGCCAGCCGGTTGCCCCCTATTACGTGCTGGAAGAATCGGATTGGGTTCACGTCGTGGCGACAGACGAGGAAGGCCGGGTTCTTCTGGTGCGGCAGTATCGCCACGCAGCCCAGAGGATCTGTCTGGAGCTCCCCGGAGGTGTGATCGACGATGGCGAAACTCCGGAACAGGCTGCGGTGAGGGAGCTTCGGGAAGAGACAGGCTATTCCTGTTCCAGCATCCGCGCAGTCGGAACCGCTTACCCCAACCCGGCTCGACAGACCAACCGCGTTCATACATTCGTCGCCAGCGGATTGTCGTTGCAGCATAAACAGCAACTCGATCAGAGCGAAGAGATCGAAGCTCTCTTCATGACGCGAAAGGAGCTGGAACAGGCAATCAAGACCGGCGACTTCTGCCAGTCCATGCACATTGCGTCCCTCATGATGGCCTGGACCCTGCCGTAGAATCGCGAGACCTGACCTACGCTCACGCAGAAAACCCACGGCATAGCGCCCGCACCGAATCCTCGCCCCCATGGACAGAGATGGACGAGAATGGACACGCATGGACGGTCATGGACTGAAATGGACAAGAGAATCATTAGGCGCCCAGCCCCCACGTCCATCCAAGTCCATCAAGCGCTCACGCCTCGCCATGCCTTCACGGTAAGCCCGAGGCATGGCGCGCCGGAAGACCTCGCCGCTCCCCGATTCGTTCCTTCCCCCATCGCTTCAACGCTTGCCCGTGAACGTGGGGCGCGTAATGCTTGTTTGCAGAGATGTCATCCGACCGTCTGCATCGTCAGTCTATCATAGCCTGCATCTGGGACTTCGACAGCACGCTGATCCCCGGCTACATGCAGTGGCCGCTTTTTAAACGCTACGGAGTCGACGAGAACACGTTCTGGAAGGAAGTGAACACCCTGCCAGAATACTACGCAAAGCAGGGGCGCAGGGTCTCGCCTGACACAGTTTACCTGAATCACCTGTTGACATACGTTCGCGCGGGGATCTTCAAAGGACTTAACAACAAGGTGCTCAAGGAACTGGGCGCCGAGCTGGAGTTCTACAAGGGTCTTCCCGAGTTTTTCCAGACCCTGAAGGACATTCCCCGCAGCCGCCCCGAATACCAGAAATACGGAATCGCTCTGGAACATTACATTGTCTCCACTGGTTTGGCCGAGATGATTCGCGGCAGCGCCATTGCACCACATGTGGACGGGATCTATGGGTGCGAACTGGTGGAAAATCCACCACCGCCGGGATACCTGACGCAGCCGGAACTGATCGACATCAACCCCGAGGAGAGCGAGTTCACGCAGATTGGGGTCATGGTGGACAACACGATCAAGACCCGCTTCATTTTCGAAATCAACAAGGGCAGCAACAAAATGCCCGAGCTGGATGTGAACGCCAAGGTTGAGCACAGCGATCGGCGTGTGCCCATGGACAACATGATCTACGTTGCTGACGGCCCCAGCGACGTGCCGGTATTCAGCGTCGTGCGCAAGAATGGCGGGCGAGCTTTTGCGGTCTATGAGCCGGGGGATGAACAGGGCTTTCGCCAGAACGACCAGTTACTCCGTCATGGACGGGTGGACGCCTACGGCCGGGCAGACTTTCGTCCCGGAAGCGATACACATATGTGGCTGAAGATGCACGTCAGCGAGATTTGCGACCGCATTGTAGAGGAGCAGAAATACTCGATTTCGCAGCGCGTAAGTCGGCCCCCGCGTCACCTGCATCGCAAGGAGGAGCCCTCCCCGTCGGTTACCCAGGCTGACCTCTTTGAGGATGGGACAACGGCATCGCGGAACAACTAAGCTGGATCTTCGCTACTTTTACTGTTCAGGAAAGACCGGATGCGTGTAATCTCTTGCCATGCCTTCCCTCACTGTTGAACTTGGCGAACGGAGCTACAAGATAGAGACGGGGCGCGACCTCTCAGACATGGTTGCTGCTTTCCTCGAGCCTTTGCGCGAATCTGGCCGCAAGTTCGCAGTCGTCATCGACCGCAACGTAGCAGCGGCGCAACCCGTTTTCCTGGAGGAGGCGCTCGGAGACTGTCCCCATCTTGTATTGCCTGCCGGAGAGAAGACAAAGTCGTTCGTACAGCTCGAGCGCATTTGTGAATTTCTGGCTCGGAAGCGCATCGATCGCGGCGGTCTTCTCGTGGCGTTCGGCGGCGGGGTGATTGGCGACTTGGCGGGCTTTGCCGCAGCGAGCTACCTCCGTGGCATCCCCTACATTCAGGTTCCCACCACTCTTCTCGCCATGGTCGACAGCTCGGTCGGCGGAAAGACAGGCGTAAATCTCACTGCGGGAAAGAATCTGGTTGGCGCATTCTGGCAGCCACAGGGAGTTTATGCAGACGTGGCAATGCTCGATACCCTGCCAAAGCGAGAATTCTCGGCAGGGATGGCCGAGGTCATCAAGTACGGGATGTTGGCAGACGCCCCACTATTCCACCGATTGGAAAGCCTGCCAGTGCTGAACAGCCATTCTGCGGAGCTTCCCGGCATCATCAACCGAAGCTGCGAGATTAAGGCCGCCATTGTCCGCGAGGACGAGCGGGAAACAGCTGCATCAGGAGGACGCGCCTTGCTGAATCTAGGGCACACTTTCGCCCACGCTATCGAGAATGTGGCTGGTTATGGTAAATACCTTCACGGGGAGGCCGTGGCGATTGGACTGGTGATGGCCGCGCGCTTGTCGGAAGAACTGGGCTTCATTCAGAAGGACGATGTCACTCGGGTGCGCGAGTTGATACGTCGCTACGAGCTACCGCTGCAACTGCGATCACCCCTGCTCATTCACAAGCTCGTTGACGCCATGCGCCGCGACAAGAAGGTAAAGGCGGGCAAGCTGCGCTTCGTAACCATGAAGACGCTCGGAGAGGCCCAAACCACGCCGGACATAGAGAGCACCCTCATCCGCACCATCTGGCGCGAACATGGGGCCGTGTAAGAAAATGGGCAAACTCCAGAAAGGAATGGAATGACGGAGAATTTGACGGCCCAACTGTCACTTTACTGCCTCCCAGACCTTTAGGGCGCGGTCGATCAGCTCGTTCAACTGGTTCAGCGGCACTTGATTTGGCCCGTCGGAAATAGCCTCATCCGGATTTGGGTGAGTCTCAACAAACAGGCCTGAGGCGCCCGCTGCAACAGCCGCACGCGAAAGGAGGGGAATGAATTCCCGCTGGCCACTTGTCTTGCCGCCACCCGCGCCGGGGAGCTGCACACTGTGTGTAGCGTCCATAATTACCGGGTGCTCATAGGCTCCCAGCATCTGGAATGAACGCATGTCGACGACCAGGTTTTGATAGCCAAATGTTGTGCCCCGTTCTGTGAGCCAGATCTCCGCCGCATTGCTACCCTCTAACTTGTCCACGACGAACCGCATCTCGGCCGGGGAAAGAAACTGGCCTTTCTTTACGTTGACGACGCGGCCGGTCTTGGCGGCGGCAACGAGAAGATCAGTCTGTCGGCACAGGAAAGCTGGCACTTGCAGGACTTCGCAAACCTCTCCAACAGGCGCAGCTTGCTCCGCAGTGTGGAAGTCTGTGAGTGTGGGAAGGGAAAACTCATTCTTCACTCGCTGCAGTATCTGCAGACCTTCCTCCAGACCGGGACCGCGTGGGCTCGTGAGTGAAGTGCGGTTGGCCTTATCAAAGGAGCCCTTGAAGACGATGTTCAGGCGCGGCTCGCTCTCGCATAGCTGCGCAAGTTGCTCGGCCACCGGTGCGGCAATGTCCCAGGTTTCGAGAGAGCATGGCCCAGCGATGAGGAGGAAACGGTTGGCGTCGTAAAGCATTAACCGGAGAATGGAGTCCCGTCGCCGCCAGCGCCAGCAAAAGTAAGCGCCCCCCCGGTCCCGCTCCAGCAGACCGCCTTCTAGTGTATACGATGACCTGATTGCACCTTGCAGCCCACCCGCCACTTGCCACTTGCCACCCGCCTCGCCTCCCATTCTAGTCTATTTTCATGATCAAGCATCTCGTTTTCTGGAAGTTGAAGGAAGAAGCTGATGGACGCAGCGCCTCCGAGAACGCGCGTCTTGTGCGCGAGAAGCTGCTGGCGCTGAAGCCTCTGATTCCCGAGATTCTGGAGATTGAGTGCGGCGAAGACATCGTCCACAGCCCCGCGTCGTTTGATCTGGCGCTCTACAGCGTATTCAAGGATCGCGAAGGATTGCAGACTTACATCGAACACCCGGAGCACGTCAAAGTGCGCGACTTCATCCAGAGCGTTGTCAGCACCCGCGCAGTCGTCGACTACGAGGTATAGTCCCCGGTCCTCGCCGCTCCTAAACCCCTCCCCCTCCGCGCTTGCCTGATTCGGAATTGAGCGCGATACTTTCTCATTATGCGCTGGCTGCTTATTTGGATGTCATTGATTCTGGGCGTCGTCGGGCTTTGCGCACAAGAAGATACAGAAGCAGAAGACTCCGCGGCGCAAGAAGCGCTGCTTAACGAAACAAACGAGACGCCCCGGCAATGGGTCAAGCCCCCGCCTCCAATACCGGAGGACGGCATCGCAGATGTCCTGCTCATCCCCGTCCATGGCCCGATTGGCAAGACGCAGGAATATGTAATGCGTCGCGCCATCAAACAGGCGATCGACTCGGGCGCCGAGGTGCTGCTCCTGGATATGGACACTCCCGGTGGCCGTGCAGACATCATGCTCGAGATGATGGAGATGCTGGACCGCTTTGAGGGCCACACCATTGTCTTTGTAAATACGGAGGCAACGTCAGCTGGCGCAGTAATCTCCATGGCTGCAGATGACATCTTCATGGCGCCTCGCAGCGTCATCGGCTCTGCCGGCATCATTACCTCCACCGGACAGGATTTGGGCGAAACTCTCAGACAGAAGCTCAACAGCTACATGGACGCCAAAGTGCGCGCCATAAACAATGAGCGCCCGCGCCGCGCAGATGTATTGCGAGCCATGATGGTCTCGGAATATGTGCTGGAGCTGGATGGGAAGGTCATTAGCCCTGAAGGAAATCTCCTGATGCTCACTGCGGAAGAAGCGTTCGAGCTATACGGGGACCCACCAACACCGCTGCTTGCGTCTGGGATCCATCAAGACGTGGCTTCGTTGCTGGAGGCGGAATATGGCCAGCAATATACTCTGTCCAGACTGGAAGTCACTTGGTCTGAGGAAGTCGCCATGTTCATGGAGAAGATCACACCGATTCTTCTCGGCTTGGGCTTCCTGCTGCTAATGCTCGAATTCTACTCTCCCGGGTTTGGCGCAATGGGCATAACCGGCCTGTGCCTTCTGGGCGTGGTCTTCCTCAGCAACTACGTAGCTGGCCTGGCGGGATATGAACCGTTGATCTTCTTCGTAATCGGTTTTGCGTTGATCATGGTCGAGTTGCTCCTGATTCCCGGAGTAATGTTCCTCGCTATAACGGGAGTTATCCTGATGCTGGGCGCTCTACTATGGTCGCTGTCGGACGTTTGGCCAAAGACAGACGGCCCAGGATTCGACATCGACATGGCCAATGTGCTCGGCGCGATGGGAGATATAGCCTTCGGTCTCCTTATCACGATATTTTTCTTTGCGCTCCTGTATCGCTTCCTGCCGCGCAGCTGGTTGTGGAACAAGCTGGTTCTTCAGAAAACCAGCGGCGGCGCTCCAGCCTATGAGAAGATTGCCTCCAGCGGAGCCGCAGGCTCAACAATGCCAGCGATTGGCGCGCGCGGCATTGCCGTAACCCACTTACGTCCGTCCGGCAGAATCGAGGTCGGCAACGTCCAATACGAGGCAACGCTCGTCGGCGGCTGGGCAGACCGGGGGGACACTGTCGTGATTACTGGCTACAACAACTTCCACCTCCTCGTGGACAAGTTGGAATCATAGGCACAACCGGTTAGCTCATCATGGACAAGATCATTACCCTTACCATCGCCGGACTTATTCTCATTGGAGCGGAGATCTTCGTGCCCGGAGGCATCCTTGGCTTTTTTGGGATTTGTGCGATCGGGGCTGCCGTGGCCGTTGCGTGGCTTGATTATGGGACATACTACGGACTTATTGCCCTCGTCTCAGCACTGGCCCTTGTCCTGATCTCCCTTCTGGTGGAGCTGTATATCTTGCGTCGTACGTCGCTGGGCAGACGTTTCTTCCTTACGTCCCAGATCAAGAGCACTGCTCGGTCCCCCCTTCCAAATGAAGAGGAAATCATCGGCAAGAGCGGCGAAGCCGTGACCCGGCTGACGCCTTCAGGTGTCGTCCGCATCAATGGTCGCCGTTATGAAGCTCTCTCCCAGAGCGGCATGCTAGACCGCGGCGCCCCTGTTGTCGTTGTAGGCCGAGATGCATTCCGGATTGTCGTCAGAATAGCCGACGCTCAGGCAGGATCCGAAGATCAGGGCGGCAAGTTGTCATAGAGCGTCTCGATTCTCTGGATTCGCACGCGCCCCCTCCACTTGACGAGGAAAGCCCCCGCCAAGGTCGATCCGGAGGTGCAAACATCATCCTCTTCGAAGGATTGTCTATGCACGCGCCCGTTCAGGTTTTCCTTTCCAATCCGCAGGCACTCAGGGTCGAATTTACGATCGATTACGGGCAACTGACGCTCTGGTGGTCGCCAAAGGCTGGAGAATCGACTGACTGCGCGGATCGCAATTATTCAAGTCGCGACGCCCAATTGTGTGTGTTCGAGAGCATAACGCTGCCAGGGTGCGACCTTGGAAGCTTCTCACATTGCGACTACGATCCGTACCACAGTGTATTGCACTTCAAAGGTCGCCAGCTCCATTTAGCAGTCTCTCCGGACTTGCCGGTAGTCTTTCTCTGGGCTGATGCGCCTTTCGATGTGGAGATCAAGACCCATCGACATGACACACCGCTGGAGGAAAGCGCTCAGTCGTTCCAAACGCTGCATCGCGAGCCGCGCTACGACTTCCGATTTATAGCCGAGCTGGGGCCGGGAGAAGGCGCGTTTCGACACTGCCGTATACAGGCGCCCGAGCGCCCAAGATATACTCGCACACGGCTCTCTGCGGGACAGGTAATTGCAATTGGCGCTGGACTCCATGTGGCGGCAAAGGAGGAGTCGATCCGCGAATGCTGCCAATTGGGTCCCGAGGGAATCCGCTCGCATATCGAAGACTGCCTGAAGCCCGTTCTAGCCCAGGGACGCATCCGCTCCAACGCCCATCCGGAACTTGAGAAACTTAGGGATATCTGCGCGCGTTCCCTGCATTCTCTGATTGACGAGAGCGGCGTAATGCGAGCATCGCTCAAGGCCATCTATTATCTCGTTTGGGTGCGGGACGCGGGATTTTGTTTTCCCTACCAGGCTGCTGCCGGATGGCCTCACAAGCTGGACGCCCTGATTCGTCTCCTGCTCGATAATCCTTTAAGTGTGAGCGACCCTTGCCTGCCCCGGGGGCGTATGTTCGGCCAGCTTATAGACCGTACTTACGGAAAGCTCGAATCCGACGGTGTATATTATGTTGTTCAGCTGATTTTCACCCATTGGACGCAATTCGGCAGTTTTGGCTCCGTCTCGGAATCTGATTGGGAGCTTATCGACGAAGCGCTGGAGTGGATGGAGAAAGTGAACTGGGACCCAGCACGCGGCCTCTACGGGGAACACTTTGCAGACGAGACCCCGACATTGAACTGTCGCGACTACGGCTGGGACTACGCGATTGGGAAGCCCCTGGCGCGCCCCTCCGAAGCGCTCCAGTGGCAGGGAAGGCGAATTGTCCGGAACTACGATCTCTACTTCAACCTGATCATGCACAGCGCCTACACGATGTTGGCGGCGATGCGTGGCGAGGATCGTTACCTGCGGCGAGCCGATCGGGTTTGGCCGGAGCTGGAGAAACTGATCAACAAGCGAAACGACGGCATTCCGGTCTATGCGGAGCAGCTCACGGAAGATGGCGAGCGCATCATCGTACCGCACTGGGGGCAGGTTGCCAGTTGCTGCGTGTGGGGACTTACTCTGCCGAACTTCATACCGCTGGCGGAATGGGACAACATCGTGAAAACAACCATGGCAGCGCTTGAAGCCGACCCGGAAATGCACTGGATCAATGCCATAAGCAGCACCATGGCAGCTGTTGATACCTGGACTTTTCCAGAGGAACGACTCATCTCGATGCACAAGCGCGTGGCCGAGGAAACCTTTCGGCCGGGATCTTACCTGCCCATGGGCGGCGCCATGCCCGAGAAGTTCAATGCGCCGCAGGGAGATCTTCATCACGACATAAGGCCCCAGGCATTCTCCATGGGAACGTGGATGGGCGCGTGGTCGTCGCTCGGCTTGCGCCGGTTACCCTATGGTCTCGCCATGCGTCCCACCAAGGCATTCGAGCATTTGGAAAACTACTCCTGGCGCGGCGCTAGTCTGTATTTCTCGTGGCCCGAGGGAAAAGCCAGGCATCTGATGATCAGGATCGATGGAAAACCTTTTCCCGGAACGCTTCAGATCCCTCAGGACGCAATCCAAGCAGACCAGAAACATTACATTGACCTCGTACCGGGCGAGCCATGCCTTCTTTGGCTTAAGTCACACGTTCAACTCGACAATGTGGAAACTGGGGAAGACGGCATGATCTACTTGTTTACCGCCTTCGGCTTTGCTTCCATCACCTTGAACGCCAAACCCGAGGAACTGCAGCTGGTGGATGATGATGAGCGGGAAATCGAGGCCCAGTGGCATCATTTGGAAGCCGCATCGACTGCCTATTTCACACATCGTGGACATGGAAGACTTCTGGTGCGGGCTGAAGTCAGGTAAAAGTGTCGGCTGATACTCTGCGCTTTCTTTTTTGAAGGCTATTGTTGTGGGCGCTGGTCTTCTCCCTTATCCCGTTAAGATTTCCAGGGTTTCCCTTGGCGGCACGCCTCCAAGCCACACCATGGCTCAAGAAATCACCCCTTCCTCAAAACCTCGATGACACTAGAATACGTTACCCTACTCTTTTATTTTGGCACCCTCCTAGTGCTGGGGAAGCTGTTCTCGCGCTTTAACTCGAATCTGAGCGACTTTATCCGCGGCGGCGCCCAAGGCAGCTGGTGGCTGGTTGGCACGAGTATGCTAATGGCCGGGATCAGCGCGTTCACCTTTACAGGCAATGCTTCTGCCGCATTTGAGGCAGGGCCCACGTTCTTGGTCATTTACGTTGCGAATGTATGCTCCTACCTGATTGGCTTCTGGTTTCTCGGCAGATGGATGCGGCAGACCCGCGCCTATACCGTGCCGGATGTGCTGCGCGCCCGGTTTGGCCCGAAAGTTGAGCAGTTCTTCGCCTACACAGCGCTCTTTCTGAACCCGATTGGAGCCGCAATTCAGCTCTGGGCTTTGGCCATTTTTGCCAGCAGCGTTTTCGGCTTCCCACTCAAGCCAACGATCATCGCGGTAGGCATAATCGTGGTCATTTACTCCGCAACCGGTGGGAAGTGGGCCGTCATGGCAACCGACTTCATCCAGGGAATCGTTATGTTTGTCATTACGATTCTGGTAGGGGTGCTGGCGCTGATCAAGGTGGGTGGCTTGTCCGAATTTTTCGGTTACTTCTCGGATCCCCGATTCGCAGAGGACTTCAAGTTCGTTAAGGAGCCGGGGGCATTTTCCGGCGACCGCTTCACCATGAAGTGGATTGTCGTCATCTTCCTCATGCAGCTTTACGTTCAGGTGGGCTTCAACAGCGCTCAACGATTCCTCTCGGCAAAGGATGGACGAGAGGCAGCCCGCGCCTCGCTTCTTGCGGCAGTGCTCATGGCGATCGGCACTTTCGTATGGTTCCTTCCCCCCATGGTCTCGCGCTTCCTGTATGGCGACCAGCTTATTGCCATGCACGGCGACAAGGCAGCCGAGATGTCCTACGCATTTATTGCTAGAGAACTACTCCCCAACGGCCTGATGGGAATCATGATTGCAGCCATGTTCTCGGCAACGATGAGCAGCATGGACTCTGGTCTCAATGAGCAAGTTGGAAACATTGCGCGTAACATCCTTCCAAAGTTGCGGGCGGCGTTTGGCTACGCCAGGGAACTCTCGGACAACACCACGCTGTTCATCTGCAAGATGCTTTCCCTCGGGATTGGAGCGCTAATCATCATCTATAGCCTCTTGTTCTCAATGAATCAGGAGCTGATCCTCTTCAATGCCTACCTGCTCATTGGCTCAATCATTGGCATACCGCTGACTCTGCCCACCCTCATGGGTCTCATCTTCAAAAAGATGCCCAAATGGGGCTACTGGTTTATCATGGGGTGTACTGCGTTGCCCTCCGCTTATTCAGTCCTGGACGAAAAGCTCAACGGTGTTGCGTGGACGATCCAAACCCGCGCAATGTGGGGCTTCATTTTCGGAACAGTAGCCTCAATTATCGCGTGGTCACTCCACCGGTACCGATCGAGGCAAGAGAAAGAAGAAGTGGACGCTTTCTTCCAGTTGATGCACACGCCAGTCGACTATGAGAAAGAGGTGGGAGTCGTTCGTGACGCCGGGCAACTACTCTTCACTGGCGCTGCAACCGCATCCATCGGCGGAATGATGTTTCTTCTCCTCCTTGTGCCCAATCCTCTCTGGGGTCGCATGGGCATCCTGTTTGTGGCGGGCAGCACCTTCCTGCTAGGCTTTGGTATGTGCCTGCAGGCGAAGATTGAAGCACGCAAGCAAGCCGCCTTGGCTGTGAAGCTTCAACAGACGGAAGTTGAAGGCTGAGACGCACACACAAACTTCCTCAATAAATGCCGAAGGAACTGAGGTCGCTGCAGATCTCAGGCGCTGCAATCCTGTTCCCAAAACGCTCGCCTATTCCCGCTTGAGCTGTCGATGCCCGATATCACGGCGGAAGTATTTGTTATTCCACTCTATCGCGTCGACGACCTTATAGGCGGCTTCGGCGGCCTGAGCGAGGGTATCTCCGAAAGCGGTTACACCCAAAACTCGACCACCGGCGGAGATAAAGTTCCCGTTCGAATCGCTACCGGTACCGGCATGAACGATGGAGCACCCCGGGGGCAGGTCCTGAGGAAGCTTGATCAAGTCGCCCTTTGAATAGGCGCCGGGGTAACCCTTGGCCGCCAAGACAACATTGATTGCAAAGCTGGGTCTTACACGCACATCGGCGGGGTTGAGCGATCCATTGGCGCAGTCTCGCATGATCTCAAGGGGATCGTTCTCAAGCAACGGGAGCACGACCTGAGTCTCGGGATCGCCAAATCGCACATTGAACTCGAGCACCTTCGGTCCGCTACGGGTAATCATGACGCCGATGAAAAGCGTTCCACGAAAGTCGAAGCCCTCTTCCCGGAAGCCATTCATGGTGGGTTCGATGATCTCCTTACGAATACGCTCCTCCATCTCACCCGAAGCGACTGAAGCCGGGGCATAGCAACCCATGCCGCCAGTATTGGGGCCGGTGTCGCCCTCGCCCACCCGCTTATGGTCCTGTGCGGCGGGGAGCTGCACATAGCGATCGCCGCAGACCATGAGGGTGATGGATGCTTCCTCACCGTCGAGAAACTCCTCTATCACTACCTCGTCGCCAGCGTTGCCGAAGAGCTCGCCGCTATGCATGTCCATCACGGCATGTTCCGCCTCCTTGCGTGTCTTGGCGATAATCACTCCCTTGCCGGCCGCCAAGCCACTGGCCTTCACGACAATCGGCAAACTCAGCGTCTCCAAATAATCCAACGCGGCCGTCGTCTGTGAACGAGCAAAAGTGCGCGAGGCTGCAGTGGGAATCTCGTAGCGCTCCAGGAAGCGTTTGCAGAATGCCTTGGACCCCTCCAACTGCGCTTCTTCCTTGTCCGGGCCATACACGAGAATGCCCGCCGCGCGGATCGCATCCGCCATGCCCAGCGAGAGGGGAACTTCAGGACCAATGATGACCAGGTCGACCTTCTCTTGCGTGGCAAGGGCGACCGCTCCCTTCACGTCCTCGACGCTCAGTGGAAAGCACTCGGCTTCGGCGGCCATACCGGCGTTGCCAGGCGCCGCAATTACGCGGTTTGCCAATGGGCTGGCCAGGCAGGCTTTCAACAGGGCGTGCTCTCGCCCCCCCGATCCGATGATCATCACGTCCATAAAACCCATAATTAGGCCGCTGCCTTGCCCGGTTACAAGCAAATGCGCGACGAACCTCCACCGCAGTTGATTCTAGAGGATTGCCAATGCCGGTCAAATGCCGCTTTCCTCTATGGCGCTGATGGAGACAAGCAAGACAGCGGCAGGGAGTCCCTTATTGATCCTTGGCATGCATCGCAGCGGAACATCGTTCCTGGCTAGCCTGCTGCAACGCATGGGCGTCGACATCGGCCAGAACCTGCTCGAAGGCAACGAAGGAAATCCGCGCGGCCACTTCGAGGACAAGGATGTGCTGGACTTCCACCTGCGTGCGCTGGAGCGCAATCGTGAGGATGTGCCCCGCTTCTTCGACACAGGCATTTACAGGCGCACGCCGCTCGTGTTTGAGCCCACCGAGCAAGAGCAGCTGGAGGCGCAATCGCTGATCGAGGCCCGAGAGCGGCAGGGATTCTGGGGCTGGAAAGAGCCCCGCACATGTCTCTTTGTCGACTTTTGGATGGACCTGCTCCCCTCTGCGCGCGGCCTGGTGATCTATCGCCACCCGCTGGAGGTGTTTGTCTCCTTCGTCAAGCGGCGCGACTGGGAAGCTGTCTCCGATCCGTCACTGGTCTTTAAGACTTACGCGATATACAACGAAGCCCTGCTACAGCGAATCGATCATGAGCCGGACCGTTTTGCGATTATTAGCGACGCGGCTTTCTCCAACCTCGACCGTTTGGAGGAAGTTATCCGCAACTTCCTGAGCATGAAGCAACGCAGCCCCGGCGACAAAGGCTTCCACGCCGAGGAGTATACCCGACTCCCCATTTCCCGGACGCTACATAACCTGTTTGCGAAGCTCTACCCAGACGCGTTCGCAGCATTTGAAGCCCTTCAGGAAAAATCGCGCATCAAGCGGCCATTCGAAGAACACGATGCTGCCGGCAAGGAAGATCTGCTACAGGCAGTGGCCAAATGGGTGGAAGCTCACCCTGACGGGAAGGCTGAAGGACTGCATCCCATGCTGGAGGCGCTAATCCCCGGGCTGCCCGATGAGTTCTTTCACAAGGCGCGCAAGGAAATCTTTGAAGGTATTCGAAAGAGCCTGATGAAGGCTCGCGAGTCCCTGATCGAGCTCGAGGAGCAACGCGATACCTATATCGAGAAGTTTGACCAGTACTACAACTCCTACCACAGCCTTTATTGGTCTTACGAAGGCGGCCGCCGCTGGTCGCACAACACACTGCTCCCAAAGATCCGCCGTTTGGAGATGTGGTTAAGCCAAAACGGTATTGATCACGAAACCGGCCTGCCAAAAGACGAGCGGGCGCCTAATGAAGCTTGAGCGCTCAACGCAATGGGGTTCAGAAACCCTACGAAGTCTCACTAGAAATTCCAGACCTAGAGCATCTCGCCAATATTCCGCAGCCTTTTTTGCATCCATTCCCCATTTCAGATCGTATCCCTGGATATGGGTAGCGACCATAGCAATACCTCGACGGCAACTCCCCTCTCCCGTCCCTTCATGCGTTGGGAGGATTTTATCTCCTGGAATACATCCGATAGCAGCGCATGGAATCCCGGCGTATTCAAGAATTTGCCACCGATCCGTGAACACGACCGCAGCAACTTCAATGGATTTTTCGAGATAGAGCTGCCAAAGCCACTTGAGGCGTTTATTGAAGAGGACAAATTTCCCATCCCTGTTCCGGAAGACCGGGAGTATTACCATGGAGACGAGCATTTTGAGTATTGGGTTGCGGGGCTGCGGGACTACCTGAAACTCAAGGCCGCGTATCAACGGTACGGCGTGCCAGATAATGGACGCACCCTGGAGTTAGGCTGCTCTTCCGGGCGGGTGCTTCGGCAGTTCTGCGCCCAGGAAGACAGTTATGACCTGTGGGCCGCCGACCTGAATTTTCGCAACGTCGCCTGGGTAACAACCTTCCTCGGCAATAGGATCAAAGCGATACAAAATAGCGCCCTGCCCCATCTGACTTTCGAAGACAATTTCTTTGACGCCATCAGCGCATTTTCAGTCTTCACACACATCGAGTCCTACGAGATGGCTTGGCTGGCCGAGCTACGGCGTATCCTCAAGCCCGGCGGGCTGGCGTACATCACGATTATGTCCGAGAAGTTGTGGGATGAAATGAAGACCCGCGCGCCAAACGTTTACGAGTTCACAAAGAAGGCGCGCAATCCCGAGGACGCTGATCGACCGATGCCCTTGGAGCGTGTATGCGATCGTTTGGCAGTCGGCGCCTCGAACACTGCAAATGTTTTTGTCTCGCATGAATACGTGCGCAACGTCTGGGGCCGCCTGTTCAGGATTGAGGAAATCCGGGTCTTCGATCACTACTATGCTCAGGACGTGGTCATCATGCGCAAATAGGGGAACCTTATGGACCTGTGGCCCCGTTATGCGGCACGCCATAATCTTTTAGAATTGGCTCCATCAGAGGCATTTATTGACACCCTAGTATCGTCTTCGCCATAATAGGTGGCAGGAGACATAACTATGCGTCTAACTCGGGTGTTCCTAACTGTGCTGGGTCTAATAGCGCTCCGGGCAGACGCCCAGCAGCCGCCGATCATTGAGGTGCTTGCGGCAAGCTGGTGGCCCAGTCACCGGGAGGATACGACCGATATCAATGCTGTGTGGATACCGGTTCCCAATCAGAAGGGCGCTGCCATCTTTGAGATGGGCCTCAACGGCCAACAACCCAAATCAGGGGTGTACGCCGCTGGAGCGGGCGGACTCCAGGAGATTGCGTTGAGCGGCGAATTATCCCCGGAAGACAGCAGGTTAAAGTTCGCCAATCGCTGGTTTAACAACGGCTATCCCCACAGCCTGGCTTTCAACGATTCAGGGCAAAGCCTGTTCGTCTTCTTCCTTCAGCCTGTCTCCTCGCAAACCAATGTCGACGGCGTTCCCTATGGCGAATCCATCTGGTACGGCGGCGGCGGCACGATAAAACGACTCCTAAGCCAATTCAACGATCCTCCGCCCGGCCTGCCCGAGACCGTCCCCGGGCCGGTCAATGACGTTAAGCTGTCTTTCGACCGCTTTCACTCAACCTCTATATCCAATAGCGGGGTTTATGCGTTTGTGGCCGAAGTAAGCAACTACGGCGGGGCCCTCTATTGGGGGCTAGGAGGGTCGGTTCACCTCACCACACACGCAGGCGATCCCAATCTGCCCAAGTTCCGCGGTTACCAGATGGCCCGGGATGTGGGCATCGGCTACTACACGGCAGACTCCCCGGGCCCCGGAAGCAGGCAAATGGACTCGGTCTACCGTTTCCTGGGAAGCAATTCGGAACTCGTCCTCGGGCCGGATTCCGTGCTACCCGGGCTTCCATATGGTCCGCAGAATTACTCTCTGCTCGATGTCGATGAGAGTGGTGTGGCGTTGGTCTTGGCGTATGGAGCCCCGCCAACCTACGCTAACGCGCTCTATCTGGTTTCCTTCCTGGGGCCAAAGCTTCTGGTTCCCTACAACACCGAGATCACCACGCCCGAGGGCGCCGTAAAACTATCCCTTCCCTCGGTATTTGCAGGCGACGAGGTCATTCGGGGAGGAACAGCCTATTTCAGGGCTAACTACCAAGGGTTCGGCCGCTCCGGCGCTGGTCGTTTCAAGGCAGATCTGACCCACGGATTACAACTGCTCTACACGATTGGTGATTTCCTGCCGGGGACAAACATTCGCATAACCGAAACCGAGTACTATTTCTCCGCGAACCCCTACGGGGCTAATGTAAGTTCAGTAAAGCTTCAGGGGCCGGGCATCGGCGATGGGCAGTTCCCTGTTTCGTCTGTGATCTACCAGGATCTCACCGGTCAGTTCCATGTCCTCCTGTGGAGAGGACAGGCTCTGCAACTCGACGGGCAGGAAAAGACCCTCGCCAGCGTGCTCTACTACCCGGAAGGCCTTACTGATGGAGGCGAACTCGTCTGCCTGATGCAGTTCTTTGACGGTTCGAGCGCGATCTGCCGTGTTCTGCCGCCGGATGCGGAACGAATCGAAGGCTCGCTTTCCGGCGTCGTCCGTTCAGCCGCTCCAACACTGACAGACCGTGAACATGCGGTACACCGCGCTGTGATCACCATCTACTCTCAGCCGTCCGGCTGGATTCGGTCTCAGAAACCCGGTGAGCTCGCCATAGACTACCACAAGTATGTGCGCAGCCAGCTCGGCGCTCAAGTGCAGCGAATCGTGATGACCGAAACCGACGCAGGGCAGTTCTCCACACAACTTTTGCAAGCCGTAAAGCTGCAGAATACCGGCGTCTTACGCCACGCATACTACACGATAGAGGTCTCGGCGGCCGAGACAGACGAATGGGTGATGGATGACGAGCATAACGTCGATACATCCCGCACCCAACCTCTCAACTTTCTCACGCTGATCCAGCCAAACGTACGCGTTCCCACGGCGGATCTCGTGCTCAATCTTCAACCTGCAGATGAACCGGCAATCAAACGAAACCTGGCGGAGAACCTTTCCGGCAAGGGCCCCAATTATTGGGCGCCGATTGAAACGCAGGTGATCAATCACCTTGATAACCTTGAGCTATCGCCGGTTACGCGTGAAGCGCTCCGGAGAGCCATCCTCAGTGAACGGAGCGTCCTGATGGGCGCCGAGTTCGCCGACATCTTCATCAAGGAGATGCTCACGTCTATCGGGAACTTGCTGGCCGAGATTTACGGGGAGATAGCCAAGAAGGAGAGCGATGCGCTTAGAGAGGCGAAGAAACGGGTGACGCTCTCGCGCGAGTCTCCGGACTTTGGCGTCCTGCAACCGGGCGAGGTGCTCATCGAAGCCGCCTCTCAGGCGGATTGGGCGTTGGTGCGCAATGCGGAGAGGATGAGCGGCGCATCCACGATCCTGAAATCAGTTAAGCCATACTTGGAAGCCGGACTGGTGAAGGCTGGCATGAAGCCGGAACTGGCCGCTTCTTTTACCTATTACTTTGTGCTGGCGGGCCGCAGCATCGCAAACGGGCTCAAGGACGCCGAGGCCAGCCGGGCTCGCAGGGGGGTACATGCAACGAGCCTGGGCATTCAGGAGATAATAAAGGGTATCACCAAACAATTCCACCCGGTGTTCTATGATGGGGCGCCTTTCTCCTTCACTGCGGTAACTGCAGATGTCCTCCAGGACTCTCTCGACACCATGAAGGGGTGGAATACCTATGACGACCCGCAGTTTCTTCGCGACCGGGCAGACTTCAACCAGTTCTACCTCTCTTTCCTCGTTTCCATGGAACGGTATTCGACGGCAGTGCTGATAGGCCAAACCACGGCTGAGGCTTCTAGCATCGCAGAATCTTACTTTTCCCTGTTGGGCGTCGGGCTAAAGCAGGCAAAGGCCGCCGAAGCAGCCTCAAAGATCCTCAAATTTGCAGCTCATGTAGAAGCCATTGTCGCCAGCGCAAGCGCCATCTATGTCGGCATCCCAATGGACCTCGAGCGTCTGAACAGGGCAGCGTTCGGATTTCCCACAGATACAACAGCCCTTCAGAGCCCCGGCAGTGCGCTTCCCGCGCGTGCTGAAGCCTCAACCAAGGGAAGCGTCCCGATCCGAGCCGCCTCCCTATCGGCCTCACCGCCTTCTGCGGCGACTGTTCTCGCCGCGCTTCAATCGATTGAGCAAGGTCTCTCCGCAAACAACATTGGGACAGTGCTTAACGCCTCGGTTCATCCCACCGAATCCGGATCACTCGTGAATGCCCACGCAGCCTGGAGAAATGCCGGCCGGCGTTTTGAAGCCGCTGCGGGCGCTGCATCGTACACAAACCCCGATCTTGCTTCCTTGTTGGATTGGCTCCGCACCGCGAGAATCGAGCAAATGGCGACTGCCATTACACTGGGAGAAGAACTGGGCGCCTTGTTTGAAGGCGTGCTTGGCGGCGTATTCGAGTCTCCTACATCAGCGGCCTACATCACGCGGCGCGCCAGCGTCCTCCGGGCTTTGAAAGAGTTCAGGACGGCCGTTACGAAAACCAGCTCGGCAATCGACGCGTTCTCCACGCAGGCCGCCACTGCTTCAGAAACACCGGGACAAGCAATCGTGCTTGAACCGGGCGCCGTCACTTCCACGTCAACGGGGTCAGCAGTAATCTCCGCTGCTGGAGAGTCTTTCACTCTGCAGGTTACAGCCTTCAATGCTGGCGGCAACTCGCTTCCTGTCCTGCCTGTGCGAGTGTCGGTAATTCCTGAGGGCGCGGTCACAATAAGCGAGCCAGTCAAGAACCTTCCGACCCTGGCGCCCGGTGCGGAGGCCTCATTGCAGTGGAGCTTTACCGTAGGCGACATTACTCAGTGGGACGCACTTTTCATCACTGCAGAGATTGATGAAAATGCCACCGCTCCTGCGGGAATGATCGAAATGCAGGCGGACTGGATTCTCGCTGTGGATCCCAGTCTCTACGACGTGGACCAGGACGGCATGCCTGACAGTTTTGAAATCGCTCACGGGCTGAATCCTTCTATCGACGACGCGCACGCGGACCTTGACGGCGACCAACTGACGAACCTTGAAGAGTTCGAGCTGGGCACACGGCCAGACCTCGCCGACACCGATGGAGACGGCATTCCAGATGGTCTTGAAATCACGGGCAGCGCCACAGTCCCGCAGAGCGACCCACGGCTCGCTGATACTGATGGTGACGGTGTGAACGACGCCGATGACGGCGCTCCGTTGAACCCGGACAGCACGGAAGCGGAGCCCTTCGTTCCGCCGTCGGCCGTTTACCCGCTCAAGCGCCGTGTTTACCTGCATCCGGACTCGCCCACTGCCTCGGTTCCATTGGCTGGCAGTGTAGATTCCCCTCCTTACATCCAGGCAGTAAGCAACGCGCCGGGACTATTCAATGTAACGCCCGCTACACCAACCCGGGCGCAAGGTGGAGGTATTCTAATGAAGGCGCTTCAACCGTTCCCGGTCACCTCCCCGCATACGTTTATCGAGAGCAGCGCTACAATCTATAATCTGTCCGCCCCACTTTCATCCCCACAGGAGATTCAGGTCATCATCACCCGGCAGCTGCCGCAAGGCCTGCTCGAGGAGCTCGATGTGGGCGGGGGCTGGAGCTACTCGGCCTGGTATGGTTACTACTACAGCGGTACGAAACCGTGGATCTGGTCGCCAGCTCACGGATGGCAATACCTGCCAGAGGGCGGTGATTCGCCATTCATATGGGACGGACAACTGGAAGCCTGGATCTACACGAACGGCGACACCTACAACTGGCTTTACTGCTTCGGCTCTACAAGTCTGCCTGAAGGTTGGTACTACTTCGCCTACACTCCGGGTTACCGTGGCTTCTGGTCTCCCGATGCAGGATGGTTTGTCATACCACAATAATTGAAAAGGCCGAACCGCTGCCTGAGGCGGTTCGGCCTTGCAAGGACAAGCCCTGACGAGCGATTAATCCCACCACGAAGGCTCTACAAATGTCGGGAATGTCACCGTGACCCCAAACTCATTGTTCGGGAATATGGAGCTGATTGAGGTTCCGTTCACCAACTTAGGATCCGCCGGCGCGAAGCGACAATCTTCTACGACATCAGGTAAAGCCTGCTCCGAGCGGGTCTTTACTTGCGTCCACTCCACGCGGCGGTAGATGGCCGGCGTCTGTGGCACGCCGAAGACATTGCCATTACCATAAACAATGGCGCCGCCGAGGAAGACTGTATCCATGTCGAAGACTGCGTATTGCTCATCCTGCCGCTGCCACTCGGTGCCGCATTGCAGGGTGGCGTTATTGCCCGCGGGCCCAATATAGGTGTTACGGAACTTCATGTAGCCGGTTGAACACAGCCATTGGAGCGTATCCGCGTGATCTCCTGGATTGGCGTCGTTTCCTTCAAACCAGCACGAATCGAACAAGATGTCACGGGGCGCGGGATTTTGCGGGTTCCCGGGTTGAACATAGGTTGACTTGATCTGCATCACGTCTCCGCCGTTTCCGCGCCCGGGCTTCAGGCACTCAACCAGTTCAAGGTAGTTGGCTTCGAGAGTGAACCCAGCGTCATCGCCCATCTGGATGCGCGCCAGCCTTGACCGGGTGGAGTCTGCTCTGAGTGAGATCGTGCCTTCAAGCTTGAAGTAAGCCCAGGTAATTCGCGGCAAATGCGAGATCAACGTGCCGGTGATCGTCACGGTAGCCCCCGGCGCCGGCCGAACGAGCACATTTGTCTGGATGGACGCCAAGTTTGCTTTCGCGGTGGCGTCGTTCAGCGTAGTGTTGCCAATCGTCATACTGTTCAGGTGGAAGACGTCGCCCGAGTTCGCCGTGCGCAAGGCGGTGACGAGATCGGAGACCGAATTCAGCGTTGCTGTCGGCGAAGCGTTGCTGGCCGGGGTAAGCGATGGCCATGCTCCCCGTGCTCCATATAACGGAGCGCCAGTGGAGATTGTATAGCTGGCCGTCGTGACCGAGCTGTTTGCCATTCCACTCTTGTAGGCGATCGCCTTGACCGTGGTGGAGCTTGTGATCGACACCGGACTCGAGTACACCGCGCCATGGCTTGTCGTGGGGGTGCTCCCGTCTGTCGTGTACCGGATCGTCGCTCCACTCGTAGCGGTGCTGATCGTCACATTCTGGCTGCTGGAATAGGAGCCTCCGGACGGAGAGAACGTGGGCGTGGCGACAGGCGAGAGTTGCTGTTGCGTTATTACGTTCACACCCGTGCTCTGGTTGGACTCATTCAGTGCGGCATCAAAGGCGCTGACCGTAAAGGTGTAGTTCGTCTGTGGCGTCAACTGCTCAACCGTGACGCTTGTCGCATCCACACTCAAGGGGTTCGATCCATTGATGTACACGTTGTACCCAGCCACCCCTACATTGTCCGTTGAGGCATTCCAATCGAGATCGACTGTACTGTCAGTCACATTGCTGGATGTCAGCCCGGTGGGAACGCTTGGCGACTGGGTGTCCATTTGCCCGGTCACAACAAGATTGTCGAACTCGGCGGAATCGTTGTAGGTTCCAAATCCGACTCGTCCGCCTGATAACGAAGAATCCACCGTAGAGGCAACCTGTATTCCGCCAACCTTCGCAACGATCGATGAGCCGATGCGCTGAACCTCGACCTGGTAGTCCGTGTCCGAGCTTATCGAAAGGCTGATATCAGCCAGTTCGGTAGGCGAGCCATTGAGGACCCTGATGATGCCCATTGTGTTGGAGTCGTTGCTCTCGTTCAGCGAGAGGTAGTAGTAGTTGTCGTCATTCTGGTAGCCGAAGACCAACGCGACATCGTTCCAGGTTGAACTCGTGCCCGTGGCGTTCAGGACTGCACTCACAACATAGTCTCCAGCCAAGGACGTCTCATGAACGCTAATGTTGCCAAGGAGTCCCGCGGCTGAACCAGACGTGGGATTTGTCAGAACATAGCGTCCGCCGCTAACGCTCCACAGCCCTCCCGTCTCAACGTCAAACGCCGTGGCGCCTGAGCTGAAATCCTCGGAGATAATGGCGCTACCGCCTCCGCCACTACCTGTACCCACGGCAAACTCCAGAACCGGCGGCGTGGAGCTGTTGGCGGTGGCAACATTGAAGTAGTGATAGTTGGTCTCGTTGGACACGTCGGGATTGAGCCGCAGATAGATGAAATCGCCACCCTCGGCCCCATTCGCATACTGAGCGTTCAGGTAATCCACCAGATTGGAGGATCCCGTGGAATCCGTTGAGATTGTGCCGGTGGAGGTCGATGTCGTCAGGATATCATTCTGGATTGCAGTTGCGGAGCTGTCGCTTCCATAGGCGCCTTGGTAATAATGACTTGAAGATACGGCGCCCGAGGAATCGTATGGTAGTCCATAGAGATCCACCTTCCCGGAGGGATTGTTTGAAAGGCCAGTGTATTCGAAACTAAGGGAAGCGCTCGTGACAGTGGCGCCCGACGCGATGGATGGCAGCTCGAACACATACACCATGACAGAATCATAACTTGAGGACGCGCCGCCAACGCGCACGGACGGTTCTCCCACCCATCCCATGGCGCCGGTGCTCCTGACGTCACGGTCATCTGTCGAGCCAGTAATCGTATAGGGACCTCCGCCACTCCCGCCGCCGCCAGAACCTGACGTCGTTACGCTCGCGCCTGAACTTTGGCTGGATTCGTTGCTTGCCGCATCGACCGCACTTACAGTGAAGGTGAATTGTGTGCTGGGGGACAGTTGGGTGACAGTAGCGCTGTTAGTGGATACCGGGAGCGGGTTGGCTCCATTGATATAGATCTTGTAACCGGTGACGCCGACGTTGTCCGTGGATGCATTCCAGTCCAGATCCACTGTGGTGGATGTAACGTTTGAAGCGCTCAGCCCGGTTGGCGTGGAAGGCGCCTGGGTATCCGCAGCCTCCACGACCAAATCGTCGAACCTGGCCGAATCGTTATACGTACCGAATCCAACCTTACCGCTGGTGAATGCGGAATCACTGGCGGACGCTACCTGAACCGAGTCAACCTTCACAGTAATGGAAGAGCCGGACCGGATCACCTCCACGTGGTAATCAGTGTCCGAAGCAAAGGAGGATGATATGTCGGCGAGCTCTGTCACGGAGCCGTTTGTGACCTTGAGGATGCCGCGCGTGGCCCCATCGTTGCTCTCGTTCAGCGAGACATAGTAGTAGTTACTGGAATTCTGGTAACAGAAGATAAGGGCTGAGTCGTTCCATGTGTTTGATGTACCGACAACATTGAGCACCGCAGACACGGTAAAGTCACCGCTGACAGTGGTGTTATGCACACTGATGTTGCCCAGTATTCCCGGGGTTGTCGAAGAAGCATGGTTGCTCAGGATATAGCGGCCCGAGCTCACGCTCCAGGTTCCGCCGGAGACCACGGAAAAGTCGACAAGGGAACTGCTGAAGTCCTCATCCACGAGGATGACGGCGGACAAACTGCCGGCCTGAAGAATCAGGCCGGCCGCAGCGACGGCTAAGTAGCGGGATAACGATCTACAATTACGCATGCCAATAGGGGTTGTGTATTGGAGAGATGCAGTGGGAAGAGGTCCCACAGTATCCAACCGCCCCGAACGCCAGTCGCGTCAAGGACAGCTATTGGCAACCATAGCATCCCTGTGTCTAACGATTGGACGTTTTGTGCCCGAACTAACAGCCAAATTGGGAGCGCTGTTGCAGAAACCATTCTGACATTTCATACTTTGATAGCGCCCCACACCCTACCCCGAATTTCAAACAACTCCCGACTCCATGCAGAGGATTAACGAACCGTTCATAATCTTTCAGTATGACTCACTCTCTTACCACTGCCGTCTCATACAGGAAGGCGTGCGGAAGTATTTTCTGACCGGAGAGCACAAGGTGGTCTTTCTGCCTCTTAACGTTGTGGAGGTGGACCTCAGGCAACAAACAGCGAGCGAGTCGTGTGGCGTCATAGGTTGGCTGGAGAACCGGGCTAACGTCGATCTGTTGAAGTCCTATCAGGTCCCTTACCTAAACCTGCTGGAAAGCGATAGGCCATCCAATGTGGGTCTGCGTATAGGCTTTCGCGGCGAAGGTAAGATTGCCGTGGATCATTTTAGAGCCGCGGGGATGGAGTCGCTGCTCTTCTTTGGCAACGAAAGCAGTTATTCACACCGTCGGCGGCTTGCGGAATTTGAGGCAGCAGCCCGGGAACATCAGATGTGCCTGGACAAGATACTCTTTCCGGCAACCGAAAAACGGGCTTATCGAGGAGGCGAGTTCAAGTATGATGTGAACCTGATCGTGCAACGCAACGAACGGATGCTCGACGCCATGACCAGATCCATTCGCCCGGTAGGCGTCTTCTGTGGGGATGATAGACTGGCGCTGAACGTTTATTACCTGGCGCAGCAATCAGACATGCGGATTCCTGAACACCTGGAAATACTCGGAGTTGGCGGTATGGAGCGATCTGAGGAAGGGGGAGTCCAGGCAATCTCGGTTGTTCAGCTGGATCACAAGAAGCAAGGCTTCATGGCGGCGCAAATGATGGAACGATATCTGGAAACAGGCAGCGTAAGCCGGCCCGTCAATCTCTCACCGGAGGGCGTTGTGCATCGCGCCACAACGGCAAGGAGCGGCATCAGCGATCCCTTGGTGAGGAAGGCGCTGAAGATCATCGACGAAGACCGTGCTATTACCGTCAATGAGTTGAGTTGCCGGCTGGGCGTCTCCCGACGCAAGCTTGGCGAGCATTTTTTGAGCGCCACAAACATGAGCGTGGCCCGAATGATCGATTTGGAGCGCTTCCGTCATGCAAAGCAGCTGCTCAGGTTGCACAACTATACGCACGAAGGAGTAGCTCTTATGGCGGGCTACCGTAACCACAAACAGATGGTGCGCAGCTTTGACCGATTCGTCCAAATGAGCCCCAAGCAATTCTGCAAGGCGACAATGATGGTATAATACGCGGCTCCATTTCTCGTATCCTTCCACCTTGCCTCAGTCTCGGCTTCCCATTATCCGTGGGTCTCTCACTGCGACTTAGGCATCTCCATGACAAACCCCGACCGAATCCGGATCGTTGCAATCGGCGCTGGCAAACAGGCGCAATGCGCCCACCTGCCGCACTACTCAATCCTGCCAGGCTGCGAGCTTGTAGCCGTGGTGGACCGAGACCCTGAACTTGCCGAGCGCGTGGCCCAGCGCTTTGGCGTGCCTGCCTGGTATTCCACGCACCAGGAGGCGCTGGAAAAGGCGCAGCCTGATGCGTTCCTTGTAACGCTACCGCCGATCCCATCTGCAGAACGCTTGGTTTGCGAGCTTCTCCACACCGGCGTCCCTGTCATGATGGAGAAGCCTCTCGCCGGTTCTCCCACGGCCGCCCGGCGTATATGCGAGGAGGTGCGAAAGACTGGGACGCTGCTACGGGTTGGCTTTCACAAACGCAGTGATCCAGCCACAATCGCGGCAAAGGAAGAAATCCTCCGGTTGCGCCAGACAGGCGAACTGGGCAGCATGACCTACGTACGTATTCAGGTCTCCTTGTCTGGAAACTGGATCGCCAATGCCTACCGCTATGCGCTCACGAGTGCTGCTCCCTTCACCCCTGAGACTTTTCCACTGGCGGATATGGAGGGAATCGAAGAGCGCGACCTTGAGCGCTTTGAAATGTTCGTTAGCGGGAACGGCCACCAGTTTGACCTCATGCGTCACCTGCTCGGCGAGTCCTTCAAAATCGACTATGTTGACCCCACCGGCGTTCTACTGGCCGTGCGAAGCGAATCTGGCGTCCCCGCCGTGTTCGAGTTTACTCCTTTTAATTCGACGCGGGATTGGGTGGAATACGCCGAAGTGTGCTTTGAACGCGGTTACGTGCGAATCGATCTGCCGGCGCCACTGGCCATGCACACGCCCGGCCGCGTGGAATTCTTCCGCGATGAAGGACCTGATGGGACCGCCGTGCGCACTGTTCCAGTCTTCCCACGCATCGGCGCCACGCAACGCCAGGCAATGTATTTCCTGGATGCGCTGAGAGGCGAAGAAACGCCACTTTGTGATGCAGACCAAGCAGCCGAATCGGTGATGATCGCCGCCGAATGGACACGCCGATTGCGAGCGTGAGGCAAGGTTTCCTGCGTTTTGTTAAAAAATTCGTGCAGTTTTCTCCCTTGCGCCTAGCGTGGAACCTTTCGGAAAATAGGCGGCTCCACTTGATTGACGCCGTCTAGGTGCTCTTTGCGCTGGTTTACCAGTTTCAGAGGGCAAAACAGACGGATCAGACCTCAAGACGAATGAATTTCCTTCTTAAACGACTCAAGGGACGGACACAGCGAAAGTTCCAAAAGCGGTGCCAACCAACGGTCCAGCGCATAAACGCCCTGGAACGGGAATACCAGAGCCTTAGCGACGAGCAGCTTCGCGCAAAAACCGAGGAGTTTCGCCAACGCGTGAAGTCGGGGGAATCGCTGGACGACCTTCTGCCTGAGGCCTTTGCAGTTGTGAAGAACGGCGCCCGGCGGCTTTGCGGCAAGAGCTTTATGGTGCGCGGCCATGAACTGCGGTGGGACATGGTCCACTACGACGAGCAGCTCATCGGCGGCATCGCGTTGCACAACAACATGGTGGCGGAAATGGCGACCGGGGAAGGCAAGACTCTTGTGGCCACCCTGCCCCTCTACCTGAACGCCATGACAGGGCGCAACTGCCAGCTCGTCACCGTCAACGAGTACTTGGCGCAGCGCGACGCGGAGTGGATGGGTTATCTCTACAATTTCCTCGGATTGTCGGTGGGCGTACTTCTCGGCGCCCACCAGCAAACACCCGCGGAAAAGCGCGAGATGTATCAGCGCGACATCACCTACGGCACCGCGAGCGAATTTGGCTTCGACTACCTCCGCGATAATGGCATGGCCACGCGCAAGGAAGACCAGGTTCAACGGGACCACTGGTTCTGCATTATCGACGAAGTCGACTCTGTTCTCATTGACGAAGCTCGCACCCCGCTGATTATTTCCGGCCCTTCGCAGGATGGTGACGTTGGCGAGAGCTATCGCCGCCTCAAGCCATCGATCGCCAGCCTGGTTCGCGAACAGGGCAACTACTGTAATCGCCTGGCAAACGAAGCGAAAGAAGCGATCGAGAAGGCAGGAGAGGACAAGGAGCCATCCCAGGACATCCTTGAGAAACTTTACCTCGTGAAGCTTGGCGCGCCCAAGAACAAGGTGCTGCTACGCCTCCTGGAGCTCGGCAAGGTGCGCAAGTCGTTCGACCGCTATGAACTGGAGATGGCGGGCGACTTCAACAAGGAGAAGCGCTACTTCCTCAAGGAAGAGCTACTCTATACAATCGAGGAAAAGCACCGCACAGCCGACCTGACGCAGAAGGGACGTGACTTCCTGCATCCGGAGAATCCCGATGCATTCCTTCTACCCGACATTGCCAGCATCCATGTGGAGATCGACAACGATCCCAACCTGGACGCACAAGCAAAGGCCAAGAAGAAGGCGGAAGCTCAGCAGGCCTTTGAGCAGGTCAGTGAGGACATTCACACAATCTCCCAACTACTACGCGCCTACAGCCTTTACGAACGCGACGTGGAGTATGTCGTGCAGGAAGGCAAAGTCCTGATTGTAGACGAAAACACAGGCCGCGTCATGCCCGGCCGCCGTTGGTCAGAAGGGCTTCACCAGGCAGTCGAGGCCAAGGAGGGCGTCGCCATCGAGAAGGAGACGAAGACCTACGCTACGATTACACTTCAAAACTATTTCCGCCTTTACGAAAAGCTGGCCGGGATGACCGGAACTGCTGAGACGGAGGCAAACGAGTTCAAGGATATCTACGGACTCGAGGTCATGGTAATCCCCACGCACAAGCCGTGCATCCGGATCGACCAGAACGACGTGATCTACAAGACGCGCCGCGAGAAATTCAACGCGGTAATCGAGGAGATCACAGCGGCGAACAAGCGTGGGCAACCTTGCTTGGTAGGTACGGTAAGCGTCGATTCCTCCGAGGTTTTGAGTCGCATGCTGCGCCGGGCCAACATCCCGCACAACGTGCTCAACGCAAAGTACCACCAGCAGGAGGCCGAGATCGTTTCACGCGCAGGACAGAAGGGCGCAGTCACGATCGCTACCAATATGGCCGGCCGCGGAACTGACATCAAGTTGGGGCCGGGCGTGGAGGAACTTGGCGGTCTCTACGTCATCGGCACCGAGCGCCACACATCCCGCCGTATCGACCGGCAGTTGCGAGGACGATGCGCACGCCAGGGCGACCCCGGCGTTACAAAGTTCTTCCTCTCGCTGGAGGACGATCTTATGCGCCTTTACTCGAACCAGGGCTTTGCTGGTAAACTACTGGAGAGCTCTTTCGAGCCCGGCCAACCGCTCGAGCACAGCTGGCTGAACACCGCCATCGAGCGCGCACAGAAGACGGTTGAGCAGCATCATTACTCATCACGCAAGCGCCTGCTTCAGTTTGACGACGTGCTCAACCAGCAGCGTGAGGTCATCTACGGCATCCGCAACAGTGCTATTCTCAGCGACAACCCACGCGACACCATTTTCGACTTGGTCGATGAGGAAGTGGATCATCGTCTCGAGATGTATGGCATAGGCGAGGCTGGACAGGCCAGCGACGAATCCATCAAGGGACTCATCGGCTGGGTCCACGTCACTTTCCCTGTCGTGCTCACAGAGGAAGAGGCCAGAGGCAAGTCTGGCGCAGAGCTTAAGGAGATCCTCATGGAGCGCATTCGCTCCGCCTACGCTACCAAAGAGTCGGTAGAGGATCCTGATGCGCTCCGCGGCCTGGAGCGCTATGTGATCATCAGCGCGATTGATCGTAACTGGCAGAACCACCTCACGGAGATGGAAGACTTGCGCCAAAGCGTAAGTCTGCGTAGTTACGGCCAGCGCGATCCGTTGCAGGAGTACAAGAGCGAGGCTTTCCGGTTCTTCGAGCAGATGATGAACAACACACGCGCCGCCGTGTGCACTGGCATCTTCCGCAGCGCGACAAGCGTTCAGGCTTTCCAGAGCATGCTGCAAATGCTGCGGGCCGCGCGTCAAAGCGGTCCGACAGATCCTTCTGGCGCCCCCGGCCCTCAGGCTGCACGCCCGGCCCCGCAACAAGTGGCGGGCGCCGCCGCAAGTCAGGCTACGGCAACCCAGACAAAGGAGATCAAGCTTCCCAAGGTAAGCACGACTCCGAAGTTTATCGGTCAGGAGCCCGGTCGCAACGACACCGTCGTTATCCGTAAAGGCCAGGAAACGCTCGAGGTAAAGTACAAGAAGGCAAAGCCAATGATCGAAGGCGAAGGCTGGACCCTCGTGAAGAAGCTGTAGCCATGCCACCAACGATGGATCTCCATGGATGAGCCCCTCATCCACGGAAGATAAGGATCCAGTACAGCCTCTCTCGTGCGTTCGCCTTCAACCGAAAGCCTTACGTTTCGGAAACGGATAACTCAGACTGCGTTCGGCCGATGCCTTCTCTATTCTGCAGGCTGGAGGCTGCGCAGGTATGCAATGACTGCGCGGGCGTCGGATTCGTTTAGCCTAAACTCAGGCATTGGGGGACGAAGTCTTCTTCCATCGGGGAAGTGACCGATTGTGAAGAGCGCCAGGAGTTGCTCGTCAGTGTAATGTGGCAGTCCGACCAACGAAGGCGCCATCGGCGCCCATGCGGGCATCGGGATTGTTGCCTCAAACGGAAGAACAGCGCCTTGGAGCCATTTTTCCTGTATCCACTGCCCATCCGGACCACGCGGCGAGTGACAGTCGATGCACATGCCGACCCGTTCAACAAGGTAACGACCATGATCAACACCAGTAGGCGTTGTCGCGGCTTTGGACTTGGAGCAGGCATTGAGAAGCAGGCAAAGGGCTAGACCCCCAACTACAGCAACAACCAATCTGAGTTTCATTTACGCAGGAATAATTGAGTCTGATTTTTCAGACATCATTCCATGCGTGTTGCAAGCTTTACTTATAGCGCATATAAGCCCAATTCTCGCGGCCGGCTGTTGCCCTAAATCTGTCCCATGGATGTGTAGCATGAACAGGAATGCGGCCAACACAGTCAAATCTGATACACATTTACGAGCTTCCTGATCTTCATGCCCATCAAGGCCGCCTGAGCAAAACCCACTGTTGAGCATTTCTCACGCAAGTGATACTATCTGCCGGCATGGAGATGGAATACCGACGACTTGGCCGGTCTGGACTCAAGGTAAGCGCACTTTCTTTTGGCGCATGGCTCACCTTTGGCGATCGCTCAAAGAAGGACGTAAACGAGAAGCTCATGCACATGGCGCGTGACGCCGGCGTGAACTTCTTTGACAACGCTGAAGCCTATAGCGCCGGCGAAGCCGAGACGATTATGGGCGAGATCCTTGAGAAGAGCGGATGGCGGCGCGACTCCTACCTCGTCTCGTCGAAAGTCTTCTGGGGCGATGACCAAAAGGGGCCAAACCAGGTCGGCCTGAGTCGCAAACATGTCATCGAGGCATGCCACCGGGCCATGAAGCGCCTGCGAGTGGACTACCTCGACCTTTATTTCTGCCATCGTCCAGACCCCGAAACGCCAATCGAGGAAACCGTTCTGGCGATGAACCACCTCATCCAGCAGGGCAAGGTTCTTTACTGGGGCACCTCAAAATGGAGCGCACAGCAGATTCAGGAGGCCCAGACCGTTGCAAAGGATTACAGGCTCATCGGCCCTTCCATGGAGCAGCCTCCATACAGCCTTTTGAATCGCTGGGATGTGGAGGTCGATTACCAGAACATCTTCAAGAGCGTGGGCATCGGCACAACTGTCTGGAGCCCGCTTGCAAGCGGATTGCTCACTGGCAAGTACAACGAAGGGATTCCCGAGGGCAGCCGTCTGGCCAAGGTGGAATGGCTGCGCGACTACATTGAAGGCGAAGAAGGCGAGCACAGATTAAAGCAACTGCGCGAGTTTAAGGTAGTGTGCGATGACCTCGGGCAGGAAATGGCCAAAGTCGCGCTCGCGTGGTGCCTGAAGAATCCCAACGTGAGCACTGTTATCCTTGGAGCAACCAAGCCGGAGCAACTTCAACAGAATCTTGAGGCGCTGGAAGTCGTCCCCACGCTGACTGACGACGTCTTGAAGCGTCTGGACGAGATCTTCCCCAAGGATGGGCGCTTGGAGGGCTAAGGAATCCCCGCGCCGATCGGCCCCCTCCATCGCACAAAGACAGCAAGGCATCCATTTTGCCCCTCAAGTTGGCGGCAGAATAAACAGGCTGGCTCAGCACTAATGGATCGCCCGTAAGTAGCGATCAGGGCAACCTGGGCGCCGCTGATTGGCTCGGGCGCTGGTTCTACAACGCACGCCGGATCAATTGCACCCGCTCATCGTCCTCCGTGAGGCGCACGGTGACCTGACTGCCGGTGTCTGTAGCAATGTAAGGCGCAGCAGCAGCAGCCAACATCGGCAAGTAACCGCGTAAATCATTGCTCGTGCTTACGTTTGTGACCACCACTGACCAGAGCTGAGGAAGATTTTCGATATCACCACCCGCCTGAAAGGCCGTCATGGCAAAGCGCTTCTGGTATACCGTGATATTTTCGGTGCGATTATATGAGCCGGCATACGAGTAGTGCGGTGGATCCCAAATAATCGTCGAAACATAGTGCACCCGCCCATCCTTGCCTCGCACGGGTCGCACAACTTCGCGATGGTAACCACCGTAGGTGGCGTAAAGCGGTTCGCTCACGGTGCGCGAAGCACTCATCGGTGGACCTACAGAAGCATCAAGCGCTATGACCATGTCTGCCTGGCTGAGGTCTTCCACCCTGAAGAACCCTTGGGTAGCCAGCGCCGCTTCGGCATATCCTGCGGCCTCCAAAAAACGCAGGTCCTGTGGACCCGTCTCCGGATCTGCAGGCACGATCACAAAGGATCGCGTTGCGGGAGCCTTGGGATTCTGGATGGCATCGACGCGAAACTGGTGCGTCGTAGCGCACCCAGCAAACAACAACGCGAACAGGGAAAATAAGGCTAGGGGATATTTCATTGATTATATTACCTATTCCGAGCTGGGCGCGGGCGGAGCGGATCATGTCCTCGAGCGTGGCGCGCACGCCGCCGGCGCCGGCGGCCTCGTCGTGGAAGGTCCAGGCCGGCACCGGCTGGCCATTGCCATCGTGGCCGGCGGCGGCGCGCACCTCGTCGGGGCGGCGGTTCACATGGGCGCCGGCCATGCCCAGGGGCTGGAACAGTTCGCGCTGCAGCAGGTCCTCGAACGTCACGCCGGCGTGGCGCGCCACCACCATCGACAGCAGCATCGAGGCGAAGTTCGAGTACTCGAAGGCGCTGCCCGGGGCCCGCTCCAACTCGCTGCGCCCCAGGGCGGCCAGCAGTTCGTCGGCGTCGATGCCGGCATAGGGATCCTGCGGGCCCAGCGCCGTACCCGGCGGCAGCGCCGGCAGGCCGGAACTGTGGGTGACCAGGTGCCGCAGCAGGATCGGCTGGCCCTGGAAATCGGGCACGTGGCTGCCCTCGGGCAACCAGTCGGCCAGCGGGTCGTCCAGGCTGGCTTCGCCGGCGGCGATCAGGCCGGCCAGCAGGGTCGCGGTCATGGTCTTGCTGACCGAGCCGATCTCGAAGGCCGGATCGTCGGCGATGCGCGCCAGCTGGCCCGGGTCGGCACAGGCGCGGCTGCGCAGCACCTGCTCCTGCCCGATCACCGCGACGGCGACGCAGGCGCCGGTACGGTCGCCTTGCAGACGTGCGTGCAGGGCGGCA
>CAYSHY010000003.1:53168-90140 GCA_964430955.1 uncultured Puniceicoccaceae bacterium | reverse complement strand
GGGATAGCCTTCTACCTTGTCATCCATTTCCCTGAAAGAAACAGGGAGGCTGGCTTCCCAGCCTCCCTCGACTCAGGATATCCCAGTGGCATTAGCTAAGCTCCCAAGCCCGCTGCATGACTGCATTGGGAACCTGCGTCGGTCGTTCATCCCCCACTAAGACTGGGAGATCCTCCCTGCCGCCAACTATCTTGGCAGGAAGAACCAAATTCCTGTGGCGTCCGCTCCGGGGTCCGGTGAGAAAATCCAGCGGTTGATTCCATAGCTCCACGCCCAGTCGGCATCCAGCAGGTAGAGCCAGCCAAGTCGAGACAGGGAGTCTACGTAACCGTCTTCAACAGGCTGGCCTCCCCACTCTGTGGGTGGCTCTGGTTCAGGTTCGGGCTCTGGTTCGGGTTCAGGCTGGCTAAAGTCGGGATTAGCATCGAAGACCCTAACTTTTAAGGGGCTATCAGTCATGTCGGCGTGGACTGCAAAGGCCCGCACTTCCGTCCCATCAACGATATCGAACGGTCCTTGATATACGTTGCTTTCCCGCGTCGGGTTGCTTCCGTCGACTGTATAATAAATCGTAGTGTCGTAGTTGGAGCTCTTGATGTGAGCCTTGGGCGCCTCTCCAAACTCAAAGATAATAGAAGGCGGCGCCACCGTTCCTAGTGGCACTGCGTTATCCTCGAACGTCTCCCCATCATACATGGCAATGATTTTGTCCCAATGGCGCGTCGTTCGACTTGCCTCAAAGCTGATGTTGACCTTTCGGCCATTCTGGCTCACGAAGCGACCGCTCCCGTCTTCAATCGCGTACCGAACATCGTCCGGACGAGCGCCCCAGGTCACTCCAAAACCAGGACAGTTGTCACGATAGGAGTTGCACTTCAGTTCCTGCGCCTCAATGGAGGGAATTGCGACCGGGTCTGGCGCAGTCCAGACGCCATGCCGTGTAATGCGATCGGCATATTCTATTGGATCGTCAGTGTTCACCGTCGCCCGGAAGGCAGGCATAAGGACCATGATCGATGCGATACCTCGAATCCCGCCGGAAGCCGTGTTCATGTAGAACGCGCCGGCCCTGTTTGGCGGGCCATCGATGTATCCGTATGGGTCGGCGCCGGTCTTGGACCCTCCCGCTTCGTTGCAGTTAAAGATTGCGCCGTCGAAGCAGAAGGACAGAAGCAGTCTCCCCCAGTAGGCCCTTTCATCGATCGTCATTGTATTTCCGTTCCTGATGAACGGCGTGTCGTCCCCCCAGAGCAGCACTCCTGTAACTCCGCGGGTCTGCTGGCGAAGCTCATGGGGGCCGCGCAGCGCCTGGTCGGGGTCGTGGTTCGTGATCGCGACTTTCTTGAGTACGTTGGATTTGGAGTCGTCCCTAAGGAGCGACGCTGCCAAAACCGGGGGGACGAACGTGCCCAATGATTGACCGGCGCCAGAAGACCATGCTTTTCGCTTCCCGTCACCGTAATTGTAGCGGTTGTGGTAGATGTCCAGGCCGTAGGCGATCATCGCAGCAAGCGCCGCCTTTTTCTCCTCCAGTGTGTTCTGAGCCGAGAACAGTGAGAGCACATCGTTGTTGTATGAGGCTGCAGCTCCTGCCCCATAGTCACTGATAAGGATGGCGGCCCTGAATGCGCGCCCACCCTCGGAGTACTTGATAAAATTCCCGGGAGTATGCTCCGTCAGCATTCCAAAGATCTCTGTGGAGTGGCTCCAGCGCCGACGGGTGGCCTCCCATTCCTCGGCAGTGTAGCCTTCCAGAAAATCGTAAGTGGGAAGGCGTGAGAGGTCAAAATCGTCCCAGGTAAGGAACTCTTTGGTCGTGCCTGTAATGTTTGGGCGGATCATATCTGAGCCTCCATCTGCCGGCGCCTCCGGGAGCACCGTTACAATGCAATAGGCGTCGACCACCTCGCCCTCGATCGCGGGCGTACCGCCATGGCTGGTTTCTGCTTCATTGCGCTGCATGGCGGCAACCAGGGAAATGGCCGAGCCAGCGGCAGGCTCAAATTCCATCGGCAGCTTGGGAACGATGTTTTCGTTAGCGTTGTAGCTTCCGTAGTTGTTGCTCCCGTCGAGAAGCCCGTGGCTCTCGGTTATTGGATCGGCGTCGCAACTCACAGAGTCATTCCAGTCCGGGTTTCCCGTCAGGGACAGCACTCGTATTGCGCTGTCTCCCGCTGCCGGCGCTACCCAGTAGCTGCCGCATGCAAACTGGCCGATTTGAACATTGCCTCCACCTGCGGACTCTAACTTCCAGTTAAAATGCGCGTCGCGGGACGGAGCGCCGCCGGCCTTCACAACGATCTTGAGATCCTGTGCGCCTACGGTCGAACAGGCAAGCAACGCAAGGAAAGGGAGTAGGATACTTTTCATAGGGGAGTTGGGGTGAGTGTGTAACCCTGTCCCTGCTCAACCCCAGCAGCAATCAAGGAGAGTTTTCACATGATTCAGAAAACTTTTAGCGAGCGGATCTGACAGCTGCAGCACGGTCGCCCGCAAACGTCATAGCTTGCGGAACCAGAATGAACAGCCGTGACGATCCACCTCCGGAAAGTGGCGCCAAAGATCATTCAGTATGGGAAGGGCATCGGGGCGAAAGGTCAGCGATGTTGAATAAGCGCCGCTTCTGCAGTTGCCGGAGATCAACTACAAGTTGATCCCGAGGTACCGCAGAGGATTGATGTAGCCCATCCTGACAAGCGCATCTTCGGGCACGCCAAGGTCTGCGAGAACATTCATGCAATCGTTCATGCAGGAGGGCGAACCCACAAGTCGTTCGGTTTGAGGGTTCCAGATCCGGCCGCATTCTTCGAGGACAACCTTGTTGCCCAGCGTTTCATACTCTCCCGGGGGAAGACCTGCTATTGGCGCCGCGTCGCTGACAATGATTGTCCTATCATAGCCTTTCACCTTCAGGATCAGTCGCATCAGAACCTCTGGCAGGTGATGGCCGTCGCTGATCATCATGGCGATCAGGCGGTCTTCATTGAGACCTGCAAACACGGGGTGATCATGCCGCGGTAAGAGTGGGGGCAACGCGTTTCCAAGATGTGTCAGCGAAATGGCGCCGGCATCCGCTGCCTCGGCGAGTAGCTTCTGGTTGTAAATCGAGTGCCCGATCGATACGCGAATCCCCAGATCGGTGCAGTAGCGAATGACAACGGCTGCATCCTTTGCCTCGGCGCTCATGGTGAGCATCATGATGCGTCCACTGCTCCACTCCATGAGATTGTCGACCAGCTCGGTTTGGGGATCCATAACGGCGCTGGGGTCGTGAGCGCCAATTCCGCCGCCTGCCGAGATAAAGGGACCCTCGATGTGGAAACCGGGCACAAGGTCGTCCAGGGCTTCACGCTCAATCACACGGCTCATCAGGCGGAGATTGCGCTCATAAACCTCTGGCCTGATCGTAATTAACGTAGCAAGAAAGCGGCATGTTCCGCTCGCTCGGACTGCCTCGCACGCCTTCATAAAGTCATCCTCGGTCAGGGCGGGTGACGAAAAGTCCACGCCCATGTAGCCGTTTACCTGTAGGTCAACCCAACCGGGGATTGTTGCTCTGCTGACATGCGACATAGCCAACGCAAGACCGTCGCTTCACGGGTCTTTGCCAGCAAGTCAAAAATGGGATTCGCCGGTGTGGCGCAGATCTGGAGTTGCCGAACTGGAGAGGGGGCAATCGTCCTCAGGAACATAGCGGCTGGACTCCTTACGAGGCAGGAGACTGAGCAACTCGTCGAGAGTGAAGCGGTGGATTAATGGGAGATAGACATTTCGGGCATTAACGAGTAGGATTCAGCCAAGATCCCCCCGATAGAAGGCATATGCCACCAAGACTACTCCTTGCGTTGACGTCACTGGCGATGACGTCACCCTTAATTGCCGATCCGGTTCCAGATTCCCGGGACATTACGGCGCTGGCGGACTACTTTTTCCGCCGTCCACTTTATGAAGAAGTGCGCGTATCTCCAGATGGTGACGCGGTAGCCTACACATTCAACGAGGGAGACGATTCCGGGATACGTTTTGTGCAATTCTCCACTGGCAAGGTATATAATCTGGAGAATAGCGAGAGGGTGTTCGTGAGAGAGTTCGAGTGGGTGGATGAGGATCGGCTCATTTATATCATCCAAGCGACCGGACAGTCCCATCCGCAGGTCAACACCATCACGCTGGAGCGCTTCAAGCCCGATGAGGTCATTCCCGCCGGAGAGCGGCATCGGCGGCGATCGGGTGGGCTTACGATCGTTGATGCCCTGCCATCGGTGAAGGATAAGGTGCTGGCTTGGCGCGGAGAACAGGCGGGAAGCGAACTCATCCTGCTCAACACCCGAAACGATCAAACGCCAATTGTGGCAGACAACGATGGTTCGATCGCCGAGTGGTTCAACGACGAGACGGGCGCCCTATGGATGGCGGCGAGGCGAAACAAGGAGAATGGACGCGCAGACATTTTTGTGCGGTACGATTCCGCGCGGAAGGCTTTCCACGAGCTCGAGTCCCTGCGGGGATCGCGAACAGAGGTTGTCAGCTTCCTGGAGTCTGGGAAACAGGCTTTGATCATTGCTGACGTAGGTGGCGACACTAGCGGGCTCGTCCAGTTTGATCTGGGCCGGGATGAGACAGTGGGCGACATGTTGCGTGATTCGCGCTTTGACTTCAGCGATCCGCAACCGCTCTACGTGCCGCATTTCAAAGCCGTCGTCGGCGTGCATGTGGATCTGAACTCGCCTCGCACATTTTGGTTCAATCCTCAGCTCGAGCAGTTCCAGAAGCTGATCGGAGCTTCCATGCCTGAGGGCCGTTATAATGAGGTAGTCGCTTTTCATCCCGACGGTGTGACGGTGTTCGTGCGCAGCTACTCAGATACATTTCCGGGCGAGCTGGTTAAGATAGACCTCAAGGCTCGCAAGATAGAGCCTGTGCTCCGACAGCGTCCCTGGATCGATGACGACGCCATGTCGCCAAGTCGACTGATCGGTATTCCCACTGCGGATGGGCAGCCTGTGTATGCCTTCCTCACTTTGCCGCGCGGGCAGAAGAGAAACCTTCCGCTGCTCATTGATCTGAGCATCGGACCCGAGAACCGCGCTTACCACGAGTTCGACGAGCAGGCCCAGTTTTATGCGGCTCAGGGTTACGCTTATCTGCTACTCATGCCTCGCGGTAGTACTGGTTTTGGAAAGACTTACCTGGGCGGTGACGAAAGTCCGCGTGCGTTTATGGCCAGCCATGTTGCGGATGACGCCGCCGCTGCTGCACAGTGGGCGATAGGAGAGGGGATTGCCCGAGCGGGGGCGATCGGTCTTATTGGCGATAATCAGTTTGGTGGATTCAGCGCTCTGAGCTGCGCGGTGCGCTACCCGAACCTCTTCAAGGCTATCGCAAGTAGCGCGAGAACCTTCGAACTCAAGGAGGTGTTTCATCGCAGGTGGGACACACGTTTCCTGAAGGACGACGCTTTTTTGAGGGCTCACTCCGTGATGGACCGGATAGAGGATGCCCGGGCGTCATTCCTTCTATTGAATTTTCGTTCCCGGGAGGGCGTAAGTGCGGCTGAGAAGCTGGAGCGGGCGCTTAAGGCTGCGGGCAGGAATGTCGTGCGCGAGGAATTCCCAAACGACTTCAAACGCCGGGATCTTCCACAGGAACGCGCTGTGAAATACGCCGCGTTTATGCGTGAGCATTTGAAGGAAGACTAGATCGGTTTAAATTTAGGGTGGCGTAGCAATCGTTCAGTTTTCCCTGCCGCTCCGTGTAAGGATTCACTGGTTTGATCCGGATCTAGCTTGTGACGGATTCACCGCAGCAGGAGCGCCGACTGGGACTTTTCACTTCCGGTTCTTTCTAGGCTTTTACTTTCCATCAGCCTGAGCTAGTTCATTAGCCCGTGCTGCGTTTCGTCCTCAACCGCATTCTTCAGGCGATCCCGGTGCTGCTGGTCATCGTCACCATCACCTTTTTCATGGTGCGTGCTGCGCCGGGGGGACCCTTTAGCCAGGAACGGCGCGTGGATCCGGTGATCTTGGAGCGGATCAACGCTCATTACGGCCTGGATAAGCCGTTGTTCGAACAATATCTGAGCTTTCTGGGCAGCCTGTTGCGGGGGGATCTTGGACCGTCATTCAGATATGAAGGCAGATCGGTAAATAGCATCATCGCCGACACATTTCCTGTTTCTCTGGAGCTTGGCCTCTATGGGATGCTCATCGCGTTGCTCATTGGAACGCCGGTGGGCATCCTCGCTGCCTCCAGGCGAAATACCGCCGCCGATTACATTCCAATGAGCGCTTCGATGGTGGGCATCTGCCTGCCGTCTTTTGTGCTGGGACCCATACTGGCGCTGGTGTTTGGCGTGTGGCTGGGCTGGTTCAATCCCACCATGTGGAGAACTCCGGGCGACCGGGTGCTCCCGTCGTTGACGCTGGGCATCATGTACGCCGCCTACATTGCCCGCCTCACCCGTGGGGGAATGATTGAAGTATTGTCTCAGGACTTTATTCGCACAGCGCGAGCGAAGGGACTTCCAACGCGAACCATATTGCTGCGTCATGCGCTCAAAGGCGGCATTCTTCCGGTTGTTGCCTTTCTTGGGCCAGCTTTTGCAGGGATTCTCACAGGTTCATTTGTCGTGGAGGTCGTATTCAGCATCCCCGGCTTGGGGCAGCAGTTTGTCCGCTCGGCGCTCAATCGCGACTATACGATGGTTCAGGGCACGGTTCTGCTCTACGCGATCCTTGTGATCATGATGAACACCATCGCCGATATCGCCCAGGGCTGGCTGAATCCGCGCATGCGCACATAGTTATGCCTCCTCTGCCCGCGAAAGACAGCTCACCTGTGCTGGCGGCGATGATCGCTCTTGCGCCGCTGCCGGGCGCCCCGCTATACGGCGGCAGTGAGGACGCGATCCTTCATCAGGCGCTTGATGATCTCGAGCGCTACAAGGCGGCGGAGGTTGATGCCATCGTCATCGAGAACAGCCTTGATCTGCCCTACATAAAGCCGCCTTTGGATTCCGGTGCGCTGGCTCTTGTATTGCGCATTTGCAGGGAGACTCGCGCGCGTTTTGACGGTCTCATGGGTCTACAACTGTTGGAGGCCGCGAACGAGGAGGCTTTGAGAATCGCTGCTGAGGCCTCCTTTGAGTTCGTTCGGGTGGAGGGCTACGTTTTTGCTCATGTCGGCGGAGCTGGGATCATTGAAGGTTGCGCAGGCAAGCTTCACCGTCTGCGGCGCAAGTTACGGTGCAATGTCGGGTTCCTGGCAGACATAAAGAAAAAGCACTGCTCGCACGCGCTCACTGGCGATCTATCCATCGGCGACGTTGCCCGCCAGGCCGAATTTTTTCTTGCGGACGGCGTCATCGTCACCGGCGCCCACACCGGTCATTCGCCTGCCGTTCAGGACTTGAAGGATGTGCGCGACGCGGTTAATCTTCCCATCTGGATTGGCAGCGGAATCTCCGCTCAAAATCTGCCGCAGTTCTATCCCTACGCCCAAGGTTTCATCGTGGGATCCACATTTCGGGAGGACGGCAAATTTACCGCCCCGCTGGATTCGCAGCGCCTGCGGGAGTTTATGTCTGCTTGGCATGCTCAGCGTTGAAGTGTGGAGAACCGGAACGCCAACGGCCTCACCCCAGGGCCACGTCGAGCACCATCATGACAGTGAAGCCCAGGAGCGTGGCGCCGGTCGCCAGATCTTCCCTACCGTGTTGCTGGGCCTGCGGGATGAGCTCTTCAACAACCACAAAAATCATGGCGCCTGCCGCAAAAGTAAGAGCGTATGGGAGGATGACCTGCGCCTGACTGACCACCCATGCTCCAATGAGGGCGGCAATGGGTTCTACAAGAGCGGAAGCCTGCCCTACGGCGAATGCCTTCCGCCGCGATGTGCCTGCGTGACGCAGGGGTATAGCTACCGCAATACCTTCCGGGAAGTTCTGTAGGCCAATCCCAATGGCCAGAACAACGGCGCCGGATAGGCTTGCGGCGACGGCTGCCTCGCCACCTTGCGCCGCAGCGCCAAAAGCAACGCCCACCGCCAGGCCTTCAGGGATGTTGTGTAGCGTCATGGCCGTCATCAGAAGAGTGCTTCTTCGCCACGCGGCCCTGAGTCCCTCCGGCTTATTTTCGAGGCTGTGCAAGTGAGGCAACAGGCGGTCCGCCAGCATCATCATCAACGCGCCCGAGCAAAAGCCCAACGTGGCCACCAGCCATGCCGGTAGTCCGGAGATTTCTTCGGCGATCTCGATGCCCGGAGCGAGTAATGACCAGAAACTGGCCGCGATCATTACACCGGCGGCGAAGCCCAGCATACCGTCGATCAGCCAAGGTGACGGGCGTCGCGTCAGGAAAACGCAGGCCGCGCCACCTGTCGTAATCGCCCAGGTGAAGATTCCCGCAAGCAGCGCTTGCCACTCTGGCTGTAGGCTTGCAAACCACTGCACCGGCACACCTTTCACTGCCGGGCGCTTAAATGCAAGATCGCGTTCCTACAACTCTTCCGGGCTTATTCCGAGATCTTCGTAGCCCGGTTGCCAGAAGCCATTATCTAACGCGTACTTCATCAACGATAGGGTGTCATGCAGGCCCAACTTGCGCATCAAATTACGCCGGTGCGTCTGTACAGTGGCGGGGCTCAGTCCCAGGCGTTGGGCGATGTCTTGGTTACCGATCCCGGATGCGACCAACGCCAAAACCTGTCGCTCACGCTTCGAAAGCTGTCGCATGAGATCTACCGGGCCGTTCTTGCTCTGCTCGCTCTGCTTGATGCATGCTTGGCAATAGTAGCGCCCGCCTTCCAGGACCACGTGGATCGCCATCAGCAGATCTTGGGTCGAGCAACTGACCGTTTCCACGCATCCGTGAAAACCGGCCCGCGTTACGCGATCCAGCAAATAGGCGCCACTGCTCCGACAGATGGCCAGTAGTCGCGTGGTGGGAAACTCTTTCAGGATCTGGCGCGCAAGAACCGTCCCTGCGGGTCGGGGAATGAGTGGATTGATCAGGATAATGTGAGGTCGCTCCCGCCGTGCTTGCTGCAGTAGCTCTTCCCCTTCTCCCGCCGTACCAACCAAGTCAAATCCCGCGTGCCTCAAGTGAGACGACAATAACTCCCTGAATAGAATCTCCCTTTCGCCTACAATAATCTTTATAGTCCCTCGGGACACCATCGACTAATGATTTATCGATTTATTTCCTACTCGTTTTAAATTTCTTTGCAGTTACTATGCTTATGGCAAAAGAGTTCAACCTTTATTTATGCTAATATAGCGCTGTTGTAACAATCCTCCAGTCTTCTTGATTCCACTTTGTTAAATAACCTTATACCAGCACCCTGAAAAATAAAGAAGGCTCCGGCAATCGCCGGAGCCTTCCGAAACTCATCGATCAAACAAAAGCTAATTAGCAATCGTAATAAAGCGAGTATTCGATCGGGTGTGTGCGGAGACGCACCTGATCGAACTCAGCCATCTTCATTGCGCAGAAGTTCTCGATAAAGTCCTTCGTGAATACGTCGCCCTTCAGGAGGAACTCGTGATCTTCACGTAGGGCTTCAACTGCGCCCTTGAGGCTTTCTGGAACCGTCTTGATGCCAGCGGCTTCTTCCGGTGGGAGATCGTAGAGGTTCTTGTCGATCGCTTCACCTGGGTCGATCTTGTTCTGGATCCCGTCCAAACCTGCCAGCATAATTGCAGCAAAGGCGAGATATGGGTTTGCAGCCGGGTCTGGGCAGCGGAACTCTACGCGCTTGGCCTTCGGGCTTGGCGAGTAGGTTGGGATGCGGCAGATCGCGGAGCGGTTGCGAGCCGAGTAAGCCAGATTTACCGGAGCTTCGAAGCCGGGAACCAGACGCTTATAGGAGTTGTTTGTGGGATTCGTGATCGCACAGAGCGCCGGAGCGTGCTTCAGCAAACCGCCGATGTAGTAGATGGCTTCCTGCGACAGACCTGCGTAGAGATCGCCGGCGAAGAGTGGCTTGCCGTCCTTCCAGAGGGAGGAGTGCGTGTGCATGCCGGAACCGTTGTCGCCAAAGATCGGCTTCGGCATGAACGTGGCGGTCTTGCCATGGCGGAAGGCCACGTTCTTAACAACGTACTTGTAGATGCACATCTTGTCGGCCATGCGCAGCATTTCGTCGAAGCGCAGGTCGATCTCGGCCTGACCGGCAGTCGCCACCTCGTGGTGCTGCCGCTCTACCTGAAGGCCCAGCTCGTTCATGATCATCGTCATTTCTTCACGGATGTCATGCAGCTGGTCAGCTGGTTGCACAGGAAGGTAGCCTTCCTTGTGGCGAATCTTGTACCCCTGGTTAGGGAACTCTTCCTTATCGGTGTTCCAGGCCGCTTCAACGGAGTCCACGAAATAGTGGCACTCGTTGGAGGTGGCTCGGTAACGCACGTCGTCAAAAATGAAGAACTCAGCTTCGGGGCCTACGTAGCAGGTATCCGCAAGGCCGGTGCTCTTGAGATACTCCACAGCCTTGCGGGCAATCCCGCGTGGGGAGCGGTCATAAGGCTCACGCGTGATTGGGTCTTCGATGTCACAAATGATCGACAGAGTCGGGTACTCAGTGAACGGATCGACAAATGCCGTCGCAGGGTCGGGCAAGCAGAGCATGTCAGAGGCTTCGATGGATCTCCACCCCCGGATTGACGAGCCGTCAAAGCCCAATCCTTCTTCGAAAATATCTTCGCTCAACTCTTCCACGGGGATCGTGAAATGTTGCCACGTTCCGTGGATATCGGCGAACTTCAGATCGACAGACCGGATGTTCTTTTCCGACGCCAGCTTCAGTACGTCAGATGGTTTCATTAATATTTACCTGGGTTTTTGCGTTTATGGCCTTGCGACCACTCTAGCCAATGAAGTTTTATCAACAGATGCTGTTGTCAATCAACAACCCATCTGAAATCGCATTTTAGCAACGGGGATGCCAAGGAAGCGAAAGAAGCCCTTTCTGTTCAAAATTGCACTCTGGGGCTGGCGCCATCCGCACCAGCTGCTGGACCGCGCCATGCTGCTGACTATTGCAGCTATCCTCATGGCTGCGCTCTGGCCACTTGGGGGATTTGTAGCCGCTGGCGCTGGCTTGGCCTGGGGCGCCTGGCTCACGTTATTGCTGCTGTTGCTCTTTGGCCTTTGGTGGTTTACGGCAGATTCCCCCCGGTCTTTTTCACCGTGGTCGCTGGCATGTTTGCCTTGGCTGGGTTACCTGGCTGTCAGCTGGTTATTCGTGAGCCCCGCACCCTGGCGCGCCCAGCTCGAGTTCTGTTTATGGGCGCAGGCGTCGGCTGTCTTTTTTGTGGCATGTCATATCTTCAGGTCAAAAAGAGACAGCGTCAGGTTGAGCACCGTTTTACTCATCAACGCGTTCCTCGCGGTAGTCCTCGGACTGTATCAATATTACATCAGGCCGGGCTGGTTGCCCCTAGGTAACGTTCAGCATCCCATGTTGGTGGAGAGCGCGAGCGGCGTTTTCGCCACGCCGGCTGCCTTCGCTGGGTTTCTGCTGCTCTTTTTCCCACTGGCTTTGTCCATCGCCGCTCAGCGCCGATTCTCAACGCCAGCTCGCATTGCCAGCGGGGTGCTGTTTGTGCTCCTGCTTTCCGGGATAGTGATTTCCTCAAGCAAATGGGCGTGCATGGTGGCGGGTCTGATTCTTGTAATCTCGCCGTTCATGCTCTTCGACTCCCTGCGGACACGGATCAAGTTCTGGAGCTACGGCGTTGTGCTAATCGGGCTCATTTTTGGCGCGGTTTGGTTCGGTAACCCCATTCTTCGGGCCCGGTTCCAGACGGCCTTTGAGAACAAGGCCATGCTGGATCCACGGTCAAACAGCGATGCCGCATGGTCCATGTTCTCGAATGCTCCCGTGATCGGGCAGGGGAGCGGCGCCACCGTCTATACGCAAACCACGGCGCAGGCTGAAGGGTTCCCAGCAATCAATGATCTGGCGCACAACGGCTACGCGGAGTACCTCGCCCAGTATGGCGTGATTGGCGCAGCGTTATTGTTTATTCCAATCGCCTGTCTATTTTTTGCCACCTGGAAAAATTGGCGCGCACACCCAACGCAGCGAATGTCTGCCGAGGCGCGGTTCAGACAGTTGCATCACAATATCCATGGTATGGCGGCTGATGCAGAGCAGACGCCAAAGCGGAGGCGCAAACGTGTGCGCAAGGGCGCCAATCGCCGTGATCCAGCTCCCCTTGCCAGAGTGCTGCTCACAGGGTTGCTGCTGGGCCAGCTGGCATTCTTCGTTCACCTTACCTTTGAGTCGCACTTCGCGTTCTCCGCTACGGTGCTCTCCCTGGTCCTCCTGCTGGTTGTTGGCATCGGCCAAGTGCGCCCACCGTCGCGCCGGCTTTCGAGCCGCGCATATGGGATCCTTGGCTTCTCGATTGCCTACCTTTCCGCAGGCGCTATCTTTGCCCTCTCGCTGCCAGTCGCAACCGCGCAGTCCTACTACTACGAGGCCACGGCGCGAATCGCGACCATCCTTGCCGAACGGCCTTCAATGGATGAGGCCCTCGACGAGCTTGCCGTTGCTCACGACGATCTTGGTTTCGCCGTAAGACTTAACCCCGGCCACGCAGATGCATGGGAAGCCATGGGCAGGGCGCGTGTAGAGCAACTGGAAATGGCGCCATTTATATCTATCGACTATCAGGACCAGGCGGTGGATTACCTTCGCAAGGCCATCTCTCTGCAGGATGACAACTGGCGTTATTGGGTAAGTTTGGGCCGGGCTCTGGACATTTATCGCGCACCGGAAGACGAAGTTGAGGCTGCATTTCGACGCGCAGTGGAGCTGGCGCCGGAGAGTGCTCTTGCCTGGTTCCACCTGGGCAATATTCTCAGCGCCAACCCCTCCCGCCGCAGCGAAGCGATGGAGGCGGCCAACCGGGCTTTGGAGTTGCAGCCGGACTACGAGGCGGCGGAATCGCTTCGACGGCGCCTGCTGCTTATGGGAGTGCGCTAGAATTGTATTCCCGCGTTGACGGTGAGCAGGTTCTGAAGCAGCTTTTACCGCAATGCCCGCTGCGAACGATCAACTCCTTACCGTTAACCAGCGTAGAATTGTGGGCACGGCCCTGGCGGCTCTCGGATTACTCGTTCTGGCTTCTGTGGTGGTCTTGCTCGTTCTCCTTCTGCGGGGGTTCGTAGAGGAGTTTGGCATCGTTATCTGGCCCATCGCAGTGGCCGGTATTCTCGCCCTGATTTTGCAACCGGTCGTGCGGGTTCTTCAGACGAAGGTGGGAATGTCACGGCTTTGGGCGGTGGTATTTCTTTACGTCGTAGCTGTAGCCGCGCTGCTCGTTCTAAGTTACTTCTTCATACCGATTATAGCCCGCCAGATCCTGGAGTTCATCCAGACGATCCCTCAGATTATTCAGAACTTCCTCAATTACCTGGATAACGTCATGCCTCAGCTCTCGTCATGGGCTCGGGAACGCATCCGGAATGTTGAGATGAAAGACGCCACGGATGAGCTCAAAGCGGTTGCTGGGCCAGCCGCCTCGAGTTTTGTGGGGTTCATGTCCCGCTTGCAGACATGGATCGTCGAGATTGGCTCCCAGGTCACAGCCGCGGGCATCGTGCCTATATATCTCTTTTTCTTCCTGCTGGTAGAGCGCGACCCGACTCGTGAGTTGAGCAAGCATCTGGACTTTCTCCGGGACGACTGGCGGCGCGACGCCATCTTCCTGGTTCGCGTTTTCGTGCACAATATCGAGGCCTTTTTTCGCGGGCAGATCCTTATCGCGCTGATCATGGGCGCCCTCTACGCGGTAGGTTTCTCCGTGATCGGGCTCAGCTTCGGAATTCTGGTCGGCCTGGCCCTCGGTTTCCTGAACATTGTCCCATACCTCGGCTCCATCATAGGCTTGGCGACCGTGCTCCCCATGGCCTACCTTCAGCCAGACGACGGAGGCCTCTTCATGGTCGGAGGCGCCATCGTGGTGTTCACTATTGTGCAGATGATCGAAGGCTGGGTGCTCACGCCAAAGATCATGGGTAACATGACTGGCCTGCACCCCGTTGTTGTCATCATCGGCATCTTTTTCTGGGCAGTCGCCCTTGATGGCATCATCGGCATGATCCTGGCCATCCCGCTGACAGCCTTCCTCATTGTGGGTTGGCGCTTTGTGTTTCGACGTTACCTTAGCCACCTCCTCACCGTGGCGGCAGAGAACGCAGAGGAGGAAATCGCCGGCCGGGAAGACTCCCAGGAAGAATCTCCAGCGACACCCTGACGCCGTAGCCCGTCTCTCTAGCTATCCCATTGCATGCAGTTTCCGATTACGCTGACCTTCAAGATCCTGGCGATTGCTCCTCAAATTTACGCCGAGGATGCCGCCGGGCGCTCCGTATTTTATATTCGCCAGAAAGCGTTCAAGCTGCGGGAGCACATCCAGGTCTTTACGGACGAATCGCGATCCATGCTACTCGCAGAGATCGGCGCCGATCGCATCCTCGATTTCAACGCCAACTACGCTATCACCCACCCAAACGGCAACCGACTCGGCAGCATTAGCCGCCGTGGCATGAAGTCCCTGTGGCGCGCCTCATATCAGATCCAGGGTGAAGGCGGCGCTACCTACATGGTGAGCGAGAAAAGCGTTTTCACCCGCTTCATCGATGGCATCGTGTCAGATATTCCCATTGTCGGCCCAATTCTTACAGGCTATCTCTTCCATCCGGAGTATCTTGTTACCGATCCCTCCGGCGCGCTACGCTACCGCGTCAAAAAACTCCCAGCCTTCTGGGAAGGCCGATTCATGATCGAACGTACGCCAGGCGCGCCAGAAGACGACGACATCCTCATCCTCCTTTCCGCTGCGACCATGCTCCTCCTCGAACGCGACCGGGGTTAGGGAAAGCATACCAGCTCTCGTAGTGATCATTGATAAAGTAGCAGCGACGAGACGTCGCTGTTATACTGCTGGCGCGTCTGCGTGAGTGTCTTAAGAAGGATCAACAAGCCCCGCACGTTTGTACTGTGGATTAACCGTCCCGGAAGGATGTAGCTTATGAGAAGGAAGTTAATGGGCGGTTGACAGAATATTCGGTTGCCGCGCCAGCGGCTTTGACTCTTTCACCGACCGGCGTCCTTAATCTTGCAACAACACGCACGTTTTCCTTTCCTTGCCGCCGTGCCTCAGGCTACAACAGCACCTCCATTGTCGCCGCGTGCGGTTGCCCGTCTCGAGACAGTTCGCGACTATTACGAACATCTCACGCCGCGGCAGGCGCAGTCCACGCGGTTGCACCAGCAGAGTCTCGCGCCGTATTACCGGCATCTGACAGAAGCGGGCGCCAGCATACTTGAAGTTGGCTGCGGGAGCGGTGAACTGTTGCAGCACTTTAAGGATCATGATCTTGCGGGTATCGACCTGAGTCCCAGACGCATCGCTGAGATCCGAAATCGCATCCCTGAGGGAGACTTCCAGGTGGGGGCCGGTGAGACCTTTGATTTCAAGCGCACCTACGACCGCATCTTCTTGGCTAACACGCTCAACCAGTCTGGCGATATCGTTCGCTTGCTACAGAACATCCGGGGCGCTGCGCATTCGGATACGCGTCTGGTTCTCAATATTTTCAGTAACGTCTGGAAGCCGATTATTCGAGCCGGACAGCTTGTCGGAGGGGTGGGCGAGACTCCCGAATATAACTGGATCTCCTCTAACGATGTTGGGCGATTGCTCGACATCGCGGGCTGGGAGATCATTCAACGCCAACACCGGGTGCTGATTCCCGTTCCCTTGCTTGGGATAGACAACATTGCTAACCGCTGGCTTGCCCCCTTCCTGCCATGGTGCTGCATGTCGTATTTCGTTGTCGCTCGCCTCAAGCAAGAGTCGGGCGCAGCGGCGCCATTGCCCAAGGTTAGCGTGATCGTTCCGGCCCGTAATGAAGCCGGCAACATTGAGGGCGCAGCCCAGCGCACTCCCGAGATGGGCGCAGGCACGGAACTGATTTTCGTGGAAGGGGGCTCTTCAGACGACACTTGGCAGAAGATCCAGGAAGTGAAGGCGCGGTATCCGCATCGGGAGATCAAGACCTTGCAACAAAGCGAGAGGGGGAAGGCCAATGCCGTATGGGAAGGTTTCGCCGCCGCGACGGGTGACGTCTTGATGATCCTGGACGCTGACCTCACGGTGCCTCCGGAAGAACTTCCCCGTTTCTACGAAGCCTTGGTCAATGGGCATGGCGAGTTTATCAACGGGGTGCGCCTCATCTACCCGCACGAGAAGGACGCCATGCGTTTCCTTAACATGCTCGCCAACCATGCGTTCAGCCTGCTGTTCACTTGGTTGCTCGGCCAGCGGGTAAAGGATACTCTCTGCGGCACAAAGGTATTCTGGAAGCGCGACCTCCCACATATTCTCGCAATGCGTGAACGATTTGGCCGCTTCGATCCCTATGGCGATTTCGATATGCTGCTTGGCGCTGCAGCGCTTCAGCGTAGGCTGGTCGATATGCCGGTAAATTACATGGCCCGCACCTACGGTGAGATCCAGATCAACCGGTGGTCCGGAGGGGTTTACCTGCTCAAGGCTTCGATCAAGGCTGCGATGCACCTCAAGTTTTTCCCACTGAAGAAGTAGCAGATCACGATGACGGTCCTGACGTCCCTGTGAGATCACGGTTCAACCAGAAAGAGCGCCAAAAGTGACTACCTTGATCGCGAAACCTGAACAGTCCGCAGGCGAAACAGACGCAGTGAGACTGCGGAGCTGGCAATGGCCGGTGGCTATTCTGGCTGCCTTCATCTGGGGCGCCATGGTCTACTTCGGATGGCCCTCCGCCAGTGTCGTCATGGCATCAGCCAACCCTGTTCTACAGGCGCCTCTTCTATGCGCCGTCGCGTGGTTGCTGCGGGCTGAAAAACCAGCTTGGCCGATTGCATTTGCCATTATATATGTCCTTGTATCGGGGCTTCTAGCCGAGCTTTGGGGAGAGGCCGGATGGAGTGGTTTCCTAATCGCTGGCCAGTTGATGTACTCGGACTCATCCGGATATCTGCTCGATGCGTCACGTGTAGCCCATGGTCAGCTGATGCTTTCCCAAGGCGCATGGAGGCCAATAGCTCATACGTTTCTTGCATCGCACCTGTACATCTTTGATGGGAATCTAAGGCTGATTCATCTGGTCTTCGCAATCTGGCAAACTCTTGCGCTTCTGTTTGCAGCGCGGGTCATCTGCAGGCGTGTCCATTGGGTTGCCACGATCGGGTCAATTGGGGTCGTGCTCGCGTTTCTAACGCACTTTGCGGGCGCGTTCATGGCCGAGTATGTTGGGGTAATGCTTAGCGTTATCGCGGTGGGTTGCCTGGTGGAAGCCGCAGCCCGACGCGATGATATTCGCTGGCATCTTCTGGCGCTGGGCGTCCTGACGCTTGCATTACTCACCCGTGCAGGCGCGTTCTTTGTTCTTCCGGGCATCCTCGCATGGTCCTGTTGGGTCGCGAGGAATCGCTGGATAGATCGCCTGGTTCTTGTTTGCCTTGGAGTAGGCGTTGTTGCCGCTGCATTTCTGTTTAACAAGACGCTGAGTCTTGCTGTTGCCGGTGCGTCGGAAGTGCTGGGCAACTTTTATTACGCTCTCTACGGGATGGTGATTGGCGAAACGTGGCAGAGCGCCGTTGCCACCGGAAAATCCTTCGAAGAGCTGAGAAGAGAGAGTCTTGCGATCATAGCAGACCGCCCGGTCGTTCTCCTGGAGGCGTTCTGGCGTGGTATCCGCCTCTACTTTGGCCAAGGGATGGATTACGCGGGCTGGTTCTCTCAGTCCTTTCTCATCGGTCGGCTACTGCAGGTTTCGGCTCTTGCGACGGTCGTCTGCGGTTTCATTCTCAGAAGGCGTCAGCCGTTGTATCTCATGCTCGGCTTCGCTCTGGCCGGGTTCGTCGCCTCCCTGCCGTTTGCTCCACCTTGGGATGCAGACGGTCGCATCTATGCAGCCACTGTTTCGCTATCAGCGCTCGCCGCAGGGCTTGGTTTCGCTCTCCCGTTCATTCTCTGGACCAAGTCGAAGGCCGCTCAGCGCGATGCCGGGCAATCGACCATCTCCTTCCGTTTTCCAACGCTGTTTCTCACGACATTTATAGTTGCCAGCTATGTGGGGCCGATCGCCATACTTAAAGCATTGCCCCATCCTCAGCTTTTGCCTGATCGCAATGATGACGGGACAATCACTGTCCCTCTTAAGGAGGGTGCTTATATCGTTCTTCATGATAAACTTTCCGGCCGTCCCTATCCGCCGCATCTACAGAAGGATTCATGGCTGGAGAAGTCTGTCGGCTTTTCTTACTTCTGGGCTAAGGAGTTCGAGTTTATCGAGATGCTGCCGGCAAACTGTGTCATCACTCAGCGTTATGGCGCTGGCATCCATGTTTTGCCGATGGATGCCCTTCGGCATGTTGGCGAACAAAGATCCTACCACGGCTATTCCACCTACTTTGGAGGATTGGCTGTTTTCATTGATCAATCCTTCCATAACTTTATTGAGCGCGTTGAGGCCCATCAGCTGGCACACGCGGAAAACGTTCGCTACCCATTCCTAAGAGGATTCAATTTTGCTTTCTATCCGTGGATTAGCCATCCCCGTCTAGGTTTCTTGTGGGTAAATGAGGAGGAGTCGGACCCAGACCGAGTGTATCTGTTCTCGAGGGATCCGCTTTACGGGCACCTCTACACAAGCCCCGGAATGTTCCCGCGATTCGTCCGCCTAAGCGACAATAGCCAGATAGAGTTTGTCTCCAGTTCTGGTAAGGTGATCAACCGAACAACAGGGGAGGAACTGCCCCTTCCAAAGGATCCTCCTGCCGAATAAACTTCAGGGCACATTGTGACAACACTTCCACTTACGCAGCCCAAGCCTTCTGCCACGCACCCTCGGGAATCCATCAACTGGCGGCCGTGGCTACTTACCATCGTATTTCCTTTTCTGTGGGGCGCCATGGTCTATTTCGGCTGGCCGTCAGGTCGTGTGGTCATGGCTTTCGGGCATCCGTTCATCCAGACCATCCTGGTGTTTTTGGCTGCATGGGCTGTCAGTGGAGATCGCCCCCGGTGGGTTGTAACGTGGATAGCGCTCTGGCTCTTGCTCGGTGGAATGCTTGCAGACATTTGGGGCGCCAATTACTGGAACGGTTGGCTCATTGCCGGCATGTTTCATGTAACAGACCCCGCAGGCTATGTGCTCGAGGCCCAGCGAATTGTATTCGGCGAGCAGATGATCAACACAGGGGCGTGGCGCCCAATTGCGCATGCGTTCCTCTCTACGCATCTTTACCTGTTCGATGGCAATTTGCGCCTCATTCAGATCGTCTATATAGCATGGCAATCGCTCGCGTTCATGATTGCTCTGCGCGTGATTGGGAGGCGGGTTCACTTTCTTGCAGGCGCAGCCATGCTGGGGGTTACACTCGCCTTTCTGGATGAGTTCCTCGGCGCATTCATGACCGAAATTCCGGGCGCCATGCTCGGTGCGCTCTCGCTGGCATGTTTGGTGGAGGCAGCGGCGCAGCGCACTAACCTGCGCATGCACCTGCTGGGTCTGGCGATCCTCTCTCTGGCTATGCTAACGCGTGCAGGGGCGTTCTTCGTTTTACCGGCTGTGCTTGCCTGGTCGTGCTGGGTAAGTCGCGACACCTGGCGTGAGCGCATCCTCGTCGGTCTCTTGGGCATGGCTGTTTTTGCGGGCGCCTTTTTCCTCAACAGGGGTCTGGGAGAGGTGGTGGCAGATGGTTCTGCCGGGATGGGCAATTTTTCCTATACTCTGTACGGCACGGCGGTCGGAAAGAATTGGCAGGTTGGGGAGGCCACAGGTTTGCCGCCGAATGAGCTGGTTAAAGAAAGTCTACGCATCATCATGGATAGGCCTGTAGTTCTCCTTGAGGCCCTGATCCGGGCGATGCGCGATTACTACGGTGGGGCGCTTGACTATGGGAAGGGGGAGCCCAATGGATACATGCTTGACTCCTTGCTTCTGGGCCGATTGCTGCAGTTTTCCGCTCTGGTTGTTGTGGTTGCCGGCCTCTTGTTTGGAAGAAGACAGCCGTTGCTCCTTCTCTTCCCTTTCTTCCTCCTCGGCTTCCTGGCGTCTTTGCCCTTTGCTCCGCCTTGGGATGCAGGCTCACGCATCTACGCAGCGACGGTCCCTCTTACCGGGTTCATGGCGGGAACTGGCCTCAGCTTGCCGCTTATTCTGCTGCGTAAAACGCGGCAGCAGGACTCCCCCACCCACGGCGCCTTTCGATTTCCCGCTTTTCACTTCTCCGGTTATCTCTTTTTCGCCTTTGTCTTTCCGATTGGCCTGATGACCATTCTGCCGAATCCTGAGCGACTGCCTCAGCGTGCAGAAGATGGTTCGAGGCAGATCCTACTGCGGCGCGGAAACTACGCCATTCTGCATGGGCATCTGGATAGCCACCCGTATCCTCCACATTGGAGCAAGGAGTCGTGGATGCGCGACACTTTCCAGTTTGATTATTTTTGGAGCCAGGCAGCCGATGTTCTTGAGATGATTCCTCCAGGGGCAGTGCTGACACAGGACAACGGAGCCCTCTGCGTTCTTCCTCTTAGCGCGTTGGATCAGGTGGGGCAGGTGGTTCGCTACAACGGGTATGTTACCCAGGTTGAAACGCTCTTTCTCTTTGTAGAAGCGTCGTTTTCCGAACTCATCATGCAGATCGAAGAATACTTGTCCTCCATCCCGAGCAACAGCCCTATTCCTTACCTGCGGAATTTCGATTTCACTTATTTTCCATGGGTTTCGCACCCGCAGTTGGGCTTCATGTGGATTGACGAAAAGGAATCCTACGGAGATGGGGTTTTCCTCTTCTCGCGCGACCCGGATTATGGCCATCTCTTTACCAGCCCAACGTTGTATCCCAAGTTTATTAGACACGACGACAAGCATGAGCTGGAGTTCGTGCCTTCAAGCGGCAAGATGTTTAACCGAACCACCGGCGAAGAGATGGAGCTGCCGCAGGATCCGCCAAAGGAGGGCGGCCAATAGCGACTCGTTGGAATATGAACCTTTTTGAATCCTGTTGCAGCGCCTTCGAGAAGGCATTGATGCGGCGTAGTCCCTCTCTATACTGGAGGGCGTACGGAGGCTACAAGCGACTCACCGACGCCGATGAGTTTCGCTATTGCCGATCAGTGCTAACCCGGGGGGCAAACGTGGTCGACATCGGGGCCTACATTGGGATCTATACCGCCTTCTTTCTGCGCGAGGTAGGGCAGGGCGGGGAAGTCCATGCGTTCGAGCCCGACCCATATAACTTCCAACTTTGCCAACGCTTCGTCCCGTCCGCCTCAAACCTCTTTCTGGAAAATAGCGCGGTGGGCGCGGAAAGCGGGCAAATCACCTTCTACCGATCTGGATCTCTGAGCGTTGACCATCGGTGCTACGCGGCGGGAGATGACTCCCGAGAGGCAATCCAGCGCCCGATTGTCCGTCTCGATGACTACTGGCCGTCGGGTAAGCCATTGTCCCTGATTAAGATGGATATTCAGGGGTATGAGTATTACGCGCTTCAGGGGATGCAGCGAGTTCTTCGGGACAACCCCTGCGCTCCTGTCCTTTTCGAGTGGTACCCTCACGGCATCCAGGCAGCCGGTTCAGCCCCACAGGAAGTCGTCGACTGGCTGCGACAGCAACACCGCGACCTTCTGATTCTCGAAAAGGGCAAGCTTACGCCGCTTCCCGATCACTGGCTGCGGGCGGATGATCCCCACGCCTATTGCAACGTTGTGGCGCAGTAGGAGCCGGGGGGGCCGACGGGGCTGGTCTCCAGCATCAGAACATCCGCGAACATCCCGACGACGCACGTAAAGCCCCTTCGAAACTGGAACTGTTCATCCGCGTCTATCGCTTTCCATCTCGGAACGCCCTCGCCCCCCTACAGCGTAAAGCTCTCGCCGAGGTAGAACTTGCGGCTCTGGGGGTCGTTGATGAGTTGCTCGCTGGTTCCCTCGCTAAGCACCCGCCCCTGGTGCATCAGGTAGGCGCGGTCTACTATGCTCAAGGTTTCTCGGACGTTATGGTCTGTGATCAACACGCCAATGCCGCGCGTCTTTAGTTCACGCACCATTTCCTGCACCTCCTGCACGCTTATGGGGTCAACGCCGCTGAATGGCTCATCCATTAGTAGAAACCGGGGCTGGGTGACGAGGGCGCGTGCAATCTCCAGTCGTCTCCGCTCGCCCCCGCTAAGGGTATAGGCTGCCTGGCGCGCAAGGTGAGTGAGTCCCAGTTCTTCCAATGATCGCTCTACCGTTTCGCGTCGCCGCCGACTGTTCAGGCGCAGTGTCTCTGCGACGGCCTGCAGGTTCTCATAAACCGATAGGCGACGGAACACGCTGGCTTCTTGTGGTAGATAGCCAATGCCCATGCGCGCGCGCTTGTACATTGGCGTCTTGGTGATCTCCGTATTGTCGATGAAGACCTTGCCGCGGGTAGCGGCGATAAGGCCTACAATCATGTAAAAGCTGGTGGTCTTGCCGGCCCCGTTTGGGCCGAGGAGTCCAACGATCTCTCCTGCCCGCACGAGAATGTCCACCTCGTTGACTACGGTGCGCTTGCCAAAGGTCTTAACAAGCCCGCGCGTCGAGATGCTGGTGGCCGGAACGCCTTCTGGGTGTGCCATCATTGTGAATCAGTGGATGTCTCTGGCGCTTGCTGTTCTTGTGGCTCCTGCTGCGCCCCTTCCAGCGGCGGAATCTCCGGCTGCTGAACCGATTCGTAATCAAGCCTGGGAATGGCGGATTCCGTGAGCACTACGCGCGAACGCTTGCCCGGCTGCCCGGCCTCGCTGGGTTCAGGCAGTACTTGGGCGGTCCGCGAATCCCTGTTCAGGATAATCTTCCAGCCTTCTACCGTGGCGTTCTCGTCGATAATCTTAGGCGACTCGGAGAGGGTCAGGATGCCCCCTTCCGGGCTTACTTCGGCCCGTCCGGCAGTCGCCAGGCGACCTCCCTGTCGAATTTCCACATTGCCGATAGCCGTGATTCGTTCGATAGCGCCAATACGGCCCACAGTCTCGTCCTCTCCCTTTGCCGGCTTGTCGTCTTCCGATCGGAGGGCCAGGACAAACAGCTCATTGCAGGTGAGAACGAGATCTTCACTCTCTACCCTCACGCCGCCAGAAAAAGTAAACTCGTTGCGGTCCTCGTGACCCTGCATCACAAGCGCTTCGCTCTCGATGATCGTCTGGGCTGACAACTCGCCGGCGAACGGCTGCAGCGCGCACGTCATTGTGGCGGCAAGGAGATAGCGCAGATGTCTGAGGCGGCTAATCATTTCAAAAGACTTCCAATATCCGTGCGGAATACAACCCGCACGTTCTGTTCGATTCTCAATCGTTGTTCCTTCCCGAGATAAAGCCAGTCTTCGCCAGAGATAAAGAATTCCTGTCCGATCACGGCAATTCCCGAGTCGCCCATGGCGCGCATTTGCTTGGGAAACATCTTCGCCAGCGGACTTTCTATGCGTAGGCGAACGTCCTGCTCAATCGTTGCCTCGTAGCTCAACAGCCGCATATTTTCAACCTCAAGCTCTTCCTCGGAAACATAGCGACCCTCGCCGCCCTGTAGTTGCCAAACGCGGAAGCCTGTCTCCTCATCAAAACCATAGAGGGAGAAATCTTCTACCGGGGCATCTGGCACCAATTGCGCACAGACGCAAAGGGGCGCGATCAACGCCCCTACCCATAGAGTCATCCGCCGGCTCACGATCATTGCGCCCAAGAAATAGAAAAACTGTGCTTACGCAACAGAGGAAGGACGCGCGACAAGAATCTGTTGGACTCGCTTTGCCTGATGAGAGACGTCCACCGTCTCCGTCTGGCATAGCCTACCTTTTCCTGAAAGCTACATGGAAGTACCACTCACGGCTTGGATGCCTTTACAGCGACCCTACCGATTTGACCGGAGTCAACAACCTCCGCAGCTTGTATCTTTGGAGCCCCAGCCGCGGATGGATGTACACGGACCGGAACGTATCCCTGGTATTACAGCTTTGGGGACAATAGCTGGACTGACAGCGAGCAGTAAGGGAGGCCAAACTCAGCCGCCGGAGTAGATCAGGGAAAGGCAGAGGAAAAGAAACGGCCAGAAGATCTTGCCAATGAGATTCCAGGCCAGGAGCAAGCCGATGAGGCCCATCCATGGGGACCGCCATAGGAACTGCTGGTAGCGGCGGCCAATCTTGTCGCCCAAGAGGATGTTAAGCACGGCGCTGCCATCCAGGGGCGGGAGGGGGATCAGATTCAGGATAAAGAGCAGCAGATTGAGCGAAAGCATCATCCCGCCAAACATGGTGAGCCCGTAGGCGAGCCGGTTATCGCCCATGTAGTCAGCAAGACGGCCAAACTCCAGGTACTCAGGCGGCATGACCCACCCAAAATGGAACGCTGCAAATAGACCAAGGCCCGAGATGATCACAAGCAGGAGGTTGGACAACGGTCCTGCAGCGGCCATCCAGCCGGCCCGGCGTGGATGGCGCAACGCCCATTCCGGATCATAAGGGGCGCTGGCGAATCCAAAGGGCCAACCAGCAACTATCAGCCCGAAAATTGGGAGAACGATCATTCCTATCGGCTCGCGCGCCATGTGGGGGCGTGGATCAAGCGTTACCTGCCCTCCACGATAAGCGGTCAGGTCGCCTCCAAGTTTCGCCACCCATGCATGGGCCGCCTCGTGGAGTGTTACCGAGAACACAAACACGACGTAAAGCATGATCGCCTCTACCGGGTCCTGCATCGCCCGATGGATTAGAGGCGCTGATGCCGAGTGGCAAGTGTCGAGTGGGAAGGGAAGGCTGGAATGTTGGAATAATGGAATACAGGAATCGTGGGCCGTGGGCCGATACGTCGACGGCTCTGAGAGACGTATGGAGTGCGGCAGCTTGCTGCCGTTTTAGGGATTGAGCGGACCCTCACTTGCCAATTCTCCAATCTTCTCCATTTCGGATTCTGCTGGAGTTTCCCGCTTGGAGCGTTTCTATTACCTGTTTCGCGTTGTGAGTACTGCGGCGCGTGAATCATTTACTGAACCATGGCTTACGAAAACCTTACACCACCTGAGGGCGAACGCATTACCTGTGAAGGCAACAAGCTGACAGTGCCGGACCAGCCAGTCATTCCATTTATTGAGGGCGACGGCATTGGACCGGACATCTGGCGCGCCTCGCAACGGGTGTTCGATGCGGCAGTGGAAAAGGCCTACGGCGGCAAGCGCAAGATCAAGTGGTTTGAGGTGCTGGCCGGTGAAAAGGCCCACACACAAACGGGGAACTGGCTGCCTGAAGACACCCTTACGGCGATGCGGGAGTACCTGGTGGGCATCAAGGGCCCGCTCACAACGCCAGTTGGAGGCGGCATTCGCTCGCTCAACGTTGCGCTGCGCCAGGAACTTGACCTCTATGTTTGCCAACGCCCGGTGCGCTACTTCCAGGGCGTGCAAAGCCCCGTGAAGCGTCCTGAAGACGTGGACATGGTGATCTTCCGCGAAAACACCGAGGACATCTACGCCGGCATCGAGTTTCAGGAAGGCACGGAAGAAGCGCAGAAGTTTGGCGAGTGGCTGAAGGCGACGTACCCGGACCGCTACAAGAAGGTCCGCTTCCCAGCCAGCGCCGGTTACGGCATCAAGCCTGTGTCCAAGGAAGGCACCGCACGCCTGGTGCGCGCAGCGATCCGCTACGCCATTGATCAGGGCCGTCGCAGTGTGACGCTGGTGCACAAGGGCAACATCATGAAGTTCACCGAAGGCGCTTTCCGCGACTGGGGCTACGAAGTTGCTCGTCGCGAGTTTGGCGGCCAGCTCCTCGACGGTGGACCATGGGTGAAGCTCCCAGAAGGCATCATCGTAAAGGATGTCATTGCAGACGCATTCCTCCAGCAGATCCTTACCCGCCCAACCGAGTATGACGTGGTGGCGACGCTGAACCTTAACGGCGACTACATTTCCGACGCGCTGGCGGCTCAGGTCGGCGGTATCGGTATCGCGCCGGGAGGCAACATCAACTACGACAGCGGCCACGCGATCTTCGAAGCAACTCATGGCACTGCGCCAAAGTATGCAGGACAAGACAAGGTGAATCCCGGTAGTGTGATCCTCTCTGGCGAGATGATGCTGCGCTACATGGGCTGGGGCGAAGCCGCCGACCTAATCATCAAGGGTGTGGAAGGCGCGATCTCTGCCGGCACGGTCACCTACGACCTGGCTCGTCTCATGGACGGCGCCACGGAGGTAAAGTGCTCCGAGTTTGGCGACGCCATCATCGCTAAGATGTAGCCCTCATTTGCCTTTGTCGTAAAAAAATGCGCCAAGGGTGAATCGGAACGTTGACAGACGTGCGCTGTCTCGCGATGGTGCACAGCTTCACTTTCCGGGCGCATAGCTCAGTTGGTTAGAGCGTCTGCCTTACAAGCAGGATGTCACAGGTTCGAGTCCTGTTGCGCCCACCATTTAAAAACCCGCAGGTTCCAAAACGCCTGCGGGTTTTTTGTCGTCTACTCGAAGGCAGGAAAGGCAATTCCCGCATAAGGCGCTTGCACGTCGGCGATTGTGGGATTAACCGGTGGACTTGATGAGACACCTTGCTGCGATTGCCGGAATAGGACTGGGTGCGGTTGCGTGTGCTGGAGCGCTGGAGCTCCCTTCCATCTTTGGAGATGGAATGGTCCTGCAGCGGGAGCAAGCAATCCCTGTATGGGGATGGGCCTCGCCCGGCGAGACCATCACGGTGCGCCTCGGGCAAGAGTCGGTCACGGCTACTGCAGATAGCAGCGGCTCGTGGATGGCGACCCTCTCCGCTCGTGAAGCTGGCGGTCCATACAGACTCGAAATCGTTACAGGCGATGAGCGCGTGCTGATTCGGGATATTCTAGTTGGCGATGTGTGGTTGTGCTCCGGCCAATCAAATATGGAGATGGTTGTCGGTTCCTCTGCCAACCCTGACGCTGAGAAGGCAGCCGCAACGGACAGTCAGATTCGGCACTTCAAGGTGTCCCGGGGTTGGGCGTCGCAACCGTCGGATCGGTTGTCGGGTGGTAGTTGGGAGGTCACCAGCCCGGAGACGGTGAAGGAGTTCACGGCTGTGGGATATTTCTTTGCCCGGGAACTGCGCAAGGAGGTGGATGTGCCTATTGGCCTGATAAACTCGAGCTGGGGCGGTACCCGAATCGAACCTTGGATGCATCACTTTGATGATGGAGTGGAGCGTCCGTCTGCCGAAGAGGTTGCGGAACAGGATCGTCAACGTCGGCAGGAGCTTGTTGACAAGATCGAGGCAATCATCGGCGAGCCGATCCCGGATGAGGACATTGGCATGCGCAACGGAGAAGCGGTTTGGGCTTCACCATCGCTGGATGATTCGAACTGGGCCACCATCAAGGCGCCGGCTGCCTGGGAGGAACAGGGCTTCCCCGGCGTAGACGGCACAGTTTGGTATCGCAAGACGATCGAGCTCAATGTGGGTGAGGTCACGAAGGCCGTTTCGCTGGGCCTTGGCAGGATCAACAACAGGGACACCACATTTGTGAATGGTCATCGCGTTGGAGGCGCGGGCGGCGAAGGGTTTGAGTGGGACGTGGACCGTGTGTATGAGCTTCCTTCCTCTCTCCTTAAATCAGGTAAGAACGTTATTGCAGTGAGGGTCGAAGACACCGGTGGCAATGGCGGCATTCTGGGAGCGGCTGAGAGCCTTTACCTCAAAACCATTGAGCGGGAAATTCCGCTTGCTGGTGAATGGCGTTTCAAGCCGTCCTCCGTCACTGTGCAGGCGCCAAGCAGCGTGAACCGTCTCCCCATGGCGCTGTACAACAAGATGATCCATCCGCTAACCAGGTTTCCCATCAAGGGCGTGCTCTGGTACCAGGGAGAGGCAAACGCAAATATTCCCGAGGCGTACGACTACAGGGACCGATTTGCAGAGCTTATCAGTGGCTGGCGGACCCAGTGGGGGCTCGGAGACTTCCCGTTCCTTTATGTGCAGTTGGCAAACTGGGACACCGGTCGAGATCCTGCTGCAGAAAGTGGTTGGGCTGCGTTACGCCAGTCTCAATCTGAAACACTTATTCTTCCGTCAGTCGGGCAGGCAGTGACGATCGATATTGGAGAGGCCCGTGACATTCACCCCAAGAACAAGCAGGATGTGGGGCGCAGATTGGCTTTGGCGGCCCGTGCGGTGGTTTATGGCGACGCTGACGTTGTCTATTCGGGTCCTGTCTATGATGGTAGCGAGATCCGCGGCGACCGCGTGTATCTTCGGTTCAAGCATGTCGGAAGCGGCCTTGCAGTTGGTGGAGATGTACTCAGCGGCTTTGAGATCTGCGGTGCAGACGGCGTTTTCCACCCGGCAGACGCCGTCATCGAAGGAGATCAAGTGGTTGTAAGGTCCGGGGAAGTTTCCTCGCCAGTGCGCGTAAGGTACGCATGGAGCGACAATCCAGAGAGTGCAAATCTCATGAACAAAGAAGGCTTGCCTGCTTCACCGTTCAGAACAGGCGGAAGGCGGTAAGGGGGCCTTCGTGGAGTGCCTTTGGGCTCGGTGCCTTCTACGGATTTAACTCATAGCGGGCGCCTCGACTTTGGCCAATCTGGCTGCTGCCAGTCGTAGGCCATGAGCCGATTCTAGCGCGTAATCGGCATGGCCTGTTACATGGGAGTCAGATCTGGATTCTTCAGCGCGCAAAGCGATCAATTACAGGTATTTCCTGCGCACGTAGATGCTCGCCGGCCACGCGATGACCAGAAGCCATCCCGCAGAAACGAGCATCACTGTGGATGCGCTCATCCCGAACTGTATCGCAAAGCCGAAGAGGGCAGGGGCGACTGCAGTGGAAAACACGCCAAGGGAAGCGCTGCCCCCGCGGACTTCTCCGATGCGGTTCAACCCAAAAACCAGGCTAAAGACCGGTGTCATGATCGCGCTGGCGATACCATAGCTCAATCCCATGAGAAAGAAGAACAGGTAGGCCCCCCACTCGTATGGAAATGCCAGGAGAACCATTGATGCGCCGAGGATAAACTGCGGTGCGCCAAAAAGCCGTGCAGGGCCGACAGCGTCTGCCCAAGCCCCTGCAAAAATGGAACACACGGCGCGGACAAGCGCAAAGATCAAGAAACCTGTGGCAAACGTGAAGGGAGACCACCCATGCTCCTCGCTGATGATCGCCTGGAAAAATATGACGCCGGTGCCAATGAAGGGCTGCGCCGTGATCACCAGCATGATGAGAAGAAACCGAGGGTCCAGGAAGATGCTCCTATGTCCGGACTGGCGGCTGCGGATCGCCTCGGGCGGCTGGGCGAGAGGGACGTTTGCTCGCAATGCCGCAAGTCGTGAGAGCGGCAGAATAATCAGGAGAACGATCCCGGCTATAATCAGCGCACTTGTTCTCCAGCCTGTAAACGTAATCAGGGTGAGGAGCAGCCAGGGAAATATTGCCTCGCCAGTCGGATAACCGAGATTCACCACGCTGGTGGCCTTACTCTGAGCATTTGGAAACCAGCGGGCTGCGCTTATCCCACCAAGCATGGAGCTGATGCCCTGCCCGCAGAACCGCAGCAGGAAGATTGCGAGCAGAAGCATCGACCAGTGGATACTGAAAGCGGAGAGGATAGCCCCCAGTGCTAGTCCGACACCCGCAGCGCCAGCCACGCTGAGCACCGATGCGCGATCGATCCAGACGCCAATGCGATGCAGGAGGAGACCGCTTACAAGTGTGGCGCCGCCATAAATTGCGCCGATGCCGCCCGTACTCAATCCGTGGGACTCCACCCAGTAAGGTTGAAACAGCGACAGAAAGAAGGTTTGCCCAAAGCTCGAAGAGAGGACCCAAAGAAAGCAAAATCCCAGTGCGATTGGTCTTTCGGCCAGAAAGCGACCATACTCAGCAACACCCATATGGCCGCGCATGCGCCACACGCCCATCTTCTCCCAGAAACCTGCCGGAACAGTGCTTAAGCCACGGTTGGCCAGTGACTGGTCCTCACCAGGTTGTTCCGACTTCCCTGCATTGGGCTTCCTGTTCACGGGCAGATTGGAGAGCGCCCCACGGATGACTGCAAGACCGCTTTCCAAGGTTTAGCCGGCTGGGGCCTGCGGCTGAATTTTGGCGTCTACCTATCGGTTCCAAGCCGCTTGGAATTCTCCAGCAGCTTCAAGCCCGTCGCAAACCAGGCGCGTCCAGACGCCAAAACTGCAGAAGCTGACGCCCACAGGAATATGCAATTTCAGAATGCGCAACCGACTCCGTAGCACGGGCCCTTCTTTATCGTGAAAGTAGTTCCCGAGCTGGAGCGATGGTCACGCCCTTGCGCCTGAGATCCTCGCACGCATGATCGAAATCTGACTGAGACAGGGGCCGCGTAGCGTCTTCGATGATGGCGACCTTGAAATGTTGCTCGGCTGCATCTCGAGCCGTATAAGCGACACAAATCTCTGCCGCCAGCCCACCTATATGGACGGCCTCGACCCCCATGGACCGTAGCCACTCCGCCAGCCCCGTCTTGTGCCGACGACCATTGTCGAAGAACGCCGAATAACTATCCACGCGTGGGTCCATGCCTTTGCGGAAGATGGCCGCTACCGGCCCCATATCGAGTTCGGGGGCAAACGCTGCTCCTTCGGATCCCCACGTGCAGTGGTCAGGCCAGAGCGTTTGGTCAATCCCGTCCAACTGGATTTTGTCGAACGGCTGCTTTCCGGGATGATTACTGGCAAAACTGAGATGCGTCTGAGGATGCCAATCCTGTGTTGCAACAACAATAGGGTAGCGAGAAACAAGATGGTTGAGCACCGGCAGAATCGCGTCGCCGCCCTCTACGGCCAGTCGGCCCCCGGGAAGAAAATCGCGCTGCACGTCGACAAGTATCAATGCTGTGATCATGGCTGAAGTTTCTTGCATGCCTGTTCGAGAAGCTCATCGCGCAGGGTCCGAAGCCTGGGACTCAGGCCAACTTTGTAAACATGCGGATGTTCAAATCGGTGGTGCTCTGGCGGTAGCCGGTTGAGACGTTCTCGGGCGTAATCCGCGGCATCTGCCGCCGCTGGCAGATCATAGGAGACTTTCCCATTCTTTACCACCAATTGGCGTAGCGGTCTGGCCTTCCAAGCCGAAAGATCCAGTTGCTGCAGGGGCTCAAACGGATGCACCATGAGCTGTACATCATCCTCGTCATCGAGAACGATCGCATCTGCCATGAACTCTCCGGCGTTGTTTTCGTAGCGCAGGATCTTCTTCCTGCCGGGCAATGTGGATTTTGCAACCGACTCAGACATCTTTAGCCGAGGGTGGCCGTCAATCATCGACAGCTTGTACACACCGTCCAGAGCGCCCGTTGGCGCACCGGTCGCCAGAGATGTGCCCACGCCGTAGATGTCGATCGGCGCCTTCTGCTCCACCAGGCTGCGAATGAGATACTCATCGAGCTGGTTGGACACAACGATCTTAACTTCCTGTAGACCTGCTTCGTCGAGTCCGGCCCGCACCATGCGGGACAAATACGCCAAGTCCCCACTGTCCAATCTTACCGCCGCCAGCTTTTGTCCTCGGTTCCTGAGTTCATGGCCCAGGGTAATCGCATTGGGCAGTCCCGACCGTAGCGTGTCATAGGTATCGAGCAATACGACCGTGTTTGCGCCATGCACTTCCGCAAACTTCCGGAAAGCAGTCAGTTCGTCTGAATAACTCTGGATAAACGAGTGGGCCATAGTGCCTGCAGCAGGGATGCAGTAAGCCATGGCTGCCTGCATGTTTGATGTGGACTGGCAGCCCCCAATGAATGCTGCGCGGCTTGCTGCCATGCAACCGTCGCCCTGGGCTCGACGCATACCAAACTCGCTGATCACGGCGCCATCTGCTGCGCGCACACAACGAGCAGCCTTCGTAGCAATGAGGCTCTGGAAGTTGAGGGTGTTGAGCAACAGGGTCTCGATGATCTGAACTTCAATCAACCCGCCCTCTACACGCACAATGGGCTCATATGGGAATACCACCTCGCCTTCGGGAGGCGCCCAAATGCTGCCTCTGAATCGAAAGCTGCGCAAGTAGTCCAGAAAGGCGTCCTCAAATCCGTCAGAGCGCAGAAACTCTAGTTCACGCTCACCAAACTGGAAGCTGCGTAATGCCTCGATAAACGGGCCAAGCCCTGCAAAGACAACGAAGCCGCCGTCAAAAGGCAGCTTCCGGAAGAAGTAGTCAAATACAACAGGCTCGTCCGCCCGGTCGTCGCGCCAGTATGTCGCGGCCATCGTAAGTTCATAGCGATCCGTGTATAGGCCTGTGGCAATATTCGACATGAAGTTTCCTCACCTGCACCTTATCCGGTTGAGGGCGAAGCACAAGGGGAAGACCGACATGGTTTCCCCGGGGATGCATTAGCTTTGAGATCGGGATGATTCCGTTCTGTTCTCAATCTGGAGGCGGCAGCTCGTGTTGACCGCTCTTGAAGAGCACCATCAACCCGGCAAAGGCAATAAGGAGTCCCAGGATTGGGCCAATGACTGTGATAAAAGTCAGCACCGCCATTGTCAGACCGCCAAACAGAAGGATCAGCCCAAACGCAATGTAGCGTTTCCGCTTACTGACCACTTCTGACATGCTTTCTTCCATGTGCAGGTGATAGGTCAGCATCACCCGCGCCATTCAGCCTGGAGTCCGTCATCCTCGTGTGCTTCCGGGTCGCTGAATGAATCCTCGATCAGATCCACCATAGTGATGATGCCCTCGAGCACTCCATCCTCATCCGTGATCAGGATCTTGTTCCGGTTTGAGCGCAGCAGCATCTCAAGAACCCGTTCTCCGGTGCTGTCCAGCCCCGTGCGCGGCAATTGATCAAATGGCAGTTCCTTGATCGTGGCGTTACCTATGGGCCGTCCCTTCAGGAAGTCGAATAAGGTATCGCGCTTCAGCGATCCCAGCAGCATACCCTTCTCATCCACCACTGGATAGCTTCCATGCCGTTTGGCGCGAAAAAGGGCCAATGCCTCCCTCACGGACGTCTCGGGCGTTACGCAGTCCACATCCGGGTTCATCAGATCTCTTGCAGTCTTCGCAAGCGTCTTCTTGGAAAGGTGGGCTTTTAACTCCTGTAGATCGGATGTGGTGAGGTAGGCCTGTGCAGACCGGGTAAAGATTTGGCGTAATGCCTGACTGCCTTCGGTTATGGCCAGAAATTCGTCCGCTCCGAGTCCGATCAGCGTGCACGGCGTACGGGCCATTGCCGTATAGCGCCAGATACGATCCTGTAACAGGGCTCGCTCTCCAAAATAGTCCCCTGCCATGACCTCTTTAACAAGATGCTCGCCGTCCTTCACATCGATCACGCCCTCCTTCACGAAGTAGAGTGAGAATGCGGGCTCTCCGGGTTTGAAGAGTACGTCTCCCGGTTCCAGGTGCACGAACTTCAATGGACGAGTGTAGCGGGGGTTCAGCAGGTTAATGTCCTTCGGGAAGAACAAATCCATCGTCCAGTCGGTGATAATGCGCAGCTTACGCTGCATACCCGGCAACTTTGCCAGATACACTGTTCTCCAGAGCCACCATGCAAAGAACCCTTGGAACTTCAGTCGACCGAGCTGCGCGATCGCCTTCCTGTTTCCGATCGCTGCAAGTTCTCCGAGTCCTTTGAATGTAAAGGGTTTTAATTGCTCACCGCGAAGTGAGGCGCTAATGTTGCGTCCCATCACCTTGCCCTGTCTCTGTGCAAATTGTGCGGTTGGAGGACACGTGCCGCCCGCGGGGTGAGGGACAGCGGCGCAATCGCCTGCGCTCCACAACCAGTCGATGCCGGCAATGCGCATATACGCATCAGTTTTCAATCGTCCCTTCTCGTGTTCGATTCCCAGATCTTCAGCCAGTTTCAATACCAGTGGGTGCGGGCCGTTGCCAATTGTTGAAATGACGCTGCTTGATTCGATGCGTGATCCATCGCCCAGAAACACGCTGTTGGCTGTGATTGCCTGCACTCGCTCGTTCAGGAATATCCGCATCCCCCGGGCCTCCAGGATACGCTGGCAGTAGCGACCCAGTTCTGGCGATGCCGTCGGCAGCAGATGGTCCCGGCTGTGGACCAGCACTACGCCGAAGTCGTCCTCGTTTACATTGCTGTAGTAGGGGTGGATCGCGTGCATTAGGTCGAAGATCTCGCCTGCGGTCTCAACGCCTGCGTAGCCGCCTCCAACCACCACGAATGTTAGCAAACGACGCTTCACTTCAGGATCCAGTACCAGGTTGGCCTCCTCAAATCGGCCAATGATCGTGGCCCGCACCTTCATTGCGTCCCCTACGTTCTGCATCAGTAATGCGTGTTCCGGCATTCCCGGCACACGACTCAAGTCCACCAGTGCGCCAAGCGTTATCACCAAGTGCTTGAAGCTGATGATGACGTTCGGGGTAAAGTCCCCCGCGTTTACGTGGAGCTGCTTGTTCTCAACATCGATCTTTGCCACACGCCCCTTGTAAACCCGGATACCCCGGCATAGTTGACGGATCGGGTTTACTACATCACGGGGGGATATCGAAGCCGCCGCCACGCTCGGCAGCATCGGCTGGAACACAGTGTAGTTCTCCTCTGAAATGATGCCCGCTTTTAGACCGGTTCCCCTGAGACATTTCGCCAGGGCCTTCCCGCAATATACCCCTGCAAATCCACCGCCGATCACCGCAACGTCCAGCGCCAACTCCCTCTCTTCTGCCATAGGCTCACAAAATACAGCCACTCATTCAGATAGCAAATAGCGGCGTGCGCCGGGCGGCGCGGGCAAGTGGACAATGGGGGAGGGAGCTTCCGCGTGCAAAGCCTAACGATCTGGCGTCACCGGAGTGCGCTTCTCTGACTGTCCCTCTTCCATTTTGGGCGATCCCCGTCCATCAGAGGCCGTCAATCTCGCATAGCAACGAGAGAGTCGGCCTCACTTTCGCTCGCGGTATAAATTCGGATCCACAGCTCCTGCCATTGCATCTGTCTTTAGGCCTTGGCCAAGGAATCCGGCCACCTTCTTTGCTACGTCTGATGGCAACGCAATGGCTTCAGAGTAAGCGACGGGCAGCAAGTCCATGTTCCGCCGTGAGTCACAGAACTCAATAAGCTGCCGAAGGTGCTCTCCATACGCCCGGGCCAAAGCCGCTTCGTCAGTTCCGGTCTTTCCCTGGCGTGATAGCATGGTGCGTTGAGAGCGGATAACTTCATCAACCGCGCGTTCCATGAAGATAACCTTTAGTGGGATGTGATCTGGGATGAAGGGCAGCAATGGCGCGACGATTTTGACCGCCTTGCCTTGTGACTCCTCAAGCCAGGACGCTGTGTCGTCGGCGGTCTCGTTTGCCAACCTCTTCACGCGCTCATCCTCAAAGTAACCCTTTGGGTTCGAGGCATCCGGCGTCCGCTCATCGTCGGTGATTACCTCAATTCCTCCCGCGTGCAGCATCTGCATCATCAATGAAGTTCCCGATCGCGGCAGACCCGACACCACGATAAGCGGAGCCCTCCCTGTGTTGGAAAGCCTGCCGTTTATTGAAGGCATGGCTGGTAGTGCGTCCAAATGAACGAGCAGATCCTCTGGGCTATCGCCGTTCCTGAGCGCCCGCTGAGCCCGCCGGGCTTGACTGGCCAAGTCGCGATGCGCTTTCGCCCGTTCAGGATCCTCTAGTCGCTTATCATAGACGTAGGCCAAAAGCGTGTGCGCAGCCACGAAGCGTGGGGCCTGTGCAATTGATGTTAGCAACACCTGCTCCGCAAGCCGTGCGTTCCCAAGTCGAAGTAGGACCCGCCCGTAAAGGAGATGAGCATAGGGATTGTGAAACTGTAGCTCCAGGGCGGCTGTAACCTCGGAAGCCGCCTCAAAGTAATGCTTTCTGCGGAGGAGGCTGTTGGCAAGCCCCAGGTGGGCAGCCGCATTTTTGGGATCCAGCTGAAGAACGTCCTGGTAAGCAGCTCCAGCCTCTTCCCACCGGCCGAGCTTTAGATATATTTCACCCTTCTTTCCCAGTAGGGACGGCTTGTGATTATCGGGAACTTCTGATGCGGCGGGTAACGTCTTTAACGCATCTTCATGGTGTCCTTCTGCACTAAGTATGCTCGCCTTAAAATAGCGCAGCGCCTGAGGGTTGCTCCCGGCTCTGGCCTGGAGCCGCCTTATTCGCTGGATCATCGCGGGACCAGGGGGATCTTTTCTCTCTTTGTTGGGGGCAGTCTCCAAGCTTTCCATGAGGGCCTTTAGCTCTTCAGCAGCCCTTGCCATGTCTTCTTTCTTCCTGACCTCCAGTAGATCGTAAGTTTGCCGCGCCGCCGTGGGGTTGCCCAGCGCAAGCTGACAAGCAATGAGGCCCTGCCCGAAGCGACTTTCGTATGGCCAGCGGATCCATAATCGTTCAAGGATCTGCGCCGCCTCCTTTTGACGTCCCCCATCGCGATATGCGTTCGCAAGATTGAACTGCAACTCCCTCACCGTCTCATCCACGGCTTCAGCCTGATCTGAATTCGGTTCGTCAATGTACCCCAGATCTACGAGCTGCTTGACTGCTTCACGAGACTCCGCTGGCGAAATAGTTGTGTCTTGCGGATGCCTTCCGTCGTCTCCTGGGATTTTGTCCCAGCTTGGTATGTAGGTTGGCTGCTGATCTTCTGTAAAGCAATTGACCAGCACTTTCCCATCCATGTCTCGTCCCACCGGGAGCCCATACAGGTGCAAGAGGGTAGGGGCTATGTCCAGTAGGTTCGCCCCGTGGATGCGCTCTCCAGCCTTGATTCCCGGGCCGCGGATCACGAAAATACCGTAGGGGCTGTGCTCTACTGCCGGGCCTGCAGGCTCATTGGGAATCTCCCGTGGTCGAAGGGCTCCAGGCTCAAATCCGTGATCTGAGATGAGCATCACTGTCGTATCATCGCCAGCCAGGCCCAGTAGAACCTCCAGCATCATGTCATGGTACTGGTAGGCTGCCGCG
>CAYSHY010000003.1:0-53158 GCA_964430955.1 uncultured Puniceicoccaceae bacterium | reverse complement strand
TCCACGGGCGGCGCGGGGGATTAAACTTCATGAAACCGTGGCCAAAGTGGTCTATTCCATCGTAATAGACGGCCATGAAATCCCAGGGCTCCAGCTGCATGCATGCCGTGGCTGCTGCGTGAATGCTGGAGATCTCTGCAATGATCGTCGCGCAAGTGTTGACGCGCCTATCTTTCCTTTGATCAACCTCTGCAAGCCGCGGAATGAACGGAAGCACGTGCTCAAATTCGAGTTCTCTCGGATGAATGCGCAGGGCGCTAAGTGGCCCGGCTATCGATTGCGGGTGGACCGTCCCGGGCGCAAGCGCCGCCCAATTCCCCGCGGAGCTTCTACCAACGCGTTGATAATGATTGGTAACCATCACCCCGTTGATGGGTTCAGCCGGGTGTGACGGCCACCAGCCTATTACACTGCTGCGCAAACCTCGCTGGTTTAAAATGTTCCAGATCGCCTTTGTCTTGCGGGACAAGTTTGTGATTGGCCGGATTCCCCCGGTTTCCGGACAAGGCTCCGTGAAACCATGAATGCCATGCTGCCAGGCGCGCTTCCCTGTAGCGATGCTTGTCCACAGCATGGGAGAAAGCACCGGACGTATGGTCGCAAGATCCCCGGAGACTCCCTCCTCAATCAAGCGCTTGAGGGAGGGCATTTTCCCAGCCTCGATTAGTGGTTGCGCCACACTCCAATCGGCGGCGTCCCAGCCGATGAGCAAGACCTTGCGCGGGCTTGGGGGAGCATCTGGACTCATCATCAGGAATATGGAAAACGAACTAAGCTCATTGCGTGTGCTTGCGCTAAAACAAGGCGAGCCTGAAGCTTCAACATCCTGGAGCTCGATGCGCCCCAAAGTTCAGGACTATCTGAACCTGCGGCGAAGGCTTCAAATGATGCACCTGATGGCGCGGATTACGCCGACTTCACTCAGCTAAAGGTCTTTGCTGTGCCCGGTTTTTGCGCCAGCGAATCACTCCGGCCGCTCCAAGCGCCAACGCGCCCAGCCCAACGCCAGTTGCCGCAGGTTCGGGTACTACGCCGACCTGAATCGGTGCGCCTGTGTCATCAAATGCCCAGCTGTTGATTTGGAAGTCGCCAAATTTCTCGCCGCTGGTCATCACCACTTCAGCCCATCCATACAGCGTTGCGCCGTTCTTCTGGAATTGGAAACCTATGTAGCCCGGGACGCCGTTGCTAAACCCAGGTGCGTAGATATCGCCGTTCGACAAGGGATACAAATACCCCGAAGAAAAAGCAAGTGAAGGTCCAACGATCCCGCCCTCCGGAATTGCCAGTAGCTGATTATCTTCGACCGCAAATTCGCCCCCGGATCCTACAGCCCGGATCCAATGGCTTGAGAAACCTGGAAAAAATGTTCCGGGGATATACCAGCTGTGGTATGGCCCGCCCCAATAACCGGGCATAGTCCATCCCGGCGTAGAGATGTTGCTGGCGGAAAAGCTGAACTCGTTACTATCTACGCCGTCAACATTCCAGATCGCGAAATCGAAGCTGCCGCCCTCGACAGTGAGACCCTCAAGACCAAGGCTCGTGTTCGTGATGATGGCGGCATCGCTACTCGATGCAGCAAGAAGTCCGAGAATCGAGCTGGAAGCAAAAAATTGGGATTTTGAGGCAGTCATGTTTTGGCGGCGCCAGTGAGTTCGATTTTATGAACGCTATCAGCGTTAGTTATCTTCGCCAAAGGTATGAGTTCAAGAGAAAAACAAAGTGATACTTTATTAAAAACCAATGGCCGTAGCGATGTGAGATGAGGGAATCCGTGTCAGGCAATGGGTCTGCCTTTCCCTCCTCGTCACTTGCCCTTGCCCTGCGGTTTGCTTTTACTCTGACATGCACAAGTTGCTGCTCTCAATTCTCTTCCCGCTGTTTGTTGTTCAATTCTTGTCTGCCGCCCCTAGGTATCTGCCGCAGGGTATTGAATATGATCCCGCGATAACCTCGCCAGCAGAGTTCCTCGGCTACGAGATCGGCGATCGCCACCTGACGCATGGGGAGCTTACCGCATATCTCCGCCAACTCGCCCTGGAGAGCGACCGTATTGAAATAAGAGAGCATGGCCGCACCCACGGGAACAGGCCGTTGCTTCACCTCATCATTTCTTCGCCGGAAAATCTCAAGCGTAGCGACCAAATTCGCGAGCGCCAACGCCGCTTTATGGATCCCGAACGGTCACCTGAGCTGGATCTAAACCTGATGCCGGTCATTGTGAGTCTCAATTATGGGATTCACGGCAATGAGCCCAGTACATCCAATTCGGCGCCTGTCATTGCCTATTTCCTGGCGGCAGCGGAGGACGACGCGGTTCAGCAGATTCTTGATAACGTCGTTATCCTCTTGGATCCTTCGCTCAATCCCGACGGATTTGATCGCTTCGCTCACTGGACGAACAGTAACGTGGGCAAGAACCCCAATCCCGATCCGAACACGCGTGAACATCGTGAGGACTGGCCGACTGGTCGCACAAATTACTACTGGTTCGACCTGAACCGCGACTGGATGATGCTCACCCAACCTGAGAGCCGGGGACGGCTCGAAGTCTATCGTGAGTGGATGCCAAATTTTGTTCTCGATTTCCACGAAATGGAGACGGATCGCACCTACTTCTTTCAACCCGGCGTACCCGAGCGCAATCATCCGTTAACGCCGCAGTCGGTCTATGATCTTACCGACAGAATCTCACACTACTATGCCCGGGCGTTCGACGCCGAGGGACGGCTCTACTACACCCGCGAGAGTTTCGATGATTTCTATATGGGCAAGGCCTCATCGATGACTGATCTAAATGGCTCAATAGGCATACTCTTTGAGCAGGCCAGTTCTCGCGGGATGGTGCAGGACAGTGTGAATGGAGAACTCACTTTTCCTTTCACGATCCAGAACCAGGTGACAGCCGCGCTCGCAACCCTCAAGGCAGCTACCGAGCTGCGGGAAGTATTCCATGAGCATATGCGCACCTTTTTTCGCGACTCGTTTCGGGAAGCTCAGACGCTGGATTTTGCGGGCTACCGCTTTACATCGCCAGCCGACCCGGCACGGGCCTTGGCGTTCGTAGACGTTCTGCGCCAGCACGAAATTACAGTAGAGAAGATCGCCGGGGAAGATGCATGGTTCATCCCGATCCGCCAACCCCACTACCGTTATCTGCAGGCGCTCATCGAACAACGCCGCGAGTTTGAGAAGAATGTCTTCTATGACGTCACTGCGTGGACATTACCCTTGGCTTACAACCTGGAATGGAGCGAAGTGAAGACGGCTCCGCGCATGACTGCTGCCAGCAAAACTGCGCCAGCGCCCCTTCCTCGAAGCAGGCTCGGCTACATTCTTGATTGGAGGGGCATGAACGCTCCGCGAGTTCTGTTGGACCTGCTCCAGGAGGACGTAATCGCAAAGGTTGCCCGTGAGCCCTTCACTTTGTACGGGCACTCATTCGACTATGGCGCCATTTTCATCCCGATTCAGCTCCAGGAGGAGAAAGCTGAGGTGATCCACAGAATCCTGAGCGATTCGATTGCATCACAAGGTGTGTCTGTTCTTCCGGTTTCCACGTTTCTTACCGAGGAGGGCATTGATCTCGGCAGTCCCAGTTTTAGGCAGGTGGAACAGCCAAGGATCATTCTCTTAGCTGGCAGTGGCATTTCCTCCACCGAGGCCGGCTACATCTGGCATTTGCTGGATGTGCAGCACGATTACCCTGTGACCATTGTGAGCCCCGAGAGGCTGCCGGGGATGGATCTCTCTCGCTATACTGCTATGGTTGTGCCGCCCTGTGCAACAACTACACTCGAAGGACTTGATGTCGAAAAGCTGAGGCGCTGGACCAATGGTGGCGGAACCGTTGTCTGCGTGGGGGCCAGCGCTAAGTGGGCTGTTGAGAAAAATCTGGTTAATATTTCGATCATCGGTGCTGAAGAGGAATCCGATCAGAAGAGAGAAAACGCCAACGGCGCCGGTGCGCGTCGCCCATCCCGCAGGCCAACTGTAGAAAGGCGTCCCTTTGCTTTGGCCAGTGACGATGCGGCCTTGCAACAGATCCGGGGCGCAATCTTCCAGACATCGGTTGATGTCTCCCATCCTGTCGCCTACGGATTCACCGGCGAAACACTTCCGGTCTTCCTTTCCGGCGAAGTCTTCTACGCCCCATCAAAGAACCGTTACCAGACGCCGCTGGTCTACACCAAGTCGCCGCTTCTTGCTGGCTACGCATCCAAGGAGAACCTGGAGCAGATGGCGGGATCAGCGGCTGTCGTCGTGGAGCCGCAAGGGAAGGGCGCAGTTGTGATTCTCAACCTTTCTCCAACCTTCCGGGCCTATTTCCGCGGCACAGAAAAGCTTCTCCTCAACGCCATCCTTTTTGGTCCACAGATGGACGCCAAGGATCCCAGGGTGAAGTAGGATCGGTTGTAGTCCATTCAATGGAGAAGGCGCCCCGGCAGTGTCTTCCTGATGAAGGATACTGCGCAGGGCGCCTTCGGATAGGTCCTTCGCCCGCGTTCCCCACAACGGGCGGCCGCCTGCTAGTAGCTGGACCTATACGTATTCCACATGTCTGCGATAAACGTGGAGCCAGCCCCACCGCCACCCGTAACGCCGCCGCTCATCCAGCGGTCGACGTAGTCAAAGTAGGCGTCGTGGTCCCAGATGTCCTGAGCGTCTGGAATCATCAGTGCGGCAAGCATCTGGCCTACCCAAGTATGGCTTGTGCAACAGTTGCGGTAGTCTTGGCAACCGTCGACCAAACCATCTGGGTCGCGGCAGTCCTTGGCGCCGCTGCCAGTGCAGCCTGCAAGGAAGTATTGTGGATTGGAGCAGTAGCGGCCCCATAGCGGCGTTCCATTGGTTCCGTAGTATGTCTGGTCGTTCTCTCCAAACTTGTCGCCATAATCGGCGCCCACCAGCTGCATGTCCGGATCATCCAGCAATGCTGCTGCAAACACAATGGGCCACAGCCGGGCGCTGTGATGCCCGCCGTCTGCGGGCCAACCGCCGCCGGCGCGCAGGACGCTGTAGTTGTCGATTCCGAGTTGGATCAAGTTGATCGTGACGTCATCCCGATACTGAGTGTCCAGCATGGCGAACATCGCGGCCCTGCTCACCGTGCTTGAGTAATCGCGCCCATAACAGGGGTGCGAGACGCTGATCCAGTTTTCCTCGGCGCATCCATGCTGAATCGTCCAGTTGCCAATATGGTCAATGCGTGGCCGCGACATGGAGTTGACCACTGTTGGCCCGTCTGGCGCGGAGTTCGGTGGCGTAAGATCAGGTAGCAAGCTCCAGTTGATGTCCGAGACAGTGAAGGTCGCCTTGTATGTTCCAGCGTACCCTGGCCGGAATGCGTCTGCAGGTTGTGCTGTGGATACTGCCGTGAGCACAGCCTGGCTGACCAGGCAGCCAACGTTCTGAATGGTTGCTCCGTCTGGCTTACTTACGGAAGATACCAGCGAATCCCCGGGATACAGCACGAATGGCAGGGTTGGGTTATCAGTCGTGTTGAATCTGCCGGTACGGTCATCATAGCCCTGTCGATTGCCCATGGGGTTCACGCTCGATCCATTTCGCGTTCCAGTGGGTGCAGGAGATATCGACACAACGGTAACCGGTCCCACCACATAGTAGTCGCCGGTTACATACTGCCCATATGGAACTGCGGTAGAGAACGTCCAGGTTATGCCATACTGGCTTAGCTGCGTTGTGGTAGGCAGTGACAGGTCGTGGGTCTTTGCCTGTGCCGCGCTGCTGGGGTTCGATACTTTACCAGCATAGTCCACCGCATAGATGGTATAGGTATAGGTGGTGTCTGCGCTCAGTCCGGTGTCCTGGTAGCTGGTTTGCTCGACAGTCGTCAGGTATTGTGCGTTGCGGTAGATGTCGTACTCGGCAACCGCTATATCATCGCCAGCTCCACTCCAACTCAGGTTTATCTGTGCGCTGGAGACTGCCGTCGCGTTCACGGTTGTTGGAGGCGTAGGTTGGGCTTCGTCGACCAGGATCTCTACCTCCGTGAGGCTGTTCCAATCATTCTGGCTGTTCCCATGCCCCACATAGCGAATGTATCGCGCGGTCACTTCCGTGAAGTAGAACTCCTCGAGATTCGTCGTTGTCCCGCTGGATTCGCCGCTAAAGACCTGCGTCCAGGTAGTTCCGTTTAGCGACACCTCAATGTCGAAGTACGCCACGCGCGAAGCTCCATTGTGGAATGCGATCGCAAGTCCGGAGAGGGCGGTGTCCATGTTCAACTCCCACTCAATCCAGGCGCCATCGCCTTGGCCAGACCACCGGGTGCCTAGGTTTCCATCCAGGGTGTTGCTTGCCACATTTCCGTCGTCCGTACTGGCGATTGCTCCAATGATCTCAGGGTCTGGCGGTGGTGGCGGTTCCTCGTCCGTGCTTACAATAAGCGCGGTGCTTTGGGCAGATTCATTCTCGGCTGCGTCGTAGGCGCTTACGGTGAACGAGTAGGTGGTATCTGGCGTCAGATTGCCCATCGTTGTGCTCGTTCCACTGACGTTCTTTGGATTGGATCCGTCTGTGTAGACCCGGTAACCCGCAACGCCCACATTGTCTGTTGAGGCGCTCCAAACGAGGTCGATAAAGGTTTGATCGATCGTCTGCGCAGTCAGATTCTGGGGCACACTCGGCGCTTGTGTGTCGCTTGCTCCGGAGGTGATGGTGAACGTGTCAAAGCGCAGGTTGCCGCCTGTGCCCGTGCTGCTCATGTAAATTCCAAACGCAGTGATGTTTCCTGCTGGAAGTGAGCTTCCAAGCGTGGATCCCAGCGATAGGGTAGAGCCACCGCTGCTGAACGAGCCGTCAAAGCTCAGAGACCGCCATTCGCTGCCGGATGTATCGAATGTCAGCTCCTTGTACTCGCCTCCGGAGAGCTGTGAAAATGAACCCGAAGATGTCGAGAAGACTTCTTCGGATGCATACCATGCACCATTGATGCGTAATGCCACACGCAGTTCATGCGCGGCATTACTATTCGCGGCATAGAACGAGAAGCTGAGATTTGAATGAACCGTTGGATCGAATGAGAAATCTTCGGTCCATACCAAGCCGGGCAAGTTTACCCCTCCCGCATGCGCATAGACGATGAACCCGGGGCCATCTTCTGCGGGGCCTCCTGCAGAATTTGCGATAACGACTTGTGGATCTGTCGCCAGTAGCGCCGTACTGCCCACATGGGCTGTCCAAGCATAGCTGCTTCGCATGTCGCTTGCCAGGATATCAGTCAGCGGATCGCTCTCGTTGTTGAATGCTTCGCTGTAGAGGGTGAGCTCCCCAGGAACCTCCAGGACCAGGTCATCAAATTGCGCAGCGTCATTCTTGGTCCCAAATCCTATCTTGCCTCCAGTAAAGGTGGAGTCGTTGACCGAGGCCACTTGGACAGAGTCAATGCGTACAACGATCGAGGAACCTGTCCGCTGCACCTCGACCGTGTAATCAGTATCACTGCTGAACGTAGAGCTGAAATCTGCCAGCTCGCTGGGTGTACCATTGCTTACTTTCAGGAGCCCATTGGTGTTGGAGTCGTTATTTTCGTTAAGAGAGACATAGTAGTAATTGTCCTCGTCCTGATATCCGAAAATCAATGCAGCGTCATTCCACAGTTCGCTGGAACCTGTAATGTTGACTGTGGCGCTGAGAGCGTAGTCGTTGCCGCCTATGGAAGCCTCGTAGATACTCATGTTTCCCAGTAGGCCGGCGCCGGCGCTGCCCGGTGAGCTGATAACATAGCGTCCGCTGCTGACACCCCATGTGCCGCTTCCAATGTCCGTAAACTTATCTGCGGCGGATGCAGATGCGAAGTCTTCATGATGAGTACCGGCCCAAAGGGGCGGTATGGATAGCAGGCAAGCTGGGATTGCGATGCTTGCCGGTCTGATAATGCGATACAGGCTTTGTATATTCATTGGTGATTCTTCTGGCGCTGTCCAATAGGACCCTCTGCCATTGGGTTTAAGGAGTTGATTGGAGAACGCGATTGGCGCCGGGTCCTCCACTCGGCAAGGAATCTCCTAACGGTTGCTTCTCAAAAGGATTTTGCTGATACAGTATCAGTTGTGCTGTTGACCTAACGGTGTTTATGAATAACGTTTCTAGATTCACTCTCCTAACCCCATGGAAGAGCCCCGTAAGGCTGCCCGATGAAGCGCCTGAGGAACACGCCCCCAACCGCCGACGCCGTTTGTGGAAACGTCACGACCCGCGACCTTACTGGTTCGACAGGGGAATGTGAGCGTGCAACGATACGCACGATCGCGAGAGCCGCGGGTGTGAGTCCGATGACGGTTTCCCGGGCGCTAAGGGCAGAGAAAGGTGTGCGACCCGCGATTCGAGAGCGTGTATTGGCAGAGGCCAAACGGCAGCGCTACCGCCCGCAGCCGCAGATCCAGAAGTTAATGACCCAGCTGGCTCAGGTAAGGCGCAAGCAGCTCATTAGCGGTATTTGCGCCCTTACAACGGACATTTGGCCGAAGAATGCAGAAGCCTATTACTGCCGGATGTTCGCGGGCGCCAAGATCAAGGCTCAGGAACTCGGTTTTACGTGGGAGACGGTTCCTCTTGCCGCTTTCATAAAGAACCCTCGATGGGCTGTGCGGATCTTGCGTAACCGTGGCGTCGAAGGGATTCTATTTCTACCAACCATACATCGATCCAAGGCGCCATCTGATCCAGCTCTGTGGGCGGATTTTTCCATAGTTTCGGCTACACATTATATCCTGGATCCAGGGTTTCACAAAGTCACGCCGGACCAGTTTCGCAATATGCTGGAGCTCTGCGAAAGATTGAGCCAAATGGGCTGCCAGCGGATCGGTATGGTCGCGACACGCTGCGCCTACGAGAAGGTGCACCATTATTGGTCGGGAGCTATGGCTGCCTTCCACATCCGCGAGCGACGCGAGTTCTCACCCTTGGCCGTGTACTGCAATCAGGGGAATACCGAAGAACTGCGTTCATGGTTCAAAGGTTTTCGTCCAGACGCGATAATTACGGAGACTCCTTGGTGGGCTTCCAGGGTTGCCGATTGCCTTGGGCTCCCATTGTGCGGTCCAATCACATTCGGCGCCGCAAGCTATTCCGGCATAGAACCTGTCCCGATTCCAAATGTCGACGAGTGTCCGGAGCAGATTGGACTGCGAGCAGCAGAAAGACTTGCTTCGATGATCACAAGCGGGGAGCGAGGTGTTCCTAAGTATCCGTCCGTAACAATGATCCAGGGGAATTGCCGGCTTCCGTAAGCGGTCACTCCGGCAACTCCTTCAGGTACTGGTTCACAACCCGACGAGTGTATTTCCCTTCCTTGACAGCTTCCAACGTTGCGCGGCTCAACGGGTATACCTCCCGTACATTGTAGAGCACTGTCGCGGCTTGTGCGCGGGTGATGTCAAATCCTTCCCCGAGCAGGATTGGCTTGAGGAGGTCACGTGGGTCCACGCTGGTAAACTGTGCAAGATAATCCATCGCGAGTAACCGAATCTCTGGCGTCTCGCTCCTGGTGAGAGGTTGAATTTGTTCGAGCAACGCATTGGCCGACGCGCCGATCGTCAGACATGCAATGAGGCCCCAATGCTGCACAACCGGATCTTCGTCCAATAGTAGTTCCCGGGTCGTCCAAAGCGCATCTACGGCGCCCTTGTCCAGTATCGCATCAGCGACATCGAGATACTTTTCTAGCGGGTACGCATCGCTATGGGCAAACTGGTAGGGCGTAGTCCCTTGCGAGGCTGCGTTTAGCATTCCCTCGGGAATAAAGCCCGTATCATGCACCTGCAGGATGTGCTTACGGTTTGCCTGGCGCAGTTCCTTAAGAACCGGCCGAAACTCTGGGTCCCCGGCAAGATTGTTAACGCAGTGCGGATCTTTACGTATGTCGAAGAGATACTCCGGCGGTGGTGGTTTGAAGAAGCGGCTCTGCTCCTCGTTGAGTTTTCCTGCCTTGTATAGTTCAGCCCACTCCTGCATTGCGGGGTTGCGCCAGAGGTAATCCAGGAAGGTCCCGTTGGGCTGAAAGGAGTGATAGTTGCGGATGTAGATGTAACGGTCGCTGCGAACGCCGCGCTGCATATCGATCACTTCATCCATCCGGCCGCGAAATGTGTAGCTCCAGCCGCTCGGATCCTGACGATATTCTCCAAGAAAAGCTCTTCCCTGCATGTGACCTTGGGGCCTTATTCCAGCAAGGCTTAGCACCGTCGGGGCCAGGTCCACAGCGGCCACAATCTCCTCTGACCGAGAGCCCGGCTCGTTCGCCATCAGGTGACGCCATTTCTCTGGAGCGTACACGATGAGCGGCACGCGCACGCCGCTTTCAAACAGAAATCGCTTGCCCCGCGGCATGGCGCCGCCGTGGTCCGAGTAGTAGAAGACGATCGTATCGTCCGCCAAGCCCGCCTCTTCAAGTTGCCTGAAATGATCTGCCACCCACGCATCGAGCAAGCGCATCTGGTTGTAGTAATGCGACCAACGTTCGCGAAAGGTAGGTGTGTTCGGGTGATAAGGAGGGAGAACGATATCGGCAGGGGCTACGGTGCTCGTGTCCACTTCTTCAACATGGAGTATGCTCTCGTGGGTGCCTCCAAAGTTGAATATCGCGAAGAATGGCTGGCCCTCTCCACGGTTCTTGTAATGCGCGTTCCCGCTCGACTCATCCCAGGTCGCTTCGGGAGTTTCGGCATTGTAGTCTTCCTTGGCGTTGTTCGTGCAGTAGTAGCCCGCCTTCCTCAGGAAACTCGGGAAAAACGGAAACTGCACATCTGCCCGGGATCGCATGTTATGGTTGCCCAGACTGGTTGCATAGATCCCTGTGATTATCGTTGCCCTGTTTGGCGCACACACCGGCGCATTGGCGATGGCGTTTTCATACAGGACTCCCCGCTCTGCCATCGCGTCCAGCGTGGGTGTCTTGGCCAGTGTGTCTCCATACGCTCCGATGAACGGGCTGTTGTCTTCGCTTACGAGCCACAGGATGTTTGGTCGGTCCTGTCCTCGCGCCGCGCTGCTGAAAACTGTAACGGCGGAGATCAGTAAGGGGAGTAGTTTGGAGATCACGCTACAAGCAATACTCCATATCTTAGGGGGCTTCAATAGGAAGCGCTTACGCTTCCGAAAGGGCGACTGGTGGAGTGAGCCGAGAGCAAATTGTACCTGCGCCGGACATCGATTATGCATCTTCAGGCACGAGGGAAATTTCTCTCCCTATCATATCCATCACCACTGTTCTTACAGAGTCAATAGCTATTAGATAAGCTTGTTTGATTGTGGTTGACGATTAGAAGAAATAATGCATCGTGAAGAGTAAGCCTGCAGTAAGCTGGCCTCAGATTGACCTTCAAAGTGGAAAACGAAGCGATGACTCAGATGACCGAACACAAGGCCCTCCTGGAGTGGGTCGATAGCGTGGTAAAACTTTGCAAGCCAGACCGCGTGCACTGGTGCGATGGGTCTGAAGAAGAAGACAAGCGTTTGCGCCAGCTTATGGTGGAATCCGGATCGGCGCAGTGGCTGAATCCGGCAAAGCGGCCAAACTCTCTGTTGGTCCGTTCAGACCCTCGCGACGTTGCTCGCGTGGAAAGCCGGACATTTATCTGCTCCCGTTCCGCTGATGATGCGGGCCCAACGAACAACTGGGAAGATCCGGCCGTAATGAAGGCCCGGCTGAACAAGCTGTATGACGGCTGCATGAAGGGGCGCACGATGTATGTCATCCCATTCAGCATGGGCCCCATTGGGTCAGACATATCTCAGATAGGCGTGGAGATAAGTGATAGCGCCTATGTTGTTGTAAACATGCGCATTATGACGCGCATTGGCAAAAAGGTGCTCGATGTGCTCGGCAAGGACGGCTTCTTCGTGAAGTGCCTGCACTCCGTCGGAATGCCTTTGGCAGAAGGACAAAAGGACGTGCCCTGGCCTTGCAATCCTGAGAACACCTATATCACTCACTTCCCTGAGGAGCGGCTCATCATGAGCTTCGGCTCGGGCTACGGCGGCAACGCCCTGCTAGGGAAGAAGTGCTTCGCCCTGCGTATCGCCTCTGTCATGGCGCGTGACGAGGGCTGGATGGCGGAACACATGCTCATTCTCGGCGTGAAGGATCCCAAGGGTCGCAAGACCTACGTCACCGCCGCCTTCCCGAGCGCCTGTGGAAAGACGAACTTCGCCATGCTCATCCCACCCGAGCCAATGCGTAAGGACGGTTGGGAAGTCACCACCATCGGCGACGACATCGCATGGATCAAGCCGGGACCAGACGGAAAGCTGCGCGCCATTAACCCGGAAGCGGGCTTCTTTGGCGTGGCGCCCGGCACCTCTTACGACACTAACCCGAATGCGATGGAGTCCTGCGCCCGCGACACCATCTTCACAAACGTCGCGCTCACAGACGATGGCGACGTGTGGTGGGAGGGCATGACCAAGGATAAGCCCGCTCACCTCATCGACTGGCGCGGCAATGACTGGACTCCAGAAAGCACGACGCCTGCGGCGCATCCGAACGCCCGCTTCACTGCACCGGCGGCCAATTGCCCGACAATCGACCCCGCATGGGAGGATCCGGCAGGCGTGGAAGTCGGCGCGATCGTCTTCGGCGGCCGCCGCATGACCACCATCCCGCTGGTCTTCCAGTCCTTCAACTGGCAGCATGGAGTGTATATCGGCGCAACTGTTGGCTCCGAACAAACTGCTGCTGCCGAAGGCAAGGTCGGAGAAATGCGTCGCGACCCATTCGCCATGCTTCCGTTCTGCGGCTACCACATGGGCGACTACTTCCGCCACTGGCTCAAGATGGGCAAGAAGGTTGCGCAGCCACCGCGTATCTTTCACGTCAACTGGTTCCGCAGGACAGCCGATGGCAAGTTCATGTGGCCGGGCTTTGGTGAGAACATGCGCGTCCTCAAGTGGATTGTCTCTCGCGTCAACGGTGAGGGGCACTCATGCGAAACCCCCATTGGCTGGATGCCGCGCTACGACGACATCGACTGGACCGGTTTGGACTTCAGCAAGGAACAGTGGGACAAGCTCATGGAGATCGATGTGGACACCCTGAAGGTGCAGACCCTCGGCCACGAGGAACTCTTCCTCAAACTTTGGGACCACATGCCAAAGGAGCTCCTCTGGCAGCGCGACCTCCTCATCTCCCGCTACTAGAAAAGTTTCTGGTTCATAGCGTTTCTCGAGAGCCCCTGGCGCCTGCCGGGGGCTCTCTTGTGTCTGTGGTTACCGTGAAGTCCGTTCCCGTCTCTCGACGTATGTCCTGGCGCATTGAACCCAACATACTGCCTCCACGATCTTGGAATCGGCCCCCTCTGGGCGAAGCTGCTTCTGCATTCGGGAGGTTGACGAATGAACCTTGGATGCTGAATCTGAGGCTAGATAATCAAGAGCCACTTGGATAATGACTGGAGGGGACATCATCGCAGCGTTCAAGTATCAAGCGGAGGCCTGCCGTGAGCTTGGATCACCTTTCACTGCGCGGGTGTGTGAATTGTTCGCAGCGCGATTGAAACACGAGGGCTTTGTGTCGCGGGCCTTGCTGGATTGGCCTGCAGATGGTTCAGCAAAGCGTGCGGCTGTTCCATTGAGGATAGCAGGCGCTCTCCATGCCCTGGTTCTGGAAGGGCGGGATGAGAACCTACGGCGAACATATCCTCCGCATGCAGCAACTGACGACGAGTTGTGGGAGGTCATAGCGCAGGCGCTGGAGCGGCATGAGTCCTTCATTATGAGTCGTCTGGAGCTTGCGCCACAGACCAATGAGGTCCGGCGTTCTGCCGCGCTCTTGCCGGGAATGCTGGTTGTTGCATCACTTACAGGATGCTCGTTTGCCTTAACAGAGATCGGCTCAAGCGCAGGCCTGAACCTGATCCTGGACAAATATAACTACCGTCTTGGAGGATTCTCGTGGGGCAATCCCGATTCTCCAGTCCTCATAGCCCCAGATTGGGAGGGCGAACCTCCTCCAGATGTGGATCTAAAGATAGCGGACCGGACTGGCTGCGACCTCACGCCGTTGAATCCGGCAGATCCTTCAGATTGTCTTCGATTGCTATCCTATATCTGGGCTGACCAGACAGATCGGTTGGAGAGAACATCTGCGGCCCTTCAGGTGGCGTGTCAGAATGGGGTCCGGATTGAGTCTGCGGATGTCGTTGACTGGCTTCCTGGGCGTCTGGCGGAGACAAAGATCGGGCAAGCGCACGTGATCTATCACAGCATTATGTGGCAATACATGCCCGAAAAAAGCCAGCACAAGGTGGAATCGATCATACGGGAGGCGGGTTTCAGAGCATTCAGAAGCGCGCCGGTCGCCTGGTTGAGACTTGAGCCCGACACGGGATCGCCGCAAGGCGCCAGCCTGAAGTTGACTCTTTGGCCTTCAGGAGAGGAGAGGACGCTTGCCCGGGCAGACTTTCATGGGCGTTGGGTTCATTGGGCCGGATGGAAATCCTGACAATTAAATCGGATATGATTACGATGTAGAAGCGGCGTCGCCACTGCTATGAACCGACCAATGGTGATTACAAAAAATTGAATGACCGTCACTTCACCCGATAAGTACTCCAATGTTCCACCCCTCCAATCCCCCAGTTCCCTACAGATACCGCTCGATTGCCGCCTTTAGCTCTTCGTGCGTGCGTGCGACTGGCAGATCGGCGTTTTCGTTGGCGAACTGGTCTGTGGGACGGAAGAGGATGCCGCGGTCGGCGGCGCGCAGCATGGACAAGTCGTTATAAGAGTCGCCGGCTGCTATCGTAAAGAAGTTCAGTTGCCGGAAGGCTTCGACGGCCTTCCGTTTCTGATCTTCCTGCCTCAGCAGATAATCGGTCACCTTGCCTGTCTCATCGATTACGAGTTCGTGGCAGAATAGGGTGGGGTGGCCCAGCTTAGCCATTAGGGGCTCTGCAAACTGCAGAAAGGTGTCCGACAAGATAATCAGCCGGGTGTTTGCCATGAGCCACTGTGTGAGCTCCACAGCGCCCTCGAGCGGCTCCAGGTCTTGAATTGCCTCATGGATGGCGTGCAGGTTCAGATTGTGTCGCTCCAGCAAGTCCAGCCGGTAGCGCATAAGAACATGATAGTCTGGCTCGTCGCGCGTTGTTCGCCGCAGTTCCGGAATTCCCGTACGCTCTGCGACGGCGATCCAGAACTCGGGCAGTAGCACGCCCTCCAGGTCGAGACAAACAAGGTGCATGGTCGTTAGAGAGGCGTATGTTGGGCCAACAGGCAAACTTCGTTCACAACCTGCTGTAAATTCAGGCTTCCGGTGTCGATGCGATGGGCGTCCGGCGGGCATGCGAGGGGCGCGGTCTTCCGTTCACTGTCCTGGCGATCGCGATCCTCGATGGAGTCCATCTGACCTTCCTCCGCGCGTCTCTTGGCGCGGGTGCCAGTGTCGGCGTCGAGGAAGATCTTTACTGGCGCCTCTGGGAAAATCACGGAGCCGATGTCGCGCCCCTCCATCACGAGGCCGGGCAAACCGGCTTCCTGGGCTAGCTTTGCGTGGCCGCGTTGATATTCACGAAGCGCCTCGCGCACTGCCGGTGCGGCAGCAACCTTCGAGACAGCTTCATTCACCTCTGGTGAACGCAGAGCCTCGTCGACAGGCACCTCTGTCCCTATCGTAACCAGTGCGCTGCGATGCGCGATTTGGGCGCCGAGCGGATTTTGCTTTAATAATTCGGCCAGCGCAGCCTCATTCTCCGGGTTGATCCCTTCACGCAGCGCCAACAAAGTTACTGCCCGATAATGCGAGCCAGTATCAACGTGTAGCAGTCCGAGGCGTTCGGCTACCCCGTGCGCTGTGGATGATTTGCCGGAGGCAGCGCCCCCATCGATGGTTATTATCAGGAATTTGTTGCTCATGTGGCGGGGGAGGCAGCTCCAGCGGATTCTGCCCTCACGCGTTCAAGTTCTTCAAAGAAGTTTGGAAAGGTCTTCCCGCAGCAGCCTGGGTCCCGGATGGTGATCCACGGGCGTTGATTCCCGAGCAGGTCGTGGCAGCCAAGGATGCCAAAACTCATAGCAAATCGGTGATCTTCGTAGGTTTCGATCTCGATCCCGCCTCCTGCTTCTGCAGCAGCCTGTGCACGTTCCATCAATGCACTGCGATTCGGGGTGACCCTCAGGAAATCTTCGCCTTCTTCAACTTGCTGTCCAAGCTTACGCAGCTCTGCAGCCATCCCGGCGACACGGTCGGTCTCCTGCTTGCGTGTGTGGGCGATTCCACTGATCAAGGTCTCGCCTTCAAGGAGCGGCGAGATTGCCGCAAGCGTCAGGAAGGTGTCCGAGATTGCAGTAAAATCCCGTGTTACGCCCTTCAACGTCCCCGATGCCGTTGTTCGCAGCCCTCCACTGGTGGCCTCGACGCGCATCCCCATTGCTTCGAGCACGGTGGTGAAGTTAATGTCGCCCTGTAGCATGAAATGGGAAATATTCCCGACTTCTATCGAGCCGCCTGTAATGGCAGGCAAGGCCAGGAAGTAGCTCGCCGCAGTGGCGTCCGGCTCTACCCGGTAAGCATGGGAAAGGCGTGGCTGTTGGTTTCCTTCAAACCGGAAGACGCCTGCGGTGTCCCGTGTTACTTGCACGCCGAACTGTTCGATCATCCGTAGAGTCATCTCCACGAAGGGCCACGATACAGTGCTTCCCTGTAATTCGATTTCCAGCGGCGTATTGGCGCCTGCCGCCGCTATTAACAGGGCGCTCAGCATCTGGCTGCTCGCGGAGGCGTCCACACTAATACGCGGAGTCTGAAACCCGCGGGACCGCAGCCGGAATGGGATATGTCCGGGATTCTTAAGGAATTTGAAATCGGCTCCCGCCTGTTGCAGCGCGTCGGTCAAGCCCTGCATTGGCCGTTCATGCATGGCCTCATCGCCGTCAACCTCGAAGTCGCCATTGGGCTGGGCAGCCAGCAATGCAGTCAGGAATCGCGCAGCAGTTCCTGCATTCCCCACATCGAGGTGGGCCTTCTGCTGTGGAAACACTCCGCCCACGCCTTCCAGCGCTATTGTTCCAGCCTTCTCGTCTTGTTCAACCTGCACGCCAAGCGCCTTGAGTGCGCCAAGCATAATGCGGGTATCACGGCTGAACAGGGCGCCATCCATACGCGCGGGCCCGTCGCATAGAGCCATCAACGCAAGCGCACGATTGGTGATACTCTTTGATCCTGGCACACGCGCATGCGCTTGTGCAACAGAAGCAAAGGGGATGATAGGCAGCAAATCCAGCATTAGCTGCGCACGAAGCAAACTACACCCGGCGGAAGTCGCAATGTTTTTCCCTCCCCGCAGGGTTCTCATACAGTTCCTGCCAGGAGGCTTTTCAGACTATTTGCCAAAAATTACGCTCACATTTGCTCCGCCAAAGCCGCTACTATTGCTCATCGCGATATTGTAGGGTCGCTCCTCGCTCTTGCGTAGAATGTTTACTCCCTCTGCCTCCGGATCCAGCTCCTCGATGTTGGCAGAGCCGGGCATGAGTCCCGCATTAAGCGACAATACGGTAAATGCAGCCTCCATTACGCTCGAAAGCGAGAGTGCGTGCCCCGTCAGAGCCTTGGTGCTGCTCACTGCCGGACCTTCAGTTCCGGCAAATGTCTTCTTGATCGCGCGAAGTTCGGAGGTGTCTCCAATAGGGGTCGATGTTGCGTGAGCGTTCAGATAGTCCACTTTTCCTGCTTCGAGCCCTGCGTTTTTCAGGGCGTTTTTCATTGCTCGCTCAAGCCCTTCGCCCTCCGGATGCGACATGGCAACATGGTGGCCGTCGGTTCCCTGCCCCCAGCCAAGCATCCGGCAGTAGATCGTGGCCCCTCGCTTACGTGCGGCATCTTCTTCTTCCAACACCAGCGTTACTGCGCCTCCAGTCCCCACAAAGCCGTCACGTTTCCGATCAAATGGGCGCGATGCAGTATTAGGATCCGGATTGGTGGATAGAGCGCGCATCGATAGGAAGGGCAGGATCGTCTCCACCGTGCAGTCTTCGGCTCCAACGACAAACATCCGGTCCTGTCGTCCCAGTGCGATCTCATCAAACGCGTAGCCCAGAGCGTGGCCGCTGGATGCGCACGCAGAAACAAATCCCGTGCTGGATCCCTTGATCTTATAATAAGAGACCAGATTGAAGCTCAGGCTGCCAGCGATTGACGCTACGATACCCAAGGGCGGACAGCGGTTCGGGCCATAGTCCTTCATTCGCGCCAAGTTAGCATACAGACGCGATGGCGAGCCCACGGAAGCGGTGAATAGTCCAGTGGTAGGGTTGGATATTTCTTCAGCGCCCAGTCCAGCATCGGCTATCGCCTGGTGCATTGAATAAAGAGCGTAGGCGCCGTGTGGGGGCAGTCCCCTCAATTGGTCCAGACGCATGCGAGGCATTCCATCGGGGAACGTCCAGTCCTCCTGGTCCAGCGAATCCACATCGAATTCGTCAATCGGCGCCGCCACTTTTACTGGCACATCCATCGCCGCAAAGGGTTCATAGACCCGTAGCCCGTGCCGCATCTCCCTAAGGTTCCGCGTAACGGCGCTCTTATCCCTGCCGATACAGGTTACAAATCCAAGCCCGGTGACAACTACCTTGCGCATGGTTGTATTGCTGCGAGAGCAGTCTGAGGCCGCGCTATTGTCAAGCGCCTGTGACGGCGTCATGGGGGGCTTGCCCGCTCTCCGAGCTTTGCGAGGCAAGCTTGGGATCTCCGTAGGCCAGCGTCATCTCCTCGACGACAACGGTCTTTTCATCGTTCACCTTGATCACGCCGCTGAATGTTGCCAGAGGGTCGCGCAGGTTGCGCATCGTCACCTTCATCTTCAAGGTGTCTCCCGGATGGCACATCCGGTGGCAGCGCACCCCGTCGGCCGAGACAAAATATGCCTTCGCAACCGCGGATCCCGTCGACAGCTCAGGCTTCGCAGCTTTCAACAAGTAGAGCACTGCAAGCTGCCCCAGCGCCTCCAGCATGATTGAGGCGGGGAATATAGGCTCGTCTTTGAAGTGACCTTCTAGAAATGCTTCATCGCCAGTAATGCGGTAGCTGCCCTCAGCGTGATCACCGTCGATATGCGCATCCTGTAAAAACAGGAACGGCGGTTGATGCGGCATCACCGCGGCGATATCTTCGAAGCCCAGCCCCTTGCGCTGCTCCGATGGCTCGATTCCCCGGATCTTCATGTCCAGGTAGCTCTTGATGTCGCCGATCGTCCGTAGATTGCGAAGCTCCTCGTTCTCGGTCCTGATGTCGAGAACCTCTTCCACCATCATCACGATCTCCACCATCAGGAGCGAGTCGATGCCGAGGTCTTCCAGCAGGCGCGTGGAGTTGTCACCCTCACGAACCTTTGGTCGGACATCAGGCTCAACAAAGCGCTCGATTATGCCCAGCACGATTACCGGCAGGTGCGCCGGGTCACGGTCCAGGTTAAACTTGATGGCTGCATCGATCGTCTCAGGGGGGCAACGACGCAGGGTCTCTCTCAACTGCTCTTCATTCATAATCGATGCGGCTTTGACCGCCGCGGCGAAGCGAATTTGCCCGGTGGCGCATGGCGGATCGCCCACCAGTGCGTCACTCGTGCGACGTGTGCATAGCAAGGGTTCACAAGGAGTGTAAACGAAAAAGCTTCACGCCTCGCCCTATGCGCCGACCACGCGGACCTGTTGTTCCTTGCTGCACAGCTACTTCGGCCTTAGCCGGACATGACGCAACCTTCGGGACCCACTTGCATTCTGCATGGCGGAATGTGTGACAATTCGGAATTGTGATCTGACCGCGGGAGCTACAATGACGGTGTCCCTTGCTTGCTCCTGCACGCGTAGGAATTTATTCTGCACTGTTTTTAGATTATGGACGCTTCGACGCAGAACGAGAGACCCGCCGTTACCATCACATACTGCACGCAGTGCAATTGGCTGCTCCGCAGCGGTTGGATGGCCCAGGAGCTTCTCAGCACGTTCGGCCAATCCCTGCGAGCCGTCACGCTTGTTCCTTCATCGGGAGGTCGCTTTGAAATCAGCGTCGATGACCGCCTCATATGGGAGCGTAAGCGCGATGGCGGCTTTCCGGATGTCAAGACGCTCAAGCAGCGCGTCCGCGACATTGTAGATCCCGGAGTGGACCTCGGCCATATCGACCGTTGAGGAAATTCGCATCTTATCGGGAATTTGTAGTTCAACGATTTGTGACCTAACGGTCAAAAAATGTGCTAGGTCGAGGAACCCGGCGCGTATTTTGCTGACTCATTATTCAGTTCTCTGATCGATCGGGTTCACGGTAAGGCATAAGGGATGCTTCGGTATCTTCTGAAATTCCCACAGTATCCCAAAATTTTTGAAACTTTTTCTATACCGAACGGTCAACTATTGTAGCGACAATTTCTGGCAAGCGATAGGCCAAGAACCGGGTCGAAAGATCCGGGTGTTAAGACAGCGACAGAGAAATGGGCGTGATTTGATAGCGTCATAGCCCAAGACAGTGCCACCTTCCCTCCCCCCGGGAAGGTGGCTTTGTTTTGTCCAAATTGCTGCATCGTACAGCCTTGGCAGAAAGTTGCCGCCTTGTCCGTGGTGAGAGAAGGCGGCTATTTTTGCGAGCGACACTACTGGTGTAAAAAGGCCCTCTGTTCCACAGAGAGAAGGAACAGAGGGCCTGGAAGAAAACCGCTGTGGCAGTGCGGTGCTAGATCGCAGCGTCCCCTGCTTCGTCGGTACGGATGCGGATTGCTTCCTCGACAGGAATTACGAAGATCTTCCCGTCACCGATCTTGCCAGTTCGCGCTGCGTTCTTGATCGCGTCTACCGTCTTGCCAACAAGATCGTCGGAGACTGCCACGTCCACCATTACCTTAGGGAGAAAGTCCACGGTGTATTCGCTACCGCGGTAGATTTCGGTGTGGCCCTTCTGGCGCCCGAAGCCCTTCACTTCAGTCACCGTCATGCCTTCCACGCCGATCTCCGCTAGCGCTTCCTTAACTTCCTCCAACTTAAAAGGCTTTATGATAGCTTTTACTAGTTTCATATGTTGTCTATTACTGTGCCTATAACTCCGGTTGGTTCAATCATAAGCTAAGGTTAGCGTGAAGTAGACGGCGCGAAGTCCGGATAGGCTTCCTGGCCGTGTTCGCCCACATCCAAGCCGCCCATTTCCTCTTCCTGGCTGACTCGCAGGCCCATTGTCGCGCGGATCGCGAGGCCGAAGATCAGGGAGAAGAGGATTGTCCAAGCGCCTATCGCCACGATGCCGACAAGCTGCGGGACAATTGTCGGAGAGCCTATTGCGGCTGCGAGCGTGCCCCAGATACCGCAGGTAAGGTGCACGGAAATGGCGCCCACCGGGTCGTCGATCTTTACCTTGTCCAGGAAGATGACGGAGAACACGACAATGATGCCTGCAATAAATCCGATGACAAGCGCCCAGAACACACTGACAACGTCTGCGCCCGCAGTGATGCCAACAAGACCAGCGAGTACACCGTTCAGAGACATGGAAAGGTCAGGCTTCTTCAGAACGATCCACGAGGTCAGCATGGCGCCGATCCCCCCGGCTGCTGCTGCAATTGCTGTCGTCACCATTACGAAGGAAACCAAGACAGGATCGGCGCTCAGTACAGACCCACCGTTAAATCCAAACCATCCCAGCCAGAGGAGCATAACCCCGATCATTGCCAGAGGCATGCTGTGGCCCAGGATTGGGCGCACCCGGCCACCGGGCAGGTATTTGCCGCGGCGAGGACCGAGCAGGAACGCCAGGACCAAAGCTGCCCAGCCGCCCACGCTGTGAACGATCGTGGAACCAGCAAAGTCGTAGAAGCCCATTGCATCGAGCCAGCCGCCGCCCCACTTCCAGGAACCCGTGATTGGGTAAGAGATGCCCACCAGAAGAATCGAGAACACCATGAAGCTAGGCAACTTAATGCGCTCGGCGACTGCGCCAGATACGATTGTGGCGGCTGTAGCGGCAAACATCGCCTGGAAGAGGAAGTCCGTCCAGGTAGTCATATCCAGCGCATAGCCTGGAGCTGTTGCGTTGCCCCAGCTGGCAAGATCCGGGATCCCGGGAATTCCAAAGCCGGCAAAGCCAAACCAGCCGCCCTCGAAACCGGGATACATCAGGTTGAAGCCCCACGCGTAGTAGGTGATTAGACCAATGCAGATAATCCACAGGTTCTTGAAAAGAACGTTAACTGTGTTCTTGCTCTGCGTCAGGCCAGACTCAACCGTGGCGAAACCCAGGTGCATGATGAATACAAGGCAGGCGGCAATCAGGATCCACAGGTTGTCGATCGTGAATTTCACATACGTCGGCCCGTCAGCCTTGTAAGCATCATACAGCTCGGCTTGCTGCTCTGTCGTTAGCTCTTCAGGGAGCTCTCCGCCCGCCATTACGGTTTCGTAAAGGGAAGGAGACTGAGCCCACGCCATACTGGCGAACATGCCGATCAGTAGCACCACTGCCACTGTCCCCCACCTTGGTAAAAATAATCTGCTTATCATTCGGTTTGCGTTGTTGGAATTGGTTTTGCGCAACCTGAGGGTTTGCAATTTGCAATGAAAGCAGTCGCTGTGCCAGCGATCTCAAGGCCCGAGTAAACAGCTTTAAAATACCTTCGTTTTTGAATAAAAGACGTTGATTGTCAAGGACTTCAATATATTCCTTGGCTTCGATAACCAAGCTGATGAGAGTGGACAAAATCGTACAGAAGGATAGTCGGCTGTACGAAACCCGTCTTTGGATGGATCGCCGGATCAGATGCTTGCTGGTCTGCGGTGGCGGTTTCAGTCCTAGCTGCCTTTTCGAAGACGCTTCCTCGCCTTTCGAAGCGCAACCCGGGGTTGATCTGGCCAATGTTGGCTCGGTCCGTAGCGCAATAGCTCCAACTGCTCGCGAACATCGTCCATCGTCAGGCGAGTGTGTTGGAATTTACTCAGCAGTGCTCCCGCCCGTCGCCGAATGGGATGTAGTGATGGAGCGTCACTGGCGGCTTGGTCTCGTCGCCGTCGCTTCCGGGAGAGAAGGAGCCTTATGCAAAGCCAGATTCCAGAAACGAGCGCGATGTTGTAGAGAAGGTGTTGAAGATTGTTCCTGGATAGTGGAGCGCTCGCCCAGTTTTCGAGCCTCTGTGCGAGGCCTTTCAGTCGTGCGCGCATCACGCTGCTCAAATTTTCGAGCCCATCTTTGATACCACCCAGCAAAGCTACCTGTTGTGCATGGTCAAAGTTTACGATGCGCCGATACCAGAGAATCCGTAGCGAGTCGAGGTAGGCAGGGATCGTGCGATCCACCTGCACGAGTGTGGCGTCTCCCGCTCCTGCAAGGGCCTCGGCGCCGGGAGTCGGATCAAATCTCATCCACTGCTTCCCGTCAAAAACCTCTGCCCATGCATGTGCAGAGCTGTTGGAGATCATGAAGTAGTTTTCAAACCCGTTCCAGGTTCCCCCGGCGTATCCTGTCACTACTCGAGTGGGGAATCCGGCAGCCCGCATCAGAAGCGTAAAGCTGCCTGCAAACAGCTCACAATGCCCGGGCGCATCGCTGGCGAGCCAACGGACGACCACATCGTTTCTTCCCGGCGGCAATTGGGAGTGCAAAGAATAGCGTTTCCGCTGGCTCAACCAGTTAACGGTGGCTTGGCCAAAAGCCTGCGCATCCAGATCCCGACCTGCACGGATCTCCTGCACATGAACCTCCAACGCACGTCGGTCTGTTTCTTCAAGCGGTAGGGCGAGTGTGGTGAACGGATAATCATTAGGCGCCTGATCCCGGGAAAATTTACGGGGTCCGGTTAATGATGAATCTAATGGCGTGGCGGAGATGGTCCTCTCCAATTGCACATTCTGGAGTTGGTAGAAGAACAGGCTCCCCGGTGTGTCCCGAGTCGTCAGCGCGCGGGTGGCTGCGTTGGCGGTAATGTCTTGCTCGCCCTGGAAGCGGATCAGGTCGCTCTTGCCCGGCATTGGAAGATATCGGCTAATCCCGCCTTCGAGGTAAATGGTCCAGGTTACTCCGCCTGCGGTTAACGGGTGCTCATTGAGGGCCAGTTCCGCTTGCCTGAGTAGGCGCTTCGACTCGGCGGCAGACCGGGATTCGCGGAACCCGACACCATGATATTCATCCAGTACGGCCATGCGCCAATACGGAAATGGAATGGGGCCGGGCAGTTCTCCCGCTACATCGGCGCGCATCGCCACTGAATCGTCGAGCGCAATCTCTGTAATCTCGCCAAACTCGATGTTGTCGCTAAAACCGCTCAAGCTACTATGAGCTGGCGGTTTCAGGAACGGGAGAGCCCGGTCGAGGCGAAACCGGGGCATGGACACAAAGATGAGTCCGGTCGCAGCCAAAAGACAGCAATAAAGGCCAGCCCAGAGAAGGAGAAGCCGCCAGTTTAGAGACCTCAGTGCGCGGACCAACAGGGACGTCGGTTTGTAATCCTGTGCAAGAGCTCCCTTATGATCTTCTTTGGCGATGCTCTCTCCTGCCTGGATCAAGAAAAGGACGAGCATCGCCCCCGGTGCAAAGATCAGCAACTGCACTCCAAACAGCAGTGAGTTGGTAAGCGCTCCGCCCAGGACCACCATGAAAAGGGAGATAAGCACCAATTGGAGATCCTCCCGGCGTTGGCGCGCTTGGATGCAGCGGAGTAGCCCCAGTAGCATGATCATCCTGACCAACGGCGAGATAATGTCGCCCGAAGAGAGGAGAAAGTCTGCTGCTACAAGAAGGAGGATTGCCCCGCCCACGAGGTTCCATGCACGTCGCCGCAACTGAAGAGTCAGCCGCGCTCTGGCGAGGAAGGGGAGGGCGGCAGCAGCGCATGAGATAGCGGCGATTCCGCCGAGACCATCCACCGGCGCCACTGCCCAGAGTGCAAAAATGTACAGGAGGCCCCCGCTCAGCCACTTCAGCTGTAGAATCTCCCGTTGTTCAAGCTTCGCCACAAGCTTCTCCTTTAATGGTTGCTATGACGCCGCCAGACCTCCCGGATCGGAACTGAATTAACGGGTGGGATCGAATTTGCGGCGCCGGCGATGTAGATGCTGTCCTGTTCAACGTCGACAGCATGTCCATGAATGCATGAAGGTCCGCCAGGCGAAGGATCGGCGCAAGTAAGCCTCCTTCAATCCCAGCGAATGCTAGGCGGTCGCGTCGAAAGAGATCCTCGGCCAGGCTTCCGGCAAATGCGCACATGCGCTCAAACTGTTCATCGTCTGCCCACTCTTCACGACTTGCGCCCACCCACAGCGCAAACCCTGCGTTCTGCTCTTGGGCGGTTTCGCGCACCAGCAATTTGCCCGTTCGAGCACTCGCTTTCCAATGCACACTCCGGAAAGGGTCTCCGTGTTGATACGCCCGCAGTGCAACCAGCTCGGCGCCGGGACCCCGCCTCAGTGCAGCTCCTCCCATGCGCCGCAGTTGTTGTCCCCCGCATGGTCCAAACTGGTATTCTACCCGTGCCGGCCATACCAGAACCTCCGAAGGGGGCGTCCCTCCGGGTAGTCCTTTTTTCAGGAACCCGAACGGGAAGAGCGACTCCACGCCCGGCATCTCGATCAGCTCCATGCCGCGGCGGGTTGGCGTGAAGATCCATTGCATGGCGGCGTTCTCTCCTCCCCCAAGACTTGCCGGCAATTGTAAGCGTGCACTCTGGCCTGATAACCGGGCGTGAAGCCAGAATATCAGACCGATCGAAGGCAGTCGTCGTTTAGCGTTGACCACTGTAAGCGTGATTGCTGCAGGTGATCCCACGCGCAGATGCGGATCTGCTGTGATTCGCCAGCGCATGCCTTGGAAGTTTAGCCACGAAAGGATTCCCGACAGCAGCAGGGACGAGAGCAAGAGCGCGAGCGTCAGGTACAGGATATTGCTGGAAGTGTTGTAAGCGGCCAGCCCAATTCCGATTGAGAGTAGGCAAAGCACGACACCCGCTTTTGTCAGACGCGTTTTCGGCGCGTTTCGGGAGTCTTGGTCTAAAACTCCTGAAGGTTTTTCATGATCCGGTAGAAAGTGCGCAAAATATGTGGGATCGGCCCAGTCTCCGATGCGCATCTTTTTGCGTACATTCCCTTCAGACATCCTGCCTCGAGCATGACGACTGGCGTTACACTTACAAGCCGTCGCGGCTATTTCGCAAGCTTAGGCTCGTCGCCGGGCGCGGGGATGGCTAGATTGGTCGCTTATGATCGGGCTTAGCGAAGCCTTCCAGCGTCCAGGTCAGGACGACCCCCTCTTCCTGCCAAGGAAAGCAGAGCGCTTGTTCTCCAGCAAGGGCGCGCTTGTGACTGCCCTTGGCTTGGAGCATCGCGCTCAACAAGAGATTATGGCGCTGACGGTCGCACAGGCATTCGCTACGGATAATGCTCTCCTGTTTGAAGCCCCCACCGGCGTCGGTAAGAGCCTCGCGTATCTCTTGCCGGGGATTGTTCACGCGATGGAACGAAAGCGCCAGCTGCTCGTTTCCACTCACACAAAGGCGCTTCAGGAGCAGATTCGGGAAAAGGATCTCAAGCTTTGTCGCACGCTGTTCAAGAGTTCGGAGAGTTTTGGGCAGTATAGTGAGTTCAAGGCCGCTGTGCTGATGGGGAAGGGTAACTACCTGTGCGGAACCCGTCTCCGTGAGGCAATGACGGGCGCCAAAGGCCTTTTCCCTACGCCACTGCAGGCCGAGCTGGAGCGCATATTGCGTTGGAGCACAGAATCCCTTACCGGCCTCGCCCATGAGCTCGCGCCAAGCCCCGATCCGGAAGTCTGGGAGCAGGTGAGCGCAGATTCGCCCGTGTGCAATAACCGTAACTGTACACCCGAGTCATGCCACTACCGGCGCGCTCGCAAAGAGGTCGAGGAGGCAAATGTCCTCATCGTTAACCACAGCCTGCTCTTCGCCCTGATTGGCGCTGGTTACCAGCCACGAAACGACGTATCCGGCGTTCTGCACCCAAATGATTTCGTGGTCTTGGATGAAGCTCACACAATCCCGGCCGTCGCAACAGATCACTTTGGCATTGGCGTGAGCGACTTCGCAGTGCGGCGACAACTGCTTCGCCTCTACAATCCGAACTCAGGAAAGGGGCTTCTCAAGCGTCACAGCATATCCCGCGCTCTGCCAGTTGTTGAGAGCGCACTGAATGCAACTGCGGCATTTTTTGGCAAAGCCGCATCGTTGTTTCTATCGCAGGATGACATCTGCCCTTTGCCACATCCTGATTGGCTGGAACCGCTCTTACATGAGCCGCTCTGTGAGCTGGTCTCCCATTTGAGCAGTGCCGCAAAGCAGCTCAATGAGGGCCCGGCCCGCGATGAACTCTCGGGCGCGGCGAGCCTCCTCTCATCATATAATGGCTCGATCAATGAGTGCATACAGCTCGAGAAGCGCGACCACGTGTACTGGATCGAGCGCATTGGCAGACGCGCCGTAACAGCCTTGCGCAGCGCCCCTCTCGATGTTGCCCCTTACCTCCGGGATCGTCTCATCAACCGAGGCGTCAGCGTTCTGCTTACAAGCGCAACGCTCGATAACGGCGACGGGATGGAGAACTTTGCCAGCCGGACTGGCGCCAGCGCCGCCGAGCGCGAGCAGGTTAGCTCCCCTTTCGATCTGGAGCGCAACATGCGCGTCTTCATCGCCGAGGATGCCTCGCAAGGAGAGAATGGCCGGCTGGACCTTGAATGGCTTACCGAGATGATCCAGGCATGTTGCCTTAAGGTTCGGGGCGGCAGTCTTGTTCTTTTTACCTCGCACAGGGATTTACGCGAAGTGGCCGGTCGTCTTGAGAAGCCTTTCAATCAAGCAGGTCGTCAGCTGTTCGTACAAGGTCAGGATGGTTCTCCATCTGCACTTCGGCAGAAGTTCACAAAAGCAGGGAACGCGATTCTTTTCGGCACAGACAGCTTCTGGACAGGCGTTGATGTTCCTGGACCAGCTCTCTCACATGTGGTGGTCACGCGTCTGCCTTTCGAGAACCCGACGCATCCGGTAGCTCAGGCACGGTCTCACTGGGTGTCTGCCCAAGGAGGGAATCCTTTCCTACAGATCACCGTTCCGGAGGCGGTTACCAAATTTCGGCAAGGTATTGGTCGTCTTATCCGAACTCACTCGGACAAAGGCACGCTCACTTTGCTCGACAGCCGCATCCTCAGAAAAGAATACGGCAAACGATTCCTCGCGGTGTTACCCAGCCAGAACTACAGGCGCTTCTCCAGGGCAAACGTTGATGATGTTTTCGTTCCTCTTGAGGAATCCTCAAGCCGCTAGGAATCACAAAAGATAGCTACAACTGTGCAGTTGTCTGGCCCTCCGCGGTCATTTGCCTCCGCTACCAATCGCTTGGCGAGGTGGGTAGGATCATTGATCGATTCAAGCAGCTCGAAGATTTCTTCATCCGTCAGCGTCTTGGTCAGCCCATCTGTACAGAGCAGAATACGATCGCCTTCCTCAAGTTTCGATTCGACGAACTCAGGCTCTATTTCTTCCGCTTGCCCGATGCACTGTGTCAATACGTGTTCGTAGTACTCGCTGATCGATGAGACGCCGTCTTGGCGCATCCGCTCAGCAATTGTCTGGTCCTGGGTAAGGCGCTTTCCTGTTCCTCGAGTCCATAGGAAGCCCGCGCTATCGCCGACATGCGCCAGCTTTACCTGTCGTCCCTGCACATGGGCCAGTGTCAGCGTTGTAGCGATTCCTTCAATCCCTGCGATACGCATGCCTTCGTTCCTCACATAATGGCTGAGGTCGTTGCACAGATCGCGGGCGTTTTCCTCCGTCAATTGTTTGGGCATCCGCTTGGACAGACCCTCCATCGCCAATTGGCTTGCGAGTTCGCCCTTTGGCAGACCGCCAAGCCCATCCGCAACGGCAAATAGCCCGCGATCGCCTTCAAGAAGGAAAGCGTCTTCATTTCTGCTTCGCTGCAGCCCTGTATCAGTCTCGCCAAAGTATCTGAGGTTCATGCTCTTCGTCGCCGCAGCATATGACGCGCCTTGTCCGACTCAACTGTAGACCGTCTCAAGTGGCTTCATTTTCATACGAATCCGGCACGTCTCATGCGCAGGTTTCTGTTCTGGCAATAACGATTAAAAGATTATGTTACGCATGAAACTCGATAAAAAGATTCTCCTTCCATTGCTTTCCGGAGCTCTTGTTGCAGCCAGCGCCGCCGCGCAGTCATCTTCTGCTGGCGGAGGCTCTTCGGCGGGATCTTCAGGCGCCGGTGCTACTTCCGGCTCTGCGACTTCGTCAACGGGTGGCGCCCAGTCTGGAAGCCGCTCGACCCAAGGTTCGGCTATCTCAGGCGATAGGTCTGCTACAGATTCCACTCAGGCGGGCTCATCAATTACTCGAAGAAACTCTGGTTTCTCTAATTCTGACATCGATAGCTTCTCCGAAACCAGCCGCGACAGCGGCTTCTCGGAGAATAGCCTGACCACGCCTGAAGACTCTGATGTAGCTTCCACCGATCCGCGCGATCCTTACGGAACCGGATTGGAACGCAGCGTTGACCGCGGGTTACCGGGCGGGAACACGCCCGGAATCAGCAGCGACTTTCCGGGGTCGCGCGACAACAGCGTTACCGGGCGGCAGGACAGTCTCACCGACAGGGATTCCCTTAGTCGGAATGACGGCTTTGATGCTGAGAGTGATCTCCTGAATCCCGACTCAAGCCTTGGCGGCTCAATGATAGACGAAAGCCGTACCTCTGTGGGAGCAACAACCACAACACGGCCGCGCAATCAGCACTACGGTGCAATAGGAGACGATCCAAGCGATGGTTATGGGCCTTACTACAGTCCACAGCAGGGCGGCTTGAGTGGCGCAAACGCCGCACGACAGTCGGAAAGTCAAGACGAGTCGCTAGAAGATTCAGAGGATGCTGTGGCGAATGAGGACCCAGAAGATTCCGAGTTCAACACAGAAGAATCTGATACCACTCGAGCTACTGCGGGGCTGGGTGATCAGAGACAACAGGACAACGCTTCAAACTGGTAGGAATTGTTGCTGCACGCTAAAAGGCCCGTCCATTGAGGCGGGCCTTTTGTTTTCCGTGCGCTGAGGTTGCCGGTGGGAGGACGATATGCTACCACGTGCGCCGTTACCCAGTCATATGAAGCGTCTCTTCTCCGCTATTGCTGCTACCCTTCTCTTCTTGAGTCCCGTCGATGCGGCCACTGTAAGCTTACAGGGCAATAGAGTACTGATCGATGGAGAACTAGTGGATGTCTATGGGATTCGCACGGCCAGCGCCCTGGTCTCCGATAGAACGACCGATCACCTCATCGGACAGCTCGACGAATACAAGAGCTATGGGGTCAATGCCGTTACAGTGTTCTACATGGGCTCCAGCGGCGGCCATTACGATCCTTTCACCCCTGACGGAGAGGATTGGCTGCATCCGGAGTTCCGCGACCGCATGGACCGGATCATAGAGGCTTGCGACGAGCGTGGAATGATTGTCATTGCCGGAATTTTCTACCAGTGGAAGAACATCGAGATCAGCCCACGCTCACTTCGGGACTGGGACGCGGCAAGGAATGCAGTGGCCACCGTTGCCCGTCACCTCCGCAAGAAGGGTTACCGGAATGTCATGCTCAACATTGCCAATGAGCAGAACTCAGGTGTGTATGTAGACGAGCCGTGGGGGCGTGTGCGAAACGTTGAGGATCTGCTTGAACTTGTGCGCATAGCGAAGCGCGAGCATCCGGAATTGATCGTCGGTGCTGGAGGGTATGATCACGACAAGAACCTCCAGATTGGACTGGCCGATGAAGTCGATGTCCTCATGTTCGACACGCTCGGCCCTGATCGACAGGAGCATTCAGGATACTGGCATGACCACTTTGTAAGCAATGGGGTCGATAACAAGCCGTTGATCAACGTTGAAGTTTTTGGCGCGTGGACAGGCCAGTTTATGCCGCCGGGCGTTTACACCTCAGAAGGCAGGGCGCTGCACTACAAAGATATTGCAGACGCGGCAGAGCGGCCCGGCCTTTCTGTTTTCTTCCATTCCAATGTCTGGTGCCAGGGGCCTTCAATTGGCGAGCCCATGCGTTACGACCTGGGCGGATTTGGGACTGAACTCAACCGGGGCATCCGCTGGTGGTTCCAGCGAGTCCTCGATACAATCGAAGGCAAGCCGGCAAACAACCCTCCACGCGTGGTGTTTACGAACCTCGAAGATGGCGCCATTCTGAAGGCTCCTGCGAATATCGAGGTTACGGTAGATGCACAGGATGATGAAGACGAGATCGTGTCCCTGTCACTCTTTGTTAATTTCGAACTGGTCGCTGTAATTAGCGAACCTCCCTATATTTGGAAACCAGATATGTCGGTTCGCGCTCGGCGTCGACTCGGTAACCAGCCTGCTCAGGATTACAACCTTTTGGCTGTCGCCCGCGATTCGCGAGGGGAGACCGGCGACGTCAGCATAACGATCAAGGTTGCCGAGGGCGAGATTCCTCAACCTCTGATAAGAACGAATACCACGAGCGGTCAATCCCCGCTCACCATACGTTTTGACGCATCAGAATCTAGAGATCCAGATGGTCAGATCGTGCGCTATGACTGGACATTCGGGGATGGAAGCCGTGCAAGTGGACCAGTGGTGGAGCATACTTATCAGAGCTCGGACGCCGCCAATTTTACAGCCACGCTGATCATCTTCGATAACGACGGCAACCGAGTCAGCGACAAGATCCGTGTGTCGATCAAGTAGACGATCGAACGACGTAGCGGCGGCGACTAGAAAAGCTCCCGTTGGCGGTCCTCGCTGGAGGAAGGCTGGCTCATCGTAATCAACCATTCCAGGCTTACTGCTTCGTAGCCGGGCAATTGCCCAATGTGGTCCAGAAGCAATGCGCTGCCCAGGGCGTCATACAGAGCGCAGTGATACTTGCGCCTGCGCGAAGGGCAATGTTCTGAAGCCAGGGTATCGAGGGCGCCTTGCAGTTCAAACACAGTAATCAATGCCTGCAGACTATGGTCTCCCAGCATTGGGAACAGCCTCTCATACAGTCGGAGGGTGTCGATCCACGGCCCCCAGTCCGCCAACCTCCGCCCCGGATTGAGGAAGTCGGGAGAGAGGCGAGGGTAGGGCCAATCCCGTTTCAGGAATCCTTCCTCCACTGAGGCGCTGTGCGCGCAAAGCGGGCCACTTTCTCGCAGTGCGAAAAAGTAGTCCCGCTCCTCGCCAAATGTCTTCTCGCCCATGGTGTCGCGCGCCCTCAGGCCGTGCACGCGAGCCTCCGCCTCCGGGACCTCGGCCATGGCCTCGCAGATGCGCGTCCGGGTGTGAGCGATACCGCTGCCTTGCAGTGTGACTACGCCAAACTCCACCACCCCGTAGGTGCGAGAGCCTTCGAAGTCGATCACATGAATCGGGACGGGCGGTAGCGCCATTTGGCTAGTGACTTGTGTCGACCTTTGCGCCCTTCTCCTGCCCAATTTCGTTCAACAGCGCGCCGAACCACTCAGTATCGATGTCAAAAGGCTTTCCCCCTTTCACGCGATTGAACTCTATGGCGCGCAGCCTGCAGCCGTTGTCTTCATCGTGACCAATCAGGCCGCTCTCGCCACGCAGAGCGCATTCCACTGCATAGTCAGTGCAGCTCTTGATCAGGCGCAGGTCTTCCTCGTTCGAAGCGGCTGCGCGGCTGAAGTATCCACTCTTTTGCACGAGCACCTTCTCTGCGCCGATCTTGGCCGCAAATTCCTTGGCGAAATATGCGCCCGGATTCACAGAATCGAGCTTTACATGACCAAAGGCGTCGCGGGGAACGGTCACGCCGTCTGCCTCCATCTGGCGTACAATGCTTTCCACCCCGGCGCCTTCGCTCACAAAGATGTTTACATTGTCGTATTCATCCATGATCGCTCTCAGGCGCTCGGCTTCAGCGGCAATATTGATCTCCATTTCGGGGATGTAGATGCCGTGAATATCCAAATTTTCGTGAGCCAGGCCAAGCTCGGGCAGATAGTCATCGTGATCCATCATTTCCCGGTAAGCCATCGCCGTGGCGGCGGTAAGCCAGCCGCAATGCCGCCCCATTACCTCGTGCACGATCAGCATACGGGGATTTGCGCCACTCTCCGCGACAACGTTCTGGAAGAAGATTGCTCCCTGCTCTGCAGCCGTCCAGGCCCCAAGGCTCTGCCGCACAGGATAAACATCGTTATCAATCGTCTTCGGCAGACCGATGACCGTCAGGTCGTAATTGTTCTTCTTCAAGTAGGCTGCAAGGTCGGCGGCAGCGGTGTTTGTGTCATCGCCACCAATTGTGTGGAGCACATCCACGCCATCCTTCACCAACTGTTCTGCAGCCACTTGCCGGGGGTCCTGTCCTTCCTTTACATAACCGCGCTTCACGCAGTCCTTCACATTGGTAAGCTTTACCCGGCTGTTGCCGATCGGGCTGCCTCCAAAGTTATGCAGCACAGATGCGCACTCTCGCACTTCAGGGGTTACCTCGATCGAATCCCCGAGCAGCAATCCCTTGTATCCGCTGCGGTAGCAGATGATCTCGATCTCTGGAGCGATCTCGGTGTAGCGCTCGATTAAACCGCCGATTGCGGATGAAAGACAAGGGGCCAGGCCGCCCGCGGTAAGAATGCCAACTTTCTTTGGTTTCATATGCTGCTTCTTCCAGAAAATTCTGTGCTTTGAGTCGCGAACACAGCAAGGCGTGCGCGACGCTTATCCGAACAACGCAATCAAGAACCGATTCAATGCAAGAGGAAACCAATCCTCTTTTCATTTTGCCTGCCTCTCCACGCTCAGCGCTACAGCGCAAGATTGCACCCATGCAGAGCCACCCCTTCCTCTCCATTCCACTTGCCAGTTTTCGCTTGTGCCCTCTTTTTTCTCAAGGTGCGCGCGGCGACCATTTATGTGCTGGCTGTTTTGGCGGCAAATCTTACCGCAACAGCATTTATACCGTTTCCTGTCTTTGGGCAGGTTGCGGTGGGGACGCTCATCTTTGGCGTTACCTTCACACAACGGGATCGCATGCACATGATCGGGCGTAAGCTCGTCTATGCCGTCATTGCATTGTCTGCCGTCCTGACGCTTATACTGTTAACGAGCGTGAGCTTCTATTGGGGCGATCCAGCAGCGGACTACTTGAGATCGATTGGGTGGATCTGGGCTGGCGATAGTCTCGCAATGCTGGCCGAGAGCGGTCCCCGTGTTTTCATTGCCTCCATTCTGGCCATCTTGATTGCTGAGAGCACTGATACGGAGATCTTTCACCACTTTCGCGATCGCTCGTGGCTGGGGCGAGTGCTTCGATCCAATGCCGTTAGCGTTCCTCTGGATTCCCTGATTTTCAACTGCACGGCGTTTCTCGGGATCTTCAGTCCGGTATTGGTGGCGCAGATCATCTTCGGAGAGATCGTAGTCAAGTTTGCGGTCAGCCTGGTCTACGCAATCCTTGTAATACTTCGGCCGCCCCGCGCCTGATGGCCACTTTTGCACCTTTTCTCTTGCTATAGATCCATTTGCAGCCAATCCCTTCCTAAAATCATGGAAAAGACTTTGATCATCCTGAAGCCTGACGCCTTCACTCGCCTGAAGGTGGGCGCCACAATCGACCGCTTTGTACAAGCAGGTTTCGAAATCGTTGCCTGTAAGATGATTCAGCTGAACGAGAGTCTCCTGAAGGAGCACTACGCGCACATCGCGGATAAGCCCTTCTTTCCGGAGATCCAGCAGTTCATGTCATCCCGGCCAGTAATCGTAATGGTGCTGAAGGCGCCTAACGTGATCAATCGCGTCCGCCTCTTGGTTGGCCCGACGGATTCAGCAGCGGCGCCGGCAGGTACGATCCGCGGCGATTGGGGAACTGACAAGATGCTGAACATCGTTCACGCATCCGACAGTCCGGAAGCCGCAGAAGCAGAGATCGCCCGCTTCTTCGAACCTTCCGAAGTCCTGGGCTAAGAAAATAGCAGTAAATTTTCAGTGGCCTTCAGTGAGCCACTTCAGCACAGCGCCCTGTTCAACAGGGCGCTGTGTCCGTACGCCCCGTTGGCCCCTGCGATTTTCCACCTATCGCCTCTGCGGCTCCGTTTCGAGAACCGCCTGCAGCCGTTCCAGAAGCTCGTCTCTCGAGAATGGCTTGAGAAGCGTCTGGTCCGCCTTGAAGCTCTTGGACAAGCTCAGGCAGTCTTCAGCGCTCATCCGGCCGCCTCCAGACATGGCGATGATGCGGATCTCGGGATGTAACTTGCGCAAGGTCATGATGACTTCCAGCCCTTCTTTCTCGGGCATGATTATGTCGGTCAGCACGACATCCACCTCAAGACTATTGAGCATCTTCAGCGCCTGTTCGCCATCCTGTGCGGTGTTTACACTGTAGTTGGCCTGACGCAGCATTCGCGCACAGGCGCTCAGGTGCGCGGGGTCGTCGTCGATTACCAGAACGCGATACTTCCGATCGGTCGCTTTGGCTTCCTTGGAGAGCAGGATCCTGCCTACCAGCCTGCAAAGTTCTTCCGGCCAGATGGGCTTTTCCGCAATGGCGGTTACCCCCTGGGCCTGTCGCCTCACCTGAGTGTCGCCCATTCCTGTGAGCAGGATCACGGGCAGGTTAGGGTCGTGATCGAAGATGTGTTGTGCGAGTTCGGCCCCCGTGATGCCGGGCATCGAGTAGTCGGTGATCACCAATTCGAAGTTCTGATCGCCAAGGAGTAGGCATTCCAGCGCCTTTTCTGGAGCATTGAAAGTCGTGACCTCATAGCCCGCCCGTTGCAGCACGCGCTCTGTGCCGCTTGCCATGGAAAGGTCGTCGTCCACCAAGAGGATCTTTCTGCCCTTACCGCTGATGAGCGGGTCTTCCTCAGTATTGGTGGAACTGGCCTCACCCTCGTGCGCGGGAAACAACAAGCAGAACTCTGTTCCCTTGCCGGGCTTGCTTTTAACCGTGATCATTCCGCCCCAATTGCGGACGATCCCGTGCACGACGGAAAGTCCGAGGCCTGTTCCAACGCCGGGCGCCTTAGTCGTGAAGAACGGATCAAATATGCGGGACTGCAGCTCGAGTGGGATCCCGCTGCCGTTGTCACAAACGCAGATGCGCACATAGTTCCCAGCCGGAATTGTCAGCGAACCGCGGGTGAACGGCGCTCTGTAAGAGACATCGTCAAGGATTACCTCGATTCGCCCTTCACCGCCTTGCAATGCGTGCCAGGCGTTTGTGCACAAGTTCATGATAACTTGCTGCAGCTGGGTCTCATTGCCTCGCACCATCAATGAGTGTTTGGGCAGCTGTGCGTCCAGCCGCACCATTGCGGGAAGGGTGGACCGCAACATTCGCACGCACTCGCCGATCACCTCTACAGGGTTGATCAAGTGAAGTTTGGTCTCCTCACGGCGGCTGAATGTTAGGATCTGCCGGACGAGGTCGCGCCCCCTTCGGCTTGCCCTGAGTGTCTCATCCAGGCACTCCGATACAGACGCTTTGTCTGTGCCGGGCATCTTCAGCTCAGCTTTGGCTATCTCGGCATTGGCGATAATGATCCCCAATATGTTGTTAAAATCATGGGCAATGCCTCCAGCGAGCGTCCCGATAGCCTCTAGCTTCTGGGCTTGGGTGAGCTGCTCTTCGAGCGCCTTTCGCTGTTCCTCCTTTTGAACGCGCTCAGTGCAATCCTGGATGGCGCCTACCACGCGAACCACGAGACCTTCTTCGTCGTAGGAAATGCATGCGCGATTCTCTACGTGAGCCCAGGTTCCATCCAGCTTCTTGAATCGGTAGCGCCCAAACCATGTTGGATTGGCTTCCTCTTTCGCCTTTCGCCACGACTCTATGACCTCCGGCCGATCTTCCGGGTGGAGGCGCTCCGCCCACCAATCGTGATCAGACCACATAGGTGGCTCGCCAAACAGCTTCTTGAAGGTGTCGTTGACTACCAGTGTCGAGCTGGCTTCGTTGTAGTCCCAAATCGCATCATTTGTGGCAGCAAGCGCGAGGCGCATCCGCTCTTCGTTCTCGCGCAGGTTCTTCTCCGTCTCCAGGCGTCGCCGCCGGTCTTCTGCTTCCCGAAGCGCTCTGCGAATGGCCTCCGGCAGCCGCTCGAGTCTCTCTTTTAGCAGATAGTCTGTCGCCCCCTTTTGAAGGCCCCGTACGGCTTCCTCTTCGCCGATTGATCCAGATATGATCAGGAAGGGAGTTAACGGCCACTGCTGGCGCGCCAGTTCCAGCGCCGAAAAGCCATCGTAGCCCGTGAGATTGTGGTCGCAAAGTACAATGTCATACTCCCGTTCGCTGAAAACCTCCGCCTCGAAGCTGGCCTTGTCGGTAACGTGCATTATTTTCGCTTCGAGACCACTTATCTCCAGCAGATCGTGTATCCACTTTGCATCCCGAATGCTGTCTTCCAGGTGGAGTATGCGTATAGGTTTCATTTGGCGACCTCTCGATGCTTTGGAAGGCGGGGCTGCAGGCTACGGTAACTGTCCTTCAGGGCTTTGGTTAATGATAGCCCAGAAAGCTCCCAGTTGACGAACTGCCTCCACAAAATCAGAGAACTGAACGGGCTTCACCACGTAGGCGTTGACGCCAAGCTCATAGCAACGACGCAGGTCCGGCTCCTCTCTTGATGAGGTCATCACGACCACCGGGATCGACTTCATCGACGGCTCCTGCTTGATCTGGCTCAAGACCTCCATGCCGTTTACTTTTGGCATCTTCAGATCGAGCAGGATGACAGCGGGCGGCTCTGCAGGGCGTCCTGCAAACTCACCACGGCCGTAAAGGTAATCGAGCGCCTCCTCCCCGTCGCGCACATGCATAAGATCGTTTGCGAGATTGTAGGAAGACAGTGCGTCGATGGTTAGTTCGGCGTCCCGCTCACTGTCTTCAACGAGCAATATTCGTTTGATTGCGTTCATGTAAGTTCTCCTCCGCCAGCTCTGCTTCAGCTGCCTGAAGCGTGAAAGTAAATGTTGATCCAACTTCCGGTTCGCTCTCGGCCCAGATCCTTCCTCCATGCCGGGACAAGACCCTGCGCACATTGGCCAGGCCAATGCCGGTTCCTTCAAACTCCTCCTGCCGGTGCAGACGCTGAAATACCCCGAACAGCTTGTCGTAGTATTGCATCTTGAAGCCCGCGCCATTGTCGGCGACAGAGATCCTCAGCCACCCGTTCCCTTCCTCTTCGTAGCTGACGGTAATTTTCGCCACCTCCCGCTGCCGCGTGTACTTCACTGCGTTGTCCAGAAGGTTCTGCATAACAAGCCGCAGCATGGTCGGGTCTCCGCGCACTGCAGGAATATCCTGGATGCTCCACTCAATCTCGCGCCCTTCCATGGCGGGGCTCAGCTCTTCGAGGACGCTGCTGATCACATCATTCAGGTCCACCATTGCTTCCCGCATCTCCTTGCGGCCCATGCGGGAAAACGACAACAGGTCGTCAATCAGGCGTCCCATGTCGGACGCAGCATCTGAGATTGTCTTTAGGTAGCGGGATTGCCGTTCGTCCAGCTTCTCGACCGCGGACTTCGCCAGCATGTCTGCATAGCCTTGTACGTGTCTTAAAGGCGCTCGAAGGTCATGCGATACAGAATATGAAAACGATTCCAGTTCACGATTGGCCTCTTCCAGCTGTAGAGTTCGCCGGGCCACACGCTCTTCAAGCGTTTCGTTCAGGCGCATGATCTCTTCTGCATGCTGTTGCTTCTCCAGGTTACCCTTGTGGACCCGTTCCAGCATGTTGTTAAAGGATTGGGTGATCTCCCCAAGCTCGGATTCACTGAACGCCCGGGCCCGAAGCGTATAATCACCGGTCCGGGCGACAGTGCGCGTTACTCGCAACAGCTCGTTCACCGGTTTCATGATCTTGCGCTGTAGCCACCACGCCAGTGCAACGGCGATAAGGCCCCCGAGCAACGCGGTCGTTACCGTGAACAACAAGTAGGCGCCAAAGCGTGAACCCAGCTCGCTGCGAGAGGCCACCATCTCCAACGTTCCAAGAAATTGCTGTCCTTCCTGGACCTTGGTACTGTGGGAGTAATAGCCGCTTCCGATACCGTTTTGCCGGAAAGCTGCGCCGCCTTGCCCTATGAGGCCCGGACGAGTCCATTGCGCGACGATCTTCCCGTCCTTGTCTCGAAGGGTCGCCTGGACCATCATTGGAGACACCGCGAGAATCTCCAGGATACGCTGCGCCTCAACATTGTCGTCAAAAGCAAGAGCGGCGGAGGCATTGTCTGCTGTTATCCGCGAAAGTGTCTGTAATCTCTGGCGTAGCGTGCGGTCGAACTCACGAAGCTCGAAGATGCTGAAAAAACTTACGACGATGAGCAAAACAATGAAAGAAGTAGCCAGGATGGAGCGCGTTATCTGCTTTCGCAGCGGCGCCCTCACAAATGCAGCGGCTGAAAGCCCTGCCGGCAATTTTTCTTTGAGCCTAAACATATAAACGTTTGAGGCTCCGCTCATCCAACGTAGCCAGTATCACAGATCGCCTATAACGTTAGATTAGTAACGTTGATCGACCAGTCACTGCAAGCTAATCGGAAAGAAAAATGCACTCGATTGGCGCTCTCGCATTGCCTTTATCAAAAGCCACCCCCGCCGGCTCTCGTTGCTGGTGAGAGCGGAGTCCCGTGAGTGCCCTGGGCCAGGTGACTATGAGTCGGTCAGATCACTTTCTCTACGCCGGGGACTGCGATTGGACGCAATGGGTTTGGCCCAAATTCATAACGCTCCGGCGTGTAGTCCAACTTCGAGGCGTTCATCATCCAGTCCCAGCGCAGGGCGTTGCCAGTGTAGGCGCTCATGCGGCCAAGGATCGCGCTCGCGGTGCTGTTTGCGACATTGTAGGTTTCGTTCAACCGTTTGCCGGAGCGGATCGCCTGCACCAGATCCACATGCTCCTGCACATAGGGGTTCGGCGCCGGAGTGCCGTCCTCGCCCCTGCGGGCGTACTTTGGCGACTCCCAAGGCTTTGGCCCCTCAATTCTGCCGCCAGTGGAGCTCATGATCGCGACGCCCTTTGTCCCAACGATGCGCTCCTCCACCCGGTGTGATGCGCCGTCTATCTGACGGCACATGCTCTGCACGCGAACGCCATTCTCATACTCAAACTCTACGGCGAAGTGGTCGTAGGAGTTGCAGTACTGCGGCTCGATGCGTTGTTGGCGTCCACCCATGCCCAAGGCCTGTTTCGGGAACTGACCGATAGCCCAGTTCACAACGTCGATGTTGTGCACATGTTGCTCCACAATATGGTCACCGGAGAGCCAAACGCAGAAGAGCCAGTTTTGCACCTGAAACTCCATTTCGCTCCATTCGCCCGCTTGGAACCGTTCCAGGTTCTGCTTTGCCCTGTCGTGCCACAGGCCACCCTGGTTCCAGTAGCACTGTGCGGAGACGATTTCGCCAATGGCGCCATCATGAATGCGCTTCATGATCTCCACATAGTGATCCTGGTGTCGCCGTTGCGTGCCTGCTACCACATTCAGGCCCTTTTCATCTGCAAGCTTCGCACTCTCAAGCACCGAGCGGATGCCGACCGGGTCGACCGCAACGGGCTTTTCCGTGAAGATGTGCTTTCCTGCTTCTACAGCAGCTTTCAGATGCTGCGGCCGGAAGTGGGGCGGCGCTGCAAGGATCACCACATCAACGTCGCTCTCCAGCACCTTCTTGTAGTTGTCCCACCCCGAGAACATCCGTTCCGGCGTCACCTTCAGGGCTTCGGCAGGTAGTCCGTCCTGCTTGACGAAATTTGTCAGCTTCTCCAGCGATGCTTGCACGCGATCCGGGAAAAGGTCGCCGATGGCGACAATCTGGATTCCCTTGGCTGCGCGGAGAATGTCTATGGCTGCGTCCGTCCCCCGGCCGCCTGCGCCAATCAGTCCAACCCGAAGGCGGTCTGAGCCAGTTCTCTGGCCGAACAAGGGATTTACAGCGGAAAGCGCTATGGCTGCCCCAGCAGTCTTTTTCACAAAGTCACGTCGGGTAAGGGTAGATTGATTCATGAGGTTGGGTGAATGGTGTTGTTCTTAGAAATCGTCGGCCCAGCGGTAGGCGTCTATTACAGTTAGTTCGGCTGCCTTTTGTTCTTCCGCGGGCACTTCCTCGCCGTCCTTCTTGCGACGGTTAATGGCCCGCATGGCTTGCACCCCGTGCTCCATGCCTACAATGCCGTCGTAGCCGCGCTCGTGCAGCAGCTTGAAGATGTTCTGGTAGTTTATCTCGCCGGTGCCGGGTTCATTTCGACCCGGATTATCGCCGACCTGGAAGTAGGCGATTTCATCCCAGGCCTTCAACAGGTTGGGGATCAGGTTACCTTCTGTAATTTGCTGGTGATAAAGGTCGTTCAGGATCTTGCATGAGGGGCTGCCTACAGCCTTGCAGATCAAATACGCTTGAGGAATCTTGGTCAGGAACAGGCCGGGATGGTCGGCCCAGGGGTTCAGCGGCTCCAGCACCATGATCAGGCCGTGCGGTTCGCAGATCTCGGCACAGGCCTTAAGATTGTCGACCACATTGGCGGTCTGGTAATCCCATTCCAAACGAGGATCATAGGCATCTGGCACCACCGTCATCCACTTTGCATTCACCCGCTTCGCCACTTCCACGGCGTCCTTGATGCGCTGCACAAGCATTTCACGGTTTTCCTTGTGCACAAATGTCTTCTCATCAAAGCTGGCGCTGGCCACGAACACCCCCATCGTGATGCCCAGTCGTTCCATTTCTCTGGCCATCTTTTCCTGCTGTTCAACAGGACGTTTCATCATCCCATTGTCTTCCAGCGCCTTGAACCCCTGGTCAGCCATATACTTCAGCTGATCTATAGGATCTTCGCCAGCCAGAGCGCGAAACATCCCTATGTGTGGGGCATACTTCAGTTTATAGCCGTCGCCGGCTCGTCGATTCTCCTGGGCCATTGCGGTTGCGCCTGTTGTTGCTGCCAGTCCTGCCAGTGCGGTGGACTTCAGAAAGGCTCTGCGTTCCATCATCTAAGGGTAATTGTTGGGGTGAGTGTGCTCTCATACCGATGTACCCACCGCCTGCTTTATTCAATCCCATTTAATGCGTCTCAACATTATCACTGTCGGACAGTCAAAGATAATGATCTTATTCTTGCATTTGCATTGGCCTCGCTTCCCTTTGGGTGGACGATGGCGGATCGCTAATGAAATGTCGTCGGACTGCTGTTCTTTTGTTCCTGCCGTTATTGTCAGCTGCCAGTAATGCGCAGGAGGACATGTCTCCTCAGTTGTCGGCCAATCTAGTGTTGGATTTAACCACCGACGTTCAAGGAAGCAATGCGGTCATTTACGCACCCGGCATTCGGGATGTGCTCTTCTTTGCCTACTTGGGGGCTGCCGGTCACACTTTCGACGAGCTTGGGGAAGTCTTGAGCCTTCAATCGTCAGTGCCGGGCGAAAGCATCCGAGTCGAGCTTCCATCGCCCGGCGTCCCGAATCGTATCCTGTGGATTCAAGAGGACTACCCGCTGGGAATCCTAACCATGGCCAACCTTCAGCAAAATATGCCGACGGCGGTTCATGGGTTCGACTTCGGCTTGTCATCGAAGACCCGCCTGATGTTCAGCTCTTCGCATGACCTGCAGTTGGAATGGAGGGAGGCTCCTTCACAGACAAGCATTAGCCCGGGTTACTTTCTGGAGTATCTCAACAAGGAAGAGCGATACGAGGTAAAGGGGCTACGTTACATAAGTCTCCTCGGTCGCTATCTCTACCATCGTGAAGATTTCAAGTATTCAGCTCTCGGTATTCCCGTTGAAGGTGGCCTGACATTGTTCGTGATTGTTCCTTCTCGCAAGAGACCAGATGGAGTCTGGACTTTCGGAGATTCTGATCATCTGAAGACCTTCCTGGAGCGCCTTGACTTAAACAAGTTGTCCGAGATCAGGTCAAAGATGACCCAGACCCTTGTAGAGGGGCGCTTGCCACTACTCTCAGCGTGGGAATCCAATGATTCTCCAGAGATACCTGTATATCTGGGCGAAAGCTCTGATTTCTCGATGTTATACCCTCTGGAAGGCGTTTACGTTGAGAAAATTGAGCAATCTTCGAGTATCTTACTCTCAGAATCTGGCCTCAGTCTTTCGAGCGTCACTTCACTTTCGATGCATTTACCCACACCGCCTCCAGGATCGGGTGATTACGGTTCGTATATGGAAAACGTCCAGATTCCTGTCGGCTTTTCACTGGCGCCCCAACCATTGCCTATTGAGTTTGCCGCGGATCAACCGCACGTCATGATTCTGGCCGACGATTTTCTCACGCAAATCCAATCTGTCGTAGTCGTCCGTACGATTCCATTGGCTGATCAATTAAGTCCTGAAGAGGTTCAGAAAATGAAGCCTTCCGCATGGATCGACAGCTCTTGGTTTGGCTGGCTGTTTACCGACCAGATGCTCGAAGCACTCCGTCCGTGGTATTACCACGCCACGCACGGCTGGATCTACCTTCCCGAAAACATCCAGGCCAGCGGCACTTGGTGGTGGGATGGCGCCCTCGGCTGGTCCTTTGCTTCCGCCACGTCCCCCTACATTTATTCCTTGAATCACGGCTGGCTCTGGCATGCCAGCGGCAGCGCCGGCGAGCGTGTCTTCTACAGTTACCGCGCCGGCGATTGGGTGTTTGAGTAGCCCTCGAGCCGATCCTATTACCGCCGTTTCGCTTGTAGGACACAATGAGCTGCACAACCTCTAGGGTGGCCTCAAACCTCAAGATTGACCCGGTCTGGTATTGCGGGAAATCCCCTAATACTCCCTTTAGGCCCATTGGGTATGGCCATCATAGGCTTAGTATGATGTGCCATGCTGTGTTTAAGTCAGTCTGATGTATTGTTTCTTGAGCTCTATTCTCTGCGGCATGGCCCGCTTATTTGTTAATGTTCTGTTTTTCGGAAAACAGTGGAATGCCGGGGCGGCGAGCCTCTCGATTCTTGCCCTGCTGCTCATGGCGTCCGCGCCTGCTTTCGCCCAGGATACTAGGAGCGGCGCCTTGTTTGGCATCGGGAGGAATTATATAGGCGGGATAATCGAGGGTAACATTTACACAATTTCGTATGGCCCGCGGTTGATCAGGGGAGCTGGGGTGACCGGCGCAAGGGCCGGTCAATGGCAAACCCTCTTTTTCATGGATGATGCGACGCTCTGGGGAATGGGCAGCAATTCAAGGGGGACTTTGATTTCCGGCGGCGAGGAGGTCTATCTTGATCCTGTCCTGATCAAATGGAATGTTGCGGATGCACTTGTTGGCCGCAATGGCGATACGCTGATCCTTACGCAACGTGGCGAGCTTGAATTTGCTGGTCCCCATGTTGAGGACATGAGCGTAAGGAGGGTGTCCCGTGGCTCGATCGAAGACGTGGCCAAGCTCGCTGGGGAGGGGTGGTTCATCAAGGAAGATGGCACGCTCTGGTCCTACGGCTTTGATCCCGAGAGCTATCCTTCTAGTTTTGTCGCTGAGCAGCAAGAGCCTGAGGTGTACAACAACATTTCGTTCATGGCGACCTTGGGCTCGGGCCTTCGCTGGACAAGAACCTATGTTAAACAGGATGGCTCGCTCTGGAATGAAGCGACCAAGGTTGCAGACGATGTCATCGACGTGGCCGCCAGCAACACCCACACGCTTTTTATTACTGCAGATGGCTCGCTCTGGGGCTATGGCTCGAATGAATACGCCCAGCTCGGTTCTGGGGGAGACGTTCCTCTGGGAAATCCTAGGCGTCTTGCAAACGGAATCGCCCGCTGTTTTGCGGGGGAAGACTACAGTCTCTACATCACAAACGAAGGCGAGCTATGGGGCATGGGACTCGGCAACTGGTCCGTTCTAGGTCCGCTCTTTGGCCACAATGAGCCGCGTCTCATCGCAGCAAACGTCTTCACGGCGTCCGCCGGAGTAAACAACATCCTCTTTGTCAGCGATGGCTACCCGCAAATTATTTCCGTCGGCGGTCTGCCAGATGAGATCCGCCGGGGTGAGGGGCCGTTTGAGATTACCGCTTTCTCCAGCTCTGGCCTTCCTGTCCAGCTTCACCTGTATGATGTCGGCGACTCCAGGCTGGAGGGGAACTTACTTCACATTGGTGAGCTGTCGGGGGAGATTAAGATAGTGGCCACCCAACCCGGAGGAGGCGGTTACGCCCCCGCGGACTCCATCCAGTTTGAGCGTCCTATAAAACCCCGGCACGTTGCTTTCGAGCCACTGGTCACTTTCACGGAAGAACCTAGCTATGTGAACGTTATATTTCGCTTGGCGAACAAGGATGGCAGCGGTTACAGCATACCCGAGCGCTATAGCAAAAGTTATCCCGATTTGTTCGACCTGCTTGAGGATGAGGTCCCCGTGTCCTCCGCTGAATCCTTTACTCAGATCGCCAAAATGGCCGACGTGCCGTCCACGGTAAGGACGGTGCTTCTCCTGGACGTTAGTGGAAGTGTTGGGAGCCACCTCAAGGAGCTCCGCGCAGCCGCAACAGCCTTTGTGGAGCAATTGCCCGCACAGCACGAGGTGGCCCTTTATACCTTTGCGGGCAACCGCGCCTTGATTCAGGACTTTACGAGCGACAAGGTCGCGCTGGTTGAGGCCATTCAAAGGATCTTGCCGGGCGGCGGCAGCACAGACCTCTATGGCACAATCATCGAGGGTCTCTCCCGCTGGGATGAAGCCTATTCCTTTGCCGGCATCGAGACTGGCTACCTTGTCGTCTTTACAGATGGCTTTGACCAGGCGGGAATGGCGACGCGGGATGCCGCCATCAGTAAGCGTGACCACGAAGGTAAGAGAATCTTTGCGGTAGGTCTGGGAGACGGCGTCGACACCGAATCATTGGAGAAGCTGGGGAACGCCGGGTACCGCCACATCCAGGAGCCAGCAGAACTGACAGCAGCCTTTGCCAATATCCGGCGCATCATCGCAAGTACCGGTGAGAGCATTTATTGGTTAAACTACGCCAGCCCAAAGCGTAGCGGTGGAACGCATACCCTCAGCGTGGAGCTTGCGGTTGGCCGTTATCCACGTAACCAAAACACGGGTCCAACCGCTACACTCAACGTAAACTTTAGCAGCAGCGGCTTTACCGAGATCGACCGCGGGGTGGTGATCAACCGCACCGTCTATGATACAGATGGGCTCACGGATCGGCTGGTTGTAACTCCGGGAGGAATCATCGACCTCGAAGGCTTTACCTACTTGCCCATCGCGGCTGAGGATCCTGAATTCGATTGGGCAGTGGCGGACCCTTCGATCGCCTATATTGCCGATGAAGGCGGCAACGCGTCTCTCTTTGCCACTCGCAAAGAAGGGGTTACCACCCTCACACTTACAGACACTGCAAATACAGCCATTGCCATTGATCTTGGGCTGCCCGCGGACACCTATACCCGCACGATTGAGGTTGAGGTCCGGAACACCGATGGATGCTTCTTCGCCTCATGGCCCGACCCCGAATGTGACGGCTGGGTTGACACCGGGACGGGTTTTTTGGGCTGGATTTTTGCCTACAACAGTGGGGACTCCGGCTGGTTCTACGCCGATAGCATTCAAACCTTGTTCTACATTGGCGTTTCCTCAGGGTCTGGCGTCTGGGCATACGTCCCGGCCCTGGCGCAATCCGAAGCCTCACAAGATGCCGGCTGCTTCATAGCCGGTATTCCGGATCCGGAATGTGACGGCTGGGTGGATACGGGAGCAGCTTTTGGCTGGGTTTATTACGGCCAGTCAGGAGCCGCAGGGTGGGTCAGTGCTCCAGTTCTCAATTACAAGTGGTTCTACATAAGCTCCACGGACTCTGCTGGAGGCTGGATCTTTCTGCCCTTCTAGTCTGGTCCTCATCTTCTTCTCCAGGCATGGCTGCCCGACTCGTTCCGGGCAGCCATGCCTGCTCTCCCAGCTTCAGTCAATTCACCCAGGTTATCGATGAAGCACAGCTTTGGTGTAGGCAAGATCCGCCGAAGCTTTTGGCCCTTCCTACTCCCCGGCCGCAAACAAGCGCTCGAGGAACTTATAGGCCAGATCCTGCGCCTCTGCGTTTGATGGATTCAGTCCGTGATCGCCCCCCTTGACTTCGTGATACTCCACCTTCACTCCGGCCTCCCGCAGTGCTTTCACAAATAGGCGGCTGCATACCACCGGCACTACGGGATCCGCGTCACCGTGCGCCACAAATATTGGAGGATCATCGACATCCACATGCGTGATCGGCATCGCTTCTGCGGCAACTTCGGGCAGGTCTTTGGGGGTCCCGCCAAGGAACGCCCGAAGGCTGGGATTTTGGTTGGCGAAGTCTTCCAGAAAGCTGCTTGTGGGACCAGAGAAGTCGACCACCGCAAAGACGCTCGCATTCTGTTCCTCCCATAATCCGTGGGTCTTGTAACTTACGTTATTGGCTGCTACGCCTGCCTGTGCGGCAAGATGCCCACCGGCAGACGTTCCCCACAAGGCGATTCGCGCAGGATCCAGGTGATACTGTCCGGCATGCGCCTTGAGGAATCGCACGGCTGCCTGAATGTCCTCAATCTGTGCCGGATAGTGGTAGGTGGGAGCTAAACGGTAAGAGAGCGCGGCCCCTATATAGCCCCGCTTGGCGATCCCCGCGAGTCGCCGTGAATGATCGTTCTTGCTGCCATGGTTCCATCCTCCCCCGTGAATGTAAGCAATCACAGGCAAGGGCTTTTCCGGGGCAGCGTCCGGCGCCACAATGTCTATTCGTAGTTCTGTTCCATTGAGCTTCCCCACCAGCACATCGTGATGAAAAGTCCATCCATCTGGGACTTCTGGCGCTACAAATTCAGCATGGGCAACGTGCGCAATCAACGCCACGACCGTCATCAAGGAGAGCAGCATCCTCATACGGTCTTTCATAGACTGTAATATACGGTTTCGCAGCTCTAATCTCTTCCGCTCCGCAGGGTTTTGGAGTAACTAGAGCTTCCTCCGGGAATGTGCGACTTTCTACACTGCGCTTCCCATCGGCCGATGCGTCCGGCCCGTCTTCCGCCTACGCGTCTGGATTCACATCCAGCTTCCGCAATGCCTCCAGCAATCCTGGGTCGGTTGGGTGTCCGGTCCAGAGCAGCTTGCCGTCTGGGGCAATCAGGGCCATCCGCGGGATGGAGTCCACAAAAAGAAGTTCTGGCAGACCTGAATTTCCAACGAGAAGCCAAGTCATGTCCATCCCTTCGCTCTCCTTGACGTTGCGGGCCTTTTCAGCAGCGCCTTCGGCTTCAGACTCAGTGTTCAAACCGGCAACTATTACGCCCTGCGGGTCCAGCGTCCGGGCTTTCTTCTTTAGCTCCGGCATCAATTGCATGCACGGGCCGCACCAGCTCGCCCAAAAATCTACCAGTAGGGCCTTTTTCCCGGCCGTAAGACTTGCCAGAGTGATCTCGTTGCCATCCAGGTCCTTCACCTTCGCATCCATGGGTACGACCAGCTTGGCCAGTTGCGCCTCCTTGATCTGGTCGATCCGCCGCTCCATGATCAGGGCATCCAGTTGGAGCGACTTCTGCCACTCGGGCCATTGCCAGAAGGCTTCTTTTACGGCCACCTCAAATGCCTTCCAGTCGTCATTGCGGTAGGCATCAACTGCTTCGAGCGAGTATGCGAGCCCGAGCAATTGCTCAGGCGATGCAAAAAACTCCCCCGGCCCATACGTCAGCTCGTCCTTTACTTCCTTCAGTTGCGGCGCGAGCTGGATCAATTGATCCACATCTCCCGTGCGCAAGGCGTAAAGAGTACGGGCATTCACAAGGTGGGGACGCGCAACCCCGGACTCCATCGCCTCGGCATACACTGACAGGAAGTCCGAATTGGGATCCTGTGCCGCCTGATTGAGCTTCCCCAACGCTTCCTCAGCATCAGTGGCTGCAAACAGCGCCGGGCAGGCGAAGGATAGTACGAGTGATGAAAGTATGGTGCGCATTTTCCGTTACAGTATCCGTGCAGATGCCCCTTTCAACCTCCAAAGGCAGGCTTTGTTACAAACCAATGTTCTTCTCACTGGAGGGATTTCTTGAAACTTAATCTCAATCAGGCAATCTTAGGTCTTGGCAATGAAAGTCATCAGGGCAAAGAGCGCCGGTTTTTGTTGGGGTGTGGAGCGTGCGATTGAGATCGCTCGCGATTACGCTGCCAAGGGCCGAAATCCAGTCTATACAGATGGCCCCCTCATCCATAACCGGCAGATGATGGAGAAGCTGCAGCAGGAAGGTATTCGCGAAGTGGGCGACTACCAAAGCAGCAGCGAGCTGGCGCTGAATCCAGAGATGGAGAAGAACTCGGTTCTGGTGGTTCGTGCTCACGGCATTTCACCCGAGCGGCGAAAGTATCTAAAGTCCCTCGGTGTCGAGTTCAAGGACGCCACCTGTCCGGATGTTGGCATCGTTGCCGGTAAGATCCGCCTGCATGCGCGGAAGGGGTACAGCACCGTTATTTTCGGCGACAGGAATCACCCGGAAGTCATCGGGCTGATGGGCTACACCGAAGGGCGCGGACATCCGGTCAAGAGCATCGAGGACATCGACGCGCTTCCGGACCTCGGCGACAAAGTCTGCATGGTTTCCCAGACCACCATGTTTACGGATGAATTCTGGCAGCTCGCCGAGCACCTCAAGCAGAAGTATCCCGGCCTGCTCATATTCGATACCATCTGCGGAGCAACAAAGGATAGGCAAAGCGACATTGCTGTGCTGGTGGAGAGCGGGGCGCAGGCCCTGGTTGTCATCGGCGGGCACCATTCCGCCAATACATGCAAGCTCGCCCTTCTGGCGCGCCGTACGGGGCTCCCAACTTTTCACATCGAGACTGTCTCCGAGATCGATCCTGAGAAGTTCACCACCTTCGAGACTGTTGGCGTCACCGCCGGCGCCTCCACCCCGGAGTTTCTCATCGACGAGGTTTGCAACCGCCTGGCTGCAATCGCGTGAGGAAGGGGACATAAAGGACCTAAAGGACCGAAGGACCCCAAAGGGGATTGTGGCCCCAAGGGTGCGCCACGTGACACCCGCCACCCGAAACCCCTTACCCTTTCAGAGCTCGATGGTCGGGGGCCGTGGAGACATTGAGTTCACGCCAACCTTCATTGTACACGCTTAGGGGCGAATCGTCTTCCTTCTTGCGCATCCCCCGGGGGATCAAGAGACCAGAGACCAAGACAACCAACACCCAAACTAACCACTCCTGTCCCTTCAAAGTGCATAGGATGTCCTGATGGCACCGTCTTCCCCACCCGCCACTTGCCACTCGACACTTGCCACCTTCCACATGCCACTCTTTGCTTCTCAAAACACATGGAAAAACAGCAGAAGGCTTACGCACAAGCGGGGGTAGATATTGACCTGGCGACGCGACTCCTTGAGGAGGTGAAGCCGGAACTCAAGCAGGCGACGCGACCCGAGGTAGTGGGCGGCATCGGCGGCTTTGGGGGCCTCTTCGATATTTCCAGGCTCCAGTGCAAGCATCCCGTGCTGGTTTCCAGCACCGACAGCGTAGGCACCAAGGTTAAAGTGTCTGTGATGGCCAACAGCCACGAGGGTTTGGGCCACGACATTGTTAATCACTGCTGTAACGATATTGCGGTGGGTGGGGCAGAGCCGCTGTTTTTCCTCGATTACTATGCGGCAGATGCTCTGGACCGCATTGCCTATACGCAGATCCTTCGTGGTCTGGCGCGGGCCTGCAAGGCCGCAAACGTGGCGCTGATTGGCGGAGAAACTGCCGAGCTTCCCGGCGTTTATAACAAGGGACACTATGACTTGGTGGGTACCGTCGTGGGCGTGGTCGATCGTTCAGCGATCATCACCGGCGAAACGGTTCGCCCCGGGGATTGCCTGATCGGGGTGGGCTCCAGCGGGCTACACACCAATGGGTATTCACTTGCCCGGAAAATTTTCTTCGAGCAGCTCGCGCTCACGACCGAAGATCTGCTGCCCGGCTATGATTTTACCGTGGGGAGCGCGCTCCTTGCCCCGCACATCAACTACGCAGGCCTCCTCCTGAGCCTGTACCGTGACTTCAATCTCAGCGAGCCGGCAAAGTATCGCAAGGGTAACAGCATCTATGGCGTGGCCCATATCACCGGCGGCGGTCTCACCGGGAATCTCCCACGCATCCTGCCGCAGGACGTCAATGTGCGAATTGACACCAATAGCTGGGAACGACCGCCGGTGTTCAGGGTGTTGGCGGAGCGCGGAGGCGTTTCCTTTGACGAGCAACACGAGGTGTGGAACATGGGGATTGGCCTGGTGCTGATTGTCGATAACAGTCGTGCAGACGAAATCCTCTCCCGTATCCAAAACGCAAGCTTCCGGGCTTGGAAGATTGGTGAGGCCGTGCCGGGGCAGCGATTTGTCGAGTTGCTCAAGTAGCTTTCAAATGGCTCACGCATGAGCACCTACAGTTTTCAGGACCACAGTTTTGAGCGGCCTTCCGTGGAATGGAAGGTGTCGCGGGGCATGATTCTCAGGCGGGGGCTACGGCACCGTTGCCCAAACTGTGGCGCTCCGTTTCTTTTCGCGGGGCCACTGCGCATGAATACCGAGTGCCGCGCCTGTGGCCTGGTCTTCGAGCGCCACGACGGCTTCTTCCTCGGCGCGCTTCCGATTAGCTACTCGCTCACTACCGTTGTAGGCCTGGCCCCAATTGCTGTCCTGTGGCTGATGGGCGCGCTGCCAGACTGGTTGGCCATCACGCTCGCTGTCTCGCTGGCGTTCCTGCTGCCCCTCGCATTTTATCGTACATCGCGGAGCTGGAACTTGATGATCTACTATTTCTTTCTGCCGCATGAGTTACCCTATAACCGTCGGCCAGACATGCCGGTAGACGATCTGGACATTTCCGTCCAATGAGAGATGGCGTTATTGATTCCCACACGCACCGCTACCCGGATGAAGTCATCGCCGATCCGTTAGGCTGGGCCGCTGAGCGGGGAGAAAAACACTGGGCCGCTCTCGTTGATCCCAGCGGCATCCAGGGGTGGGCCAGTCGCGAGCAAATGCTGGCAGACATGGACGCTGCAGGCATAGACAAAGCCGTAATCCTCGGCTGGTATTGGGAAAACCAGGACACCTGCGATGAGGCCAACCGCTGGCACGCACGTTGGGCCGCGGAAGACCCCGACCGCTTCATCTGCTTCGCAACTGTTCAACCCAAGGCCGGCTGGCGCGCTGTAAAGGCCATTGAGGCTGCGATCGCCGAAGGCTGGTGTCGCGGAGTGGGAGAGATCTTGCCTGCGCTTCAGGGCTTCTCCTTGGATGATCCTGCATGGTTGGACATCTGCAGAATCTGTCAGGAACAGGGACTTCCAATCACGCTCCACGCCACAGAGCCCGTTGGCCACGCGTACGAAGGCCGCATCGATACGCCGCTCATGGACTATGTTCGCCTGGCTGAGCGTTTCCCAAGGCTTCAGATCATATTGGCGCACTGGGGCGGAGGACTGCCCTTCTTTGAGCTAAATCCCTGGTGCCAGCGGCTGCTCAAGAACGTGTATTACGACACCGCCGCGAGCCCTCTCCTCTACGATCGTCGCATCTGGAAGACAGTTATCGACATTGTAGGACCCCAAAAAGTCCTCTTTGGCTCAGACTATCCCTTGCGCATCTACCGTCGCCAGCCCCCAGGCTTCGCCCGCCTTGTCGATGAAGCCGCCCAATCCCCAGTCCCTCCGGATCATCTCCCATGGATTCTTAATCTCAACGCCAAGCGCGTTCTCAGCCTCAAGGCCTAGAGTCCCATATGCTTTCGAGCGCGTCCCTGTCTGGACGCATGCGCCCAAAGCGCCCCTACTGTAAAAGCACATCGATCGCCAGCCACCAAATCCGTGAGGTATGCGAGAGATAGCTTAACCGGATAAGCTTTAGCATTATCCATTGTTGTTTGACTGTTGCTCTTGCAATCGGCTTATCGCTCACGGTCTTGACCGGATGATGCAAGTTCTTATCCCTAGAAAATGCTTATGAACACTCCTCGTGGGGACGCTTGATGTGGAGGGGGAGGAAGAGCAACAGTTTGCCATTCTGAATACCCGCTACGTCTGGCGCACGGGCAGTGAAGATACCGGCAGCTTTGGGCTGCTCATGGTGGCGGGAGATCATGACGGGGATCCCACGAACCTGCCCCGCGCGTACTACCCCGGCTACGATGGCAGGGGAAACCTCACCAGCCTCGCGGAGAACCG
>CAYSHY010000002.1:107668-127776 GCA_964430955.1 uncultured Puniceicoccaceae bacterium | reverse complement strand
CGAAAAGTCCCTTCTGCCCGTAATCGAAGCGTTGCATAGCCTACTCCCACTCGATTGTGCTGGGCGGCTTCGAAGAAATGTCCAGCACAACACGGTTCACGCCCTTGACCTCGTTGATGATGCGATTGGCGACCCGGCCCAAAAACTCGTGCGGGAGATGGGCCCAGTCTGCCGTCATTGCGTCTGTGGACTCCACAATACGCAGGGCGATGACGTTGTCATAGGTGCGCTCGTCTCCCATTACGCCGACGGTGCGAACCGGCAGGAATACGCAGAAGGACTGCCAGACCTTGGAATACCAGCCGCTATCCTTCATTTCCTGGATGAGGAGCGCATCCGCCTGACGCAACACATCGAGCCGCTTCTTTGTGACCTCGCCGATGATGCGAACCCCCAAACCGGGACCCGGAAACGGATGGCGCCACAGTACATCGTGGGGAAGCCCAAGCTCCTCACCCAGCTTACGCACCTCGTCCTTGAAGAGCTCACGAAGAGGCTCGAGCAGCTTAAGCTTCATCTTCTTGGGCAGGCCTCCAACGTTGTGGTGGCTCTTGATGAGAGCTGCAGGATTACCTTCGATCGGCACACTCTCGATGACGTCTGGATAGAGCGTGCCCTGAGCCAGGAAATCTACATCGCCGATCTTCTTCACTTCTTCGTCGAACACCTTGATGAAGATGCGACCGATGATCTTGCGCTTACGCTCGGGATCGGTAACGCCTTTGAGACCGTCGAGGAACTGCTTCTCGGCCCGCGCGACGCGCAGTTTCATGTGAAAGTTGTCGCCAAACAGCTTCTCGACAGCCTTGCGCTCGTTCAAACGCAGCAACCCATTGTCAACAAAGACGCAAGTAAGCTGGTTTCCAATAGCCTTGTGAATCAGAGCCGCTGCCACCGAGGAATCAACACCACCCGAGAGACCCAGGATAACCTTGCTATCACCGACCTGACTACGGATCGTCTCGACCATTGTCTCGGCGAAGTTGGCCATCGACCAGTCACCAGAGCATCCGCAGATGCCATAAAGGTAGTTGCGGATAATGTCAGTGCCGCGCTCGGTGTGGAAGACTTCAGGATGAAACTGTAGGCCATAGAAACGCCGGGAGGTGTCCTCGATCGCGGCGAAGGCGGAGTTCTCCGTCTCTGCCACTGCAACGAAGCCTGGCGGCGCCTTAAGCACCTTGTCGCCGTGGCTGTTCCAAACCCTCAGCTTACGGGGCAGGCCCTTGAACAGCTCGCTATCGCCAAGCAGGTTAAGCGTGCCGTGACCGAACTCTCGCTCCTTGCTTGGCGCAACTTCGCCGCCAAGCTCCTTACCCAGCAACTGAAGACCATAGCAAATGCCCAGAACCGGCACGCCAATCTCGAAGATCTTCCTGTCTGGAAACGGTGCGTTACGCGAAAGCACGCTGCTGGGGCCGCCAGACAAGATGATGCCTTGGACATTCTCGGCCTTCAGCTCTTCGGCAGTCGTACCGTAATGGTAAATCTTTGAGTAAACGTTGCACTCGCGGATGCGCCTTGCGATCACCTGCGTGTATTGCGAGCCAAAGTCTAGGACGGCGATTGTCTGGTGGGACATTGCTGTGAGGGAAAGTTGTGGATATTGCCCGGAAGGGAAAGCTTTAAGCGTTGATTAGTCTGTTAGAACCGGAGCCTGTCGTTGGTGAAACCACACGAAGGGCAGTTTGCCAACTGTCGGTTACCACCTTCGGAATAAAGGGCCCCGCACTTGACGCAGTGGAAGGTATGGCGGAGCCGTTGTTCGTCGTAAAGCGAGCGATCACGCCGATCGTAGAAGAGCCAGAGACCAAATATAATCCCGAGGCCGCACAACACGAACGTGAGCATGAAAGACTCGAAGCTTACCTGAATCACCTTCTGACTCCTGAAAACAGCAACGCGCCGGGTTTGGCCGGCGCGTTGCGAAAAGTTGAAGAACAAACAAGAGGGACCGTTCGGCAGAGGCTTACTGCTTCTGCTCGGGCTGTTCCTCCTGGGGAGCTTCCTGCGCAGGCGCCTCAGCCGTAGGCTCTTCGGCGGCTGCCGTCTCGGCCTTCGCCTCCTCTGCTGGAGCAGCTTCATCTGCTGGAGTCTCCTGCTTCTGGGCGGGCTTGCCGGTGCGGCGCTTGCCGTAGCCTTCGTCGGCGGCGTTGATCAGCGTGATCAGCGCCATCTCTGCGCCGTCACCCACGCGCTGGCCGAGCTTGTAGATACGGGTGTAGCCGCCCTGGCGATCCTTGAACTCGGAAACGCGCTCACGGAAAAGGGTGGCCACAGCAGCCTTGTCGCGAACCCGGGCAATCGCCAGGCGGCGCAGGTGCACTGCGCGAGCGGGGTCTGCCCCGTCGGCCTTACGAGCCAAGGTAATGACCTTCTCCACGAACGGGCGCAAAGCCTTGGCCTTCGGCAGAGTGGTTTCGATGCGGCCGTGGGTCAGCAACGCTGCGCTCATGTTTGCCATGAGAGCGGCGCGGTGCTCCTTAGTGCGGCCAAGCTCTGAACGATGTTTTAAATGCCTCATTGAAAACTTCCTTTCCTACGACATCCGCCCCTGATCCTACAGGTCGCTGCGCGACTCCAGCAGGCGTTCGTCTATCTTCATGCCCAGGGACAGACCCAGCTGCTCGAGCTTGGCCTTGATCTCATTGAGCGACTTCTTACCGAAGTTGCGGTACTTCAGCATCTCCTGCTCGGATTTCATCGCCAACTCGCCAACGGTTGTGATGTTGGCGTTGTTGAGGCAGTTCGCCGCGCGCACAGACAGCTCGATCTCATTCACGCTCATGTTGAGCAGCTTGCGGAGCTTATTCTGCTCCTCTGAGACCTCGGCCTGTTCGGACTCGAACTCAACGCTCTCGTCGCTCACCTTGTCGAACACATCCAGATGGTGACGCATAATGGCCGAAGCCTGTTTAAGGGCGTCGTCTGGAGTGATGCGGCCATCTGTCCAAATCTCGAGGATGAGCTTGTCGAAGTCTGTCATCTGGCCAACGCGGGTATTCTCCACGCTGTACTTGACCAGGTTTACAGGGCTGAAGAGGCTATCGATCGAGATCACGCCAATTGGCTGATCGTCGTTCTTGTTGTCTTCGCCAGACACGTAGCCGCGGCCCGTGCCCACTTCGATCTCGGCCAGGAAGCGACGCTCCTTATCGAGCGTGCAGATGATCTGGTCGGGGTTGATAATCTCAATGTTCGAATCTGGAGTGATGTCGGAGGCGCGGACGGGGCCGGCCTTGGTGACATCGAGCATGAGACGGACAGGCTCGCGCTTGTGGCTGCGCACAAGGACCTTCTTGAGGTTGAGAACGATGTCTGTGACATCCTCAACCACGCCCTCGATGCTCTGGAACTCGTGCTGAACCCCGTCGATCTTGATCGACGAGATAGCTGCGCCTTCGATGGAGCTGAGGAGGATGCGCCTGAGACTGTTGCCAATGGTGTGGCCGTAGCCTGTTTCAAAAGGCTCTGCCGTGAACTTCGCGTAAGTGTCAGTCGCGCTGGCCTCGTCCTTGGTCAGGCGGTTAGGAAGCTGGAACTTGCCGAGTCTGATCGCCATAAAACTTGTCCGCTAGTGATTGATAAACAAAACGTTGATGCGTGAAATTACGCTCTGCAGCCGGCGGATTAACGGCTGTAGAATTCCACGATAAGCTGAACATTGATGCCCTGCTCGAGCTCATCGGCAGTGGGCATGCGTGTAATCTTGGCAGTCAGGGCGTCATCGACACGGCTGATCCAGTTTGGCACGCTACGCATCCGGGTATCCTCAAGGGCGCGGGTTGCGAGCTGCCGGCTGCTGGTGCCTTCGCGCACGGCGATTTCGTCGCCGGCCTTCACCTGGTAGCTTGGAATATCGACCTTGCGACCGTTGACGCGCACGTGACCGTGGTTGACAAACTGCCGGGCCTGGCGACGGGTCTTGGCGAAGCCGATGTTGTAGATGACGCTGTCGAGACGGGTCGACAGCAACTGCAGGAAGATCTCGCCGGTAACGCCGCGGGTGCGCTTGGCCTTGTCAAAAGTCAGGCGGAACTGCTTCTCGGTGAGGCCGTAAAGGTAGCGGAGCTTCTGCTTCTCGTTGAGGCCGATAGCGTACTCAGAGAGCTTGCGACGCAGGCGCGGGCCGTGAACGCCGGGCAGGTATGGCTTGTTCTCAAATGCCTTGTTGGCAGGGAACAGCGCCACGCCAAAGCGGCGATTAATGCGGGTTGTGGGTCCTGTATAACGGGCCATCTAAAGATTCTCCTCGGGAAATGATTAAACGCGACGGCGCTTTGGCGGACGGCAGCCGTTGTGAGGCACCGGCGTGGCGTCGATGATGGAGGTGACAATCAAGCCGAGGGCCTGAAGAGCGCGGATCGCGCTGTCGCGCCCCATGCCCGGTCCACGCACGTGAACTTCAACTTCCTTCAGGCCGTGGGACATGGCGGTGCGGCCAGCATCCTGAGTCACGACCTGAGCAGCGTAAGCAGTGCTCTTGCGGGAGCCGCGGAAGTTCATCTTCCCAGCGCTTGACCACGAGATCACATTGCCCTGACGGTCGGTGAAGGTCACCTTGGTGTTGTTGAAGGTGGCCAAGATGTGCACCACGCCAGAAGTGACGTTCTTGCTACCCTTGGCGCGACGAATTTTAACGTCGCCAAGGTCGGCCTTCAGAAGATCCGCGGCAGTGGGCTGTTCCTTCTTCTCCGGGGCTGCTTCTTCCTGCTCGCCTTGAGCCTTGGCAGCAGGCTCACCTTCAGGCTTGGCCGCTTTGCTCGCCGCCTTGGGAGCCGGTGCAGCTTCCTTCTCGGCAGGCGCCGGCTGCTTTTCTACCGTCTCCTCTGGCTGGGTCTTCTTTTGATCTTCGTCGCTCATCGGACTGAAATGATATTAATAGGTCTAGTGTTACTTACCGGCCTTCTTCTGCACGCCGACTGTCTTGCGCTTGCCCTTGCGGGTACGGGCATTGCACCGGGTGCGCTGACCGCGAACCGGCAGGCCGCGGCGGTGGCGGATGCCACGGTAGCAATTGATGGCCTGGAGGCGCTTCAGGTTCTGCGTAACTTCGCGTCGCAGGTCACCCTCTGTGCGGATACCGCGAGAAAGGATGATTTCTGAGAGCTGGCTAATCTCTTCCTCCGAGAGCGTGCCGGCCCGACGATCCGGATCCAACCCCGAGGCTTCTACGATTTCCTTGGCCAAGCTCAGCCCGATCCCGTAAACGTATGTCAGGGAATAGGGGATCTTTTTGTCGCCAGGAATTTCTACGGCAAGAATGCGCGGCATATTTGGTGCGTTCCTAAAAAAATGATTTAACGATGACAGACCATTGCGGGCCGGGCCCGGACCGGTCTAATCAGGGAAAAAAGCGAGTTTTCAAAGTTATTTCTCTACGTTTGTCAAGGACGAGTTTCGGCTTTCTTCAGCTGGCACATCTGTAGGCACAGTAAGAATCTCTGGGCCGGACTCGGTAATAAGCACGGTGTGCTCGAAGTGTGCAGCGGGCTTGCGATCAGCAGCGAAGGCGACCCAGCCGTCATCGCCGAAGCGAACAGCGGGGCGGCCAGAGGTGACCATGGGCTCGATGCAAATTGTCATTCCCGGGGCAAGACGGGGGCCGCTGCCTTTACGACCAAAGTTAGGCACTTGTGGATCCTCATGCATGGAGCGCCCTACCCCATGACCTACAAACTCCCGAACGATGCCGAAGCCACGGGACTCAACGTAATTCTGGATCACCGCCGAGATGTCGCCCACGCGATTGCGGGCGCGCGCCTTGTCGATGCCCTTGTAAAGGGCCTGCTCTGTTACCTCGAGGAGACGCTCCACCTCGTCGCTGACCTTTCCAACCCGAACCGTGCGAGCATTGTCGCCGATCCAACCATCATAAACCACACAGACATCCAGCGTGATAACATCGCCTTCCTGGAGCACGCGCTGTAATGAACCAATGCCGTGAACGATCTCTTCGTTGACCGACAGGCATGTATGCGCCGGAAAGACTTTGCGCCCCACCTGGTAGTTGTAGCAGGCGCTGCGTGCGCCATAAGACTCGATCAATCGCTTGCCTTCCTGGTCGAGCTCATAAGTGCTCACGCCAGGGGCGACGAACTGCTCAAGCTTGGCAAGCACGTTCGCCGCGATCCGGCATGCTGCCCGCATGCCTTCGATGTCGTCTCTACTCTTGATGGGTATCATTCGCTTGGACCGCCTGCTTTCAATGGGTCAGCGGCCGCGACAAAAAGTTCTAGGAAAGAACAAATCCATTTAGAATCCAGGCCACAACGCCGCTGGCGAGCAAGCCTGCGCTCATATACAAGACCTTGTTTGCGCCTTCCAGACCAGTCGCAGTAATTGCAGTCTGCCGAGTGCGGCCCACGCTGCGACCCTTGATCCTGCCCTTGCGCAGGAAGCCATCGTAGTGGCGCTGCAGCAAGTAGGTCTCCACCTGGCGGAGAAGGTCCAACAGGACACCAACTGTGATGAGCATACCCGTGCCGCCAAAGAACTGGGCCACGTTGTATGGAATGTTCATCGTGAAAAGGAAAAGGTCAGGGAAGAGCGCAATCACGACCAGGGCGACAATGCCGAACGTCGAAAGGCGCGTCATCACGAAGTCCAGGAACTGCGCAGTGGGTTGCCCCGGCCGCACACCAGGAACGTAGCCTCCGTTCTTCTTCAGATCATCGGCGATCTGAATCGGCTTGAACATGATTGAAATCCACAGGAAGCCAAAGCCGATAATGAGCGTGGTGAAGATGATATAGTACCACAAGCTGCCATGCTGGAAAGCTCCGCCGGCCTCCACCATAAAATCGAGGCCCAGCCCTGCTCCCACCCAAGAGAAGATCTGCTGGAAGAAAAGCAGGATAGCGCTTGCGAAGATAATCGGCATAACGCCGGCGTAGTTCACCTTCAACGGGAGAAACGAACTCTGCCCCCCGTAAACCTTTCGGCCCACCACGCGCTTGGCGTACTGAACCGGAATCTTGCGCACAGCCTGCGTCAGGGCGACGATGCCGGCGATCACGGTAAAGAAGATCACGAGCAGGAGAATTCCTTCCGGAATGCCCAGTTCTGCAGCCTGACCCGTCACCGGAGCGGTGAAGAGACGCCACGTTACATTCACAGCGCCCGGCAAATCAGCAAGGATACCGATTGTGATCAGCAGGGAGATCCCGTTGCCAATCCCTCTCTGAGTGATCTGCTCACCGATCCACATCAACAAGACGGTGCCTGCGGTAAGGAAAACCACCCCTGTAAGCAGGAACCACGTGTGGTTCAGCAACACAATCGGGCCGTAGACATTAACGTCGAAGCCGTTGAAAAGGTTGCCGGGGTTCTGCAGCGTGAGGATAAGCAGGATGCCCTGAACCACGCAGATCGCCACCGTAGCGTAGCGTGTGTACTGCGTGATCTTCTGCCGCCCTACTTCGCCTTCCTGTTGCAATCTTGCCAGAGAAGGCACCACAGCTCCCATCAACTGAAAGATGATGGAGGCGCTGATATAGGGCATGATACCGAGAGCAAAGACGGCTCCCTTGAGGAGGGCGCCCCCGGTAAACATGTTGTAAAGGCCAAGAAGGTTTCCCGCACCGCCACCAGATTGATCTGCAAAGAAATCCTGCAGTGGACGCGGATCCAAGCCCGGTAGCGGAATGTTGGCGCCGATGCGCGCAACAATCAGCAGACCGAGCGTCATAATGATCTTATCCCTTAGTTCGGGAACCTTGAAGCTGTTAACAAAAGCAGAAAGCATTTGGGGCGGTACCTTGAGGGGCGCTCTGGCTGAAAGCGCGGTTATTCGCTGTCAGCCTGGGTTTGTTCTTCCTGTTCCACCGGAGTGGTGGTAACCGCCTTGCCGCCGGCTTGCTCGATCTTGGATCTAGCAGATGCGGAGAACTTATCGGCGTGGATAGTCAAAGCTCGGGTGATCTCGCCTTGGCCCAGAACCTTCAGGAGGATGTCGGCCTTGCGGATAATGCCAGCCTTAGCCAGTACATTACGATCAACCTCTTTAACGTCCTCGGGCAGACGCTCGAAAGCGCTGAGGTTTACGATCGCCCACTCGTCTTGGAAGCGAGCCCGGTTAAAGCCGCGCTTTGGCAACCTGCGGTAAAGCGGGATGTGACCAGACTCGAAGCCTGGACGAATGTGAGAACCGGCGCGGGCATGTTGTCCCTTATGACCACGGCCCGAGGTCTTACCGTGACCGGAGCCGCGACCGCGTCCCAGACGTTTTGTCGGGTGTGTGGAACCCTCGCTCTTCACTAGGTTATGGAGACGCATTTTTGTATCCTTGAAAGTAAAAGTATGAATCAAGAAGAAGCGCGCCGGGAGAGGCGCGCCAGCTTATTGTGCCTTACGCAGCGAATTGATCGTTTCGGCGCTACGCAGTGAGCGGAGAGCCTCGAGTGTCGCGAAGACCACAGCGCCCGGGTTGTTTGAGCGCAGGCTCTTTGAGAGCACGTTCTTCACGCCAGCGGCTTCCAGCACGGCGCGAACGCCGCCACCAGCGATAACGCCGGTTCCTGTCGTGGCCGGACGCAGCATCACGCGGCCGCCATCCTTCTCGCCAATCGACGGGTGCGGAATGGTGTCGCCCTTGAGTTGGATCGGCTCCATGTTGCGGCGAGCCTGCTCGGTGCCCTTGCGAATGCAATCTGGCACTTCCTTGGCCTTGCCGTAACCGACCCCAACGTTGCCAGCGCCGTCGCCTACGACGACCAGAGCGGCAAAGCTGAAGCGACGACCACCTTTCACCACCTTCGCGCAACGATTGATGTGCACAACCTTTTCAATCAGGTTGCTCTCTTCCTGCACTTCCTGTGGTTCGCCGCGTCCACCGCGACCTGGGCGGCCACCCCGACCGCTGCCGCCGCGCTGACCACCGCGACCGCCACGGCCACGCTGAGGCGCCTGGCGCAGAAGTTCCTGTGGGCTACGGCTTGGGAGTTCAACGACTGCCGAGCCTGGCGCCTGCTTTACAGGAGCCTCCCGGATGATGTCGCTCTGAGGTGGTTTGGGTTGTTCTTCGCTCATTTACAGCAAAATGTTAAAATTCGAGGCCGGCATTGCGGGCAGCATCTGCAAAGGCCTTCACGCAGCCATGGTAACGGCGGCCGTGACGGTCAAAAACCACACGGGTGATGCCGGCGGCCTTGGCGCGTTCGCCAAAGGCTGCGCCGAGACGCTCGGCTCCCTTGATGTTGGCCTTGAGATCCTCTCCACGCAAGTCCTTGCTCAGCGTGGAAAGGGACTGGCGGGTTACGCCGGCGTCGTCGTCGATCGCCTGCGCGTAGATGTGCTTGTTGGTGATAGTGACGCACAGACGCGGACGCTCCGCTGTGCCGGTAACCTTCCGGCGGATGCGCCAAATGCGCTTCTGGCGTAAACTGACTTGCTTTTTGAAACTCATGATGAGGCGCCTAAAAAGACGATTAACCGGCCTTCTTACCTTCCTTGCGACGCACGTATTGACCGACAATGCGCACGCCCTTGCCCTTATAGGGCTCCACAGGATAATACTGGTAAATGGTAGCGGCTACCTGACCGACCATGTGCTTGTCGTAACCGCTGACGGTGACGTTTGTGTTGTTGTCGACAGTGATGCTGATGCCCTCGGGAATCGGCATGTCAATGTCGTGCGAATAGCCCAGCGCGAGGTTCAGCACCTTGCCCTTGACTTGTGCACGGAAACCGACGCCGTTAATCTCAAGCTTCTTCTCAAAGCCCTTCTCAACACCTTCGACCATACCCGCAATGATGGAGCGGGCAGTGCCGTGCATGGCGTTGGCGTGGCGGCTATCAGTGGCCGGGTTCACAGTGATGCTGTTGTCCTCGACTGCAATCGTGACGACTTCAGGATCGAAGGACTTGCTGATCTTGCCCTTCGGGCCTTCGACTCGCACGCTGCCGCCATCGACGGCAACCTTGACGCTGCCGGGCACGGCTATGGGTAATTTTCCTACTCTACTCATCGGTATCTCCTGCGCTCTTTACCAGACCGAACACACCATCTCGCCGCCTACCTTCTGGCGACGGGCTTCGCGGTCCTTGATCACGCCACGGCTGGTTGTAAGGATGCCAATTCCCAGGCCGCCAAGGACGCGGGGAATGTCGTTGTACTTGTAGTATGCGCGGCGACCGGGCTTAGAGTGACGTTGGATGCCGGTGAGAGCCGGCACGTCATCTACATACTTCAGGTTGAGCACAATATTCTTGTGCCCGTTCTTGTCCTGACCTTCCTGGACATCGCGCAGATAGCCCTCTTCCTTGAGGATCTGTGCAATGCTCCAGTGGATCTTCGAGTAGCGGGCCTCCACGGTCTCCTTGTGAGCGCGATACCCGTTACGAATGATGGTGAGAAAGTCGCTGATGGTGTCAGACATGGTCGTTCTGCGTGGCCCGGCCTAGGCTGGGCACATTGTCTAAATTGTTTACCAGGAGGACTTGGTGACGCCTGGGATCTTGCCCTCCAGAGCGAGCTCGCGGAACATGATGCGCGAGAGGCGGAATTTACGAATATAGGCGCGAGGACGCCCGGTGATGGAACAACGGTTCTTCAAGCGCACCGCAGAAGAATTGCGGGGCAGCTTTGCCAACTTGCGCTGGGCGTTGTAGAAAGACTCGTCGTCTGTGTTGGGATCTTCGAGGATGCGCTTCAGCTCTGCGCGCTTGGCGGCGTAGTGAGCCACCATGCGTTCACGCTTCTTGCTTCGTTCGATCATTGCTTTCTTGGCCATGGTGCGTGTAGGGCTGAAATTAAGCGGTTGCTTCTACGGTTTGAGCTGTCTGTGCGGTCTCTTGGCGGCGACGGAAAGGCATGCCCATGAGACGGAGCAGGTCGCGCCCTTCTTCGTCGGTGTCTGCGGTGGTTACAATGCAGATATCCATGCCGAAGATGCGGCGGTTGTGGTCGCCATGGCTCTCGGCAAAGATCGTGTGGTCTGTGATCCCCAGCGTGTAATTGCCATTGCCGTCCAAGCGGGAGCTCACGCCACGGAAGTCGCGAATCCCCGGAAGGGCGACAGCCAGCAGGCGATAGAGGAACTCATACATGTTTGCGCCACGCAGAGTCACCTTCGCGCCGATTGGCATCTTCTCGCGAAGCTTGAAATTCGAGATGCTGTTGCGAGCCAGAGTGACAACCGCGCGCTGACCGGCAATGCTGCTCAGTTCCTTCACGATCTCGTCGATGCCGCCCTTGTCCACGTTGGCGTCGAAGCCTGTGTTGAGCACCACCTTCTTGATCTGCGGAACCTGGTGAACGTTCTTGTAGCCGTGAAGCTTCATCAGCTCCGGCCGCACGCTCTCTTCGTAATGTTTCTTTAGAACAGGTTTCATGTTTGTGGCGCTGGTTACTAGGCCTTCGCCTTGCGGCCCTGGCGCTCATCATAGCGCGAAGCCAGCATTACGTTGGAAATATGGATTGGATTCTCACGCTCCACAATGGCGCTCTCCTCTTCCTGAGTGCGGCGCTTCTCGTGGTGCTTGCGCTTGTTAACGCCCTCGACCAGCACTCGCTGCTTGGCCGGGAGCACCTGCAGGACCTTACCGCGTTCGCCACGGTCGTTCCCACTAATGACGACGACTTCGTCTCCGGTCTTGATGCCTCTCTTCATTCTGCTGATTCCTTAGAGAACCTCGGGGGCGAGGCTGATGATCTTCATGAACTTCTTTTGACGAAGCTCGCGTGCGACTGGCCCGTATATGCGGGTGCCACGTGGGTTACCGTCCGGGTTGATCAGCACAACCGCGTTACTATCGAAACGCAGGTAGCTGCCGTCGCGGCGGCGAATCGGGTACTTTGTGCGCACCACAACGGCGCGTGCAACGGTGCCCTTCTTGACTGCGGCGTCCGGAGAGGACGAGCGGATGTGAACAATGATCTCGTCGCCTACCTTGGCGCTGCGGCGCATCTGGCCGATTCGTCGAATCATCTTTGCGGACTTTGCGCCGGTGTTGTCGGCGATGTCCAGGTGAGTGCTCATCTGCAGCATGGCGATGGTCTCCTGCGTCTAAAAGTTGTTACCAGTGGAATGTCTAAGCGCCGACGATCGGGGCCTTTTGCAGGACCTCGACGACGCGGAAGCGCTTGAGTTTAGAAAGTGGGCGGGTTTCCATAATCAGGACCCTGTCGCCAACGCCACACTCGTTCTTCTCGTCATGGCAGTGTACAACCGTCTTGCGGTTGATCTCCTTACGATACAGCGGGTGGGGGGTCCTGTAGGCGTATGTAACCTTGACCGTCTTGTCGCCAGAGCGGCTGGTAACGTTCCCAATAAATGATTCGCGGCGTGTGCGTGTAGCCATTGGTGAAAAAGTTCCTGAGATTGCTTAGCTTGCCTTCTTCTGGCGCAGCAGGGTTTGAATGCGGGCGTTGTCGCGACGCATTGTCTTGAGCAGGTGAGGCTTCTCGAGCTGGCCAGTCTGCTTCTTGAGGCGCAGCTGAAGCAGCTCGGCCTGGTTGTCCCGCAGACGCTTCTCGAGTTCCTGCGTCGTCAGTTCTGAAAGTTCCTTACGCTTTTTCATTTCTGTTTGTGCGGGTGTTAGATGTTCTCACGGCTGACGAAACGGCAACGGATCGGCAGCTTGTTGTCGGCGAGGCGCATGGCTTCGCGAGCGGCATTTTGTGATACGCCGGATACCTCAAAGAGGATCACGCCGGGCTTGATTGCGGCAGCCCAGTATTCGACGCTGCCCTTACCCTTACCTTGCCGAGTTTCAGCAGGCTTCTTGGTGATGGGCTTCTGCGGGAAGACGCGGATCCAGAGCTTGCCGCGGCGGCTTAGATAGCGGTTGATCGCTACACGGGCGGCCTCGATCTGCTGAGACGAGATGAGGTCGCGCTCGAGCGCCTGGATGCCGAAATCGCCGAAGGCGAGCGTGTCGCCACCCTTGGCATTGCCACGGAGGCGGCCGCGCTGCTGCTTGCGATACTTGGTACGAAATGGATTCAGGGCCATTATTAGTCTCTCCCGAAAGTCTTAGTAGGCCATAGTGCGTTCCTCGTCGGGAACACACAGCCAGCACTTAACGCCGATCACGCCATAAACGGTGCGCGCTTCGACAAAACCATAATCAACGTTCGCCCGCAGTGTGTGCAGCGGCACGCGGCCGGCGCGAACACTCTGGGTGCGAGCGATGTCTGCACCGCCAAGGCGACCCGAAACCTGAATCCTGACGCCTTCGGCGCCGAGGCTCATCGAGGTTTGCATAGCCTTCTTGAGCGCGCGGCGGAAGGAAATACGGCGCTCGAGCTGAAGGGCTACGCTCTCGGCTACGAGGGCGGCAACCAGCTCTGGCTTCTTTACTTCCTGAATGTCTAGTAGTACATCGCGCTTGATGAGCTTGGAAAGGTCTTCCTTGATCTTCTCCAGCTCCTGCCCCTTGCGACCGATAACGATGCCGGGACGAGCGGTGAAGACCTTGATGCGCACGCGGTTGCCTGCACGCTCAATAAAGATGCGAGGAACACTGGCGAAGCGGAGCCGTTCACGCAGCAGTGCGCGGATGCGGTAGTCTTCTTCCAGGAAGTGTCCAAAGTCTGCCTTCTTCGCGTACCAGCGTGATTCCCAGTTACGGCGGACAGCCAGGCGGAAACCGATTGGATTAATCTTTTGACCCATGGTGGCTTGTGGATTGGGGGCTAGCTCGTCTGGTCGCTCAGGACGATGTGGAAATGACTTGTGCGCTTCTTGTACGGGTGAGCGGAACCGCGCGCAGCTGGTTTAAAACGCTTCAGTGCGGGACCTTCGTTCACAGCAGCCTTGGCCACGATCAGATCGCTCACTGAAAGGTTGTGGTTGTTCTCTGCATTGGCGATTGCGCTCTGCAGGGTCTTCGCCAACAAGCGGGCGCTCTTGCGGGGGATGAAACGCAAAAGTTCTAGCGCTTCCTCCGCGGGCTTGCCCTGAATTGCCTTGGCGACGTCTCGCGCCTTGAGCGGCGAGATACGCACAAATTTGGTTAATGCCTGGACTTCCATCGGATTATACTGGGTTGCTTCGGGCTATCCGCCTTTGGGCTACTTCTTCTGGGTGTGTGGGCTGTGTGTGCGGAAGTTACGCGTCAATGCGAATTCGCCCAGCTTGTGCCCAACCATGTTCTCAGTGATGTGGACCGGCAGAAAGTTCTTGCCGTTGTGGATTTCCAGATTCAGCCCAATGAACTCGGGCGTGATCGTCGAGCGGCGTGACCAAGTGCGGATTGGCTTGCGCGAGTCCGTCTCCTGGGCCTGGACAACCTTCTTCCAAAGGCCGGGATCGACGTAGAAACCTTTCTTGAGGGAGCGCGACATGTGATTTGTCTTCTCTTAAAGTGCTGAAAGCGGGTGAACTACTTCATCTTGCGGCCATTGCGGCGCACAAGAATCATTGTGTTAGTGGTCTTCTTCTTGCGGCGCGTGGGGTAGCCCTTGGCCAGCTGGCCCCACGGAGATACTGGGTGGCCACCACCAGAGGTGCGACCTTCACCACCACCCATCGGGTGGTCAACCGGGTTCATGGCCACACCACGAACGCGTGGGCGACGGCCCTTCCAGCGGTTGCGGCCAGCCTTGCCGAGCGACTGGTTCTGGTGAACCCCGTTACCGACAACGCCGAGGGTCGCGCGGCAGGAGGCGAGCACCTGGCGCAGTTCCCCAGATGGCATACGCAATGTCGCAAACTTGCCCTCAATGCCTACGAGCTGCACAGCGTTACCTGCGCTGCGGGCGATCTGCGCCTTAGTGTTGGGGCGTAGCTCGACAGCGTGCATGCGTGCTGCAGGCGGCATCTGTGAAAGCGGCATGTTGTTGCCTACATCGTACTCCACCCGATTCTGGGAAGAGACAACCTTGGCGCCGACAGCCAAGCCTTCCGGTGCAATGATGTAACGCTTTTCCCCGTCTGCGTAGTTGAGCAGAGCGATCAGCGCCGAGCGGTTCGGATCGTACTCGATCGACTCCACGGTCGCAGGCACGTCAAACTTGTCGCGCTTGAAGTCGATGACGCGATAAAGCTTCTTGTGACCGCCGCCACGACGACGAGACGTTACACGGCCATAGGAGTTGCGACCGCCGGTGCGCTTCTTGGGCTCCGTGAGGCTCTTTTCCGGGCGACGCTTTGTCACCTGCGAAGCCACGTTGGCTACGTGGAAGCGCTCAGAGGGAGTGGTTGGGCTTTTCTTGTGTAAAGGCATTTTCTGTGATCTCCGTTACGCTTACACCATTTCGATGGATGTGCCGGGCTTGAGGGTCACGATGGCCTTCTTGTAGCCAGCCTTGTAACCAACCTTGCCGCGGCGCATGCGGTCGCGCTTTGCCTTAGGGCGCACATTCATGATGCTTACCTTGGCCACCTTCGCTTCAGGGAAGGCAATCTCGATCGCCTGAGCGACTGAGATCTTGTTGGCGTCTGTCGCAACGCGGAACGTGTACTGATTGGCGTTTGCTGAAGCCGCGGTGGTCTTTTCGGTCACCAGGCTCTTTAGAAGAATCTTCTCTGCGTTGATCATTTAGCGTGCGCCTCCGTTCGCGCGGGAGATGAGGGTCTCGATGCCCTTCTCGCTGATGAGGATGCGGGCGTAGGCCGAAAGATCGAGGGCGTTGACGTCGCCGGCCTCGGCAATGTCGATATGTCCAATGTTGCGAGCGGCCAAGAGGGTGTTGTCTTCCCAGCGATCGTCCACCACCAGGGTGCGCGGCTGTTCCTTGTTGATGTTCTTGAGCAGACCTGCGACATGGCGGGTCTTGGCTTCAGGGATCTCGAAGCGCTCGATTACATCAATCTCACCGGCCGACGCACGGTTATAGAGAGCGCGTGCGAGCGCCAGACGCTTCAGCTTCTTGCTGATGCGCTGAGTGTAGTCGCGAGGCTGAGGGCCAAACACCACGGCGCCGTGATAGTGCTGTGAGCGATTGCGCGCGCCTTGACGGGCCATGCCGGTGCCCTTTTGACGGAAGGGCTTCTTACCGGTGCCATGTATTGTGGCGTTGGTCTTAGTGCTTACCGTTCCTTGGCGGCGGTTAGCCTGGTAGGCCACGATCACCTGCTTGAGCGCGGCAAGACCCTTATCGCCTTCAAATTCCCTGATCGCAAAGTCCTTCTCGGACGCGTTGCTACCGTCGGTCGAATAAATACGAAGCTTCATCTGTGGGCCTCCTGGGGCTAAGCGCTCTTCTTGGCTTTAATCGCGCTGCGGATAATAACTTCCGAGCCGTTGGCGCCGGGCACGCTGCCCTTTACCAGGATCAAATTCTTTTCGGGGATAATCTGCACAACCTGCAGATTCTGAACAGTGCGACGTACGTCGCCCATGTGACCAGGCATTGGCTTGCCCTTACGCACGTGACCCGGTGTCTGGCGCATGCCAATAGATCCGGGGCGGCGGTGCATCATGTGACCGTGGGAGGCTGGTTGCCCCGCCATATTCCAGCGCTTCATTACGCCCTGGAAGCCGCGGCCCTTCGCCACACCGATAATGTCCACGCAGGGCACTCCTTCAAAGCCCTGAACTGTGAGACTGTCACCGACGTTGTATTCGCCTTTACCGCGCACTTCGCGCAATGTGGTGACTGAGTCCTGCTTTGCCTTGGCCAAGTGACCCTTGAGGGCTTGCGTTACGTTCTTGGCCTTGCGCTTGCCGAATCCGATCTGGATGGCGTCGTAGCCATCGGACTCTTGTGTTTTAACCTGAACAACCGGGCAGGGACCGGCTTCAATGACAGTAACAGGCACGAGCGAGCGATCCTCGTCGTAGACCTGTGTCATTCCGACTTTTTTGCCTACTAATGTGTATTGCATTTTCCTAAGCGGCAGGGGGGATGGCCGGCTTCGGCCGTGGATCGGCCTCCGCTTTGATTTAGCCCTGCTTTAGAGATAAAAAATTAAATATGTGGATGAGAAATTAGCTATATTCTGGATCCGGTGGGCCGAGTTCCGCTGGTTAAAGCGCCTTTCGGGTCGGATCAAGATGACATCGATTCGATTATCGGCGTCGGGAAAAGCCGCAGATCAAACCCTGCTAGCGCAGACGTGTCAAGCCCTCTAAAGGATTTTTTTAAGGCTTTTTGGAGCTTACTGGAGCTAGCGCCGGGAAAAGACGATTGGGACCGTGAACTGGGTCGGTCCGTTCCAGGACGATGCATGAAACTTGATCGGACGAACAGCATTTTCCGCAGCCTTGGTAAAGGCCGAATCCACACCCTCTGTGATCGCTACGGCTTCAGTGACCGAGCCCGAAGAATCAATTGAGGTGTCGACCATAACAAGAACCGATCCCTCCTGCTCCCCCACCCCCTTGGGATACGCATATTCTGGAAAGTACGTAATATAGGGGATGGAAGTTGGATTCCACGACGCGCCAGCGTACGGGAAAGGATTAGGATTGGCGGCGTCCAGTGCATCCGCTGAAAAGGCGATGATGGGAATAAAATCAGCAGTAGTGGAATTCGAGTGAAGCGCCGCCACCTGATACCGAGCCTGATCTTCCAGATCCACAAGCAGGATGCGCTTCAGGTAACCTGCGTATCGATTCCCCTGCGCCGGGCGGGTCGAACCAACAAGGACAAGAGCCGGTCCCGGCGCCCCGGCCTTAACCGGCTCCATAACACGTTTGTCTCCATTCACCGCCAAGATCAAACCGGGCTCAATCAGTGCAGATGCCCGCGATCCGCCATTCCTGAGATACGCCGTCCCACCCATTGCCGAAACCGAAAACAGGCTGAGGAACAGAAAGACAGCGCCAAAGCGCCAGCTGTTATTGGCCATACTCTCCTTATGCTACACGGATGCAAGTGGATCAAGATCGCGTTGCTCCAGAATCGTAATATCGATGTCCGCCTCTGCGATAACAGACTGCAGGAGACAATCCTCTGATCCGATCCGCGCCAAACAAAAAGGCCGCGCTTTCGGGCGCGGCCTGGTGTAAAGGAAAAAGCTATCTGACTTACACGTTGATCGTGATGTCCACCCCGGCTGGAAGATTGAGCTTCTTAAGCTCATCTACCGTCTGCGCGGTTGGCTCCATGATGTCAATGAGCCGCTTGTGGGTGCGAATCTCGAATTGATCCATGGACTTCTTGTCCACGTGCGGTGAGCGGTTAACGGTGTACTTCTCGATGCGCGTGGGCAGCGGAACAGGACCAGCAACACGTGCGCCGGAGCGCTTTGCAGTGTCGACGATCTCGCTAGCGCTTTGATCGATCACACGGTAGTCGTAGCCCTTGAGCTTAATACGGATGCGTTGGGCGGCCATATTTTATAAAGAACGGATGAAGTCAGTTTAGTGAATTAACAGGGCGGGAGGCGTGGCGGCCTCCCGCCCTGAGTAAATTATAGGCGGATATTTAGATTGTGCGAGCAGCGCCCTTGCGCGTCGAAGCTTCGACGATTTTGCCGAGGATGCTGCTTGGCACCTGCTCGAAGTGGCTCGGCTCCATGACATAGGATGCGCGACCCTTAGAAAGGGAGCGCACGTCGGTGGAGTAACCGAACATGTTTTCAAGCGGCACGAATGCAGTGACGATGGATGCATTGGCTTTGTTGCCGATGCTGTGCACCTGGCCGCGACGACGGTTGATGTCGCCGAGGATGTCGCCTGAGTATTCCTCCGGCGTGGTGACTTCCACCTTCATGATCGGCTCCAGCAGAATTGGCTTTGCGGCCTTCATAGCTTCGCGGAATGCGAAGATACCGGCCATCTTGAAGGCCATTTCCGAAGAGTCGACTTCGTGGTAAGAACCGAAGACCAAGCGCACGCGAACGTCCACGACCGGATAACCGGCCACGGTGCCATTGCGCATTGCTTCCTTGATACCTTCCTCAGTCGGGCGGATGTATTCCTTGGGGATCACGCCGCCAACGATCTCGTTGACGAACTCGTAACCCTTACCCTTTTCGAGAGGCTCGATCTTGATTTCTGCGTGACCGTATTGCCCCTTACCACCAGATTGGCGCACAAACTTGCCTACGCCCTGAGCCGGATGCGTAATGGTTTCACGATAAGCGATCTGCGGTTTACCCACGGCTGCCTCTACCTTGAACTCCCGGAAGAGACGGTCGCGAATGATGTCGAGGTGCAGTTCGCCCATGCCGGCGATAATCGTCTGGCCGGTCTCTTCGTCAGTCGAGACGAGGAATGTCGGGTCTTCTTCAGAAAGGCGGCTGAGACCGTTGGAGAGACGCTCCTGGTCACCCTTGGATGCCGGCTCCACAGACATGCTGATAACCGGCTCGGGGAATGTCGGAGGCTCGAGAATGAGGTCGAGGCCCTTCTGGCACAAGGTGTCGCCGGTGCGAACGTCCTTTACGCCGATCAGAGCGCAGATGTCGCCAGAGTGGGCTTCGTCGATCTCGGTGCGATCGTTTGCGTGCATCTGCACCAGGCGGCTGATACGCTCGGTGCGACCTGTGCGTGGGTTTATCAGCGCGTCGCCCTTACGCAGGGTGCCCTGATAAACACGGAAGAACACAAGCTTGCCGACAAACGGGTCTGTTGCGAGTTTGAACGCCAGACCAGCCATTGGCTTGTCATCGCCCGGAGTTACTTCAACAGCATTGCCGTCACTGTCATGACCAACCGCTGGTGGAATATCCATCGGGCCGGGCAGATAGTTAACTACGCTGTTGAGCACCTTCTGCACGCCCTTGTTCTTAAAGGCCGAGCCAGGAATTACGCCTACAAAGTGGTGAGACAGGGTCGCCTTACGAATGGCGGCCTGCATTTCGATATCGGTAATCTCCTGGTCTTCGAGATACTTCTCGGCCAGATTATCATCGAATGCAGCGAGCTCTTCCTTGAGGATCTCGTGGTACTTCTTGGCCTCAGCCAAGTACGCTTGCGGGATGTCTTCTTCGGTATAGTGGGAACCAACTTTGTCGTCGTCCGTGTAGAAGTGCGCCTTCATACGGATCAAGTCGATGAGACCCTGGAAGTTGTCCTCACTGCCGATTGGAAGATAAAGCGGGTGTGCGTTTGCGCCGAGCTTTGTGCGAATGTCTTCGACAGCGCCAAAGAAGTCAGCACCCGTGCGGTCCATCTTGTTGATGAAGCAAATACGGGGGACGCCGTACTTGTTCATCTGCCGCCACACCGTTTCAGACTGTGGCTGAACGCCGGCAACTGCACAGAAAACA
>CAYSHY010000002.1:92194-107658 GCA_964430955.1 uncultured Puniceicoccaceae bacterium | reverse complement strand
AGCAACAGCGCCATCGAGCACGCGGAGAGAGCGCTCCACCTCAGCGGTGAAGTCAACGTGCCCCGGAGTGTCGATAACGTTAATCTGGTGCGGGATGCCTTCGAAAAGGCCGCGCTTTGTAATCCAGCTTGTGGTGATCGCGGCGGACGTAATGGTAATGCCGCGCTCACGCTCTTGCTCCATCCAGTCTGTCGTAGCGCTACCTTCGTGGGTTTCGCCGATCTTGTGGACCTTGCCGGAATAGAAAAGGATGCGCTCGGTGGTGGTGGTCTTGCCCGCGTCAATGTGTGCGGCAATACCAATGTTGCGATGGTACTCGAGCGGTGTAACCCGATTCTTCGCGTTGGCGCTGGAAATTGCTTTTGTAGAGGCTACGCTCATCGTGGTTGTTGGAAACGAAATCCCGTTGCTGGTTTCAAAAAAATCACTCCTACCAGCGCAAATGTGCAAAAGCGCGGTTCGCCTGGGCCATACGGTGCGTGTCGTCCTTCTTTTTCACGACGGCGCCAGTGTTGTTGTAGGCCTCAACGATTTCCGTGGCCAAGCCCTCGCGCATGCTCCCCCGGCGCGACCGGGCTGAGTCGATCATCCAGCGCAGCGCCAAGCTCTGTTGGCGCTCAAATGGGATTTCCAAAGGTACCTGGTATGTTGCGCCGCCAACGCGACGGCTTTTCACTTCCAGCTTGGGGCGTGTATTCTCGAGGGCGCCCATCAGAATGTCGACGGGATCTCCCTTACCGAGCTGTTCGCTGACGCGCTCAAAGGCGCCGTAAACAATGTTTTGTGCGATGCTCTTCTTGCCCTGCACCATCACGATGTTGATCAGTTGGCTGACCAGTGGGCTATTGTAGCGCGTGTCGGGTGCAAGCTGGCGCTTGGTTGCTCTGCGGCGGCGGCTCATGAATTTATAAACAGAATCTACTTAGCCTTGGGTTTCTTAACGCCGTACTTGGAACGGCTACGACGACGCTTCTCAACGCCCACGCAGTCCAACGTTCCGCGCACGATGTGGTATCGGACGCCAGGAAGGTCCTTTACACGACCTCCGCGCACGAGCACTACGCTGTGCTCCTGGAGGTTGTGTCCTTCGTCCGGAATGTAGGCAATGACTTCCATCCCATTTGTCAGGCGGACCTTTGCGACCTTTCGGATTGCGGAGTTAGGCTTCTTCGGGGTGCGGGTCATTACCTGCACGCAAACGCCACGGGAGAAGGGATTCGCCTTCAACGCAGGCGCCTTGCTCTTGCCTTTCTGAAGCGTTCGCGGCTTGCGGACGAGTTGGTTGATTGTGGGCATGATTTACACGAAATCGGAAATTGAGAAAACCGTGAAAAATAGACTGGGGCGCCTTGACTGCAAGTACTTTTTCCTTGCTGATCACGCGCCGGTCGTTCAAGCGGCTGCAGTTACAGGACTTGGAGCGTTTTCTTCCACCTGAAAATCGCACTCCGGGAAGTCCGGCCAACTACGGCGCCGCCCGATTTATTAAGAATAAAGGCGCGGATGTTCCCCTCACAATGCGGCCGATGCAAACAAAATCGTAGTACGCCTCACGGGCGGATGGAAAACCGGGCTGCTTAACGAGTGCATCGCGATGTGAGATGGAAGTAAGGGTCGCTCTCATCGATTATCGCTCACTCCGGCGTTTGCGCCTGCGCGGCCTTTTGGTGACGTGCAGCGAATACGAAGGCGCCGAAGGGAATCACACTCGCGATAAGGGCGTAGAATCCCCATCGTTTGCTGTAATCATTGGAGAACATCTGCTCGAGCGCGAGCGCGACATAGGCGACAAAAAGTACTCCATGAGCCATGCCAACCACTTTGTTGGCTTCCGGAATGTCCATCATGTACTTCAGCGGCATTGTCACAAAGAGGATCAGCAGATAGCTGACGCCCTCAAGCCATGCGACTATGTGAAATGACCGGGACAGAGGACGCGGACGATCGTTATTCGCTTTGGCTACGTGTTGTTTTTCGGTGAGTTGGGATTGCATGGCAGGCAAGCTTGGCGACAGGCCGTAGGAAAAGGTGTTCCGAAGTGAGGCGTCTATTCGCAGGGGTGTCCAATCCCTCTACAATGAAACGTCTATACTCATGAACGCGCTGGAGAGACCTCTCTCGAAGCGCTATATTCACAACTCGATCCAAGGATAGAATAATGAGAACGACATCTGCCGGCCCATCCACCGCCCCGATTTCCTACGATACGCTTGAGGGACCTGTGAGCGAAGATCATCCAGTAGTATCCCAGGCCGAGTGGCTGGAGGCGCGTCGCGAGCTGCTAAAGGAGGAGAAGGATCTGCAGCATCGGCGAGATGCACTACTGCGCAAGCGTCGTGCTTTGCCGTGGGTAAAAATCAGCAAGACCTACGCGTTTGATACGCCTGAAGGCAAGAAGACACTATCCGACCTGTTTGAAGAGAAAAGTCAGTTGGTTATCTACCACTTCATGTTTGGGCCCGGGTGGAAGAAAGGCTGCGACGGTTGTTCTTTTTTGAGCGATCATTTTGACGCCGCCCGCATCCACGCCGAACAGCACGATGTGAAACTGGTCGTGGCGTCACGGGCGCGGCTTGAGGAATTCCAGGATTTCAAGCGTCGCATGGGCTGGCATTTCCCATGGGTCTCCTCGCATGACTCAGACTTCAATTACGATTTCCATGTGGCTTGGCGTCCTGAGCAAATCCAGAATGGTGAGGCGCTGTACAATTTCGAGCCCGACTCAGATCCGGGCGACGAAGGTCACGGTTTCAGTGTATTCTATAAGACGCCAGACGGCGCGATTTACCACACTTACTCATCATATGCGCGAGGCGGAGAAGAGATGTTGGGCGCCTTTATGCTCATGGACATGACGCCCAAAGGTAGAAATGAGTCGTCAGTAATGAGCTGGATCAAGTTGCACTACGAGTATTGAGGATGCCGCAGAGGGACACGCCCCTTGTCCCTGGACGACCCGCAGTCGGTCATACACCACCTACGGCCTTCGCCCTTCCCCTGTGTAACGTCGAAGCATTTTCAAAAGTTTTTCGCAGCCCTTGATTTTCCTGTGAAAATCGTCCTCACGCTTCGCCTAGCTAATAATCAACAACTTACACGATTCCGCACGAGTTCCGTTGTTGGGTTGGAGGACTATTCACCACGTTATTCACATTGAATGTGAACAACATGCCGAATTTGTTGATTCACTGATATCAATTATCGAGCATTATATCTGCGGCCTGCCCCACGTGCGTGATGATGCGATCCGGCTGTATGCCCGCGACATCGGGATCGTCTTCACGGAGCCGTAATGAACGCTGGTCGCCCGCAAATAGAGCCGTCTTGAAGCCCGCTCGCTTGGCAGGCCAGATATCGTTGCGCATATCGTTGCCGACGTAGAGGGTCTGGTGCGGCTGGATATTCTGGTCCTTCAGCTTTGATTGGAGAATCTCGTACAGCTTTACGGAAGGCTTTGCTCGCCGCAGTTGGTAGGAATAAACGCAGGCGTCACTGTCAAAGCCGAGAGAAGCCAGATTCTTGCCTAGCAGCGCGTCAAAGAGAAGCGGCGTAAAGAACTGGGCGTTTGAGACAATACCCATGATCAACCCTGCCTCTCGAATGCGTTTCAAGGTCTCTGCGAGATTGGGCATGGGCCAAACCGGATTCGTCTGGCACTCATAGTTGAGGGCCAGCTCGGGAATGATAGCCGAATCGGGACGTGCGGAAAAAGCGCGGCGCCGGTCCAGCTCCTTGAGGGTGTCTTCCCAGACTTCACGTATCTCCACCTCGGGAAAATCCACTCCCTCGCGAGCGCGCTGCGCCTGGAGGCGACGAATGGAAGTATGAAAGATATCTGTGAAAGAAACCACTACCTCCGGGTTGATGATAGCTCCAAACTCCTCGAGCGATCGCCGGAAGACGCCCTCTCGATCTTCCGCCTCAGCCAGGCCAATATCGCCGGAACCAGAGCAGAACAGGGTGCCATAGACATCCCACACAATGGCGCGCATTCCGGGCAGAGGCTCAACCTTGGGCGCCACGTCTGTCTGAATAGGGTCCAGCTGGACTGACTTCTCGCGAATGATCTTGATAAGGTTGGCTGTGTTCATGTTGCTAGCTGCGCAGGATGCGGAAGCGTGCGGGCTCAAGAAAGGAATCCAGCAATCGATCTGGCGACATCGACTCACGAGGCGCCTCCCCCTTGTGATCCATCAACTCATGATACAGATCGAACAAAGCCCGTCCGTATCCCTCCAGTGAAAATTGATCGAGAACGACTTGGCGGTTAATATCCCGGACTTCGTCCGAAACTGGCCGCACCATATTCCACAGTTCCTGCTTGAGTTGTGGCTTACCCAGGACATGAAGGATCGCCTCCCGCTGCGCCGTTTCGTCCAGCACACCGAAATCGATGTGCCCGTCGCGCACCCACGATTGCAAGGCAGCCTCCATCGCGTCTCTTGAAGCGGTTCGGCCATAGGTGCGATATGCTGTACTCATGGCGACTTCGAGCCGCTCCTTGAACGCACTAAAATCAAACGCATCCACCGGAATTTCGAGCCGATCATAGAGGGATTCGAGCTGCATTCCACTGGAGACAAAATCCTCTGTGATTTCCGGCAAGTTGCGCCCTACGAGCATCGCGCCAAATACCCAAGGCTCCAGAAAGGCCATTCCAAAGCCCTCGGTGATACTCGTGTTCACCAAGGCGTGGGCTCGCAGCATAAGATCCGGGAACTGGTGGCCGTGCCGGTCAACAGCGCCAAGCTCTACTGGGATGCCATTATCCCCACAGAACTTGCCCCACTCATCATGAATTGGAAGCCAGGCCGGGTTCTCTGGAGTGAGGGTTGTCACGAAGAAGGCGCCCTCCGGGGCAGAGGCAGCTAGCAGCGCCAATTCACCAAGATTCTTCCGTCGAATCCCGCGAACCGGGTAAACATAGAGACGTTCCCGGTCGGCGTAGGGACTGGTTTCGAGTTCGCCCAAACGTGGCAAATGCACCGGGTTGGGAAGCAGGCGTACGCTCCCTGGCGGCGCGCCGGCATCCCTCAGGAATCCAGCGTCGCGGCCATTCAACACGGCATAGCGCACCGTCGAGGCAAGCGGATAAGGGAGAAACTCGCCTCCATATGCTTCAACGTATTCCGCCCCCAAGGAAAGAACCTTGAAGTTCTGAGGACGCCCATCCTCTGCAAAATCATGGATCTGCAAGAGGGCGCGTCGCCCGTCGGACAGGAGTTCCTGCAGGGCCGGTACAAACGCGGCGTTCTTTCCAAGGCTGTGATTGTGTACGTGCCAGATATCGGGCTCATGCCCATCAAGCCCGTCCCGGGCGGCTGCTGCGAGGTTTGCAGCCAGCGTGCCGGGATCCGGGCCATCTTTGATCTGGTCACGGTAGGCCAGGCCGGGAACCGTGCGCACGTTGCGCAACGCCTGCCCTTCATAGTCCTGCCCCGTAAGCACAACGACCTTCACATCATAGGGGGCCAGTGCGGCAACGGCGCTCTCGATCACACGCGTAACGCCTCCCCGTCGCAAGTGGTAATGTACGATTGCTACATTCATCTGGGCCAACAGTTAGCCCCTGCCAAACTTCTCACGATACTCGGGCACCTCGATCATTGGCGGGCGCTCCTCCTCGACAATCTCGAAGGTCACCTGCTCGTAGGCGTTGTCCTTTGCCTGGAACTGCCTGAAGATGCTCGCCATCTCCAACTCGCCGATCAGTCCAAAAGCCTCCATCCGGCTTATGAAACTCTGGAGGATGCCGAAGGACATTTTGCCGAGGGAGAGCGTGCTCTGATTACGGTGCACCCGCTGGTCAAGATCGGTTTGGCCAAAGGCGTCCAGCCCCCATTTGCGGTAAACATCCAGTATATGCGACGTCTCTACGCCATACCCTATGGGAAATGGGATTGCTTCCAGAACCTCGCGGCGTACGGCGTATTCACCGCTGAGCGGTTGGATCAGGGCTGTAAGCTCAGGGAAGAATAGAGAGAACAGCGGTCGCACCAGAATTTCGGTGACGCGCCCTCCCCCACTGGGCCTCACTCCCTGCGAAAACGCCAGGGGCCGGTCATAGAACGCTTTCACGTACTTGATCTGATCGTGGTAAAGCAACGGCGCCACCAGACCTGTCACAAAGCGCGGGTGGATGTTCTTAATATCTGCATCCACATAGCAGATGATGTCGCCTTCCAACTGATAGATTGCCTTCCAGAGGTTCTCGCCTTTTCCCTTCTTGGACCCCTGGCTGGGCAGGATCTCGGACGAGAGGTAGACGTCTGCCCCATAAGAGGCGGCCACCTCACGGGTGCGGTCTGTTGAACCAGAATCAATCACGGCAAACTCGTCCACCAGTGGATAGCGGTCCATGAGCTCGCTCTTGAAGATGACGATCTCCTTACCGATTGTCTTTTCCTCATTGAGCGTGGGTATGCAGAGGGAGATCTTCAGTCCCTTCTTCTCCTTTTCACGCACCAGTGCGAGGATGTCCCAAAACTCGCCGTGGTGAAAGGTATTGGTAGACAGCCATTTCTCAATCTTCGTCATCACACACTCCTTTATCAATCGACTGTATGGCGGCGACTACCTGCGCGATCCCCGCAAACAGCGGCTCAACCTCCACGCTTTCCATCCCCGGGTCCTTGTTAAAGCCGTGGGTGAGCCCGAGCGTAACGCCGGGGATGCCACGTGAAATTACTGCCGATAGGTCGCCTACGCTTGGGGCCATGCGCGGCTGCACATTCAACTCCTGCATGATCTGCCGAATGCTGCGGACCAGCGGGTGCGTAAAACCGATACCACCCGGGCTACGACGCGCCAGGACCTGTAGAGACAGCTCGGACTCCGTCTCGGCGTTCAACTCGTCGATGATGTTATTGAGCTCCTCGAGCAGTTCACCGACCAGACCGGATTGCTCGCTGCGAATCTCAAAACGCAGGGTTGCTGACAGTGGAGGACTCTTGAAGCCCTTTCCCGCATTGAGTGAGCCCAGGATGATCGATGTCCTTGGCTCCTGCGGAATGCGGATTGCCAGCATCCGACTGATGAGGCGGTTCATGACAGCGATTGCCCCGCCGGAATCCAGTTTGGACGTGCAGATGATTTCCCCACGCAACATGCCCAGGCATGAGTAACTCAGCCTGCCCAGATGCACCCCTTCCAGGCAAACAGCCGCATGAATCGGCGTCTTTGCATTTTCCAGGAAGAACCGTAGCCCGGCAAGGTCGCCCCGCCCGAGACTGCGTGTTGCGCCAAGCAGGATCAGGTTTGCGTCCAACTGAATGTCCAGGCGCTCAAGAATCGTCGGCAGGGAGGCGACAACCGCCAGCCCCAGGGAATTGTCTGCGATGCCGTTGCCATTGATTCGATCTTCCTGGACGCTCATCGTATGATCGACGCTGGCGTCGAAGATCGTATCGGCGTGGGCCGAGATCAGTATATTCCGCTCTCCCGTGCGGCCGGGAAGGATGGCGGTGCCATTACCCGCTTCGTCGGTGGAAATGTTCTGAAGGTTGCTCTCGGTGAAACGGTCCTGCAGGAAGCGGATGCGGGACTCCTCGCCAAAGGTCGGCGCAGGAATCTCCCCCAGCATCACTGCGTTCGCCAGCACCAGTTCTCGCAAGTCGCGCAGCTTCTCCAACTGCTGCGGCAAACCTTCGATGATGGACTGTAGTTCGTCAGATTCAGCCATTAGCGTTTTAACTATACAGGCGCCAAGAACTTAAAGCAAAGGGTTAATCCCCCCGCCTTTTTACCGCCAAGAATCCCGGAATATTTGCCCACGCCGCGGTTTCCCATATTAAGTCACGGTTTTCGTGCATTCACAAATGGACCGAACGAAAATGAAGAAGGCTCTTTTCCGCATTCTCGCAGCGACTGCGCTCGTTGCACTTTTGGCGCCCGTTGTGCGCTCATTCGCTCAATCGCCTGGAGATTACGAAGCGCAATGGATCACAGACTTTGAACTGGCCACAGCGACGGCAAAGCAGGAAAACCGATATGTATTGTTGGACTTCACCGGCTCTGACTGGTGTCCCCCTTGCAAGGCTGTCCGCGCAGAAGTCCTCACTCAGAAGGAATTTGTTGACTACGCTAATAAGCATCTGGTGCCGGTAATGGTCGACTTCCCGCGCTACAAGGAGCAAAGCGAAGCCCAGCAGGACCAGAACTCCAAGCTTGCGGAGCGATTTGGCATCCGCGCATTCCCAACATTTATTCTGCTTGATCCACAAGGCAAAGAAGTGGCCCGTCATATGGGATACTTTGCTGGCGGCCCGGAGCGCTTCGTGCAATTTCTCGACGCCGAAGTGAAATCGGGCAAGTAACTCCAAGCCCCAAACTTTTAGTGTTCCGACTTCTGTTCCTTGCCGGTTGGCGCTCAACAGCGCCAGCCGGCTTTTTGTTGGCGTATGTGCTCCAGGCCTGCAGCGCCTCTCCCCGGCGACGCTTACCCTTGGCGCATAATCTCTTGAGCGAAAGCCATTGACTCGCCCATCCTTTCGGCGCTACTGCTTTGGTCCCCTCAGATTCGCCGATTGAGCGCACTCTATGCGGATCTATCGCCATGCGACCTCGCATCAATTCCCCCACCCCCACATGCAACTGGCCATGACAACGGCACTGGAACTACTGTTTGCCGCCTTGAAAAGCAGCGATCCCGTGGAGCAGGCTGAAGCTGCGCGGTTGCTCGGCGAAGCGGCGGTCGGCAGCGCTGTCGAGCCGTTGCTGCAATACGTCGAAGCCTCGCTCCATTATCACAAATCCGCAGGTTTCACGGCTCTCGGTCGAATTGGCGACACAAGTGCGTGCAACCGGATATATGCGCTGATCGATGACCCGCGTATGCGCGATGATTTCTATTGGTTTGGGTGGAAGAGCGTTCGCGCAGCGGCATCCCATGCGTTGCTATTGCTTGGAGACTCCAGAGGAGAGGCGTTCCTCACGCAGCTGGCCGAAAATCGCGATGATGTGTTTTTCTCCTGGTTTGCGCCTGCGATCCTGCAGCTGCCCAACGGCATGGATTCGATTGTGCGCCTAAAGGCGCGGCTGACAGTGAACTCTCTGTTCGATACGCCAGAGCTAAGTACTCGCATAAGCGATCCTAGCCGACTCACCGCGATTGTTGATGCACTGGGATGGATAGGCGGAGATGTTGCAGCACAAAAGGCGGCAGAGTTTCTGGACCACCGCAGTCGCTATGTGCGGGGACAGGCAGCCCTAAGCGTGACCCGGGCGGGTGGAAGCTCTTATAAGAATCAAGTGCAGAAAGTGATCGAGAGTGATCCCACCGACTTCGCAAAGGCCAAAGCCGCTGTGGCTCTGGAAGATGAGCGGACTCTCGTTTCACTTGCCCAAACTGCAGCAGATCCCTTCGAAAAAGCTGTAGCTATAGAGGGGCTGGGTAAGTTCGGCGCCGTGGAAGCTGCATCGATTGTCGAAGCTGCAACCGGAGACACAGATCCATATGTGAGGCAATGTGCGATCGAGGCGCTTGAGGAACTCGATCCAGCGCGTGCAGTGGACGCCGCCACCAGGGCTCTGGAGGATCCCGTGACGGGTGTGCGTATGCAGGCGGCAAAGACCTTGGTTGTATTGAAAAGGGGGCAGGCGTGAAGATACAGGGTAAATTGAAAGCGGGCGTTGGCGTGGCGATCATCTCGCCAGACGAGCCGGAAAAGCTGCGTCCTACCGGCATGACACGCCTCGGGCCGACGCTGGGCGTGTTGGACGATCTGCGTGTGGAGGCACTCGCCGTATCCGTTGGCGACACCGTTGCCTTCATGCTTTCGAGCGATCTTCGCATGATCGAGGAAGAGTGGCTCAGGACCGCCCGCGACGTTGTGGCGGCGACCACGGGTTGCGACCCGAAGAAGATTCTTTTTAGCAGCCGCCATAATCACTGCAGCAACCCTGAACCGCTGCCAGGGGCAGACGGTGCGGATGACGCCTTGGCGAGAGCTGAGAAGAAGATCGTCGATGGGCTGTCAAACGCATGCATCGAAGCCTTTGAGAATCTGCGCCCGGCGGAGCTGGCCAGTTTCACCTGCCGACTGAAGGACGTGATCGGCGAGGTTCGCCGCATGCAGCTGGGGAATGGCACAGCTGTGCAATGCTGGGGCTCCGGCCCGGTAGTTGCCCCTGGGATGAAACTTGTGGGGCCGCTGGGTGAACCGCAAATGGAGATTGATGCGCTGACTATCCGCGAGCCGGGTGCAGACAAGCCGTTTGCTCTGTTGACCAGCTACCCTTCACATCCACACCTGTACGAGCTGCCTTACTTCAGCGGCGAATGGCCTGGGGGAGCGATGCGTGAGATAGAGTGCAAGATTCCCGGCCTCGTTCATGTCTTCGCCAACGGCGCATGTGGAAATGTCGACACCCACTGCATCCATCCCGCCCCGGGCGACGCAGACGAAGCCGTGGAGTGGTTCAAGCAGAGTTGCTCAGAGATTGGACGACGCTTTTCCGAACCCGTGGTGGAAGCTCTTGGCAAACTGTCTCATGACGACTGGACAGATGACGTAACGCTGGGGCATTCCTACTGGTCACAGCACGAAGGCGAAGCTCAGCACGGTGGTCGTATGGTGATCATCAATGCGCTGACGCTGAACGAAACAGCAATCGTGAGTTTGCCGGGCGAGCTCTTTACCGAATACGGCCGGTGGCTTCATGAGCAGAATCCCTTCGGGCGTCTCTTGCTTATTAGTTACAATGGCTCGCAGGCGGGCTACATCGCCACTCCTATCGCCTTTGAACAAGGTAGCTACGAAGTAATGCGTGGGCCAGCCGCCTCCCGGGAAACCGAGGGCATACCCATGACTCCACGAGCGCCGAACATACGAGCCCGCGTCGAGACCGGTCAGGAAATTTGCGACCGCGTCATCAGCTTACTCAGCACGTTGACCGATTGAGGACCAGGCAAGTGGTCCGTTTCTGTCGCTCCCTGGAGTCCAACGGTCAACTTTAGGTCGACCCGAGCTTGCGGTCGACGCGCCGGGCTCCTTTGGTGGGGAATGAACACTTTCGATGCGCCTATTCGCTGGGGGATAATTGGTTGCGGCGATGTAACCGAGAAGAAGAGCGGACCTGCGTTCAAGCAGATCGAGGGATCGGCATTGAAAGTGGTCATGCGCCGTGATGGAGAGAAGGCGCAGGATTATGCCAAGCGTCATCATGTGCTACGCTGGACATCTGACGCCCAGGCGCTGATCGATGATCCTGAGGTGGACGCTGTCTATATCGCCACGCCGCCCGGATCGCACTGCGAGTATGCTCTGCAGGTAGCTACAGCTGGAAAGCCGTGCTACGTGGAGAAGCCGATGGCGCGCAACGCTACGGAATGCAGGCGCATGATCGAAGCCTTCGACCGAGCTTGTTCTCCCCTCTTTGTCGCCTACTACCGGCGCGGGCTGGGACGATTTATTGAGGCAAAGCAGATCGTGGAGTCTGGCGACTTGGGGCGGCTCACATCTATCCGCTACCACTTCGCCGCCCCCTACCACCAGCGACGAGAATTACCGTGGCGGGTGGATGCCGAGATAGCAGGCGGAGGATATTTTCTGGATATGGCCTCACACGCTCTGGACATTCTGGACTTCATCCTGGGTCCCCTTGAAAACGCCACTGGGCAAGCCTGGAATCGAACCGCTTCCTACCCGGTTGAGGATGTTGTTCAGGGCAGCTTCCTTGTCGGCGAAGGTGTTCCCGGCGTGGGAACCTGGAACTTTGCCTCGGATCAAGCGGCGGACTTGATTGAAATCGAAGGAGTAGCCGGGAAGCTGAGCCTGTCGGTCTTCGGCAATGAGCCGCTTCGACTCGCCAGGGGAGACGAGATAGTTGAGATCTCCCGTCCAAATCCGGAAACCATCCAGCAACCGCTCATTCAGACAATCGTCGACGAGCTTCTTGGCCGCGGCGCCTGCCCCAGCACCGGACGCACAGCGCTGAGAACGAGTGAAGTCATGGACAGTATGCTGCAGAGCTATTACGGCGACCGTTCCGCGGAGTTCTGGAAAACGCCAGATCGATGGCCGGGGCGACCAAGGCATTGAGTTGCTCCGAGGGAAATTCTTAACCGCTTGCGATCTTAGGAAAGCCTGGTGTAGGACTGTTTGTTTATGTCCCTACATTCCTCCCCCCTTATCGGCGGCTCTATTGTCGCCTTGGCCATGTTTGCCGCCTGTGAGCTCCCAGCACAGCATTTTCAGATGGAGAAGGCTCCGCCAATTCCAACGCTTGAGGAAGGCGGATTCGCCCGCGAGCCATCTTTTTTCGACGATTTCGGCCCGGATTGGGAAAGTACCCAGACAGATTGGCGCGTTGCGACCTGGCTTCAGAACGGCACACAAATGTCCCCCGAACGTAGCAAGACGGATGGACAGGGACACATGGTGCAGACAGTGCTGGCGGGCGAGCCATATCTTGGCGGATCCATGCAGACTGATCGCGAGTTCCCTTACGGTCGCTGGATTGCCCGTGTAAAGCCATCAAACGTCAAGGGCGTGCTGAACTCCATATTCACTGTAGACTGGGACGATCTCACGACGCCTGAGTCAGATAGTGATGGAAATCGAGCCGAGGTTGATATCGAATTTCTAACGTATCTGCTCGGCAATGGACAGGGAAGCGTGCACCTCGCAATCCACCTGAACAATGGTCGGAGCAACTATTTCGTCCGCGATCCATCGCTGGATTTCGACCCTTCGGAAGACTTCCACGAGTGGGGCTTTGATATTCTGCCAGATCGCGTAGTATGGCACGTTGACGGAAAGTTCATTGAGGAGTGGCTATATACCGCTGAGGCATACATCGATGAAAACTACGAGTTCTTCTTCAACTCGTGGAGTCAGAGAAACTGGATCAATGGTCCGGCCGAGGAAGACGCGCACTACATGATAGACTGGGTAAAGTTCTACCCCTTGCTCGATCTCTATGCAGAGTGGGAAAAGGATGCGTATGGGAACGTGGATACGGGCGATTGGTTGGGGTTCATTAATGTAGAGTACGCCCCGTGGGTGTGGCTATGGAACCATGAGAAATGGCTCTATATGCCCGAGGACTACATTACGGACAACGGCAGCTGGGGGTACTTTAGACGCTAGGCGCCCTGTGAGAGCGCTGTAGGCGCAGGCGTGTCCTGAGCCTGTTCACATTCCTCGAGGATCTCAGCCAGCGAGTTCACGTTGAAGGGCTTGGGGAGACACTTGCCCATCCCCGCATCGATGAACCGTTGAAGCTCTTCGGGAAAGGCGGAGGCAGTCGTCGCATGAATGGGTGTGCGCGGGCGATGGTTCTGCTCCTCGAACTCGCGAATCAGGTAGGTCGCCTGAAGCCCATCGAGCACAGGCATCTGAATGTCCATGAGCACGACATCAAATCGGTCTCTCTTGAAGATGTTGACAGCCTCTTGGCCGTCCACTGCAACGACAGCTTCGTGACCGAGCCGCTTCAGGAGGCGAACCGCCACTGTGCGGTTCACGGCATTATCCTCGGCAAGGAGGACGCGTAACGGCCGACTATTATGCGGCGTCGCTGGACTTGAGATCGAGACCGGTTGGGCTTGGGTTGAAAGAGGCAGGCACAGGCGCACCGTAAATTTGCTGCCTTTGCCCACTTCGCTATCAAGGAGAAGTTCGCCGCCCATCAAGGTCGTCAGCTCCTTGCTGATAGACAGCCCCAGTCCTGTGCCCGGTTGATCCTGGACAGTCGTCCCACACCCCCGCTCAAATGCCTTGAAGATCGATGCCTGACTCTCTCGTGGAATTCCCGGCCCGGTGTCCTTCACCGTGAGTGTCAGTTCTTCCAGAGCCTTTCCGTCAATGGGTTTATGGCGAAGCTCCACCGAGACTGAACCTCTTGTGGTAAACTTCACGGCATTTCCTACAAGATTGAGAAGAACCTGGCGTATCCGCGAGGGATCACCCACGAGATAGGGTACAGCGGTAGGCGCCCGGATATTGAAGACGAGTCCCTTGATCTGCGCAGTTGCAGCGAAGGTTCGACACGCCTGCTCGACTAGATCAACAGCATTGAAGGGAACACTTTCCAGACGAACCTTGCGGCTCTCCAGCTTCGATATGTCCAGCACGTCGTTCAACAGGCAGAGCAGGTTCTCGGAGGATATGCGAATCGTCTCCAGGTAACGCTTCTGTTCGTCATCCAGATTGGTGGTGGAAAGCAGGTCCGCCATACCCAGGATGCCGTGCATTGGCGTGCGAATCTCGTGGCTCATGTTGGCCAGAAAGGCAGACTTGGCCTCGCTCGCCATTTCGGCAATGCGTTTGGCCTCCTCCAGCGCCTTGTTCTTCTCCACATTGCGCAGACGGGTAATGAGCTGCTCTACATAACTCTTCTCCAAACGATGCCCCTGCATCATCAGGAAAGTCGTCAGGAAGCCGGCTGCAGTAAGATATGCGTAGGCCTCGTTTGTCCTCAGGCCCAGCGCAACAATGAGAGAAGGACCTATCACCAGAGACAAATGCAGGGAAAGTAGTCCAATGATCGGCTGGAGTGAAATCATCGACCCGATGACGATGCCAGTTGCCCAGATCATCACTGCCACAAAGTTCCAGCTCGTGAACCCATGGACGCTAATCGAGTGGGCCACCAAGACGCCCAGCGGGATAGCCATAAGGGCGATCGTTGCATACATGGTCCATGCCCACACACGCGGCGCCATTGAAAGGAAATACTCTCGTTTAAGCGAAATGAACGCCCGAATGCCAAGCCCCAGCATTGCTAAGGATACCATCAGGAAAAACAGGGCGCCATGATCCGTTGGATAATCGGTGGTGAGGCCGATGATCACGTACGCCGCCGGGTGCGCATATGCGCTATGCCATAACCGCGAGACCAGATCCTCAAAGCGCTGGCGCGTTACCTGCGCAACCAATGCCGCAGGGAGAGCGTCTAGTTCCGGTGTTTCATTGTTACGAGGCGTTAGCATCTTCTTCTGCGCGTCCTATCGGGGGGACTAGCGCATTTGAAGCCCCATCGAGTGCTCCTCACGCCAATCCTGAGTGTCTGGATCGACACATTTGACAGCAGGAGAAGCCCCGGGAGTCACGAAAAAATAATAACGCCAACCTAACGAACTTCTACCCACCCGCAAGCTAACCGGGGAAATCCTTGCTGGAACAAACCTGGCATGGGCCACTTACCTGATGAAGGACTTGAGCATTGAAACACGGACCCGCCTCTCTGGGACAGCCATTAAAGGACATTACTTCCGCATGGGATTCAAAAAGCTTTAAACTGGACGATCCGCCAGACTTCGTAGATATTTCCTCCCTCTCTGGACCAGGCAGGGGTAGCTCAGTTGGATAGAGCAAGCGTTTCCTAAACGCTAGGTCGCGGGTTCGAATCCCGCCCCTTGCGCCAGCTTTTTTAGAGGATTCCGATCTCAAGCCTTTCGAATCTGTCCGCCCCGAACCCGCGACCCGTCGCGGGTGGCAGGCTTCTCGCTTCGCTCGTGA
>CAYSHY010000002.1:16609-92094 GCA_964430955.1 uncultured Puniceicoccaceae bacterium | reverse complement strand
CGATCTCAAGCCTTTCGAATCTTTCCGCCCCGAACCCGCGACCCGTCGCGGGTGGCAGGCTTCTCGCTTCGCTCGTGAACGAGCCCCGCCCCCTGCGCCAGCTTTCTCTAGAGGGTTCCGATCTCAAGCCTTTCGAATCTGTCCGTCCCGAACCCGCGACCCGTCGCGGGTGGCAGGCTTCTCGCTTCACTCGTGAACGAGCCCCGCCCCTTGCGCCAGTTGAGCACGCTTCGCGTCGAAAGGGAGAATCGGGGAGAGGGGAATGGGAGACGAAGTAGACGTTACCTACGGTTGCGTGGTTAGCGCTGGAAGAACCTGATCAAGTAATCTACCATTATCTGGAGAGCATTTACTCTCACATCAGAACGCTCGGCCACGGAGCGAACCAAAAGAACCTAAACATGGATATTGTTTGGAGCGTGAAGTATCCACGGCCGCGGTTGATGGCCGAGCAGAATGAGATCATTGAGACTTTGCGAGTTATTGATGCAAAGATCTCCCACCACGAGTCGCGGCAGAAGCTGTTGCAACGATTGCTGCACGACCTGATGACGGGTCGGCGGCGAGTGCGGGATTTGGACCTGGAGAAGGTGCTGGGCGAGGAGGTTGCATCGTGACTCATGACGTTTACTGCGATGAATCGCGGCCCGATGCGATACACTCGAAGTCGCCCAATGGCTCACGCTTGGTGATCGGAAGCCTATGGTTGCCGACCGAAAAGCGAGAGGCCTTGAAGGGGGCCATCCATCAGCTGAGGGACGCTCATAAAGTCGGCGGAGAGTTCAAGTGGGGCAAGGTATCACCATCGAGGGCAGATTTCTACCTGGCGTTGGTCGACCTGTTTTTCGGTCAAGGGGATTGGTTGCGCTTCCGATGCATTTCCGTGAATCGCGACCGCGTGAACCTGATGGAGTATCACGAAGGGGATCAGGAGCTGGGTTTTTACAAGTTCTACTACCAGCTGCTCCACCATTGGATAAGCGCAGGTAGCGCCTATCGGATATTCTGCGATCACAAGAGGAACCGAGACCGGACCCGGCTACATGTGCTGCAGCGCTGCCTTGCGTATAAGAACCTTGATGCAGAGGTGATTTCAGTGCAGGCGGTAAAGTCCGAAGAGTCTGTAATACTGCAGATGACAGATTTCCTGACGAGCGCAGCGGCGTCGCGTTTGAACGACATGGTGGGATCCGGGACCGCCAAGGCTGATATCGTTCTTGAGCTGGAAAGGCGGCTGGGACACCACATCAGGGCTACTTGGCCTGGAGAGCGGAAGTTCAATGTGTTCGAGATTCAACCAGGGGCCGGAAAGTAATGCCGATGCCGCCATTATTGTCGCTCGACTGCGAGGCTGATTATCGTGCGCACTTCGAAAGAGTCTACTGCAAGGGCTCGATCATGACATTCGATGGAATTCTGGTACGGTTCCGCAAGAGAGATTTTGATCACTGCTGTTTTGAAAGCGACCGCGGGACCCGAAACAAGGCGCACTTCTTTTGGCAGCGTGCTGAGCGGCTGGATTGGATATGGGCTGCACTGCAAGACCCGGATGCGGATCTGCGAGTGGGATGGGATCGAGCGCGACAGCAATATGATAGAACCCGCCGGGTAACGATAATCTCAGCGAACTATATCGTGGTGATTTCGATCATCGCCGGTCAGAATGCCGCGCGGTTCATCACAGCCTACTTGGCAGACTCAGAAGCAACCGTTAGGAAAATCAAAAGGAGCCCCAAATGGCGCGGAGTGCAGGCATAAAAAACCGCGGATTTGCCAGGCTGGTTCCGCGGAAACCTTTGGAGGTTCAAACACCACTGGTGATGAACAAGAATAAATATTGCACAAAATCGCGGGATTCCAAGAACATTCGATGATATTCAATTCTTGGGGCTCTACCGACGAAAGAGACAGACCCGCATTGGACGATCTTCGTTCGGAAAACAAGAATAAGTCTTTGGGGTCCAAGAATCGGCTAACTATGGGCCTATTCCGCGGCGCATTCTGATGCGCTCGAAGAATAGCGTTGATCGCGATACAAGCTAGCTCGCGGGTGGCAGCCCTTCTCGCTTCGCTCGTGAACGAGCCCCGGCCCTTGCACCTAGGCTCTTAGACTTCCATTTGGCCTCCCTGCTTCCTCGCTCATTCTCCCATTCCAGGCCCTTCCGGTCGCCACTTGCGCCTGCCACTTGTCACCCCGGCTACGGCGGCCCCACCTGTCGCTCTTAGGTAGCCGGCGCCCTTGGCTAAGTGCCTGTCAGCTGAGCCATTGCAGTTTCTACAACCAAAGAATTAGTAGTTCTACGGATATAAATATAGGCCGCATATGCCGATTGGAGTGGGCATAGGAGTCAAAATGAGAGATGCCCACTCAACACCTGCGCCGGAAGCGGTAGTCTTGGACCCGCTGGCGGCTGACCGTAAAGCGCAGCGGCCACAGTGGCTGGGCTCGACTGTCGATTGGATGGAGCTTGCAGAAGCACTGAGAAATGAACTGGCCGAGTATGGGGGATCAGCAATGTTGCTGAGCAAGCAGCGCAGCGCGATCCTGACCGAGAACAAGGAGGAGGCAATGCGGCTGGGCGCGCGCATGGAGGGGCAGATCCGCATGATCAGCCAGGCCGGCTATCAGCGCGCCCGCAAGCTGCCTGCATACACCTCCCCGACAACACACATCCTGGCGGAGGCGCCGGAAGCCATGCGGCCTCTCTTCTCAGCATTGCTGGACGAGATCGAACGACTTCGTGAGGTGGTACAGGAACAGATGCAGCACAATCATGAGCTCATGCAGAAAGTCTTTGGCTTTCACGTGAGCACCGGCGGTCTTAATTAAGCGTTGAATCCAAGGTCTTTTCAACAGAGCCGGCCGCACTGCGTCCGAGACGGGTAATCAGGCGAAAAAACTCCATCTCTGCAGCATCGTACGGTGATCCGTCAGCCCGAAAAATGTCGTGGAACCATTGATCCGGCTCTGGCGCATTCTCGGGCGATTTCCAGGGGAAAATTGTCTGCGACTTCCCGCTCACCAGACCCCAGTTGTAGGCGCCCACATTGTGCTCCCTGAACAGCAGCAACGAAGTCTGTAACCAATTGCCGCGACTCCGAGCAAGATACTCGGTGCAGATGACGGGCCGAGCGTAGGCCTTCAGGTCTTGGATTTCCTTTTCCAGAGCGTCAGCAGGCCTGTAGTTATGGAACGTGATGATATCTGAATTCTCGAGCTGGAACGCAATGTTCTCCTTGAGAGAATAGTTCCAGACGCCGGCGGTGAGCGGTTGAGACGGGTTGATCTCGCGGGCCCACTCAAAAACCTTCTTTAGCAGTGGCAGAGAAGCGACGCCGTGATCGCTGTTACCGGGCTCATTGTATAAGTCCCATACGACGACGCGATCATCGTGGGCATAGGTGGAGATGAGCTCCTTCACGTAAGTCTCGAGGTAGTCCCACTGGGCGGGATCTGCGAGAACCGCAGCAGAAGGGCTTTGCATCCAGCCACTGTTGTGAACGCCGGGCACAGGATCCGGCTGTTTGCCCGGCTTCGGGTCCGCACCCCACACAGCATCAAAGATCACGAACATTACAGAGATACCGTGGCTGTCCGCGATCTTGAGGAACTGCTCCACGCGGCTCATGAATCCTGCGGGATCCTGCTTCCACGCAAGATCGTGAAGGTAAACGCGGACAGAGTTCATGCCGATACTGGCGGCCCACCCGAGCTCCCTGTTGATTGTCTCGGGATCGAACGTATCCTCCTGCCACATTTCGAGCTGGTTGATCGCCGTACTTGGATAGAAGTTACAGCCAACGAGCCACGATTGCGCCTTATACCATTCGTTCGCCCTCTCTGGGGACCAGCGACCGGCTACTATCGGCGACGATGCAACGGGCGACAGTTGCAACAAATTGGACTGCAGTCTGTTAGGGGACGAGGGCATGCACGCAGAAAGATGTGATCTCACTGGGACGTCAAGCCGGTAAGCAGGGCAACGCTGCGAAAGAAGTTGAAGAGGGCCGACCTATTACCAACCATGTGCTCCATTCTAGTCCATGAAACGACCAAGTCTCCTCGCACTCGCCCTGGCAGTGCCCCCGGAACCTCTGATCTTCAAAGAAAGCACGCAAGCCGGAGCCACAATAAGAGAAGGACTGAGAAAGGCATTGGTGGGAGAATGAGAGATTAGTGCTTCCAAACACCACGGCAACCACTGGGCTACCGATCTTGGATCCGGCCCCCTTCTCTCTTCTCAAAACCGGGCGACGCCCTACCCCTTACGGAATCACGATTTCCTGCCCAATCTGGAGGCGATTGGGGTTCACTCCGGGGTTTGCCTCCACAATGGCATTCAAGCTAACGCCGTAGCGGCTGGCAAGCCGGGCAAAGGTATCCCCACTTTGAATGACGTGAGTTCGTGCATCGCCGGACGTTGCTGGCGAACTGGAAGCGCCTGCGTCGGGACTGCTGGAACGGGTGGCTGCAGTTTCGGTAGTGGGGGCCTGAGGCGCGGGTCGGGGAGCAGCACGGACTCCTGATTCCGCTAGAGCGGCAAGAGTAGCGGTGTTCTTGTTGATCTGCTCACGGTTCGCCCGGGTCTCGTTTGCGTTCTCCGCAACGACGCGTTGTAGCCTGCTGAGCGTTTCGGTCTGCCCCCTCATGGCGTTGTTGGAACGAACAACCTCGGCGCCAACGTTCACCAGGCGATCATCGAGATCCTTGAGCCGGGCCTGAAGCGCTTCCACGGGATCCGGCTGGTTGGCAAGTTGGTCAGAAAGGTTGGCAAGCTCCTTTGTAGCATTGTTGGCGACCACGATCCCCGCTACGCCGGCGCTCAGCCCGAGAACACCCATGATGACAGCGGCCCAAGCCAAGGCCTTGCCCTTCGACTGCGTCTCATCGCCTCCGCCCAGCGCGACATCGTTGTCCTGCACGTCCAACTCGTTCATCAAGTTGGCAATCTAGGTATCGCACTTGCGATTAGCAAGCCTGCATGCGGGCCGCTATCGCGGGTACGCGGCTGATTCCTCACCACGCGTGGCGATGATGTAAATCGCGTGAACAATCCCGGGGATGTAGCCCAGTAGCGTGAGCAGAATGTTCAACCAAAAGTGTCCACCAAGCCCCACCGTCAGGAACACGCCCAGCGGAGGCAGGATGATGGCGAGTATGATCCGTAAGAATTGCATACGGACCAAGCGCTAAAAGTGTGCCAGAATCTGGAGCGACCTTGACCTAAACGCCGTACTCGCCGCCCGAAATGTAGCGCTCCAGGTGCTCGAGGCTTTGCTGTTGTTCTGCAATGACTGTCTTGACCACGTCGCCCATGCTGATCAAGCCCACGAACTCGTCGTTGTCCATCACAGGAATGTAGCGGATGTGGTTGTCTGTCATGATGGCCATGCAGTCTTCAACAGTTTTGTCCGGATCGACTGTGTAAAGGCGGCTGCACATCGTGTCACGCACCGGAGTGTTACGAGACTTCTTGCCTTCGAGAACGATGCGCCGCGCGTAGTCGCGCTCCGTAAGCAAACCCACCAAGCGCCCCTGGTCCAATACAGCCACGGCGCCAATGTCTTTAGAGGCCATTATTTGGAGGGCTTCGTAGGTGGTGCGATCGGGATCTATCCAGTAGATTTCCCTCTTCTTCTTCAGGTCCAGAATTTGACGTACAGTAGCCATCGCAAGGAGTGTTTCGTAGGTTATGGGGTGAAACTATATATAGGCCTGTCGCAAGGATATGTCAACGCCCACAGAAGGGCCGCTGACAAGGCCGTGGGATGATCGAAACATCGTCTGCCTCAGGGCGAAAGCCACGGATCAGAGAGAGTCCTCTTTCCATCCGGCCCCTTCCTGATCCTGATGCTTTCACTCGAGCAGTAGATTACCCAAATGCGGACAGCTGGCCAGCTGGATGTTGGTTACGCCCATATGAACAACGCCCGTGGCGCTCTACCTTGGTATGATAGCGAGCTTCCTTAACCCCTCGGTCTCCCTCGACGGTAGTCAAGGCGGGCTAGGACAGGCCTTCCACCTGATCCAACCAGTAGCGCTGTAGATCGCGCTATCAGGCAAATCAACTAACACCCGAATCCGGAACTCCACTTATTTTTCTACAGAAGAATACATTATGTCACTTTTTTATAACCTTCTTATGGATAATGAATTGACGTATTCCACAAGCCTGCTCTTCTCCAGCCCTCTTATGCCTTCCAAACGTCTACATCTCGTAACTGCAATTGCCGTCATTGCGTCCTGTCTAACCGCGTCAGGACTTACAATTCATACGGATTTTAACTCCGGTCTTCTGGAAGATGCCTGGCGTCAGCCGGATGGAGACGACATTGTGGTTGCCGATGCCGGGCCTGACGGTGTTGGCGATTATGCCGTACGCGTCGCGATGGACGGCGGCGACAACAAGGTTCACTTCATGACGGGCAACACAGGCGGCCAATTCAGCTACGACGATTCACCATTTGTGGGTGATTTTAGCGGCTATGAGAATTTGACGCTCAGCTTCGACTTTCGTCATGAAGGCGCTGGAAGCGATCTCACTTCGCTCCGGGTGCACTTGTGGGGCCCGAACTACTACCTACGCGCCGCCACCGCAAAGTCAGTCGAAATAACAACACTGGATACTTCCTGGCAGCGCCTTACTTTCTCATTGAACGTGGAAGATCTGGTTCCCTTTGGCCCAGATCAATCTACGGTTGGCATTTTGAACAACATACAAGGCATCTCCATCCGTAATACTCCCGATCCGGCGCTGGGCGCGGGATATGCGCCACAATTGCTCGACGGAACCGCATATTACATCGATAACATCGTGCTGACCGCAGTTCCCGAACCTTCCACGTGGGGACTGCTAATGGGTTCCACAGCTTTCGGGGTTATCCTCTGGCGCCGCAAGCGCAAGTAGCTGAACCGGAGATTTCAGGAAGATTTTTACCAAGGCCCGTGTCGTGATCTTCACGCTCGGGCCTTTCTTGTAATCAAGCAGGTCGAGAAACCGTTAGAGGTCTTCAGGAGCGGGGTCATGCACATGCGTTTGGCGCCTGCATGGAGCAGTGGAGGATGGGATGCGCTACACTAAATGAGCGCCGGAGGGACTGGGTTTGATGCGCCTGAATGCAACGTATTCCGTGAGGCATCAATCGATGTAGCAGCATGGTTGTCTGTATCTGAACCGTTGCGAGGCAACGTCGCTGGCGGGGTGCGCGGACGTGATTGTTCGGCGGCAGAAATGGGGTCGATATGTGGAATATTGGCATCTGGCCGTCACGGGTTCATGCACTACGCAAACCGGGCAAGAGCACCTGGAGACGCCAAATTCAGATAAATGCCCCCGAAAAGCCGAAGCGTAATGGGCATGCCGTTTGAACTGTCGAGCCGCTACGGCAGTGATGTTTCGAGGGTTGCGGTGGGGGTCCAGTTGTTGGTTTGGGGATCGAGGGAGTAGGTGGTGAAGCGGGCTGTGTGATTTTCGATGATGCAGTCAGCGATGGAGATGGGCAGGGTGAACCTGCGGGGCCCGGGGCTGCCGGGGTTACAGTAAACGACGTCGTCCTGCATGAAGAGGCAAGGGTTGTGGGAGTGACCGAAAATGGCGCACAAAGGTCGCGGAGCGTCCGGCATGCACAGGTCCTGTTCGCGATGAGCGAGACAGAATGTAAGGCCTGCAATGGTATGCTTCGCCCGCATCGGCAGCTCATCCGCCCAGGCGCCGTAATCAACATTACCAAGCACTCCGGTCAGAGGCGCGATCTTGCCAAGCCTGAGGTAACAGCTGGCGTCGCCGAAGTCTCCCGCATGCAGGATCTCATCTACGCCATCAAGAAACTGGATCGCCTCGGGACGCAGCAGGCCATGTGTATCTGCGATGATGCCGATTCGCGTCATGGGGCGTTACTGCCGGGGCGCTGTGAGGATCGCTCTCCGCGCGACGGGCGTTCCATGCCGAAGAGAGGCGCCCGGGGAAGCGCGCCCCAGCGGGAGCTGAGCACGGGACTGCCGGTATTGCGCACCACCTGCACGGCGCGATCATCCCAGAGCTCGATCATGTGGAAATCCTTCTGACACGTAACCTCGAGGTCGGGAAGACCGTTCTGCTCAAGCCATCGCTTCACCGGAGGAATTCCTTCTGGCACGCTCGCCCGGGCCGTCACGATCTTTACATGGTAGCCTTGGGACAGCCATTCCTTGACGCGCAAGAGCATTCCCTCGATCGGCTCTCCAACATGATCCATGCCCCGCCACCGGTCGTACTTGGCCAAAGTGCCATCCAAGTCGACGCCTATCCACCCTTCCTCGCGGGTAGTTTCGAACATGCCGTCGCTGCCTTCACTTTCAAAGTTTACCGGCCCGACGGGTTTTGAAATTTCCTTCTCCTCGCTCTTCCCCCGGGAATGCTTTGAAACTCGCTTCTTGAAAAATCTTAGCATGCGAACCTTTTAGAGAATAAGGCTGCGGGGCATTGGGCAAGCAAGGCTTAATGGAGGAATGTGCGCTTGAGGAACCGCTTGCATTGATTCGCAATGGGGATTGAATCAAGACTTCAAATGGCTGATCGCATACAGGCTTCTACCGGTAATCCCTATTATTGGGAGTACCGGGGCGAGCCGACATTGCTGGTGGGAGCGCCGTTACCCGAGGCCCCAGCACATGTTGAAGACGTGCCGGGCCTGCTTGCACTCGTCGAGGAATGCGGCGCCAACTTCGCGCGCTGCACCCTACCCTGCTCCATTGATCCTCTGCAGAGTCCATTTGTCGTGAAGGACGGCGTTGCGCAGCTTGACCAGTTTGACGACGCCTACTTCGACCGCATCAGCTTGTTCCTGGAGCTGACCAACGCCCGTGGAATCGTTGTGCAGCTGGAGATTTGGGACTTCGACTGCTTTCGCGGGGAGCGTTGGTTTCGTAATCCATGGAATCCGACAGTGGCGAGCCGGGCCCTGCATGGACTCGGCACTGAGGCTCCTCCGGGAAAACTGCCAACAGGCTTCTTCCGGTCACTGCCGCAACTTGACGCGTGGCCTGAGATGCTGGCGCTGCAGGAGACATTCTTCAACAAGGTGCTGGATCGCGCGTTGCCATTTGACCATGTCCTCTACTCGGTGAGCTCCGTTTCCTCGGCAGACCCACAGTGGAGCTCCTACTGGTGCGACATCATCCGATCGCGCGCGACCGCAATGGGCCGAAACGTGGAGACAACGGAGTCTTTCTCCGCCTGGGACGTTGCCGGCGGCGCAGTGCCCGAGGCGCAAAAAAATCCAGAAGGTGAGAGCCCGGCGGGCCCTCGGGAGTGCATCGACCGCCCGATACGCTATGCTTTTGTGGAAGCCTGCGGCATTGGCAGGCAGGAGGGACGCGTGCTCTACGACTCGGCCATGTGGCTACGCCGCAAGATACGTAACTCAGGGCGCGTACGACCTTTGAACTGCGTGCGCGTTGGCGCGCTCGACAGCGACCGGCATGAGGCTGTGACAAACACGTTGCTGCGTATGTGGCGCGCAGTCTTTGCGGGCGTTGCGGCGGTGCACCTGGATCTTCCCGATCCGCTGGCGGAGCTGAAGAACCCGACGATCCAGAGCAATATCGCAGCGCTGAACAAGCTAACGTCCGAGTTGGATCTCGCTGTTTCGGAGCCCCGGCAGGACTTGATCCAAGCGATCGACGGGGTGGAAGCCTACTGCTTTGGCAATCCCGCAAGCAGCATTGCCGTGCTCATTATTGGTGGTGGCAGCGTCAATCTGGATTGCGAGTCGATGGATTGCAGCGCCACCCGATACGAACTCGACGTTTCTGAGGGTGAGTGGAAGGAGCCTGTCGTGATGCAGGCGGGCGGCTTCATGCGGTTGACTGCGTCGCCGCTTATGGGCGTGATCCTGCTCAGAGCCGAGGACTAGGGGACCGCCCTACGTCTCCATATAGCGCTGCAGCCCGGCACGGCTAAGCAGAGTGATCTCCGGCCCATTTACCTCGATCAGATTCTCATCGCGGAACCGGGCCAAAGTCCGAGAAAAGGTCTCACTGGTTACACCAAGCTGACTGGCCAGCACGCGCTTGCTGATGTCGAGTTTTACCACCACGGGGCGGCCCTCGGTGCTCTCGGAGGAATTCCGCAACAGCCAACTGGCGAGCCGGGCCTCGATGTGCTTGAACTTAAGGTCCTCGATCATCTGCACCAGATACTTCAGGTGAAAGCTCATCGAGGTAAGCATGCGCAGGGAAAGCTCGGGATTTCGAAGCACCAACTCACGAAACTCGCGCTTTTTTACCAGGATCACCTGTGAGGGCTCTAGCGCCACGGCGTCTGATGGATAGCTGTCAATTGTGGTCAGGGTGACCTCCGCAAACGAGTCATACGGGCGAAAGACAGAGATCACCTGTTCCTTACCATCGGGCGTTACGCGGTGCACGTTGATGGACCCCTTTTGAACCACAAAGAACCCTTCCGAACGATCTCTCTCGCGAAAGAGATACTGCCCCCGATCGAGGTTCTTGAGAACGCAGGATTCAGCGACGTCGTCAAGATCTGCCGGAGCAAGGTCCGCAAACAGGCGACATTGCCGCAGGCTATTGGCGATCACGGCTTTACGGAATGCGGCAGGATCTGCGTTCTGGGTCATCTAGTTTGCACAATGACGGGACTCTTGATAAGAATCAAGGCAGGGCGCGTAAGCCCGTCTGATAATGCCCACCATGGAGGATGAATACGTTGAAATCGATGTGCGGCCTGTCCTTGATCAAGGCCGCAGCCCGCTGCCGCTGATCATGAACACGGTCCACTCCCTGAAGCCGGGACAACGACTACGTCTGACCACAGCGTTTGAACCACAACCGCTGTACGAGGTCCTATATGGATTGGGGTTTGAGCACCGCAGCAGGCAGGAAGGAGAAGAGCATTGGGTAGTAGAATTCTGGCCCATCGACGAAAGTCCGGGACAGTCCTCGAACCCATCATCCAGCAATACCTGATTGTTCACATATAGCATTTTCAGCCCATGATTCTTGAAGACGCAACCGCGGTCGAAGCCGCTCCGAAGATAGAAACTTTCTCCGTAATCAAGCGAAACGGGGAAACGCACCCCTGGAACAGCGAACGCATTACGCGCGCGATCGCGCTAGCCTATTACTCTGTCGCCAACAACGGCGCCGAGAATCCCCACCGCAATGATCCCACCCGCCTCTATGGACTGGACGAATCGACCTACAAGCGGGTCGAAGTTCTCACCCAAATGGTTGAGCGCGTTGTCGCCCACCGATTCAGCGAAAGTGAACCCCCTGGTATCGAACAGGTTCAGGATATTGTTGAGACCTGCATCGCAACCCAGGGAGACTGGGCGGTTGCGCGCTGCTATGTCCTCTACCGCGAGCGCAAGGCCGCTGTACGCACAAAGCGCTACCAAGACAACGGGCTGCGCGACTATATCGCCATCTCACGTTATTCCCGCTACCGAGAGGACCTTGGCCGACGTGAACTTTGGCCTGAGGCAGTAGAGCGGGTGCGTAACATGCACCTGCGCCGCTTTGCGCCCCTCTCCACCGCACGCCCAAGATCAAAGCTGATTGATTCGCTTGTCGCCGAAGGGTTGGTGAGTCCGGAGAACCGGAAGCTGCTGGAAACGGGACGGTCTCTTAACGAAGAGATATGGGAAGCTTTTGAACAGGTAAAGCAGCGGCGCGTGCTACCTTCCATGCGCAGCATGCAGTTTGGCGGCAAACCCGTGGAAGTTGCCGAGGCGCGTATCTACAATTGCAGCTTTTCCTACGCAAACCGGCCTGAGTTCTTCCGTGAATGCTTCTACCTGTTGCTATGCGGCGTGGGCGTAGGCTTCTCTGTCCAAACCCAGCACGTGGCGCAACTGCCCTCGCTTCCCCTGCGTGGTGAGGAGATCGAGCTTCCAACCCATCATCACAGTGTCGCCGACAGCATAGAGGGCTGGGCAGATGCAATTGACATCCTGTTCCGATCACATTGGGAGGGATTCCTGGTAGAGTTCGACTACTCGAAGATCAGGCCACGGGGAATGCCTATTCGCACAGCTGGCGGCAAGGCGCCCGGGCACCTGCCCTTGAAGCGCTGCGTGCGGGCCCTGCGCGGAATCCTTCAGGGCGCGGCAGGACGCCGGCTACGCCCCATCGAGGTTTACGACTGTGTGATGCACATTGCGCGGGCTGTGCTGTCGGGCGGGATTCGCCGCTCCGCCACAATCTGCCTGTTCTCTGCCGACGACGAGGAGATGGCGAACGCCAAGACCGGCGATTGGCTCAAGAAGAATCCCCAGCGCGTTTACTCCAATAACTCCGCCATGCTACCTCGCGACAAGGCCACGCGTGAACAGTTCATGCAGCTATTTGAGAGGCAAAAGGAGTTTGGCGAACCGGGCTTCTACTTTAGCGCGTCAGAAGAGTATGGCGCTAATCCGTGCGTGGAGATCGGCCTGTTTCCACAGGCGACGTTGACAGAGCAGGATATTGCAAGATTACGCCAGTTGGGACATCGTGGACCACTGGAAGTCGGTCAGAAGGTGTACGGCTGGCAAATGTGCAACCTTACCACGATCAACGGCGCCGCACTCACCAGCCGTGAAGACTTCCTGGCTGCCTGCCGCACGGCTTCCCTGATTGGGACGCTGCAGGCGAGCTTTACCAACATGCCTTACCTGGGCCCGGTTACACGCTTTATCAATGATCGCGAAGCGTTGCTGGGCGTGAGCATCTGCGGGATCCTCGACAACCCGGATATACTCCTCAATGAGGAAGCACTGGAGGAAGGGGCGCGGATGGTGCGCGCGACAAATGCTGTCTTCGCCAATCTGATTGGCATCAACCGCGCGGCGCGCTGCACCTGCGTGAAACCTGAGGGAACAGCCTCGCTCCTTCTGGGCGCAGGCTCAGGCATCCACCCGCACCACGCCCATCGGTACTTCCGGCGCGTTCAGGTAAACCGCATCGATCCGGTCTATCAGCACTTCCTGAAGTCAAACGCGCACATGACCGAAAAGAGCGTCTATAGCCCGGATACCGACGACGTTATCACCTTCCCTGTAGAAGCGCCAGAGGGGGCGATCTGCCGCAAAGACCTAGATGCGGTAAAGTTCCTCAGCATCGTGCGCAAGGTGCAAAAGCACTGGGTTGTCGCGGGCAACAATGGTTTCGATTACGCTCCAAACCTCCAACACAACGTTTCCAATACCGTAACGGTTGCTCCAAGTGAGTGGGAAGCCGTGGCTGACTTTATCTGGGAAAACAGGGAGCACTTCACCGGCGTGGCGCTGTTGCAGGACAGCGGCGACAAGGCGTATGCGCAGGCGCCGCGCGAGGAAGTCTCGACGCCAGAGGATATGGCGCGCTGGAACCAGCTGGAGTTCAAGCCCGTTGACTACTCCACCATGCGTGAGAGCGAGGACGGCACCCGGCTGGCGGATGTTGCCGCCTGCGCCGGCGGCGTGTGCGAGCTCTAGGCCCTTTCAATCGTTAGCGAGATGAGCCGGCGGGCGGCGCCACGACGTGGTGTCGCCCGCTTTGCTTTTACCTGCCGTTGACGAACAGTACGTGGAGAAATCTTCTGGATAAGCTGTGCTTCTTGACGTGCATCAAGGCAGGGCGCCTCAGATTACGGTAAGAATGGCGCGTGCAAACGACAGACACACAGCAGACGGTCTCGCCGCCAGTCCTATATTCCTGCTCGGGCTGCTCCGACGCGGGAGAACTGGCCGACCGTACGGCCCGCGAAATCAGTAACCGCGGACTGGGTAAAATGTCTTGTCTGGCCGGTCTAGCCGCCGGCAGGAAGAACTTTATCCGGGAAGCCGAAAAAGCAGAGCAGATCTGGGTAATCGATGGGTGCCCAATCGCCTGCGCCAGCGCTGTGGTAGAGCAGCGCGGCTTCGCCCACAAGGCTGTGGTAAGCCGACTGGATCGCCTGGGCTTCAAGAAGAACTCCATCGGCCCATCGGCGCCGCATCTGGAAAACGCTCGGGCGCTTGTCTCTGAAGATTTACTAGAAAACACACCTCAATTGCAGAGCGCATCATGAACCAGGACATCCTGAAGCTGAACCTCGCATTACTCAATGGTTGCACCGCGCGACACACGATGGTGTTCGCCGCGTGGGACTCTCTCGAACCCGGCGGCGCATTTATTATCGAGAATGACCACGACCCGATTCCTCTGCGCCGGCAGCTCAGCGCACGTGGCGGCGATGAAGTGGAGTGGGAATACCTTCAGCGAGGCCCGGAAACCTTCCGTGTAAAAATATCCCGCCGAGCATCATAGATTTCCCCGACAGCATAAAAGCGATAGAAGACAACCCTGAAGCCCGCGCAGCCAAACTCCCACCAGGCGCGCGGGCTTCTTTGTGCTGAGGCGGCAATGGCCGCGGGAGGAGCCCTCTTTACGCCCTTCAATCTGCATTGACTCGTGCGCGAGGGAGTTACAAAGTAATCGGCTTACCACACCGGGGGAGTAGCTCAGTTGGTTAGAGCGCATGATTCACATTCATGAGGTCGCGAGTTCGAGCCTCGCCTCTCCCACCATTCGTTAGCCACCCTTCCTCAAGCTGTGACTGGATTGCATAGAGTGATGACCTCCTCTACAGTGTCGCGGACTGTCAGAGCTGATTCAGCTTGCAACATTAAGGACTTACAGACACCCATTATGGCATAAGGATGGCTGAAGTTTCAGACCCATCAGCCATTGCCCATGCTTGTGAGCGCTCCGACACTTAACCAGGACCTGATCGACAGGATCGACTCCTTCTCAGCAGAAGAATTGGAAGGATACCGTCGTTACCTGCCCACAGATCTGCGTCACTACATGTCGGAACAAAAGAAATGGGTGGAGCAAGACATTTATTATCTGGGCTGCGAGCTTGGTTGTAAACCAACCCCATCGCAGATTGCCGAACGTGTATTGACGGGCCCGAACTCATTGCGCTACCGGGCATATTACGTTCTTTCGTACCCAGAACGGGTTTACCTGCCTGACGAGGAATAAGACTGGCTGCGGAAGTCTCCCAGCGGCAGGTCTGGCCTTCCGCTCAGCAACCTAGATCAATCTCAACTATGGAAGAACACGGCATTCTTTATATCAAACCCGGCTGCCCATGGTGCACAGACGCGGTAAGCTACTTCAACAAAAAGGGACTGAAGCCGGTCATTAAGGATGTGTTGACGGATCGCGAGGCGATGCAACGCATGGTGGAGATCACTGGGCAGACGCGCACGCCGTCCTTCGAGTACGAGGAGTTTGTCGTGGCGGATTTTTCTGTGGACGAGTTTATCTCGGCGATAAACCGTGCGCCCAAGGTCAAGGAAGCGCTCGGCTTCTAGGTTCCGGATCCCCGTCTAGATGCGCGCCGTAGCGCGGCTGGCTAAGGTCAGGACAACTCCTGTAACCGCCGTCGCCAGGAGCCCGAACCAGAGCCCCGGGTGTGCAAGCCACCACTGGATGAAGCCTGGCAGATCGTTTGTCTCGAATGGAATCGCCTGCACAGAGAAGAGAACGCCTACGCGAAGCGCATCGAGCGGGGACAGCATCATCGTGAGTGACCATGCGAGGGGAGCTCCCCGAACCGTAGCTGAGGAGAGCAGCATCCATGCGATAAGGCTGGGTGCAACGACCAGAAGGAGCCACGCCGCTAGTGCAGCAAGGTGGGCGCGTACGCCGTCGTTGATGGCGTAGCCGCACAACAGCCCGACAGCCAGGAAAATGGCGACTGCACCGAGACCATACCCGGCGATGCTCAAGCTGGCGCTCATGCTCAGGCCCATGATCGCTGGAGGGAGAACCATAAGCAGGAGCGCCAGGAGAAAGCTAACGATGAGGCCGGAAAACTTGCCAAGGATGCGCCCCGCCGCGCGCGTTGGAAGTGAAGCCATGAGGAGCTTCTCGGCGTGCTCTGCGTGAGCCGCGCCCGTAGCCGCAAGAATGGCCACCAGCGGCGCCGCGTATAGCAGCACCTGCAGCAGGAGGAGCGGGGCCGACGATTGCACATTTGAACTGCCGCCGGAGAAAGCAGCCGCGAACCCGGCCGCCAGACCAATAAGCGGCGCGGCCACGCCGAGACTGCTTGTGATGGATGTGCGCAGTTCGCGCCTGAAAAATGCCGAGTGTGTGCGCAGGGACATTGCTAAATGACTGCGAGGTTTAATTCGTCCAGGCCAAGCGAACGAAGGTTGCGTGGGTCCAGTTCGCGGACAATGCGTCCACGCATGCACAGCAGGCATGCACCTGCCCTCCCCTCCCACTCGCCAAGCAGGTGAGTAGCCACGAGGACTGTTCGGCCGCGCAATGCCTCCTCCAGCAGAATTCGCTGCATTGCATCACGCCACTCAGGATCGAGGCTGATGCCCGGTTCGTCCAAAATGAGCACCGGCGTTTGCGGCATCAATAACACCGCCAGACCAAGTCGCTGCCGAAGCCCGCCAGAAAGTCGCCCGCTCATCTTGTTGGCATGTTCCTCGAGGCCCCATCGGCGGATCTCCAGGTCCACACGGCTGCGAGGCGCTCCACGCACATCTGCATAGAACTCCAACACGTTGCGCACGGTCAACTTTGGGTGAAAGGCGACTCCCTGTGGCAGGAGACTCAGGAAAGATTGGGCGCGCTGGCGCTGCTTGAGGATTGAAGCTTCCTGTATGACTACATCTCCAGAATCTGGCTGTAATACGCCAGCAGCAATCTTGAGCGCGGTGGACTTCCCGGCGCCATTCGGCCCAACGAGGAGCGTCACCGTCCCAGGTTTGATCTCGCAGGTAAGACCATCGAGCACCGGGGAGCGCCCGTAGGTCTTCTTCAATCCGTCAAATCTTATCATTTGGTGGAAGCAGTAAGCGGTTCCGGAGGTTTGCGCGATGAACGCGCGAGCGGCGCCGGATCCTCGATCGCATTCACCCCGGGCAGGGGCGTGCGTGAATGGATAAAGGACAGGACCTTCAGCAGGGGGCTGTCCGAGAGCAGGCCCACAGGTGGAAATTCCCTGCGATACTGGCCGAGAAGATCCGTTTGACGGTAGGGCAACTCACCAGCCCCGTCTCCATTAAGATCTATGGGGTGCGCATCCTGCCATACATTTCCGCGCCCATCGACAGCCCACTCATTGGGGCTACCGCCAGCCTCAACTTCCACAGAGTGCAAATTGCTGAGAAAGCGGTTCTCTGTGAAGCGGTTGGTCTGCGAACTGGAGTTCATGCGAATACCCACGTAATTGTGGTCCACGCTATTGCCCCGCAGTGTGTTCCGGTTGCTGTTCTCGATATAAAGCCCGACAGTATTATGGGATAATGTGTTGTCGAGAAATGTAGTGTCATCCACCGCTGTGAGCAGGATTCCGTAGGCGCGGTAGCCGTCGTTGTTAGAAAAATTGTTGGCGCGCACCAGGAGACCTTCAGAATACATGATCGCAGCGCCAGCTGCATTCATCTCGAAGCGGTTGCCTTCAAATATGTTGAAGTCCGAATACATGTAGTGGAGCCCGTAGCGGACGTGCGTTATGTAATTGCCGCTTACGAAGGTCTCATGGCTAAAGGAAAAATAGATACCATCGCGGGTATCGCGGATCACGTTTCGAAGCAGTTGATTGCCTGTTGAGTTCCACAGATGGATACCGTTTCCACGCTGATTCGGGTCAATGACGATGGTGCAAAGTCCATCGGGTCCAGCTTCGATACCCCGGGCAAGCGGATCACCGAGCGGCACCTGGCGCGTTGTCTGCCCGATGATCGTATTGCCTTCGATGATGCTGTCGTGAGCTTCCCTCAGGTAGATCCCATGCAAGCTCTGCTCCACAAGGTTATCCTTGATCCTTGCGCGGCGACCTTTGATGTAGATTGCTGCCTGATCCTTCTCCAAGCGGCGTCCTGACTTCACCACGCGCAAGCCTTCGATACGTACATCGTCAGCGAGGATCGTGATCACAGAGCTCTGACCGTCGCCTACGATCGTGGCCCCGGGCTCGCCAATAAGGCTGATGGGCTTTGTGATTGTGATCGGGCCTGGATGCTCGCCGGCAGGCAGGGTAATCGAAACGCCCGGTTCCGCGTCATCGATCTGCTCCTGAAGCGAGGCGCCTGAGAGTCCTATACCCGTAAACAGGACAAAGGCGCTGAAGATGAACGCTTGCTTGATCATATGGGCTCTTCGTTTCTGGAAAGCCACATGGCGATAAGGATGGCCACGGGAAAAAGAAACATAAGATAGGAGCCAATCTGTGGCCAACTGGCCTGTACGAAATTCGCAATCTGGCCTTCCCCTATCATCTTTGGCGTAAAGCCCTCTATCTTTACCGGCGCCATTGGATCCAGGTCATGCCCGTAGGAATAGAGCCGGTAATAGAAGCTGCCCAGGGAGAACAGGCCGAAGTAAATGAAAAGCACCACGAGATCGACGCACTGGCCAATGCGGCCGAATACAATTGCCCGTAACCCCATTAGCACGAAGACGCCCAGTGCAAACGGCACCCACTTCATCTCAACGAAATCTGCCTCCTCCAGCGGCTTCATGCCTATGTAGTGGTTGAGGTTGTTAATCTCGACGAGATCCTGGCCGCCATTGCCAGCATCGAGCTTGTGAGAGTAAATGTACAGGTCCAATCCTTCCATATACTGCGGGGCCACCAGATTGATGCGCCACAAGGGCAGAAAAACAGAGGCCGTTAGCGCAATGACTCCGAAGAGCAGTATTATGCGCGCCGGAAGCGTAAGCGGCCGCGAAAGGAAGATGATTCGTCGCTGGATGAACTTACCCATGGTGTTTATTCCTGAAAGAAGGCGGGAAAGCGGACTGTCACCGCTCTCCCGCCTGAATATTCAATTACGGGAGGAAGGGACCGATCTCCTTACTCAACCTCCGCCATCGCCACTTCACCTTGTTCAGAGGGGTGCACAACCAGATATCCTTGCATTTCCTGGTGTAGCGCAGAGCAGAAGTTGGTGCAGTAGAATGGGAAGACCCCGGGCTTCGTAAGCTTCATGCGGATGGTCTTGGTTTCACCCGGGTCGATGATGACGTTCATGTTGTGCTCACTGATGGCAAAGCCATGAATCATATCCGTTGACTGCTCCACGTTGGTCACGTGAAGGACCAGTTCATCGCCCACTCGCGCCTCGATCTTCTCCGGGCCGAAGCGGCTGCGCACTGCTACAACCTTTGCCTCAACGACGTTCCCCGTTCGGGTGACTTCAGCCTGGTCGAGCTGCCAGACCGCGTGCGGGTGGGTGCTCTCGGAGCGAGGATAAACTTCGATCGGGTTGATCAGGTCTGCCTTGAGGACCTGCGCAAAGTGCGGCTCTGGATCTGTGAAGGTCTCATAGACCATTCGCATCTTTTCGCCGGTGATATCGATCAATTGACTCGTCTCAGGCTGAGATGGCCCAGTGCTCAAGTGACGGCCCTTGGACAGCTTGTTCATCGCCACAAGCCAGTCGCCGTAGGGTTGTGCGGTGTCACTGCCGCCGATTACGAGGTGGCCGATGTTGAAGTGGACGGGAATCTTATCGAGGACAACGCTTTCCAGATTGGCCTTCTCCTCATCCGTCCATGGAGGGAGCTTCCACTTTGTAACTACGCTCTCGATGAACATGGAGGTATAGCCATTGCCGCGACCATCAAACTGAGTGTGCAGCGGGCCAAGGCCAACAGGGACTTCACCTTCTACGATGTAGTCGTAGTCCAGAATCGGCACCCCGCGAAACTCACCCTGGAAGCGCTTGTTCTGGATGGCGTCCTGCACCTTCTCGAAATCATAGACTGTGGCGATTGGGGCCAGCTTGCCCGAGGCAACGATCCAGCGGCCGCTGGGGTCGGTATCGATGCCGTGCGGGCTCTTGCCCACCGGCACGAAGTACATCACGCCCGGAACCTTCGCCGGGTCGATGATCGGCACGCCCTCAAGCTCCTCAAACTGTCCATTGGCTACGGCTTGTTCTGCGGCGCGCCAGTTGACGAATGCTGCATAGTCGCGGTCAGCCTGGCTGGCCTTCATCTCGAGCGTGTCGTAGGCCATCTCGGAGTTATACGAAGTCCAGAAGGCCCAGCCTTCGCTCGGACCCTTGCCGGTGGAGCCCAGGTCCCAATTGAATGGCGGAGTGAGCACCTGCCAGCCAACGCTCATCTCGCCACTCTGCGGATCTACGCGGATGCCGCTGACCATGCCATTGAACTCTTTCTCATAGTCCTCAATGGCCGCTACACGACCCTTCGGCAATGGCGTGCTGAAGCGCGTGGCAACAAGCACGTATTCCGTGTTGGAAGTAACGAACGAAGAACCGTGGTTACCGCTGGAGTTCGGGATCGGCCCCAGGATTTGCTTCGTCTTGAAGTCCCGGAGGTCGATTCGCGCAACGCGATTGTTGGCATTGTCGTTTACGAACAGCCACCTGCCATCATAAAGCTCATTGGTCTTGGATAGACCCGGGTGGTGAACGTCGCCCCAGGTATATTCTCCGAGCATGGCCTTTGATTCTTCATCAAATCCGTAGCCTACCCCGGGCTCTGGCGTGAACACTGGGATGGTGATGTGGTGCCGCATCGACGGGATGCCCGCCACAAAGACCTGCCCGGAGTGTCCTCCAGAGTAGAACAGGTAGTAATCATCTTTTTCGCCGGGGGGCACGTACGACTGTACTGCCGCGGCGGTTGTAGCCTCGGTCGCTCCATTCCCGGAGTCGCGGCCACAGCCTGAAAGGGCCAGGATAGCGACGCCGGACAATGCAGCAAATGCTACTGGCGCAACTGTTTTATCCTTGATCATGATGGTTCCTGCCGGAGTTCTGGGTTGTTATTGCACACGCATCACGCCCTTCATCCCAGCCTGCAGGTGGCCGGGGAAGGTGCAGAGAAAGTCGTAGTCCCCGCGGACGGTTGGCGCGGTGAAAATCACGCTGTCCTTCTCGCCGCCGCCGGTCATTGCGGTGTGCGCAATTACGCGGGCCGTCATTTCCGGCGGGATGTAGTCATTGGTTGCAGCATTCGCTGCGGCTGCCGCGAAGTTATCAACATTCGTCCCGCGCGTCAGGATGGTCACGTTATGGCCCATCGAGAACTTTGGCATCGTGCCTATATTATCAATGGTCAACTTCACCGTCTCGCCCGGCGAAACTGCAAACTCTTTGATATCGAACTGCATCTGGTCATTCGCCTTGATCACGATCTCGCGTGATGGTTCAGCTGTTGCCGCAGTTGGGGCGGTTGACTTGCCTGCTCCGGAGCTTTCCGAAGACTTCTCGCCGCCGCAACCGGCCAGGGCCATGGCTGCAACTGCGAAAGGAATGAGCAGGGCGGATTGTACGTATCTGCGAATCATGATTTATTCTCCTAATTTAAGGATGAGCATACACAGCCGGGAGGCAGACGACCTTGACCTAGGTCAAATTGAAACTGGGTCTCAAAGCATTAGCTGCGCTAACCCTCTGTATTAAAACGCATAAACCAACTTGCATGCGACTTTGGTATTAGCAAACCGCTGCCCTTGATCATAATCGCCGACCGCGACCGCATGCCGTTTTGGCAACACGCGACGGCAAAAAAATCCCGCAGCTCCAAAAAGGAACTGCGGGACAACCCACCAAACCCCTAGTCTTCGAAACTAGAAAGGTAGCCAGTCATTGACTGTGAAGTCCCATACCCAAACATGACCGACCTCGCTCTCCATCACATATTGCCATCGCTCTCCCTCGTAGTCATACAAGTAGGGATAGACATCGTTGCTGGTGTAGATCCAGCCGTTGATCTGCTGACTGTCATACAAGTATAGGAAGTAGGCTCCATTGCCGCCTTCCGCGTAGCTCCAACCCAGTTGCTCATGCCAGAGATACGGGAAGTACGTGGCCCAAACGTAACCGAGGTTTCCGGCCTGATAGAGATTCAGCCCTTGTGGCGAACCCGAACCAAAGAAGTTTGCTGGCGCAAGTTCAGGGAGGATCCGGTTTGCCGGCAAATAGAACGGCCCGGTGTCAGACGGGCCCAACGGACCGCCAAGATTGGCGCCCGGCGCATCCTGCAACACCTCATCCGCGCCGACATCGGCTGCGTCCGTACGGTCCTGCCCATCCAAATCGAGGGTAACCTGCGGATAGCTGCCAACAGAGGCGTCAATCACTGGGCTCCCTGCCTGCGGCCTCCAGATACCCTCTGACGTCATGGCGATCATCGGATCCGTGACCGTAAAGCCGGTGCTTACGCCTACGCTAGCGCCTCCGAAGGCGATATTGCCCTCGTATGTTGCGGTGTCCCTGGCTTCCCCACCAACAAACGTCCCGGTTGAAGACTGGGAGTAAACCAGATTATTGGCGATCGTGACACCGGTGGGAAGCACGGTGCGGTTTGAGGAGCCATAGCCCTCGCCGACTGTAAACGCCGGACCGCTGACATTAACGATCGTATTGTTCGCGATCAGCGCGTTATGGGCGGCGTAGTACTCGCTCAACGCAGAATTCTGCACGCCCGCATACACGGCGATTGCCGCGCCGCCCCTGCCAGCAGTGTTCTGGATGTAATTGTTGATGATTACGTGATCTTCGCCAATCACCCGGATACCGCCCGTGGATGGAACGCCAGATCCCCCGATGAAGTAGTTGCCTTCCACCCATGCGCGATCGCCATGACGCAGTGTCAGCGTGCCCTGGCTGCGCAAGAACGTGTTATAGCGAAAAACGTTGTCTCCAGACTTGTTGGAGATGATCTCGGTCTCGCCATTACACTCCTCAAACAGGTTGTACTCAACGATGGTGCGGGAGGAAGAAAGAGAGTAAGCGCTCGTGCCTATGCGGATGGTTTCCCACCCGTTCTCGCCTCCACCGCTCGCGCGCTTATGGAAGTGGTTGTTGTCGATACGATGGTTGTTCTCCGTACCGTCGAGCCAGACAACCAGAGTGACGCCCGCAGTGGTGTGTCCGCCAAAGTAGCAATGATCCACACGGTTGTTGTCGCCATACATCGCCACCCAATCACGGTCAACGCCAGTCGTGTTTTCCGGGCTGTAATTGATGATCGCACACTCGGTAAACCGGGAATTGTTTGCGATTAGATCAGTTCCAGCTTCGGCGCGGAAGGATAATGCCTGGTTGCGGCTCTGGTTCCAGCCATCGGTCAGTACGAAACCGCTGACGACGATATGCTCGCCGCCGATCTCAATGAATGAGTCGCCGGTGAGAATGGACTTGCCTGACGCCTCAGCCGCCAGAGTTATCGGAGCGCCTTCTGCGCCGTAGGCTTTGATGGTTATGTGAGCGTTCTCATAATACCCGGGCGCGACCACCACCGTGTCGCCCGGCTGCAGGTTCAAGTCGATGAGGTCATTAAGCTCATCGACGCTGCTTACATTATAGACCTGCGGAACGTGCACATCGATTGTCACTGTCGGGCTGTCGTCCGAGCCATGCGTGTTGCTGACACGCACCCAAAAAGAGCTGGTGGAATCGAGAGGGCCTGTGTTGTAGGTGGCCGCATTTGCGCCAGATACCGGGTTACTGGTGTCTCCGCTTTCTCCGATGTACCATTGATAGGTCAGTGGTTCTTCGCCAAGGGCTGTAACCGATAGTTCGACTTCCTGACCTTGTGCAACCTGCGTATCAGCTGAGAACTGAGTAATCAGCGGGACAAGCTGGGCAGGCGTCGTCACCTCAAGTTCCGCATAATCTGAAACGACGCCGTTGGTGGCGTACACCCGGTAGACGTAGGTAGATCCACCATCCACATCGTTGTCTGTGAACTCTGTTACATCGGCAGAGACGGAACCCACCTGTACAAATGCTCCGCCTGTGCTTCTGCGGATGATAAAGCCCAGTTCGTCGTCAGAATTATCCGTCCAAGTGAGACGGACATACTGCGCAGTAGCTTCCGTCACAGTGAGCGCCGTAGGGGCTGCCGGAGGTTCTCCGGCCTGTGCGCCGAAGTCCTGCAGCACAATGTTGTCGAAGATGATCGCCCCCTGCCGGCTGGTGTCTTGATAGAAGGCAAAGCGACCAAGATCCTCATCGCTCTCATTAAAGACAATCTGGGGAGCGTTCACCGGATCTGGCGTAATGTGGAAGTCGTAGGCGCCAACGGAGACTCCGTTCAGGAACACGTGAAAAGTGTTCGGGGCCACGACACCCGAGCCTATGTCCGGGTCTGAGAAATCAGCGGAAAGCGTGTCATGCGAGTTAGCAAAGACAGTCAGCGAGTTCACTGCGTCTGCGTTGTACTCGATCTCATGCTCGGTCCCATTGAGGTGGTTGATCGAAATTGTGCCGTTGTTGAGGATACGGATCTCAAAGGGGCGGAAGTCCGAATTGTTTGTGGCGTCGCCGGCCCGGGCCACGCCGATGTGCACGCGAGTATCCTCATCGGTTGCGTCAGTCGCGAATGCGCGTTTGAAGTCGACGTCGAAGCGCAGGCGGGACTTATTCTGGCCACCAGCAAAGTCCCAGCGCATGTGGGTGGGATCACCACCGCTCTCGTCATAGATTAGCAGGGACCTTTGACCGGCGATCGCGGCGGGATCTGAAGCGGGGCCCACAACAATGGCGCCGTTCGTTGCTGTATTGCTGCCCGGAGAGAACGTGAACGGACCGACGGGCTGCTCGCCCACGGCATCTCCCTCGAAATCGGCCTCGAAATAAGGGCCGCCGAAGTCCTGCAGCACAATGTTGTCAAAGATCACTCCGCCCTGGCGGCTTGTATCTTGATAGAAGCCGACGCGTCCCAGATCATTGTCGTTCTCATTAAAGACAATCTCCGGCGCATTAACGGGGTCCGGAGTTATGTGGAAGTTATACTTCCCCACGAGCGCGCCGTTCAGGTAGACATGGAATGTGTTTGGCGCCAGCACGTCGTCTCCGAGTTCGGGATCTGAATAAGCTGCCGAAAGGGAATCGTGCGAATTGGCGAAAACCGTGAGGTGATTCAGCGAATCCGTGGAATAGGGAATCTCATGCTCGGTTCCATCCAGATGGTTGATCGAGATCGTGCCGTTGTTCAGAATACGCAGCTCAAACGGGCGGAAGTCTGAATTGTTGGTCGCAGCGCCGGCGCGAGATATGCCGATGTGCACTCGCGAATCCTCATCGGTAGCGTCGGTTCCAAATCCTCGCTGAAAATCCAAATCAAGCCGCAGCCGGGAAACATCCTGACCGCCGGCAAAATCCCACCGCATGTGCGTGGGATCACCACCACTCAAGTCATAAATATAAAGTGATCGGTCGCCATCGATCGCCGCTGGTGAAGATGATGGACCAACGATGACCATCCCATTTGTCGCGGTGTTGCTCCCGGGAGAGAAAGTGAAGTTTCCGCTGGGGCGGGAATCTACAGAGTCACTCTCGAAATCAGAGCTGTAGAAGATTTGTTGGGCGAATGTGCTGCCCGCACATAATGCGAACGCAGCGACCACAGTAGGCGTCAAGTGGCGTCTTTTCATAATCAGGTGGGGTTAGGAATCAGGAAATGGATTACAATTTCATAAATATTACGAGAATCCTGAGACGGTCAACCCCGTAGCGCCAAGAAGCTTCAATAATAAAAAGACCCCGAGGGATCGTTATACCCCCGGGGCCCGAAAACCATCGAGAAAAGCGAACTTTACCTAGATATCGCCCAACTGGAACCAGTCATTCTGGCCATAGAGCCACGCGACATTCCACCCGGGGAGGATGTAGTACCACGAGTCGGCGCCATAAGAGTAATAGATACCCCCACCATAAACCCAAACCCAGCCCAGGTTGCCATAGGACCAGGAATAGCCCCAAAACGAACCTTGGGTTGACCACTCCGATGTCCACAGCCACCCGTGTGTGTCGGTGATTAGATTGGCGGAACCATCAGCATACGCCTCGATTGCGGCATTGATCCAGCTGACATTCTTCCAGGGATTGCTGGCGGAGCTGACCTGACCATCAACCGAGACGTCCCACCGATACCCCGCCTCAGGAGGAGTGCTGGCGTTGAGCACGTCAACGACCTCGTTTCTCCACATCGAGTAGAAATCGTAGTCCCAGCCCTCGGAGAAGGTGTAGATGAAGTCAACAGATGAACCTGTGGATTGAACTTCATAGCTGAAGTTGTATGCGCCTGCATAAGCGCCTACAGAGGCCTTGAATCCATCCAGGGCTTGAGAGAAAGCATTCCACTGCAGATCAGGCATCGTGGTTCTCACGATGGAGAGCCGAAGCGTAGCGGCATGCGAAGCAGCAACAGCGAAGGTTGCGATGATAGCGATCAACAGTCTGAATTTCATATAAGACGAGAGAAGCGGGAAATCACTATCGTTTTTCACGACTGAGGCAAGCGCATAACATCACAAAATGAGACAGGCCACTTATGCCTGTGCTGTTGCCTACAAAAAGGATCGATCTTTCGTTGTTCACCACATTTACCGCAGGCGCTGGGGGATCTCGGCAAACTTCCAAATAGAAATCGCGCTGCGAGCCATGCCGCAGCGCGATCTGCAAAGTCGGAGTGGGAACCAAGAAACTAGCTGGCCTTATTGGCGCGAACGCCGCTGATGCGAGCGTATTCCGAGACCGCAGGCCAGTAAACGACATCCCAGAACTTCTTCAGATAGTCTCCACGCTTGTTCTGGTAGCGCAGGTAGTAGGCATGCTCCCATACGTCACAACCGAGGATCGGCGAGCCGGTCTGCTCGACGACATCCATAACCGGGTTGTCCTGGTTTGAAGTGTTTGTAACGAACAGCTTTCCATCCTGGTCAACACAAAGCCAAGCCCAGCCGCTGCCGAAAACCCCAGAGCCTGCCGCTTCGAAATCACTCTTGAACTTGTCGAAGGAACCGAAATCGCGGTTGATGGCGTTCATGAGGAAAGCGTCTGGCCGGCCGCCGCCTTCCGGAGACATGAGAGTCCAGAAAAAGGTGTGGTTAACGTGTCCGCCGCCATTGTTTCGAACTGCCTTCTGAAGATCCTTTGGAAGTTCGCTAATCCCCCGAATGAGGTCGACAGGGTTTTCCGGCGGGTTCAGCTTGGCGTCCTTGAGAGCGTTGTTGAGGTTGCGCACATAGCCAGCGTGGTGGGCGTCGTGGTGGATGCGCATCGTACGCTCGTCGATCGCACGTTCCAGTGCATCATACGCGTAAGGGAGAGGGGGCAAACGATACGGCCCGACGCCAACATCTGGAGCTGTTGTGGAAAGTGTTTTATTTGAGGCGGCGCCTAGGGCAGCGGGACCAACCAGTAGTGAAGTGACGATCGCACCTGTCGCTCCAATAAAGCTGCGGCGATTCATTGCAAAATTACTCATAATCTTCTCCTTTACGTAATTGAGGGGCAAAACCGACTCTATGCATTGCGAGCTGAATTTCCAGCAAAGGATTCGAATTCTGGGGCGACGGCCCTGGGCCACACCCGGAAAGGAGGTTACACTACCTCCTGATAAGCTGCGGCTTGCGCTGCGGGCAGCTGTGCTTCTTATAGCTGGCATGAGCACGATGCCCGCTGCAGAGACACACGAGCTTAAAGTATGGCCCGACGGCCCACCGGGGCAGACCGCAGATCATCATTTGGAGGTGCAAGTGCGAACCACCGAGCACGGCTGGAGGGTTGTCTCCAACGTGACCGATCCCACCCTGGAGGTGTCATTGCCCGAGCCGGGAAAGCGAACCGGAGGCGCAGTGCTGATCCTCCCCGGCGGCGGCTACAGCATCCTCGCAGTGGATCACGAGGGCATGGAGATCCAGGATTGGCTCAACAGCCTCGGCGTAGCCGGCATCGTCCTACGATACCGGTTGCCCAATGACGCCATCATGGAAGACAAGAGCGTAGCGCCCCTTCAGGACGCGCAGGAGGCAATGCGCATCATCCGGCGAAATGCGGAAGCCTGGGGGATCGATCCCAATCGCATTGCGGTTCTGGGCTCATCCGCCGGCGGCCACTTGGCTGGCAGCCTAAGCACGCTCGCCGATTGGAAGATCTATGACACCCGTGATGACGTCAGCGCGCAGCCAAATGCCACGATTCTGCTCTACCCTGTTATTTCGATGGGTACGGAAGTAGGCCATACCGGCTCGCGACGCAATCTTCTCGGCGATGATCCTGCGCCAGAACTCCTTGAGCGTTTCACAGTTGAGAAGCAGGTTGATGACACTACGCCGCCAGCCTTCATCATTCACGCGATCGACGACACAACAGTGCCCTACCAAAACAGCGTGCTCTATATGGAGGCGTTGCGCAGCCAGGGAACGGGAGTGGAACTGCACCTTTATGAGGCAGGTGGTCACGGGTTTGGCTTCAGCGGCAAGAAGGGAACGAGCACAGAGACCTGGCCCACAGCCTGCGAGGCCTGGCTTCGGCAGCATGGCTGGCTTGCCGCGCCTGGCCACTAATGCTCGACAGAGCTATAGATCGCGGAACAATCCATTGCTCGCACCGCTCAAAAACTGCTACATGCGCGCCAATGACAATGCGAGTTTCTCAATCCTTCGAATGTGGAGCGGGATATTTCGTTAGCGTTTTGTGGCCAAAAGCGTATATCTTCGCATGCAGCCATTGATATGAAGTCACTGCTCCTTGCTTTCCTCACCTTATTGACCGCGCTTTCCACCTGGGGCATGTCCACTATCGAGCTGACGCAAGGCGGGTTCGTTCAAGGGACATTGCTCGACGACAAACCAGACCGCATCGTAATCGACCTCGGATTTACCGTCCTTATGATTCCACGAGACGCGATCGCCAATATCGTGGAAGAAGGCGCGGAAGCGGAAAGCGAACCTTTTGGAGGGCAGTTGTTCCGCTACCAGAAGAACTCGCCCGTGCTGCAGGTGAAGGAGCTTGTAGAGCGAGTTGGCGAGGCGGTTGTCACCGTTCGCACGCCTGTAGGCCTCGGCTCCGGCTTTATTATTCACCCCTCCGGCTATGTGATCACCAACGACCACGTCGTCTCTGGCGAACATACCGTTTCCATAACCGTCTTTGAGCGCAACCCGACTTCTGGCGTGCTTGAACGCACTCAGTTCGAGAACGTGCGCATCATCGCCACGAGCCCGGATTGGGACCTCGCACTACTTAAGATCGAGGGCGCTGGCGACCGCCGTTTCAAGACTGCGCCCATCGGTGGCTCCGATGAACTCAGGCAGGGGCAACCGGTCTTCGCGATCGGTAATCCGCTTGGATTGGAGCGCTCGGTTTCCGAAGGCATTGTTAGCCTCAAGAACCGCCTGATCGGTGGTCGCTTGTTTATCCAAACCACGGCTCAAATCAATCCGGGCAATTCCGGAGGACCTCTGTTTAATCTTCGTGGCGAAGTCGTAGGCGTAAACAATATGAAGGTTGCCTCGATGGGCGCTGAAGGCCTTGGCTTCGCCATACCCACCAGCGTGTTGGAGCGCTTCCTTCTAAACCGGGACGCCTTTGCCTTCGATCCCCGCAACCCCAACAGTGGATTTCGCTATAATTCTCCACCCAGCATCGTCACAGCTAAAGAGAAAGAAGACCAAGAATGACGCTATCGCGCATCGCATTATACGCTCTGGCGGCCACGCCTTTTACCCTCACGGCCCAAAGCCCTGTTGAGAATTACCTGCCCGAGGACCTTTCGATTTTGGTGAAGGTCGACAACATTGCCGATCTTATCGAGAACTCTGGCGAAGGTCCCCTTGCCGCAATTCTGGAAGATGAAACCATTGCGGAGTTCCTGAAGCCTCTGTTCACTTCTGAGGGAAGTGACAAGTCTCTGGCTGAGAGGTTCGAGGAAGAAACAGATATCTCTTTGGATGAGCTTAAGAAGCTCTTCCCAAAACAGGCCGCCTTTGCTCTGGACCTCACCCAGTTTGCGGAATCCGGTTTCTCGGATGACGTTTCGCCAGAAGACATTGGTTTTTACGTCATTCTTGAGCACACCAACAAGGATCGGGTAAAGGAGATCCTCGATTCCGATGCGTTTCTTGGCGAGGCGACCTCCGAAGGAAGACTTCGTGTAGTGGAGGATAGTTTCATGGATCTGACAATCCACCAGCTTGAGGATCCAGAAACGGATGAAAATTCGGGCGCTTATGTCGTAACAGACGACCTGCTGATTTTGAGCACAAGCGTGTCTGCGCTAAAGGAAGTCGTGGTGAAGACCAAGGGCGAATCCACCCTGCCTTCTTTCAGCGCCTCATCTGCTGCACAAGCGCTCAAGAGCGACTATGAAGGCGCCGAAGTGAAGCTGTACTTCCAGCCCAAGCTGGCGTTCAGGGCCCTGGAGAAGATGGTTACCGATGGGTTGGCCTCCAGCGAGGATGACGCTGCTCAAAGTCCTCTCACTCCCAAACCTGAGGCTATCTTCAAGGCTTTGCAGCTGGACTCGATCGGAGAGATCACAATGGGGCTCGACTTCCAGCAGGACTCCATCCGCATGAAGTCGTTTCTCAACACCGACTTCGACCGCGGGATCGGCCGCCTGTTCAATGCGTACCGCAGCGAAGCGCCAAAACCGGCATTTGTTCCCAAAGAGGTTGCCTCCATGGACGCGATGAGCTTCGACCTTGGCGCATTCTGGACAGAGCTGGAGGGAATCCTGATGGCAGCGGCGCCGATGGTCGGCGGCATGTACCAAGGCTACCTTGCTCAGATTCAACAGGGCACGGGCGTCGACCTGCGCCAAGCGCTGATCAATAACCTGGGACCAGCCATTGTGACCTACAGCATGCCAATGACCACCCAGTCAGGAGACGGCGCCACGCCTCCAATGCAGCACATGGTCATTGCCTTCTCTGTGAAGGACCGCCTGACCCTGGACCAAGCGCTAAATACGCTCATTGGGATTTCGGGGATGGGCGAAATGCTGCAGAAGCGTGACTATCTGGGCCACCAGGTAACGCTGATTCCCACCAACCCACAGACCAACCAATCGGCAGGATTCACAATCACTGACGGCTGGTTCATCGTAAGCACGAACTCCGAGGATCTCTTGCAAGCGCTAACCCGCATGGAACAAGAGGGACAAGGATCCTTCTGGGACAATGAGGCTTTCCAGGAAGGCTTGGGATTGCTTCGCTCTGGCGGCGTGTCCGTTTCCTACCGAGACGTCAACGAACTGGCGCGCATCTTCCTCATGATGATGGCCCAGGGAGCGACAGCCGCTCAGGCGCAAAAGCAGATGGAGCAGGCTCTGGAAGAAGACCCGGGCAAGGCATTCAAGCCGCTGGAGTTTGACTATAGCTTGCTGAAGGAACTGGATCTCCCCTTCCACCTGATCTCCAAGTCATACAAGACGGAGGATGGAATTCTGGGAGACGCGATCGTCTTTGAGAAGGAAGAGGACTAACAGCTGGCTATTGTGAGAGACGCGCTTTACCCTATTCTAGCGGCCGGACTGGTGGCGGCCTTGCCTGTTCTTGCCGCCCCCCCGGTCGCCTTGTCTGGCCCTGAAGTGGCTAAGCTGGATTGGAACACCCGATCGCTCAGCGCAGCAGATATCAACGGAGACGGGCTAACCGACCTAGTGGTTATCAATAATGACGCTGGTAAGATAGAGTTGCTACTTCAACGCAAGGACGGGGAAGCGCCGCCTGAAAGAACGCGCTCTATTGGACGAAACCGATGGGAACCTGTTCTGGAGGACGCTCCGTTCACCCCAGAAAGCGTTCTGACGGGGCTTTTCGCCTACGCCGTGACCGCAGCAGACATGAACGGTGACGGTAAGGCGGATCTCATCTACACAGGCACAATTGATCCGCTCACAATTCGCTATCAAGGAGAGGACGGCGACTGGAACGAAACCTGGACTTACGACAACCTTAACCCGGAACAGTGGGTTTCCACCCTCGCTGTGGCTGACATTGATGGTGATGGTCGGAACGACCTGGCTGTACTGGGCAAGGATGAGCTGCTGATCTTTCGCCAGAACGAGTCAGGCGAGATGAGCGAGCCCACGCGTTTCAAGATGGGGCAGACCAATGCTCATGGCCTGCAGTTGCACGACCTGAATGGCGACAAGCTGCCAGACATTATCTACTTGGCCGGGGCCAATCAGTACCGGCAGATCTCGGTGCGCCTTCAACAACGCGACGGCGTGTTTGGCCCTGAGTTTGGTTTTCGCATGCCGACAGGGGCGATGAGCCTGTCTTTCCTGAAGGGCGAAGAGTTCCCATCATTTGCGACCATTGAAGGTAAGACACGACTCATTGAGACCTTCTACATCGAGCCAGCGAGCGACGGACCGCGGTCCCTGCGCGATATTCAAGTGCGAGACTATGCGCTCGGAGCAACCGTGCGTCAGGGCAATCTCTACGCCAGCGGAGACTTTAATGGGGATGGCGCAGAAGACATCGCAGTCGCAAATCCCAACGGAGCAGCAATTATCCTCTTTCTTCAGACGGCGAGTGGAGACTTCGGCGAAGGCGTTTCCTATCCATCATTCTCGCGGATCAGCTCGATTACCACGTTGCGACGCGACGACGGTCCCGACGCGCTTGCGGTGGCAAGCGTGCGGGAGGAAGTAGCCGGGGTATCCACTTTCACCAAGGAAGGACGGCTTAGCTTCCCCGAGCTTCTGCCCGCCAAGGGACAACCGTCTGCTGTAACAAGCGGCGACTATGATGGCGACGGCAAGGATGAGTTGCTGGTTGTGGAAAAGCGCGAGAAGAACGCGCACCACCTCACGGTATTCAGCAACGAGGAAGGAAGCTGGGTAGAGACCAGCTCCACGCCAATTGCCGATGTTAAGCGAGACATTGAGGCGATGCTCAGCCTGCGCCTGAACAACGACGCTCGATCAGACGTCATCCTCTTCGCACCACGGGAGCCGGCGCGGCTGTTCGTTGCAGGAGAAGAAGGTTTTACGGAAACTGCCACACAGTCTGCCGTGCGACGTACCAGCCTGATGGGCGCCGATCTGGGACGACTGGGCGTGGAAGACATCGATGGCGACGGTCAGGACGAAATCCTGGTCGGAGACACGGGCTTCGTGCGTGCGTTAAGACTTTCCGAAGACGGCGCCCTGGAAATCGTTGACCAATATAACAGCCGCAATTCCGAGGCGGCCGTGAAGGGTCCGGTATTGCTGGACCTGGATAATGACGACGAGCTGGACCTCGTGATTTATGATGATACGAGCGACAAGCTGGAGCTCCTCAAGGCGGGGGATGACGGCGTCTTCCGCTCTTCCGAAGTCTACGATATCGGGCCGATCAACCTGCTAACTGCCATGCGCATCAACCTGGGGCGGAATCATGGTGAGACACTGGCCCTATTGGGCGAGGATCGATTCTGGGCCGCCCCGTTGGACAAGCCCGGATGGAAGCGCCGGGACCTGCGCCCAGCCTATGAAACCGATTTACGGGATGTGCAGTACACCGACCTTGCCGCCGGCGATCTTAACAACGACGGCCGACCTGAGATCGTGGCAATAGACGGGCGCCAGAATATCCTGGAAGTCCTGACCTATGATGAAGAAGAGGGTTATAAATCCGCCCTTCACTTCATGGTTTTCGACTCACATATGATGCAGGGTCGTGGCCGCGGCGGCAGCTTGGAACCACGCGAAGTGCTTATTGACGATTTCAACGGCGACGGCCTCGACGACATCGTGCTCTTGGTCCACGACCGTGTGCTGCTCTACAAGCAGGTGGCGAGCGGGAAATAAACGGGGCGGGCGGTAGAGATCCATTACGCAAAGCTGGAGCAAACTCCAGTTCCTTCAAGGCCCACGGCCCTTTACCCGTCTCCACCTCAATAGACGCCGCCTCTGCGGAGGGTGGTGTCGTGGGGTTCCCAGTATTTATCCTGGAAGTCGAGGTTGTAGTGCAGCCCGCGGCTTTCCTGTCGCTGCAGCGCGCTGGCAATGATCAGATCGGCAACGATAATGAGGTTCCGCAGCTCGAGAAGTTGTGGCTCCACTTTAACGCGCCAATAGTAATCGTGGATCTCGCGCGACAAATTCTGGATGCGAGTGCGCGCCCGCTCGAGACGTTTGGTGGTGCGCGTAATTCCCACGTAGTCCCACATGGTGCGTCGCAGCTCATCCCAATTATGCATGAGAACGACGCGTTCATCGCTCTCCTGGGCGCGGCCTACTTCCCACTCAGGCAAGTTAAAGTCTGAGCCGTTGCTCTCGCGCAGGAAGCGTTTCACTGCAAGTCCTCCTCGCTTCGCCAACACAACCGCCTCTAACAGACTGTTACTGGCGAGGCGATTTGCGCCGTGTAATCCCGTCCACGCCACTTCGCCACATGCATATAGGCCGGGCAAACGGGTTTCTGCATCCAGATTGGTCACGACGCCGCCACAAAGGTAATGCGCTGCAGGCACGACCGGGATCCAGTCATTGGCCATATTGATGCCGCGCTTCATGCATCCTTCGAAGATGCTCGGAAACTTCTGTCGGAGTGTAGCCTCGTCTTTGTGGGTTATATCGAGCCACATGTGACGGGCGCCAGACTTCTTCATCTCGCTATCGATGGCCCGGGCAACGATATCTCTAGGCGCAAGGTCTTTGCGCGGGTCGTAGCGTTCCATGAATGCTTCACCCTGCGCGTTGCGCAAGATGGCGCCTTCACCCCGCACCGCCTCGGAAATCAGGAAACGCTCGTCGTCTGTTGTGTAAAGCGCTGTTGGGTGAAACTGCACAAACTCCATATTGCGGATGGGAACTCCCGCCCGCCACGCCATGGCGATGCCGTCGCCGGTAGCAATCTCCGGATTTGTGGTAAATTGGTAAACTTGCCCCACCCCGCCTGTAGCAAGCATTACCGCGCGTGCCGAAAATGTGCGAACCTCTCCCGAAAGAACGTCGAGGGCATAGACGCCGAGCACGCGGTCTTCTCCCGGAGGCGCAGGCTGGCGCTTGCGCAGAAGCCGACGACGCGTAATCAAGTCGATCGCCAGCTGATGCTCCAACAGGTCGATGTTCGGAGACTTCGCGATAGCGTCAAGCAGAGCATCTTCAATCGCCTTCCCCGTAAGGTCCGCCACGTGGAGAATTCGTCGCCGGGAATGGCCGCCTTCGCGGTGCAGGGATACACGACCATCATCGAGTTGCGAGAACTCCACACCCAGCTCCATTAGCTCGCGAACCGCAGCCGGGCCTTCCCGAACAATCGTGCGCACAACATCCTCCCTGCACAGCCCATCGCCGGCGATGAGCGTATCCTGTACATGCAGCTCAAAATCGTCGGTTTCGCTGGTAACACTGGCAATGCCCCCCTGGGCATAGTTCGTGTTGGAGTCCGCTTTGTTCTTCTTGGTCAGGATGGCGACGGAATAACCCTCGCGGGCTACATCGATCGCAAATGAAAGGCCGGCGATGCCGCTGCCAATGACGATAACGTCGTAGTGCATGAAAGCTATTGAAGGGGAAAAGTATGAGCTGCCTGCCCCGGCAAGGCGCCACGGGCAACTATGGGAAATGACGGCGAGGAACGCTTCTAGATGATGATATTGTCGATGAGGCGCACTTCATCGCACCACACAGCGGTGGCGATAAGCGTGCGCCCGGGGAGGACTTGCCGCAGCGGCTGCATCGTGTCCTTGTCCACGACGGATACATAGATGATGCGCAGACGGCGAAACTCGGAAATGTGATGAGTGATCTCTGCAACGATGCGGTCAACGTTTTCGATGCCGCTGTCAAAGAGCGCCTTGCCCTTTTGTAGAGCAGCATAGATCTGGCGCGCATCTTTGCGCTGAAAATCATTGAGATAGACGTTTCGCGAGCTCTTGGCCAAGCCATCGGGTTCACGAACGGTCGGCGCCACAACGATCTCGATTGGGAAGTTCAGGTCACGCACCATGCGCTGGACAACTGCAGCCTGCTGAGCGTCCTTCTGCCCAAAAACCGCACAATCTGGGCGCACGATGTTGAACAACTTGGTTACTACCGTGCAAACGCCACGGAAGAAGACTGGCCGGGACACCCCGCACAGCGGCTGGCTGAGTTTTTCCTCAACAACATAGGTCGAGTAGTCATCCGGATACATCTCCTTGTAGGAGGGAGCAAAAACAATATCGACGCCCCGCTCCTCGAGAAGCTTGAGGTCCCGATCCCGGTCGCGTGGATACTTGTCGAGGTCCTCGGCCGGACCAAATTGAGTGGGATTTACAAAGATCGAAACGACAACGACGTCGGCCTTTTCCCGCGCCGTCTCAACCAGACTGAGGTGGCCCTCGTGCAGGAATCCCATTGTGGGCACGAAGCCGATAAATTTACCTTCAGTACGCAGCCCTATGGCGTGCGCCTGCATTTCGCTGGCCGATTCGATGACTTGCATTTCGTTGCTCCACTCGCTTACTGAAGCTCCTGAAAATACCGAAGCGCATGGGAATCACAAGAAAGAGATAACGCTTCCTTACGTTTCGCTGGGGTGATTGGGGCCGCTAACTTCAACGCCCGCGTTTTCAGAAAACAATCAAAGAGCCTCGCGACAAATGCTTCGCATCAACGAAAACTACACGAAACTAAAGGCGTCCTACCTCTTTGCCGATATCGCCAAGCGGGTAAAGGCATTCCAAACAGCAAACCCGGACAAGCGGGTGATCAAGCTTGGCATTGGAGATGTAACCGAGCCTTTGCCAGAGGCCTGCCTGAAGGCGTTCCACCAGGCTGTCGACGAGATGGGAAGCCGCGACACATTTCAGGGCTACGGCCCATCGGAAGGCTATGAGTTCCTGCGCGAGGCGATTGCACGGGAAGACTTTCATGCACGTGATGCAAATGTAGATATCGACGAGATCTTTGTCTCCGACGGCGCGAAGTGCGACACTGCAAACATTCAGGAGCTCTTTGCTCAAGACGTCAAAGTGGCGATACCTGACCCGGTCTATCCAGTCTATCTTGACACCAACGTGATGGCAGGACGGACCGGACCGTTCGAGGATGGACGCTATAGCGGCGTGATTTACCTCGAATGCACCCCCGAGAACGATTACGTGCCTGCAATCCCCCAAGAGAAAGCAGATCTGATCTATCTGTGCTTTCCTTACAACCCAACTGGCGCCACTGCGACCCGTGAGCAATTGAAGTCCTGGGTGGAATACGCACGAAAAAATCAGGCAATCATTCTTTTCGACGCAGCGTATGAAGCCTTCATCCGCGATCCGGAGTTGCCGCACAGCATTTACGAGATCGAAGGTGCTCGGGAAGTGGCTATCGAGTTTCGCAGCTTCTCAAAGAACGCAGGGTTCACGGGTACCCGTTGCGCATACATCGTGATCCCCAAGGAACTGAAGGCTCGGGACGGAAGTGGCAAGGAGCACTCCATCCACGCGCTGTGGAACCGCCGTCACAACACCAAGTTCAATGGTGTGTCCTACCCTGTTCAGCGCGCCGCAGCCGCTGTTTATTCCGATGAAGGAAAGCAGCAGGTGCGCGCGCTCACGGACTTCTATCTCGGAAACGCCGCTCTCATCCGTGAAGCGATGATCGAGGCTGGCTATAAGGTATGCGGCGGCGAGAACGCCCCCTATATCTGGATCAACACCGGCAGCGACTCGTGGGCTTTCTTCGACCGCCTGCTGAACGAGGCCGGCGTTGTATGCACCCCGGGGGCAGGCTTTGGCAAGTGCGGCGAAGGGCACATTCGCATCAGCGCCTTCAACACCCGCGAGAACGTCAAGGAAGCCCTCCAGCGCATTCGCAACGTCCTTTAGGACCAATATTTGCCCCAAATAAAAGAGCCCGGTCCTTCTCAGGAAAGACCGGGCCCTATATTTGGGGTAACGCAGGAGTTGGTTATGAGATTAACCTATCCTGAGTTTACAATAGAGCGGAATCATCCCCTGTCAAGGGTCTCCTGAAATTCCTCCTATATATCCTGCGGCAGTGCTAGACACCAGTAAACGGATCCAGCAGCAGCCCGCCCCTTCGGCCATTTTCGGATTCCCCTCGTCCTGAGAGGATTTGTCTTTCCGGCAGCATGTGCGAAGGTATCTTATGCCTATGTCCATGACGAAGGGAGTGAAGATTGTGCCTGCCAAGGAGAGCGACATACCGTTGCTGATGGAGCTTATCTGCGAGCTGGCGGAGTACGAGAAGCTGCTGCACGAGGTCGTAGCCACGGAGGAGGACCTGCAGCAGATGCTATTTAGTGAAGGCACAACGGCACAGGCGCTTTTGGCGCGCGTGCGCGGCCAAGCGGTGGGCTATGCCTTAATCTTCCACAACTACTCCACATTTACAGGCAAGAAGGGTCTGTATCTGGAGGACATCTTCGTAAAGCCGGAATGGCGGGGTCGGGGGATTGGGCGAAAGCTCTTCATGCACTGCGTGAAGCAGGCCTGTGAGCGGGATTGTTCACGCATGGACTGGCTGGTGCTGGACTGGAATGAAACCTCGAAGGACTTCTATGAGAGTCTCGGCGCCGAACCAATGAACGAGTGGATCCCGTATCGATTCAACCGGGATCAGCTCGAACAGTTGGCCGCGCCATATGAAGACGAAGAGGAATGACGTTGGACCCGGTTCGGTTCTCCGTCATCGTGCCCGCTTACAACGAGGCGGAGATCCTGCCGTCGACACTCGCTTCGCTCCATGATGCAATCCACAATGCGCCCTGGAAGGGAGAGTTGATTGTTGTCGACAACAACTCCACCGACGCAACGGCTGACGTAGCCCGGACAGCCGGCGCAAAGGTCGTGTTCGAGGCCTACAACCAGATATCGAGGGCCCGCAATGCAGGGGCTGCAGTCGCACAGGGAGACTGGCTCGTTTTTGTCGATGCAGATACTCGAATAGATCCCGGCTTACTCTTCGATGCGCTCAGTCATCTCGAATCAGGAAAAGTCGCCGGCGGCGGGAGCGAGGTCAATTTTCCCGGTTCGGCTCCGTGGAGCGCAAGGGCGCTGAACAAGTTCTGGAACTACGTCTCCCGAACCATGAAGCTTGCTGCGGGCTGTTTCATATTCTGTCGCAAAGACGCTTTTGATGCGGTGGGCGGATTCAGCGAGCGTGTGTACGCCAGTGAAGAAGTATGGCTTTCGAGGGCCCTCGCGCGCTGGGGAAAAGCGCGGGGGATGACCATGTGCATTCTTCGGAGGGGAGGCCTTGAAACCTCAGACCGGAAGCTGAAGTGGCATGGACAACTGCGCGTTCTAGCGTTCGTGGCCTTAATGGGCCTGTTTCCAATCGCTGTGCGTTGGCGAGGGCTCTGCTCCTTCTGGTATCAGCGACCAGACCGAAACTGAAGCCGAGCCCAACAGGTTTGCAGACATCCCGCCGGAGAAAGTGCATCGTCCTTTTGTAAGGAACCAACAAAACGATACCGCTTTCACATACGCGTGGTCAGGAAGACAGGCCAGCCACTGCAGCGGTAAATTGTCTTGCCCCGGTCGGGCGGTTACGCCCAATATGCCGATCCCCAAAATTTCCTAGAACACCATGAGCCGACGCCGCACTCTCAAGAGCGAAGAAGACAAGACCGATATCAACATCTCCCCGATGATTGATATGGTGTTCATCCTCCTGATTTTCTTTATCGTTACTACAGTTTTCGTCGAAGAACAGGGGATCGATGCTGATAAACCGCAGCCCGGCACCCCGCAGGAAGAGAGCACTGAGCCGATCAAATTCCGCCTGACTCAGAGCGGCACGATTCTTGACATTCGCAAGGGCTCACAAAGTGAAATTCCGCTGAGCGCTATTCGCTCCACGGTAGCTGAAAGACTACGCGCGGACCCTAAGCTGGCGGTCATTGTGGAGACAGAACCTGACGTTCCTGCCGGCCGTATGGTTCAGGTGATTGACGAGGCACGTATTGGCAACGCGGAGAAGGTCTCCGTCATGCAAGCCCAATAAGCCTACTCGCCTAGTAGCGGCTGTCAGTTTTAGCGGCTCCGTCTCCCGTTTATTAACTGTCTCTTCCCGTTGCCTGCTCCAGGCGTCGACTCAAGAGGGTGACGATATTGGGGTGCTCGCCCACAAGCGGCGTCATGTGCGTGCGTAAACCCGGGTAGGACTCTTCCGCCAATCTGCAAATTTCGGCAATGTCTCCGCCTGCGCCGGCATGTCGGCCCGGTGAGAGGAACAGGAGACTGATCACCACGTCCCCGTTATTGTATGGCGATTTGGACAAGCGACGTTCGAGCAATGGCTCGTTGAAAGCGTAGAGAGGTCCCTCGCGCCTTTCCATGGATGACGGGCCAACGCATGCGACCTCGTCACCCAGAATTACTGAGAGCTGCCCGGCAAGCACGTCTCTCACACGTGTAACGGCAGGAACTGGCGATCCGTGGTCGACAAGGATCACAGGCGGGCGTTCAATGGCCTGCTTGCGGATCGTTTCCCGGATCTGGTCTGCAAGAATGCGAGCAAGCGTAAAATTCTGTTCCTTGTCTCCTGCGAAAAGATAAGGTGCGATGCGAACGCTTACATCCGGAAACTCTTCCTGAACCTTGGCAATACGTTCCGGAAGGTATCGCGTAATTGCCCGTGAAGGCCCGAAAAAGAAAGGCAGGATGCAGAAGGATCGCTGGCCAGCAGCGATCTCGCGCCGAATCTCCGATTCAACAAGCACAGGCGCCGCGCCATCCGTTTCCGCAGCCGGGATCTTATTGCTGTGCAACAGAGACGCAGGGCGCACGTCGTGACCACTCTCACTCGCCAGCGCAGCAGCCACGCGCTGTAGATTCCTCCACGAGTCTACCCTCAGGGAGCCGTTATCAACCAGGTAGACGATCATCGCCAAGGCCGAAACCAGCTACATTGCCAGCTGTAACTGAGACGCTGCCTGTGCTGGCTCAAACCATGCCAACTGCGGCCCAAGTCTCGCCACCTCGCCGACCACCACAATCGCAGGAGAACCAAGTTGTGCCTCATGGGCGTCTGCAGCGGCCGAGATGAGCTTGGTGTGCACCTTACGTTGCTGGCTTGTGCCTGCCCATTGTATAATCGCCACCGGCGTTTCGGGCCTCAACCCGCCAGTCATCAGCTCTTGGCAAATCGCCTCGAGCCGCCCCATAGCCATGTAAAGGCAAAGGGTTGCACCGGTGCGGGCGTGCGCGGCCCAATCAGTTCCGGGTTTGTCGCGCGTGGGATCCTCGTGTCCCGAAATAAAAGTGACGGATGCGCTGTGGTCGCGATGAGTGAGTGGCACGCCGGCATGAGCCGCGGCAGCCAATGCGGCAGTTACTGCAGGCACCACCGTAAACGAGACGCCTTCCTGGGAAAGATGCTGAGCCTCCTCACCTCCCCGGCCAAAGATGAACGGATCGCCGCCTTTCAGCCGCACAACGTTCTTCCCTTGTCGCGCCAGGGCAACCAGCAAAACTTCGATGCATTGCTGCGAACAGGAGTGCTTCCCACTGCGCTTACCAACGTAGTAGCGCTCACAGCCCGGCTTGGCCCAGTCTAACATCTCGGGATTAACCAAGGCATCATAAACGACAGCGTCTGCCTCTTCAATGAGACGACGGCCCCGCACGGTAATCAGGTCTGGATCGCCCGGACCAGCGCCTACCAAATGAACTGTACCTGTTTCCTGCATCTGCTGTGGGCATCGCGCCCTGCTAAGGCCGCGGGAACGCGAGCTATTAGATTCGCTTGCGTCTCACTGGCTTTATCGAATTGATTTTTGGATAAACTGTGTATATTGCCCAATTAAGTAAACATTAAAAAGCTTGTGGACATAATAGCAGAGGAAGTTTCGGTCGGGGAGATAAACGTGGAAGACCTGAATGAAGAACTAACGCCCCTTTCGGCGGCGGAACGCATTCAGGCCACAGCGCGCATGTTTGGCAACCGAATGGTGGCGAGCACAAGCTTTGGGATCCAGAGTGCGGTGATGCTGCACCTGATCAGCGAGGCGGCGCCCGATACTCCAATTGTCTTCATCGACACCGGTTACCTTTTCCCTGAAACCTACAAGTTCGCGCACGATCTGACGGAACGTTTGAACCTGAACCTGAAGGTGTTTGTTCCAACAATGACTGCGGCGCGACAGGAAGCTCTTTATGGAAAGCTCTGGGAGCAGGGTCTGGATGGGGTTCGCAAGTATGGTCTGATCAACAAGGTCGAGCCCATGAATCGTGCGCTCAAGGAACTGAACGCTCTGGCCTGGCTCACTGGATTACGTCGCGTGCAGGCATCCACGCGGGAAAAGCTTCCCGTTGCCTTGTTGCAGAATCGGACCATCAAAATCCACCCGATTCTTGAGTGGAGCGAGCGCGATGTTTTCCAATATCTGAAGAAGCACGACCTGCCGTACCACCCCTACTGGGAGAAGGGATATGTGTCCGTGGGCGACTGGCATAGCTCCCGCCCTCTCGAAGCAGGAATGACAGCCGAAGAAACCCGCAACAACGGCATCAAGCGAGAGTGCGGCCTTCACGAGCTTTCAGGCAATACAGATTACCAGATTTAGAAAGTGTCAGGCGCCGGGTGACGTGTGCCGGGTGTCTCAGGAGACTTGAGGCCGCACCCTCAGCCTCGTTGAGAGACACTTCACGCACTGGGATCGCAATGGGCGGGAACCGGCGCTTTGTTCTGGCGTCAGACTGGGTTGCGGGAAGTAATTAGTAGATGGCATTCACACCGGCAAAGCCCAGCCTTTATGGCGAGACGCTAGAGAGCCTTGAAGAAGCGCTCGTTGCTGCTGCACAGCCCAAGTTCCGGGCGAAGCAGATCCTGGAGTGGCTCTACCGGCACCGGGTTAGCGACTTCAGCGAGATGCTGAATCTGCCAACAAGCCTGCGGGAGTGGCTGGCCGAGCGGTATGTCATCGATCCGGGCAAGGTGCTCCTGATCAAGCGAGCCAGCGACATTACCGAGAAACTGCTGAATGACCTGGAAGACCGGAGGCTGGTTGAGACGGTTCTTATTCGCTACCCGCAGCAAGGCGTGGGCTCGGAAACTTCGCGCAGGACCGTCTGCGTATCCTCGCAGGTGGGCTGCGCCTATGGCTGCAAGTTTTGCGCTAGCGGACTGGATGGCTGGAAGCGAAACCTGGCTGCTGCTGAAATTGTAGGGCAGTTGATGCACGTGTGCCGTCTCGAGGACAAACGCACAGGGAAGCCGGAGAACACAATCGCCTCGTTCGATAACATTGTCTTCATGGGAATGGGCGAGCCATTGGCCAACTATGATAACGTAGTTCGCGCCATCACGATTCTGAACGCTCCATGGGGTATGAAGTTTGGGGCGCGCCGCATCACGATTTCGACCTCCGGGCTGGCGCCCCAAATTGAGAAGCTGGCGGACGAATCAGTACAGTTCCGACTTGCCATCAGCCTTCACGGCGCCACCAACGAAACCCGCAGCCGAATCATGCCGGTGAATCGCCGTTACCCGTTGGAGATGCTGATTCCCGCCGCGAAGAAATTTTCCGAGAAGCACGGCCGCATGCTCACACTCGAGTTTATCCTCATTGAGGACGTAAACGACAGCCTGAGCGAGGCTGAAGCGCTGGTAAATATAGCGCGCGACCTACATGCCCACGTAAATTTGATCCCCTACAACACTGTTGAGGGCCTGCCGTGGAAACGTCCCAACATGTCCCGGCAAAACGCCTTTGCAAATGTGCTTCGTCGCGCAGGAGTATCTCACACGATACGCAAGGAAAAGGGGCATGACATCGATGCTGCCTGCGGGCAACTGCGCCTCCGAACGGAACGCGAACGGGAAGCAGAAGCCCTGGCCTAGAGTGCCTGACATACCCGTGGTTTGGAGTCTCCGAGCACCCTGAAGGGTGCAAAAAAAACGGCTCCCGCGCTTGGGGAGCCGTTTTGAGAAAGATATCTGGACGCAGCGCTAGAGGCTGTATGGAAGCGGATGCTTCTTGCAGAGGTCCAGTGCGATCTGTTGTGCCTTCGCGATGGCGGAGCTATCTTCCGGAGCGTCAAGTACGAGAGAGATAGCATCGGCGGTGAGTCGCATGTCATCCTCGTCGAAGCCACGGGAGGTAACAGCCGGCGAACCTAGGCGAATACCGCTCGTCTGGAACGGGCTGCGGGTTTCGCCGGGAACGGTGTTGCGATTTGTGGTAATGTTGGCCTTATCGAGCGCCAACTGGGCCTGCTTACCAGTGAGATCAGGATGGCTTTCGCGCAGGTCGATCAGCACTAGATGGTTGTCTGTGCCGCCACTGGAAAGCTTGAGACCCTTGCTTGCCAAGGCATCGGCCAACGCCCGTGCATTGGCAATCACGCTGCTCTGGTAGCTCTTGAAGCGTGGATCGAGGGCTTCCTTGAAGCACACGGCCTTAGCCGCGATGATGTGCATGAGCGGACCGCCCTGGCCCCCCGGGAAGATGGCGCTGTCGATCTTCTTGGCCAAATCGCCTCTGCAAAGGATTAGGCCTCCGCGCGGACCACGCAGGGTCTTGTGCGTGGTGGTGGTCACGAAATCTGCGTGTGGCACGGGGTTCGGGTGCAGGCCAGCGGCTACGAGTCCAGCGATGTGAGCGATATCTGCAAGGAGGTAAGCGCCCACTTCCTTCGCGATCTGACCCATACGCTCAAAATCGATGGTGCGAGGATATGCCGATGCGCCCACGGTGATCATCTTTGGCTTCACTTTGCGAGCCTGCTCAGCAAGCCCGTCATAGTCGATCCGGCCATCTTCGGGGCTTACACCGTAGTGGCTCACCGTGTAGAGCTTCCCCGAGAAGTTCACCGGGTTGCCGTGCGTGAGGTGACCACCGTCAGACAGGTTCATCGTCAGGATGGTGTCGCCCGGCTCCAGAACGCTGGTGTAAACCGCGAAGTTTGCCTGACTGCCAGAGTGTGGCTGCACGTTTGCGTGCTCGGCGCCAAAAAGCTCCTTTGCGCGGTCGATAGCCAGTTGCTCCACCTTGTCGACGTGCTCGCAGCCGCCGTAGTAGCGCTTGCCCGGATAGCCTTCCGCGTACTTGTTGGTAAGCACGCTTCCAGCAGCCTCCATAATGGCCGGCAGGGTGAAGTTTTCCGACGCAATCAGCTCGATGTGCGTCTGCTGGCGTTCCAGCTCGGCCTTGATGGCTTCATAGACCTGCGGGTCGAGCGTAGCGAGGTTCGCTGAAGTGATCATTTTGCTCCCTATATACTGTGCGCGAGTACGCAACTTTGGTAAGCCTACGAGAGGTCGGTCAGACGGGCGGCAATGTCAATTCAGAAGGGAAGGCGGAGTGGCGATTAGAACGCAAGGGAAGGGTAGGAAAACCAAAATCCGTGAGTCTGAATCCCGAACTGAAGACTGGAACGCATGTTCGTAGAGCCGTATTTCTGCGCATTGAGGGGCAGGCCCTTATACTTGCCTCATTGCGAAACAGGAGCAATCTTATGCAGGGATGGAGGAGGATGCCCGATATGTTCTGTGCGTTTGCACTGCAAATGTTTGCCGCAGCCCAATGGCTGAAGTGCTGCTTCGGCATGCGCTGAAGGCCGAGGACGAGCCTCTGCGTTCACTCGAAGTGATCAGCGCCGGGGTCAGCGCCTACGAAGGCAATCCCTGCACCACCCACTCCGCAAGGGTTTTGAGCAAGGTTGGGCTGGACCTTTCGACGCATCGAAGCCGGCCCCTGACGCATGAGTTACTGGACAAGTCTGTCTTGGTGATCGGCATGACCGAGTCGCACCGGCAGATCATTCAACGCAACGCGCCCAACTTGAAGGCGCCAGTCATTCTGATGCGTGAACTGATGCCGGGAACCGTTGATCCAGAGGTGCCAGATCCCTACGGCTCCGATCTGCGGACATACGAAGCTACCCGCGATGCGATTGTGGAAGCCATTCCCAGCGTGGTAAATTACCTGAAGGAGCTACTCGAAACGCCAAGAGAAGACGCTCGCCCGCGTTAGGGCGAGAAAACGCTTCTCCGGCAAGGCGAGATATGCCCGCAATGCCGTTACGGTGATAATTTACTTCTCGACCGGCCGCTCGTCGTCTATCACTGAAGCGTTGCTTTGCCCATGAACCCAGGATCCGAAGAGCGAATTGCATTGTTGCCTGAACAAGCGCAGGCCGAGTACCGGGAATACGTGCGCAGTGGCGACGACAAGGCGTTGTCGGGACTGATTGGGCACATTTTTCGATTTCACGAAGTCGGTGACTTTGACGAGAACTATGCTCAAAAAGGCGACGACTTGGTCATTCTGCAGGATCTGAACGTTGATTCGCTGACGCTGGCGGAGATCATCTTCTACGCCGAGGACCTTCTAAACGTTCGTATCAGCGATGAAGAGGTGCAGCAAATCAACACCCTGGGCGACCTAAAGAAGTTTATCTCGCAGAAGCGGGTTGCTGAATGACAGACAGGGCATGTATCAGCGGACTAGGCTTAATTACATGCCTCGGCAATAGCCCCGGGAGGGTGATGGCTCGATTGCGCGAGCTACGGCATGGGCTCAAGGTAGTGGACCTAATGCCCGGCGTGGACGGCGCCACCCGCTGCGTTGGCGCCGTAGAGGGATTCGATCTCGCAGCTCGGCACTATATGCGGTGGAAGCTACCTGACCGATACGAGATCCCCCGGGAGGTGCTGCGAGGCCTTCCGCCTCATGGAGTTTACGCAGCCTGCGCGGGTTTGCAGGCGATCGCTGACGCAGGCCTCACAATCGAGGATCTTGAAGATGGGGAAACAGCGCTCTTTTGCGCATCAGCCGGCTCGCCTTACCTCATGCGGCAGTATCTCAACGAGATGCACGAGACCGACCGTCTTCGCGGGGCGCCCTTTGGAGTGCTCTCGACTGTTTCAGGCACGTTGAACTTCAATCTCGGAGCTTTCTTCAGGATACGGGGGGGCAATTGCGGCTTTGTTTCTGCGTGCAGTTCATCCACGCACGCACTCGGCTATGCGCTGGATGAGATCAGGCTGGGAAGGCACAAGCGCGTCATCGTAATCGGAGCCGAAGAGGACAATGGCGACGCTCTCCTACCCTTTGCCGGAATGCGGGTTCTATCCGAAAAACTTGATCCAGAGGAAGCTTCCTGCCCATTCGACTCCGCACGAAACGGCTTTGTGGGTTGTGGAGGAGCAGCGGCGCTCGTGTTAGAAGCCCCGGAGGTTGCCTTGAAACGAGGTGCGCCTGTCTATGCCGAGGTGCTTGGCTGGGCCCAGACAGCGGATGGATATAGCCCGGCAATGCCAGAGCCCGGCGGTCATGGTCTGGCTCGGGCAATGCGGAAGGCGCTCAAGGATGCTCGGGTCGACGCCGCCGATATCGATTACATAAATGCACACGCGACTTCCACCGTGCAAGGCGACCGGGCGGAGGCTCTCGCAATCCGTGAGGTATTCCGCACCCACAAGCCGACCGTAAGCAGCACGAAAGCATTGACCGGACACGGTCTTTCAATGGCCGGGGCACAGGAGACAGCGTTTTGCGCATTGGCCATTAGCGAGAGCTTCACCCCCGGCTGCGCTCATCTGCGCCAGCCTGATGAAGAAGCGCAAGGTTTGAACCTGCCCCGTGAGTCCCTGGATATCGGCCCACGCTACGTCTTGAAGAATAGCTCGGGGTTTGGGGGGAGCAATGTTTCACTGGTATTGCGGCGGCCAGAGTAGTGCAAGCAGCTGAGCGTAAGCCCGCGCTACGCTTGACTCCACCCGCCTGAGACAGACAATCGGCGGACACTAAAGGAGCCGATGTCCGAAACCCTCGAACAACGAATAAAGCGACTGATCGTCGATACACTCAACCTGACGGATGTGGATCCGGCAGACATCGACGATGACCAGCCCTTGATGGGAAGCGACCTGGGACTGGACTCAATCGACGCACTGGAACTCGTGGTGAGCATTGAGAAGGAATTTGGCGTGAAGTTGAGCAGCAGCGAAGCAGCAAAGGAAGCGCTGAGCAGCGTTGGATCGATGGCTCGACAGATTCGGACACAGCAGGCAAGCGCCTCCTGACGGGGGCAGTAGAGGCGACACAAGCGATGCCAGTGGCAACAGAGCAGACCGCGTGGGTAGAAGCCTGCGAATGCATAACGCCGCTGGGAGACACCTACCAGACCTGGAAACGGCTTTGCGAAGGCGATACTGGGCTGAGGTTGCGTCCTGTGCTGGGGGAAGATGGTGGAGACCTTGTGCCACTTTGCCTGTTTGAAGCGATGGGACCGGCAACGCCGCCACGTTGGATGCCCCGCGTAAAATCCCTGCTCGAAAAGGTAGAGCCCCGCGGCTGGGGAAGCCTGCGCCGGCCCGTGTTCGTCTCGAGCAGCAACTTCGGTATAGACGCCCTTTATTACGCTCATGTCAAAGGAGTGCGGGACCAGTATCCGTATGCGTCTGCAGACCGCGCGGTCGAGGCGCTGCGACGGGAAATGGGATGGGGTGAAAACGTAAGCCTGTATTCACATGCATGCGTATCGGCCCATATCGCTCTGATTGCCGCTACCGCTGCCCTGCAGTGCGGCGCAGAAGAGGCTCTGGTTGTCAGCTTCGACTTTGTCAGCCCATTTGTAGCCGGTGGATTCAATTCACTGAAGATCCTCAACGGCCGGCTCCCACAGCCCTATCACGCAGGCAGCGAAGGGGCGATTGCACTGGGAGAAGGGGTTGCCTACGCCATTCTCAGCAAACGTGGCGGCGCCTACAGGATCGACGGCCAGCACACATGGAACGAGATGTATCACTACACATCCAACAAACCCGACGGTTCTGGCTTTGAGAATATTGCTCGCGCCTTGAAAGCAAGTACGCGCGGAAAGCACGTTTGGATCAAAGGACACGGCACCGGCACTCTTGAAGCTGGAAGGCTGGAGGCGGAGGCCTTTGCAAAGGTTTTCCCAGCTTCGCCGCTTGTAAGCTGGAAAGGCGCGCTGGGACATACATTGGGGAGCTGTGGCCTGGTGGAGATGGCCCTGGCGTGCAAGGCCATCGAGACGGAGCTTTCGCCGGGCGCACTTGGAACAGCCGAACCCTATTTCGTCGACAATGTAATCTCCGAGACGTTTGAAGTGCACCTCTACGATGCAGCCCTGCTTTGCAGCAATGCCTTTGGCGGCGCACAAGCGGGTCTTATCCTAAGCCATGCCTAGCGCCTACATCTGCAGAGCCGTCACACTCGGACCGTTCAATGAGCTGAGTGGCGAGCAACGCCAGGAGCTTGGCGCGCACTTGCCGAAGGCTTCCCTCCGGCGAATGAGCGACCTTGGTCTGCTCATTGGCGCTGTTCTACACGCGCTGGACGCCCGGGAGGATTGCCCACTGATTCTCGCCTCTACCTACGCCGAGAGCCGAGCACTGGAGGCGTTCCTCGACTCCTTTCCCACCCCTAGTCCCACACGCTTCCAAACCTCCGTGCACCCGAGCTCCGTCCAGCAGCCGCGCGTAGCGCTGCAAGCTCCCCTCGCCCAGTTTATCCCTATGACGGGCAAGTCCGGGCTCGCGGTAAATGCATGTCGAACCGCCCTGTCGGTGGGTGACTCGGACGCCTTGTTGATCGGGGGCGATGAACGCGGCAATCGCCTGATTGACAACAGCCTCGCCCATGATGTCTCGTTCGCTTTCGGGCTGGAACTTTCAACCTTTGACGATGGCGCAATAGGCCAGATCAGCTGGGATGCCAAAGACAATCCCGGTGGGGACGATCTTGCGCTTTATGCGCTGTTTGAGGCGGTGGCCGAACGGCGCCCCGTGAGAGTCGCCAACCGCGATCTGGGGGTGCTTCGCATCGAGTGGCGATGAGCAGGAGGACACCAAGGAACCCGGGGCCAACCGGGGGTTACCGGATCATTCTGGCGTTTCACCGTTACCTGCCCGGGCTCGCATTCCGACTGTCGCTGGCAGCCGGCACATGGGTGGCTTTCCTGTTCATGCGCAAGCAGCGGGCACACTCCCGCGAATATTTACAGGCCATACTTGGAAGACCTGCAGCGGCAACGGATGTATGGCGGCATTTCTACCGGCTCGCTGAGGCGTTAACCTTTCGGCTTGTCGCAGGGGAGCGCCGCCAGGTCGACGCTCCGCCCCCCGAATGGGAGGGCGAGGCGTTCATGAAGCTCGTGGAATCCCCTCATCCGGCCCTCTTCGGCACCTTCCATATTGGATGCTCGGACCTTCTCGGATTCCTTCTAACCCGTCGTGGGAGAGCAGTGCACATGATCCGACTCAAGGTGGAAAACTCCACCGACACGGATCTGCTGATCGAAACACACAGCGGGATCCGAATGATATGGGTAAACAACCCTCACGAGTTGTTTATGGGCATCAAGGCCGCTGTGGATGCAGGAGCGTCGCTCGCCCTACAGTGTGACAGACCAGAGTTTGCCTCGAAACTGGAAGCATTTTACTTCCTGGGAGAGCGACGCCTGTTTCCGTTCACAATTTATCATCTATCCGCGATCTATCGCATGCCCGTGGGGTTTTGCTTCGCACTGCTGGACAGGGGGCGTCTGCGGACATACGCGCCCCCAGTCTTCGAGCCAGAGGGATCCAAGCCAGCCGTTCTGGAAGCAGGCAGACGGCATTTTCAGGAGGTGCTCCAACGTATAGAAACACTGTTGCATGAGCACCCCTACCAGTGGTTTAATTTCACGCCTCTCAATCCATCTGCAAACGAACAAGACAGTCCAACCGCTGAGTTTTCACGATGAGCTTGGCAGCCCGCTGATCAAGCGGCTGTCACAGCGATTCTTTTTCTGGCTCAGCATCACGATTTTTGGCGCCTGCTCGCTATTACTCAGCACGGCGTGCTGGACACTTTTGTGGTTACCGGAACATCGCCGGCCAGAGCGTCTGGTAAGGAAGGTAATCTACCGGCTCATGCGCTTCTGGCACTGGTATGTCCACTGGTCCGGCATGGTCAGACTGCACTGGAAGGATGCCGACGCTGAACAGCTGCGGAAGCTGAAAGGCGCCATCCTGGTGGCGAACCACCCAAACCTGCTGGACATATGCTGGGTGCTTTCGCATGCGCCGGGGGCGATCTGCCTGTTCAAGGCCGGGTTGAAGAAGAACTCGTTTCTGAGCGCAAGCGCGCGCATGGCCGGATACATCAGCAACGACAGCGGCGCCAAGGGAATTCGCCGCGCGGTGCACGCTGTAAGTGAAGGAGCCCTGCTTGTGGTCTTCCCGGAAGGCACCCGGACGGTAAAGGCGCCGTTGAATCCGATCCTGCCCGGATTCGCGTTGATCGCCAAGGAAGCCCATGCCCCCATTCAGACGCTTATCATAGAAAGCGACACCCAGCTTTTCACAAAGGGACGTTTCTTTACCTTTGGCCGCCTTCCAATGAACTTTCACCTGCGCCTAGGCCCATGCCTTACCCCGGATCCGCGCATGCCAGCGCGTCGAATCGCCGCAGAGGTGGAAGAGATTCTCAGAACTGAATTGGATCGCTCCAGGAACGATAGTTCACGTGGGGGACAACACAGGCAAGTTGTGTAAGGCAATGCCGGGCAACGTTACCAAGATTAAGGTATCGTCTGACGATCTCCCGTTTTTGGAGGGACACTTTCCCGGATTCCCTCTCGTGCCCGGCGCCGTTCTGCTAAGCTGGATGCTGGATGCCTGTTCTCCGTCCCCCGAGGCCAGTCTACCCAAGACAATACAGCGGGCAAAATTCCTTCAACCGGTTCGCCCGGGCGACGAGATTGAGATCGTTGCAGAACCGAACGGGACGCTGATGAATGTGACGGCTCGCTCAGCAGCTGATGCGAGCGTTTACGCCCACGCCACCATAGCTTTGGCATGAGAGCGCTCGTCATATTGCCCAGCTACAACACGGGTCGCCTGCTTGCGCCAGTGGTCGAGGAGGTCCTGCACCATTGGAACCCAGTCTGGGTCGTGATCGATGGCTCTACCGATAGAAGCGATGTCGAGCTCGAGGATCGTCTCGGAGGCGCAGACGGACTAAGGATCCTGAGAATGCCTGTGAACAGAGGGAAAGGCGCAGCATTCATGCACGCCTGCAGGATCGCAATGAACGAAGGGTTTACCCACGCCCTGTGTATGGACTCCGATGGGCAACACCCCGCTCACGAAATCGGGCGCTTCATGAAGATTGCAGAGGCGAATCCCAGCGCACTCGTGCTCGGAGTTCCAGACTTTGGTCCCGATGCGCCTCCGGAGCGAGTCAAGGGCCGCCGCGTTGGCAATACCTTCGCAAACATCGAGACCTTATGGTCTGGCCTGGAGGATTCGTTATTTGGCTTTCGCGTCTACCCGATCACGCCCCTGCTAAAGGTCATGCGACGAACTCCGGGAGGCAAACGCTACGATTTTGACACAGAGGCAGCAGTCCGCCTTGTGTGGGCGGGGATCCGTCCTCTGCCATTACGCACCCCGGTGCGATATCCCAGCCCCGGGGAAGGAGGCGTGTCCCACTTCAAGTATTTGCGCGACAATGTCTTGTTGACTGGCATGCACACACGCCTGCTCATTGAGCTGATCGTTCGGTTGCCATTCGTGATCCGGAACCGTCGAAAGTGGAAGCGGTCGGCGATTGCGGAGCACCCTCCAACAAAGAAGACCAACCAATGAAGCGACGTATCCTCACTGCTGCTCTCCTCCTTGCCTTAACTTGCGCCCGGGCAACAACCGATACCTTTGCACCTGCAAATGTTGTGGACCCAACAAACCAGCCGACGGCTCTGGTGGAGCTGCGCAAGGCGATCGAAGAACGAGGCGCCATACAGGCGGCCTTCCTGGAAACAAGGCAGATCGTGTTCAAGCGCGATGTGATCCAGTTGCGGGGAATTTTGGCCTACTCGCCGGAGAAGGGGCTAAGCCTCTACTACCTCGAGCCTGAGGAAAACAGAGTGATCCTTAGCGGCGCCAGCCTCCTGACCGAAGGAGAAGACGGCGCCCTACAAGAGCGGCGAATTCCCGCAAGATACGCATCCTTACAAGCGATTCTGACACTGGATGTCGAGGCTTTGGCCAAGCAGTTCAAAGTCTATTACACGCCCGGAAACGAATGGCGCTTCGGACTACTTGCAGAAGGCGAAACGCGTACCGGACCGCGCCGGAGCATAGGCAGCCCTACTGAGACGATCGTTGTCAGCGGGAAAGGAACGATCGTCGAGCGTATCGAGCTACAACGGGCCGGTTCCATGAAGGTTGTGATCGAAATAGCTGACGTTGCAGAACTGGATGCCGGTGATACAGAATCAATCAACAGGTTCTTTGGTTCGTGAATTCTAAACAATCAGCCTTGGGGGCGAGGCTTGTCCTTCTACTTTTGCTGGCAGTGTCGCTCACGGCATTGCTGCGAATCGACTATGGTCGCAAACTCGTTTCGGATGTGTTTGCCCTGGTAAGGCTGGAGACAATTGATGGCGCTCCGTCGACGCACCTGATGGAAGATGTCATGGATCGGCAGGGGCGGCTCCTTGCGATTCTGATCCGGGGTGAGGATGCCGTAGAAATCGCCGTTGAAGTTGCTGAGAGTCTGTCAGCCAGTACAGCCATCGAGCGTGCAACGCCCATGGACGAGACTGCCCTATACGGATTCGGTCAGGAGCTGTTCGCCGAGCGGATGGCATTGCTATTCCCAAGGTTTCTGGCCGAGGCTATGGCTGAATATGATGGGGCCGCGGACGGTTTTGATGAATGGCTGGCGGAACGTGCCGTCGCGCAGATCAACGCGACACTAGAATCTGCTGAAGGTCTAGCCTTGGCGGAACTCCTGCCTCAGGACCCGTTTCTGCTCATTTCCGAGGCGTTTTCTTCAATGAGCGGCGCAACTGTCGGCGACGGGAATCTGGTCCTTGCGACAATTGCTGGCCCTCCAACTGACACGGAGATTCAACAGGAAGTCGAGCGGCTGCTGACGCATGTGCGGACAGAACATGAAGGCAACGGGATACTTGCAACGGGAGCGGTGCTTTTTGCGGCCGAAAGCGAAGCGCGGATTCGCCATGAGGTTTTTCGACTCAATCTCCTGATGGGAGGAGCGGTCCTGGCTGCCGCATGGATTCTGATTGGCTCGTTCCGCGCTGTGCTACTCCTGGCTGCACCGGTCGCGCTCGGAGCGGTTGCCGCTGTGGCCATGATCCTAACGATCGCCGATTCCATGCACGTGCTCACCTTTGCCCTTGCCGGGATCATTGGGGGAGCTGCCATGGATTACCCCCTTCATATCCTGCTGCACCGAGAGGATGAGGATGTTGGTTACCTGCCATCGATCCGTCGCATCTGGCGTCCCTTATCACTTGGCTGCGCCACGACCGCACTGGTCTTTCTTTTCCTGATGTTCTCGGATCTTTCGCTCGTCAGGCACACAGGCCTGATGGTGGGAAGCGGCTTGATCATTGCCTGCCTGAGCGCGGTCCTGGTGTTCACTGCCTTTGGACCGAAGTTCGGCATAGAGATACGCGCCAAGAAACAGCTCAACCGCAGGTTCAAGTCCACAACACGCACTCTGGCGCTTACACTTGGCGGCTTCGCCCTGTTCGGGACTGCCCTGCCGCTGCTTGATTGGAATGATTCGGTGGAGACACTTGAAATTCCGCTGCCTGAACTGAAGGCGCAGGATGAACAGGTGCGTGAGCGAGGTGGCCTCGGCGACGGAGGTCAGATGATGGTTAGCACCGGCGCCACGCTTGCCGAGGCAATGGAGAATGCGGCAAAGATTCCACAAAGCATCGTAAAAAGTGGACCGATTGCCTGGCTTTCCACCCCCCGTGAGCTAGAATCTGCTGTTCTGTGGCAGCAACAGCACGGGGAAGCATTCGCCCATTCGCTGGCCGTGAAACTGGAAGAAAACGGCTTTGATAGCGCTGCGTTCAGCCCGTTCTATACAGCACTAGACGAGCAGCTCACACGCGAGCGTTATGATGCGGCCCTAAGTAGCCTGTTTGACACGGCGCCCGCAGGGATAGATCAGCTTGCTGGCGCCGGACCGCATGGCGCCTGGGTCCTCACAGGCGTCACGGAAATCGAGCCAGGAGCTATGCCGGAGGGAGCCTTCCCGCTGGATGTAAGGATGTTCCTGCAGAGCGCCTTCAGGCAATATCGACTGGAGGCAAAGCAATATGCTGCGGGAGGCTTTATCGTAGCGTCCCTGATCATTCTGGCGGGAACAGGACTCAGGAAGGGGCTGATTGTCATCGCGGCGCCCGGCGTTGCGGTGCTGGCCACCTTGGGAGTTCTGGGCCTTGTAGGAGCGGAGGGTAACCTGTTTCATGTCGTAGGCCTCCTGCTAGGCTTTGGCCTGGGCCTGGATTACGCGGTGTTTCGCGCAAGCGGCCGTGATGGGCTTTCCTCTGTGCGCGTATCCGCGATCACAACCCTGGCGGCCTTTGGCGCTCTCTCCACAAGCATCATTCCCGTGGTCTCATCTCTTGGCGTCACGGTTTTTCTGGTTGTGGGCATTGCCCTCGTGATATGTGAAGCTATGCCTCAGCCAGATGGAAGCCTTGCTGAATAGAATACCGCACAAGCCCCCTGCCCTGTTGATAGACGAGGTCGTCGAGCTGGATGACTTGCGGGTAATCTGCGCAGTTTCCCGCCAGGCGCCGGCCTTTGTGGCCGACGCCCGCCTGCCAGCGGCCATAGGTCTTGAAGTAATGGCGCAGGCTGCAGCCGTCTGGCTTTGCAAGCAGGAAAGTGGGGAAGGCGGAGGCATGCTGGTACAGGCCCGAAATCTCGTCCTTTACGAGGACTTCCTGGATCTTGAAAGCGGCCTCCTCGTGGAAGTCGAGCATCTGCCGCCAAGCAGTGGGACCGGTCTGACTCGCTTCAGCGGGATGATACGAGACGCAACGGGCGAGACTTTGGTCGCTGGAGAATTCATGCTAATGATCAAGAGCACCTGATGGACAACCTTTGGCGGCAGTGGGAATGCACCGTTGAGAATGCCCCGGATAAACCGGTTCTACGGGATGCTGGAGCAAAGTCGTGGGTCTGTGCGCAGGAGCTGCTTGTACGGGCCGAGAAGCTTGCGAAACAATGGCAGAGACTGGATCTGGAAGGATCAACCGTTGTTTTCTGCCTACCCAATGGCAGCGAATGGCTGCAGGTGTTTTTGGCGCTTCAGAAGCTGGGAGCGGCTGCGCTGGCAGTGGATCCCGCAACTTCCCCGGGCATCGTGCTGGAACAGGCAAATCAACTCCACGCCAACTTCATCCATGAAGGTGGGCGACTAACCCCCTTGGGGAGCAAAGAACGACGCGAAACCCCTCTATGCTTGGGAAAGCTGACTTCTGGCTCGACCGGGATGCCAAAGGCATTGCTGTTCCGTCCCTGCGAGATGCGGGCGGATGGGGAAAACATCATTCGCACAATGGGTATCCGGGCGGACGACATAAACTATGCGATGATTCCCTTTGGCCACTCCTACGGACTTGGGAACCTCGTGATGCCCCTGATCCTGCAGGGAACCGCCATCGCCTGTGGCAGTGATCCGCTACCTCGCCTCGCCGCTGCGGAAATGGAGCGCACAGGAGCTACTGTTGCGCCGTCTGTTCCTGCATTCTTCCGCGCCCTGGCAAGAACGGACCTTGAGAAAGATCCGATCCCAAGGCTAAGGCTCTTCATCTCCGCCGGAGCTCCGCTAAGCCAGGAAGTGGCGCACCAGTTTGAAGAACGCTTCGGGCGGCGAGTTCACAATTTCTACGGCTCGAGCGAGACGGGCGGCATCGCCTACGATCGCGATGGATCACTGACCCTGGCTGGTGAAGGCGTGGGGCAGCCAATGGACGGGGTAAGCGTTTGGACCACAGACGAAAGGGAAATCGTCGTACGCAGTGGCGCCGTCTTCACCATTGGCAATCAGGAAGTGCAGGATAACATGGGGCAATGGCGCACCGGAGACCTCGGCGCCATCAGCAAAACAGGAGCGCTGAAGATCGAGGGTCGGCGACGTCCGTTGGCCAAGGTTGGAGGACGACGAGTGGATCCACTGGAGATCGAGCGCCTACTGCGCGATATTCCCGGCGTAACAGATGCGATCGTGCAGGTGCAGGTACAGGCGAGCGGCGACCGGCTGACGGCCTTTGTGGAAACATCCCTGCAGGTGGAAGAAGTCCGCCACTGGCTTGTGCAGCGTCTGCCGACGTGGAAGATACCACGCAAGCTCATTGTCATGATGGCGTTCCCCCGTGATCAGCGAGGCAAAGTCAGCCATGCCGCGCTAGGAGACCTTGGCCGCAGGTAGAACGATTAACCAGCTGTACCTGCTGGCGTGGGAGTTGTCAGGTCGACTTTTCTGGCGGTGGAAACAATCGGGATGACAGGCTGAAGGCGACAGATTGCAAGAAATAGATGATAGCGCCACCACACGCCGAAGCTGTACTCGGCGTCGCCGGCAACGATATTGGTTATCGCATCTGCGATGCGCAGAAACTCTCCGGGATCCAGAAAGACCTTGAAACCCACAGGGGCGTAGAATGCCTGGATCAGCTTACGGAAGGATGTAGCGCGTTTCAGCAGACGCTTTTCGTACCTTGAGCGTTCTGCCGGAGTGAAGCCGCGACCGGTTGCGGAACAGGCCTTGATAAGTTGTGCAGCATTAAGCGCGCTTGATTGCGACAAGTGAACGCCGCTGGAGAAAATTGGATCCAGAAAACCAAATGCATCGCCAATCGGGAGGATGCGCGCGGTGCTGACTGAACCCTCGTGGAAGTATGAGTAGTCGGAGGTGACCCGCATCTTTTCATCCACCGCCCGTGCGTTCTCGAGAATATCCGCCAGGTAGGAGGAACTGCGCAGCTTGCTCCAATAAATATCTTCCGGGCGCTGCGACTTGTCGTAACTGGAGACATCGAGCACCAGTCCCACCGACGTCTTTTGTGAATCGAGCGGAATGACCCAAACCCAACCGTCTTCAAAACGCACAGCGACAGTGTCGCCCCCTTCCACACCCGGTGCGATCTTCACGCCTTCCAGATGTGTGTAGATGGCGATTCGCTTGTTGAAGTTAGGAACATCCTTGCGCTTTATTCCAGCGAGCCGGGCCGTCACGCTATCACGGCCCGTCGCGTCCAGTAACCATCGGGCCCGGATAACCTCGTCGCTGTCCTTGCACTTGATCGAGATCCCGTCCGCATCCTCCTCGACCGATTTCACATGCGCGCCGTGCCGCACCTCGCAACCCAGGCTCCGGGCGTGATCCAACAGAATTGAATCATAAACCGCGCGCTCCACTTGGTACGTATATGAAGGCACGTGATTGCCCAAGGCGTCTGCAAAGCTGATGCGTTTGACAAACTTGTACTGCGGGTCGCTGAACCGGGCGCCGTACTTACGTATGAATCCCGCACGCTCGATCGCTGGCAAGACGCCGATTTCTTCGAGCACACGGTTTCCCACCGGCAGCATGGACTCCCCGATATGAAAGCGTGGGAAATGATCCTTCTCAAGGATCAAGGCGGAAAGCCCAAGCTGAGCGAGTTTCGCCCCAGCCACGGATCCACCCGGTCCTCCACCGATGATAGCAACGTCAACTTGCATGTCAGAAAAGTGTCATCTCTATCTCAACGAGCAGATCGCTGCGGCAGACATCTGCCTCAAGATAAACCACGCGGTCGCCATCTGTCAGTAAGTGTTGGTCAAGATAGGCGCGGGTCTCAGGCAGATCCTGTGGGTTGCGCACGTAGGCGACGATATGCCGCTGTCGCGCAGCGAGATCCATACCGGTCGATGCAATACGGCGCAGCATTTCCTGGAGATTGCCAACGCTCACCTCCAGCTGCTTTCCAAGATCGCCGACGCCGATGCTCTTATGGCCCCTAATCGATGCTGTGCCCGCCACAAAAGCAGCATCGCCTGCCACAGTTGCGCGAGCGAAACTAGGCGCACGGGGACTATATAGTGAAGGATACTTATAAGCGGGAACCTGAAGAGGGTTCTCAAGATGAATCGGCGCCTCACGGCCACAGAGAAACAGCATCGCCAACTGGCCGGATGCGTTCCCTACTCCGGACGCCGCCGGCATGCGAACCTCGCAGTCTGCCCCGTACACGGATTGGAACGCACGGGAACGCCCCACGCAAAACGAGCGATAGTTCTCAAGCCCATCTGTAGCATCGTTGATGGCGGGAACAAAGTTCCACACCCGGTAAAGATGCCAGCCCTGCAGCGTATAGGGAAGGAAACGGCGGTAAATTTCGAAGGTTTGCGCCTCAAGCGGAAACTGAGCCTCCGCGATAGCCACTCCCAGCAATTGCCTGTCGTTCTCGTAGATCGTCAGCGGGCCATTCTGCGTACATGAAAACAAGCCCAGCCTGAAGGTCCAATCCCGATTACCAGCGTCAAGCACCGGCATCGTGAAACTGTGACCACCCGGATGAAAAGAAGAACCTATCGAGATACCGCCGGCGTCTAGCCTAAGCGTTATCTCTTGCAGATCAGAAACGACCGGCGCGAACACGAAAACAATGCTATTGGAAGAGAGAGATGAAGGGAACGCCGAAAATTGGCGTGATCGGACTATCTACAGTGAGGCCGCACTGATCAACTGCTTTTGGATATCCTCCCTGAGAAACTCGATCCAACGCAGCGGGACCAACGCCTTGCCATCGTCATCCGTAGCTTCGCTTTCGATCCGAATCACGTCCTCGTCGTAGCTGATGTCGAGAGTGGCGCTGATGCCCCGGTGGCTCAGTACCGCTTCGATGCTGCCCACGTCGCTTTCAACAACAGACCATTCCCTATTGGTAAGGCTGAACTGGATCGCACGCTCGATTGCGTCCATGCTCAAACCGTCTGGAACGTTGATGGTGAACTGATTCTGACCTGCCTCCGCCATTTCGTAAGAGGTCTTTGTCGTCGAGGTATTACAACCGACCAGAAAAAGGCCGCAGGCTAGAAATCCAATAAGGAGATAGTGATAAGCGCTCTTCATCATCGCTTGTTTATGCCTCAGTACTGCATCAATTGGAAGCGAAAAAGCGGGCCGACGCCGCCGGCAGATCCGAGACTTGAAATCCTAAAGAAACGGGACGCGAGGTTGGCTGCGTTCGGTAGCGTCAGCTTCTGTAATTTTGACATCCGCGAGGTCCTTATTGTCGGGAAATCTCAGAGCTGCTGAAGGACTTTGAGGTTGAACGTCACAGCAGACGCCAGAATTCAGCCGCATACCCTGGAAGTTGTCTTCTCGGGTCCATGCATATTCACCTCCGTCCATTCTTGCATCACCTTCAGAATGGCCCTTTGGGATTCCGATATTGGATGGACGGGAAGGGCGGAGTGAGGGATGCTTGTGATCTCCTCTTCTTATGAAACCTACATTTTCCTTTATCACTGCAAACTTCGTGGCCCGAGAATTGGGCTATGAGATGACTGGATGGGGGCAGGGAGAGGCTGCCTCAATGGCTGCTTTTGCCCCGCTGGCGACCTTTGAGGAGCGGTTTGACGAGATGTTGCGTGAGGTTGTGGCGCTGGGATATAGGGCCATCGACCTATGGTCGGCCCACCTGCACTACTCTTGGGCAACGCCGGAACATGTGGCCATCGCCCGAGCCTTGCTGCAGGAGCACCGGATTGCGGTGACGTCATACGCCAGCGCAGTGGGCGCCAACCCTGCGGAATTGAGGGCCGCCTGCCGCCTCTGCGCAGAGCTGAACATACCGATTATCGCCACAGGCTTCCTTCACTTGTTCCGGGAAGACAAGACGACCACAGTCTCGATACTGCGGGATTTTGGGATCATGTTTGCCTTTGAGAATCACCCCGAGGGGAGCGCAGAAGAAGTGCTCAGGATCATTGGCGAAGGTGATGAGGATGTGGTGGGGGTGGCATTGGACACAGGCTGGTGCGGCACGCAGAAGTGGGACGCGCTACAGGCGGTGAAAGATCTTTGGCCGCGGTTGAAGGCCGTACATCTGAAGGACGTCAAGGCGCCGCGAGGCGAGCCCACCGGGAAGGGCCTGATCGATATGGGCCATGAAACTTGCGCACTTGGAGACGGCGTTGCGCCAGTACGCGAGGTGCTGGAACTATTGGTGCAACGTGGCTTCAGAGGACCCATCGGTATCGAGCACGAACCCGAGACTCATGACCCGCGTCCTGAACTCGAGGAAAGTCTCAAGCGGGCCCAGGGATGGCTTTCCAAGGTGGAAGTTACCGCGCCATTCGAGCTACGCGTTGTTGTCGTGGGTTGCGGGAACATAGCCAATGCATACGGGGAGGCGCTGCGGGAGCGACCGGAGATCAGGATCATGGGCGCCTGTGACATTGACACGGCCCGCGCCGCATCATGGGTCCAGCAGCATGGAGGACGAGTTTACAGCAGTCTCGATGAGGCGCTGCGCGATACGCAAGTGGATGCGATCGTCAACCTGACGATACAACAGGCGCACGTAGAGGTCGTGACCCGGGCGTTAACAGCAGGCAAGCATGTGCATTCTGAGAAGCCCCTTGCGCCAACATACGCAGAAGCAAAGGCGCTGGTGGATCTTGCGGAAACCAAAGGTCTGCTGCTCAGCTGCGCGCCAGTAACCTGGCTCGGCGAAGCCCAGCAGACCGCATGGAAGCTTATTCGTGAAGGCAACATCGGCGAGCCGCGCGTGGCCTATGCCAGCGTGGATTGGGGCCGGATCGAAAGCTGGCATCCAAATCCGGCGCCTTTCTACGCCGTGGGGCCGGTATTCGACGTGGGCATCTACCCAATCACCCTGCTTACGGCATGGTTTGGACCTGTGCGGCATGCCACTGCCGGCGGTGGCATTCTATTGCCAGAGCGAAAGACCCTGAACGGTGAGCCATACACGATCGAGGCCCACAATTTTAGCATTACCGCACTGGAGTTCGAGTCGGGACTAATCGCCCGGTTGACGGCGAGCTTCTACGTCGGCGAGCCTGCAGAAAATCGGTCGATGCTCGAGGTTCACGGCGATCTGGGCTCAGTGAACCTGGACTGGATGGCCGCAACCGCGCCAGTGCGCCTCGGCAAGTTCGGGGAGAGTTACAAGCGTGTGCCACCGGTGCGACCGGCGTTACGCTTCATCGACTGGTCTGCCGGCGTGGCAGGGCTTGCGCGCGCCGTGCGCACAGGCGAACCGCTGGCCACCACGGGCGCCCAGGCCGCACACGTGGTCGAAGTGATCGAAGGGGTCCATCGGTCAATTTCCGAAGGCCGCCGCATTACCGTGAAAAGCCGATTTGCGCCTCCAGCAATGATGCCCTGGGCAGAAGCGGGATTCCCACGCGCATAGGCGTATCCGGGCACAGCCAGAGACTGCCCCTTTCTTCCCCACAATTCACTCCCTGCTTCTGATCTAGGTTCTCGGCTTCCGGATGTTCCAGCACATTCGGCTAGTCCAGCCCCAGGAGAGAAGGAAGGTAGCGTTCGGCCGCCTGACGCAAGGAATTACAGTCGACGTCGGGCTCCCGCACAGCACGAACGGCCAGCCCTTCGAAGATAATCTGCAGCATGAAACAGCGCTGCTCCGCTTCCTTCTCAGACATCGAGCGGCCCAGGCTGGCTGCCATACGCATCAGCCACCCCTTGAAGTCATCACGCGTGATGCGCTCAGCCTTTTGGATTGCCTGCGCAATTTCGGGATTGCGGCTAGCTTCTGCACTCATTTCCAGGAAGAGCACAGGATTCATCCTCTTACACTGATCACAGCATACCCATCCTTTGAAGAGTTCTGTAACCCGTTCGACGAATTGACTCTTGGACTGGAGCGCACGGATATTTTCGCGGCGCTCAACCAACTGCCGCTCAATGATGGCGAGAATGATGGCGTTCTTATTCTCGAAGTAACGGTAGGTAAGACCTTGGCTAATGCCGGCCTTCTCAGCAATCCGGCCCATGCTCGCAGCGTGAAACCCATACTCGATGAATGCTTGTTCTGCGGCATCGAGTATGCGCTGTCGCTGCATTTCAGCATGTTCGGGAGAGCGGCAACTTTGACGTTCGTGGATCATTGCTATGGGGGCAGGGGTGTGGCCCTACTCTCTCCAGCCGCCGCCCAGGACGCGGTACAAGTTAATCCTGTTCGCCTGCTCATCGAGCAGTGTTTGCAGGAGCGCCTGCTGAGCGCTGTAGAGGGTGCGTTGCGAGTCCAGCAGAGTCAGGTAGCTCACTTGGCCGGCCCGGTAGCGCACATTGGAAAGCTCCTGCGTATCCGAGGCGGCCTTCACCATATCCTGTAACGCAGCCCTGCGGCGGGCGAGCGTCTCCGTAAGGGCCAGGGCGTCCGCCACTTCGCGGAAGCCGTTCTGAATTGCGAACTCATACTGCGCCAGAGCGATGTCACGCTCGGCAACGGCAACATCACGATTAGCGCGCAGACGCCCGCCCTGGAAGATGGGCAGAGTAATTTGCGGCATAAACGTCCAGAACCCGGTGCTGCTACCAAAGAGATCGGAGAACTCGTTGCTGGCCGTTCCCACTCCGCCGGTAAGTGTGATGGAAGGGAAGAATGCTGCGCGGGCGGCGCCGATATTCGCATTTGCCGCCAGCAGGCGATGTTCTGCCGCCATAATATCTGGCCGACGAAGCAGAACCTCTGAAGGCAGACCCACTGGCAATGGATTCACGCCAGATGCATCGATATCGAAGCCCTTGGGGAGCAGCGACTCATCAATCGGCGAACCCACCAAGAGCGTCAACGCGTTGATGTCCTGTGCAATGAAGCCGTCAAACAAGGCGGCGTCTGCCCTGGCATTGGCGACGAGTGTGCGAGACTGGGCAACTTCCAGCGCCGAGGCGGCGCCGAGCTCATGCTGGCGCTGTGTCAACTCAAGCGCTTCCTGGAATGTGCCAAGCGTAGCTTCCGCAATGCGCTTGAGCTCGCGGTCTGCCGCAAGCGCCAGGTAGGTGTTTGCAACCTCGGCGATGAGCGAGATTTGAACACTGCGGCGATTCTCCTCTACGGCAAAATACTGCTGCAGGGCAGCATCGCTGAGGTGGCGTACACGGCCCCAGAGATCGAGCTCAAAAGAGGCTACGCCGATCTGCGCGGAATAGGTTTCGACGTCTGGAAACGGGCCATCATATTCCGCACGATTGAGACCGCCCTGGGCGTTTACCGAAGGCAAACGCTCGGACCGTTGGATTCGGTAGAACGAGCGGGCGCGTTGCACGTTGAGCGCAGCCACGCGCAGGTCGCGGTTGTTCTCCAAAGCCCGCTCAATAAGCGTCTCCAGACGCGGATCACGGAAGAACTCCCGCCAACCGACGTCCGCGGAAGACTCTCCCCCACTCGCGGGGATTGGCCATTGCGCTGGCGTCTCTGGATTTGCTTCAGGCACGGGAGGCTCAAGAGTGCCGCAACCGGCCAGAACAAATGCGGCCATAGCGGCCGGCGTCATAAAGAATCGTTTAGGCATGTGTTTCGCCTCCTGGTTTCTTGCGAATAAACAGGCGCTCGATGACATAGAAGAAGAGCGGGATGAAGAAGATACCCAGGAAGGTGCCCAAGAGCATCCCCCCAAATACGCCCGTGCCGATTGCGCGCTGTGCGCCTGAGCCGGCCCCACTTGCAAACACAAGTGGAAGAACGCCCATTCCAAACGCGAGCGACGTCATGATAATCGGGCGCAGACGGTCGCGCACGGCGGCCAGTGTGGCGGGCACCAGCCGCATGCCGTTCTTCAGATTGATCGTGGCGAACTCAACGATCAAGATGGCGTTCTTACTGGTAAGACCCACCGTGGTGAGCATCGCCACCTGGAAGTAAACGTCGCGCTCCATGCCTCGCAGCATGTTTGCCAGCACTGCCCCGATAACCCCCAGCGGCGCCGCAAGCAGAACCGCGGTAGGAATCGACCAGCTTTCGTAGAGCGCCGCCAGCGCCAGGAAGACGATGAGCAGCGAAAGCGTATAGAGCAACCCTGTCTGTCCGCCTGCTTCACGCTCCTGGTAGGAGGTGGCCGTCCATTCGATATCGAATCCTGCGGGCAATTGCTGGACAAGCCGCTCGATCTCGAGCATGGCCTCGCCGGAGCTGACTCCCGGTGCGCCTTCGCCCTGGACCTGCACAGCGGGAACACCGTTGTAGCGCTCCAAACGTGGAGAGCCATAATCCCAGTAGGTGCTGCCAAAGGCTGCAAAAGGCACCATCTCCCCATCAGCGTTACGCACAGACCATGCATGGAAATCCTCGGGCTGCATGCGGTATGGCGCCTCCGCCTGTATGTAAACGCGCTTGACGCGGCCCCGGTCAATGAAGTCGTCGATATAGAGACCGCCCCATGCAACCCCAAGCGTGCGATTGATCTCGGCGATATTCAGGCCGAGCGCAGAGGCCTTCTGCACATCGATCTCCACGCGCAACTGCGGAGCGTCCTCCAATCCGTTCGGGCGCACATTCATAAGCATTGGCGACTGAGCTGCAAGACCCAGCAACTGATTGCGGGCGTCCATCAGGGCTTGGTGCCCTTGGGCTGCGTTGTCCTTCAGGTAAAAAGTAAAACCCGTGGATGTGCCCAGCTCGGTGATGGGCGGGGGCGCAAAGGCGAAGACCATGGCCTCCTTGATCTGGCTGAACGCTCCCATTGCACGCATGGCGAGTGCATCCGCAGACTGGTGCGCCTCTGTCCGCTCATCCCATGGCTTGAGGTTGACGAAGGCCATCCCTGCACTTTGGCCGACACCGGCGAAGCTGAAGCCCTGAACCGCCATAATGTCGGAAACGAGATCGCCCTCATCCTCGAGGTAAAACTTCTCCACCTGGCGAATAACCGAGATGGTGTCTTCCTGCGTGGAACCCACAGGACCGATGATCATGGTAAACAGCATGCCCTGGTCTTCGTTTGGCAGGAAGGAACTCGGCAAACGAATGAAGAGAAACACCATCAAGGCGGAGATTACCGCAAAGACCAACATGAAGCGCTTGCTGCGGTTGATAATGCCGCCAACGATGCCTTGGTAGCGCTGATTCGAGCGGTCAAAGGTGCGGTTAAACCAGCCAAAGAACCCATTCTCCTTGATATGATGACCTTTGGCGATTGGCTTGAGCATCGTGGCGCACAGGGCCGGAGTGAAGATGATGGCCACGAACACTGACAACGCCATCGCCGAAACGATTGTTGCCGAGAACTGCCGGTAGATAACCCCTGTCGCGCCGCCGAGGAAAGCCATGGGCACAAACACGGCAGATAGCACGACCCCGATGCCAACGAGTGCTCCGGTGATCTGAGTCATCGACTTCCGTGCGGCCTCCCTCGGGGACAGCCCTTCCTCACTCATCACACGCTCCACATTCTCCACAACAACGATGGCGTCGTCCACGAGGAGACCGATCGCCAGGACCATCGCGAACATCGTGAGCATGTTAATGGAGAAACCCAGCACTGCCAGAACTCCAAATGTGCCCAGCAAGACAACCGGAATCGCGATGGTGGGGATGAGGGTGGCTCGCCAGTTCTGCAGAAACAGGAACATGACCAAGAACACCAGAACGATGGCCTCCAAGAGCGTGTGCACCACCCCTTCAATGGCCACTTGCACGAAGGGGGTGTTATCAAATGGAAACACCGCCCTCAGGCCTGGAGGGAAGAACTTCTCCAGTTCATCCATGAGCTCGCGAACCCTCTCAGCGGTATCAAGCGCGTTGGCGCCCGAAGACAGAGAAATGGCTGCGCCAGTAGCGAGCTGACCGTTATAGAACGACTGGAAACCGTAATCCTGCGATCCCAGCCCGATGCGTGCAATGTCGCCAAGCTTGATCAAGGAGCCGTCGGTGTTGCTGCGCACCACGATCTCCGCAAACTCCTCCGCTGTTTGAAGACGCCCGCGAGTGTTGATTGTGAAGTTGATCTCCTGCCCGGGAACGGACGGAGCGCCACCAAGCTGGCCAATTGAAACCTGCTGATTCTGGGCCTGAATGGCGCTGATGACTTCTCCAACACTGAGCTTGTAGGTATGCAGCACGTTCGGGTCGATCCAGATACGCATTGCGTACTGAGAGCCGAACACCTGCACGCCACCCACACCGTCAACACGTGAAAGCGGATCGACAACACTTGTCACAACGTAGTCGGCAATGTCGTCACGGGACATACTCCCATCCTCGGAGACAAAGCCCACCACCATGAGAAAGCCCTCGCCGGACTTGCTAACATTAACGCCCTGCTGCTGCACGGCTGAGGGCAGCAGAGGCATCGCCCGCTGAAGCTTGTTCTGCACTTGCACCTGGGCAATGTCAGGATCCGTGCCGGTTTCAAAGGTCAGTGTGATGGTGGCGCGACCTGCGGCGTCTGAAGTGGCGGACATGTAGATCAGCCCGTCCAGACCGGTCATGTTCTGCTCGATGATCTGAGTGACAGAATCCTCAACGACCTGGGCTGAAGCGCCAGGATACACCGCATTGATTGTCACCGCAGGGGGAGCAATCGTAGGGTATCGCGAGATGGGCAGCGTGGTCATGGCCAAGCCGCCCGCGATCATGATGATCAAGGCTATGACCCATGAGAAGATGGGTCGATCAATGAAAAAATGTGCCATTGCTGGAACTCCTTATTGAGCCACGTTGGCTTCTGGAGAGGACTCCATCACCTGGACCCTTACGCCCGGCTGGACCTTCTGAACTCCCTGTACGATTACGCGGTCTCCCGGTAACAGGCCTTGCTCGATCACAGACCGGTTCCCGATCGACTGACCGACCACCACAGATCGGGATTCCACGGTATTATCAGCGCGCACCAGCAGCACGGTGCTGTTACCTCCCGGCCCACGCTGTATCGCCTGTTGTGGCACGAGGATCGCCTTTTCGCGCACCCCAATCCCAACTACGCCGCGAACATACATGCCCGGCAGGAGCAACTGGTCAGGGTTTGGGACGACAACCCGCAAGAGATAGCTACCGGTTGAAGGATCAACCCGGCTCTCTGCGAAGGCCACCTTTCCCGGATGATCATAGTTGGACCCGTCTTCCAGAACGATGGTTACGGGAAGCTCTTCGCTTTCGCTGATGTTGCCCGCGGCCAGCGCCCTGCGGAAGGCCAGCATCTCGCGGCTGGACTGCGTCAGGTCCACATAAATGGGATCCAGCTGCTGCACGGTGGCCAGCGCCTGTGTCTGATTTGCGGTGACCAGGGCGCCCCGGGTAACCGATGAGCGACCGATGCGACCCGAGACCGGGGAAATAATCTTGGTGTAACCCAATAGCACACGGGCACTCTCTGCCGCTGCTTCGGCGACGCCTACCTCCGCCTCTGCCTGGCGCAGGGTGGCCATGGCGTTGTCATACTCCTGCTGGCTGATCGCGTTTGACTCCAGCAACCCGCGGGTGCGCTCGGCGTTGATGCGCGCCAGTTCCAGCGCAGCCTGCGCGGCCACAAGCCCTGCCTGAGCGCGGTTGAACTCAGCCCGATACGTCGCGTCGTCAAGGCGATACAGAACATCTCCCGCCTCGACCATCGAGCCTTCTTCAAAGAGACGCTCCTCCACGATCCCCGTTACTTGCGGCCGGACTTCTGCGACTACAAATGGATTCGTGCGACCGGGAAGCTCGCGCGTTAACGTCGCTTCCTCCGGGCGAACCTCGATTACTTCTACTGTCGGCGGGGGAGGCGCGGGCAGTTCGGCAGCCTCCTTTTCACAACCAGCCAACAAGACGGCTGTCGCCACCAGAGAAGAAAAACCTGTTAGATGTCGCATACGTGGATCTGTAAAAATTTGAAAAGGTGGCGAATGAACGATCATTCAATCTCTGAGTCAAGCGAGAATGAACGACTGTTCAATTTTAATCAGGACTCGAGGAGACGCGCTGCTGGAGCCGAATCAGGAATGTCAGTTGCGAGCCCTTGAATGGTCGGAATATTCCTGCAAAAAGTATCACCTTTTCCTAAGTCCAGCTCCTGCGCTGTCTTAGAATTTCATAGTAATCGCCCGGGATCTCCTGCAGGAACCGACTGGGATCCGTCCTAAGCAGAGTTCCTTTGGCCCGCTGCAATTGCGGGTAGGTGAGGTAGAGTTCGTCCTCGGCGCGCGTGGCTGCAACGTAAAAGAGTCTTCGTTCTTCTTCTATATCTCCCTCCTCAATAGCGCGCTGCAAAGGGAACGACCCATCGGAAAGTCCGATGACGAATACGACAGGGAATTCCAGCCCCTTCGCCTGGTGAATGGTTGAAAGGCGGAGCGAATCCCCCGGCGCCTCCATTCCCTTCTCGGTGGTTTCGCTGCTGAGGAGGACAAGCTGGGCCAGCATCTCCGGAAGCGACTCGAATTGGCTGGCGAAATTGATCATGGCGTCCAGGTCCTCACGGCGGCTTTCTGCCCGCTCGTAGGCGATCTTCACATAGTCGCCGTACCAGCCATCGAGCAGTATGCGCACGACCTCATCCGGCGAAGCAGCGGTTTCTCCGCTCATTGCGTCCCACGCTTCGCGAAGCGTGGCCGCCAATTGCACCCAGTGCGGCCGCGCGTCTGCGGGAACCTTGGCCGCAATCTCGTCGCTGACAATGATAGCGGCAGGAGAAATCTCCAGTTCTTGCACATGCTCATCCGTTCTGTCGACTGGCAGGTCAAACAGGGAGAGCTCCTGCGCGGCGGGCTTTGTGGCAGCACGTCGCTTCTCGTTCTCCTTACGTCGTTTCTCCGAGAGTGAGATTATGGCGGCGTGAATTTTCTGGGCAGTGCGAGAACCCACCTTTGGCAACAAGCCCATGAACCGCTCGAATGCAGGCGTGTCCATGGGGTTGCAGAGAAAGCGCAGCTGCGCGGAGAAGTCGCGAATGTGGGCCTGCTCAAAGAACCGCACGCCACTAGTGATCGTAAAAGGGATGCGCTCCTTGGAGAGCTCCATCTGTAGATCCATGGCGTGGAAGTGGGACCGGTACAGAACGCAAATATCACCCAGCGCCCAACCTTCGTCATAGAGGCCACGCATGCGATCGATGATAAAGCGCGCCTGGGCAACTGTATCGACGCAGGGCACAATGTAGGGCTTTAGGTTTCCCTTGCGGACCGCATGCAACTCCTTCTCGTAAACGCTTCCGGACTGAGCCTGCAGCACCTGATTCGCGAAGTTGAGGATTGGCGGCGTAGATCTGTAGTTAACCTGGATCTTGTAGATCTTCGCGCCGGGGTGACGCTTCGGGAAACTGGCGATGTTTTCAAAATTAGCCCCGCGCCAAGTATAGATGCATTGGGCGTCGTCGCCAACAGCCATGATCTGGCTCCGGCTGGCAATGAGGTCGATGATCTCACTCTGCAACAGATTCGTGTCCTGGTATTCATCCACGAGGACGTGCTCAAACTGCGTCTGCAGCTTCTCGCGAACACGGTCGTCGGTCTTCAGCAGCAGCAGCCAAAGCTCCAGCAAATCATCATAATCCGTTACCTGGCGCTCCAGCTTGCGCTTCTGGTATGCATCGGCGAAGCGGGCCATGGGCTCAGCGATCCGGGGCAGCCAGTGAAACCTTTCTCGAGCCACACTCTGCACACTCTGTCGCGTATTGCGCGCATAGCTGATCAGGTTGTGCATCACCTTTGCGGTAGGATTCTCCTTGTCCTTCAAGAACGAACGATCGATTTCCCGGACGGTCTCGGCAAAGAGGCCCTCGGCGTCGCCTTCATCCATGATCGTGAAGCCGGGGGTAAGTCCCACGCTCTCACCATATCGACGCAAGACCCTCGCGCCGATGCTATGAAAGGTCCCGCCCCACTCCGTGGAGTATGTGCCCCCGGTAAGATCCTCAACACGGCCGAGCATTTCGCGAGCAGCCTTGTTCGTGAAGGTGAGAAGCAAAATTTGCCATGACTGCACCCCATGCTCGCGAAGATAAGCGACGCGGTATGTCAATGTGCGCGTCTTGCCAGATCCAGCTCCCGCCAACACAAGAGCCGGCCCCGGCGGCGCCGTCACTGCCGCATATTGTTCTTCATTGAGCTCCCTACGAAAATCGATCCCGGAGCCAGCCCGTCCAAATTCCATGCGGGGACAGAAGCAGGTCTCGAAGGCATCGGCAAGAATCCCTGCACCAGTGGGATCTTTTCCCCAATAGGTAACGCTTGCAGATTTTTCACAAAGATGGCCGGATCTGGGCTATACGGCTTTGCGCCCCTCCAGCTTCCAAAGCGAGATGAACCAATCAGGCACCCAAGATTCTCCACAGTCTATTCTTCCCGGTGAAGCGCCCGGCATGCGTGAGAACATGCGGCGCAACTACGCACTTCATTCCATTGAGGGCGGTCTGTACATGGGCGCGATGGCCTTTTTGGCAGCGGAAACGGTCATGCCAGCCATGGTGCACTCGCTGGGAGGGCCAGCTTGGCTGGTGGCGCTCATGCCAGTCATGATCATGCTTGGGTTCGCATGGCCTCCCCTGATCAGCGCACACTGGGTGGAGCGCCAGCCGCGGCTCAAGCCTTTTGTAATAACCTTCGGCGTCTTTTTCAGGATACCATATCTTCTTGCCGGCGTTTTCCTCCTTCTTTCCGACGAAGCGGTGGGACCCGGAGTGATCGCAATTGTCGCCCTTACACCACTAATCTCGGGTACGATAAACGGGCTGGGCTTCGGAGCCTGGATTGAAATTGTCTCCCGGACTGTTCCTCCTCGCTGCAGGGCCTCCCTTTCTGCCGTGCGCAACATCATCGGGGCCTCGATTGGACTGGCGGCCGGAGCGATCATCCACTGGCTGCTTGAACTGTTCCCGGGGGTGCGCGGATATGGCATCCTGCATCTGATCACATTCGGGCTCATGACCCTGTCGCTCGTCACCTTTATGCTGGTACGCGAAACTCCTTGGCTCGACAGATCCAAGGAGGAGCACAGAACGCTCGCCAGCAACCTACGTAGCATCCCATCGCTATTCCGCGGCGATCCCCAATTGCGCAACTTCCTGTTTACCCGGTTCTTTTTCGCCAGCTACTTTATCTTGATCCCGTTCCTGCCGGTTCACGCGCTTCAGGTGACCGGCGCCAATGAAAGCTTCCTCGGATCGGTGCTTATCGCCAGCGTACTGGGGCAACTGACAGGAAATGTCGTGGGCGGATTCCTTGGCGACAAATGCGGCGGCAAGATTGTAATTAGGGTTGCTCAAGTAGCTTTCCTGGCGCTCGCTTTGGGCGCAGCAATCACAACGTCCACCACTGGATTCCTGCTAATCTTTTTTCTCAGTGGTATGGTCTTCGCCATGGATATTGTCGGGCGGACGACGCTTAGCATCGAGATTTGCCCCGAGAACCGCCGCGCGACCTATCTCTCCCTTATCAATGCTGTCTCCCTACCCTCATTTCTCCTCGCAGCAGGGATTAGTTTCCTGATCAGAGAGAACTCAAGCGGCATGCTGGTCTTCGCCATTGTCTCATCTGCGGCCATGCTCTGCTCCGTGCTCTCGCTATCCAGGATTCGCGAACCGCGGACGGCGCCCATGCGGATTTCTACCAAGGATGCTCCATGCAAGCAGGGCCGCGACGTAGCCTAGATCTGTAAAAACCAGTCTTACGGTCTGGAGTTAGCGCCCGGATTTTGGATACTTGGGAGAACTCTGTGACTCCCCCAACCCCTAACCCAAACTCCATGATAATCAGCCCATCGCATCTCCATTGCGTAGCCGCGATGTTCACCGCCATCTCCTTGATTCCTGTTTCTGCAATGGCCTTGGACCAGGATGAGTCTGCAAGAGTTCGCGGCCCTCAAATTCAGTGGCAGACGCTTACGATCGATTATAAGGGACCAGAAGCATCGGAGTCGGATAATGAGCCCAATCCTTTCCTCGACTATCGCATGCAGGTGCTTTTCATCGCGCCGAGCGGGAAGGTTTACAATGTACCCGGCTTCTTTGACGGCGATGGGCGAGGCGGCGAAAGAGGGAATGTATGGCGGGTGCGCTTTACACCTCCCGAACCCGGAGAATGGCGCTACGAATTGCAGTTTCGCGTTGGCGATGAAATCGCGGTCGAATTGGACTCGCCCGGCAGTAGCACGCCCTACGATGGCGTGGAAGGCGTCCTATACGTCGATGAAAAGGATCCCGATGCCCCGGGCTTCGCAAAATGGGGCATCCTGGAATACGCGGGCGGGCATTATTTTAAGTTCCGCGATGGCCCCTACTGGCTCAAAGGAGGAACAGACAGTCCCGAAAACTTCCTTGGCTACCACGGCTTTGACAACACCACCCATACCGGTGAGCGATATGATGGCCTGGATTGGCTACCCGCGCTGCATCGCTATGAGGCCCATGTGAAGGACTGGCAGGACGGAGATCCAGATTGGAGCAATGGAGCCGGCCGCGGCATCATCGGCGCCATCAACTACCTGGCTTCCAAGAACGTGAACAGTATCTACATGCTGCTCATGAATATCGGCGGCGACGGCAAAGACGTGTTCCCTTGGGCAGGTTCGCCAGACCCACGGGGAAGTCCCGATAACGACAATCTGCACTTCGACATCAGCAAGCTTTCCCAGTGGGAGACGGTCTTTGCACATGCTCAGCGAAAGGGGCTTTTCCTTCACCTTGTGCTCAATGAAGCCGAAGAGCCAAACAAGCGTGAGCTCGATAATGGCGAACTGGGGGTAGAGCGGAAAGTCTTCTATCGTGAAATGGTTGCCCGGTTTGGCCACCACCTGGCAATGCAATGGAACCTTTGCGAGGAGTACAACCTGGGCTTCGATCTGGGGCCGGATCGCATTCGCTCATTTGCCGATTACCTACGGGCAATCGACCCATACGGCCATCCCATCACCGTTCATTCCGCCCACGATCCCCTGCAGGCCCTTGACTTCATCTTTGGCGACGACCGCTTTGATACGACCTCAGTGCAGTTGAACCAGCGCCGAATCGATCAAGTGACAGAAGCTATTCGAAGAGCAAGCGCCGAGGCCGGTCGCCCACTGCCAGCCATGATGGACGAGTTTACCGCAGACGCCGGCGGTAACCGCTCCTGGATACCCGTTGACAACGCAGAGCGCTCCAGGAAGCAAAAGCTTTGGCCCACCTACTTCTCCGGTGGGAACATTGAGTTTATTTTAGAAGGCTTCCTCTCGGTAGACCAGTTTAATACCTCAGAGCGGGAACTGCTGTGGGATTACATGTGGTATGCCCGGCAATTCCTGCAGGATCACCTTCCGTTCTGGGAAATGCAGCCCATGGATGAACTCGTGGAAGGAGAATCCACGCTCACGGTTGGGGAAGGCGGCGGAAATTACTCCGAGATGGGCGCCCAGGTCTTTGCGAAGCCAGGCGAAGTTTACGCCATCTATTTTCCAGTTGCTTCCAATACCGGCATGTTGGACTTGAGCAGCGAAGAAGGAGACTGGGAATTACGCTGGTATAATCCGCGCAACGGCTTGTTCACAGGCCCATACAAGATAATCCCGGCCCGCAGGAGGATCGCCATTGGCGCATCGCCGGGCGAGATGGAGGAGGACTGGGTGGCCCTTCTTCGGCCAAGGTTGCAAGATCGATAGCAGGACACTGTCTGGGGTTGGGGCGCACGGTATCGTAGCTACACCCGCTCAGCAACCAGACGAACCCCTATCACCCCTGATTCAAAGGACGCTTGCCGCCAACGCCCGCCTCGGGTTCCCGGAGCTTGTAGCGCTTGTTGTATTGGGTCACTAAAACGCCGAGCGCAACATATAGGACCACAGTCGCCGACCAAAGGATAAGGTTGGGGATCCGCTCATCGATTTCGAAGAAACGGCCAAGTTCAGCTCCAATGGGCAGAATGGACAGCATTGTCATCATTATCGCAGACAAGCCGACGACGGCGATGATGAGCTGAAGCTGCTCGCTCTTCTTTGCTTCAATTGCCTCACGATCAAGTGCGTTTGGATTCATGATGGGAAACTCGTTCCAGCCATGGATTCATACACACTCCAGTCTCGGTTCCTCACGCATCCAGGGCTGAAACACCGAACAGTTGATTTCCAATTGGGAGATCAAGCGGGAGATCTGGACGCCTCATCACCGAATTTACGGCCTACCAATTCCTGTAAACGTTTGCACACCAAACACTGACTGTCGGTGGATGTGATCACCAGACCGCGCTCTTGAGACCAAAGATTATATCGCGCCAACGCCCGTTTCAAGCAGGATCTTCTTCATCCTCTTCAGCAGCAGAAGGGGTAGAACGCCACGAGCTCAAAGAAACGCCCCATAGGTTCGTTTCCACGAAACGAACCCATGGGGCGCCAAGGACGACCGTTGATCATTGTGGCGTTACGATCATCCAAGGGATCCCAAATTTGTCAGCAGTCATACCAAATCCCTTTGCGAAGAAAGTTGGGCCGAATGGCATCATAGCCTCACCACCTTCCGAGATGCGGTCGAAAATGCGCCGAGCTTCATCGACATCCTGAATAGCTACAGAAAGAGAGAATCCCGCCGGTTTGATTTCATCACCGCAGCCGTCGGAGGCCATGATGGTCGATTCGCCGATGCGGAACTCCGCATGCATAATGTGCTCCGGCAGGAATGAGCCGCACTGGCCTTCAGGCAGTTGCTCGGGACTATCCTTAAACCGCATGACCCTGCCGATCTTTGCGCCGAGGACGTCCTTGTAGAAGTTGAGGGCCTGCTCACAGGTTCCCCCGAAAAAGAGGTAAGGCTGCACGAGGCTCTTGGCCCCGGTTGCTGTTGTGGTTCCGGATTGGGTGGTTGTTTGCGTAGTCATGATAGGTGTCTTTCAATGATACGACGGTTGGGATGGGCGCAAGCGGACAAAAAAGTGCGGCTGCGCCGCGTGCCGGGCGCCGAGTGCCGAGGAGGGCGGCTGCACCGCGGAGTGTTGGAGCAAGTAGTGGAGTGCTGGAGTGTTGGAAAATTGGGTGGGAGAGAGAGAATTGGAGGCGTAAAGAGTGGTGCGATCGGGCAGGGGCCGAGG
>CAYSHY010000002.1:0-16509 GCA_964430955.1 uncultured Puniceicoccaceae bacterium | reverse complement strand
TGGGAGAGAGAGAATTGGAGGCGTAAAGAGTGGTGCGATCGGGCAGGGGCCGAGGGGGGGGGCGCTGCGCGCGAATGGTGAGTTTAAAATTGTGAATGGTGAAAGGAAGAGGGCGCGCGTGCGGTGGAGGCACTAGGTGTTGGTGGGGGTGAGGGGGTGGTTAATTCTTTCAAATATTCCCTTGACGGAATATACCAATTAACACATACTTGTGGTCATGAAAGCAGACCAAGAGACGAAGGCGCTGGTGCGGGAGAAGTATGGTGAAATTGCGAGCGGCAAGAGCTGCTGCTGTGGGCAGCGGACGGCTGCGAGCACTTACTCAGAAGTCGGCGAAAGCTATGCGACGATTGATGGATATTTGGCGGAAGCCGATCTGGGCTTGGGCTGTGGAGTGCCGACGGAGTTTGCGGGGCTGGAAGCAGGGATGACGGTGCTGGATCTTGGCTCTGGGGCTGGCAACGATGTATTTGTGGCGCGGCGCGAGGTTGGGGAAACGGGGCGCGTTATCGGCGTGGACTTTACGCCAGCGATGCTGGAACGGGCGGAGGAAAACCGGAAAAAACTGGGCTACGAGAACGTGGAGTTTCGCGAGGGCGAAATCGAAGCGCTGCCGGTGGATGGCTGTGAAGTAGATGTGGTGATTTCGAACTGCGTGCTGAACCTAGTGCCGGACAAGACAAAGGCCTTCGGAGAAATCTACCGTGTGCTGAAGAAAGGCGGGCACTTCACGGTGAGCGACATTGTGCTTGAAGGGGAACTGCCTGAGAAGATGAGGAAGGCTGCAGAGCTTTACGTGGGATGTGTGGCCGGGGCGCTGCAAAAAGAGGAATATTTTGGGATCATCCGTGAGACGGGTTTTGAGAATGTAGAGATACCGAAGGAGCGGGAGATCCAGATTCCCGATGAAGACCTTTTGGAGCACTTGACGAAGGAAGAGCTGCAGTCCTACCGCAGCTCCGGCACAAGGGTGCTGAGCGTGACAGTCAAGGCGCGCAAGCCGGAGAAAAATCCCGACAACTGCTGCTCGTGCTGCTAGTCCAAGGTTTCAGCGGGGACCAGTAATGCAATGGCGTACTGTCAGGGGCTGAAAGGGATTTGAACAAATGGAATTGATACAGATCTACAAGTGCTTGAGCGATATGCAGCGGCTACGGATCCTGAACCTGCTCAAGGAAGGGCCACTGTGCGTGTGCCACATCCAGGAGATTTTGGAAGAGGGGCAGGTAAAGGTGTCGAAGCAACTTTCCTACATGAAGAAGCACGGGCTGTTGGAGGCCGAGCGGGACGCGAACTGGATGATCTACAGCCTTGTATCGCCCGTTCACCCGGTGCTGCTGGAGAACCTGAAATGCCTGCGTAGCTCATGTTGTGGATCGGCAGTGTTCAAGCAGGATCTTGAGCAACGGGCGCAGGTCCTGGAGCGGGTGCGCTGCCGGGAAGATGTTCCGGCCGGGGTGAGCGACGAGGCGGTGCAGCGGGTTTGTTGCTGCTAGCGGCTGCGCCGGAGGGGATTGGAGGAGAGGTGATTTTCAATGAAGCAGGAAGTATTGATACTTTGCACGGGAAACTCGTGTCGCAGCCACATGGCAGAGGGCATCCTGAGGCAGGCGGGGGGAGACCTTTTTGATGTGCACAGCGCGGGGTCGAAGCCCGCGGGTTATGTGCACCCACTGGCGATCGAGGTTATGAAGGAGATCGGGATCGACGTGTCTGGGCACACGTCCAAGCACCTGGACCAGTTCCTGGAAGCCGGAATCGACACCGTGATCACCGTATGCGACAACGCCAATGAGTCCTGCCCAATCTTCCCGGGCAATGTGACGCGCTACCACTGGGGCTTCGAAGACCCGCCGCATGCGGTGCGACCGGGAGAGGAGCCAATCGAAACATTCCGCCGCGTGCGGGACCAAATCAAGAACACTTTTGAAGCCTACGCAGGCGGCTACCGCCAGGCCCTGCAAGCCGGCAAATAATAAAACGACTGATGGAAAAGACTGCGCAAACAACAAGCGAGATAATCGGCTGCTCACCAACAAAACGGCTGGGCCTTCTGGACCGTTACCTGACGCTGTGGATCTTCCTGGCAATGGCGATTGGCGTGGCCCTGGGGGCAATGTGGCCGGGCGCGGAAAACGTGCTGGGCACTTTTCAAGTGGGCACGACCAACCTTCTGATCGCGCTGGGGCTGATCGTGATGATGTATCCGCCGCTGGCGAAGGTGAAGTATGAGCAACTGCCCCAGGTCTTCCGCAACACGCGAGTGTTGGGCTTGTCGCTGGTGCAGAATTGGGTGATCGGGCCGCTGCTCATGTTTGCGTTGGCGGTGATCTTTCTGCGCGGACACCCGGAATACATGACCGGGGTGATCCTTATAGGCCTGGCCCGCTGTATCGCCATGGTCATTGTATGGAATGAGCTGGCCGAGGGCGACACGGATTACGCGGCGGGGCTGGTGGCTTTCAACAGCGTTTTCCAGATCCTGTTTTTCAGCATCTATGCCTGGGTGTTCATCACGTTTCTCCCCACCCTGTTTGGCCTGGAAGGCAGCGTGGTGCGCATTACGATGACGGAGGTAGCGCAAAGCGTATTTATCTACTTGGGCATACCCTTTATCGCCGGGATGCTTACCCGCTGGATTGGGCTGAAGACAAAGGGGCGCGAGTGGTATGAGAAGACGTTTATCCCCCGCATCAGCCCGCTCACGCTGGCGGCCCTGCTGTTCACAATCGTGATCATGTTCAGCTACGAGGGCGACCGAATACTCTCCAGTCCATTGGACGTGCTGCTGATCGCCGTGCCGCTAACGCTTTACTTTGTGATCATGTTTGGAGTGAGCTTCCTTATGGGCAAGTGGGTTGGCGCAGACTACCGGCAGAGCACCACCCTCTCCTTTACTGCGGCAAGCAACAACTTTGAGTTGGCCATCGCAGTAGCCGTGGCCGTGTTTGGCATTGGCAGCGGCGCGGCGTTTGCCGCCGTGATCGGCCCGCTGGTGGAAGTACCGGTGATGATTGGCTTGGTAAGCGTTGCGTTCTGGTTCCGCCGAAAGCTTTGGAGCCCTCAAGTAGTTAACCGCTGACAGGGCGGCGCCTTACATGTATCTTGATGGACTCGCGATCTTAGCGCCGGAGGAGTAAGAGTACTTTCACCGCTGCTCGTTCGCCCCCCCTTGGTAAGTGTCATTGGGCACACCCGTGAAGGAGTTCTCCAGGGAAGCGGGCTCTTATGGTTCTTTTTGGGCGATAAGGTGGCGAACTTACTTCAGCCGCATTGGGATTCTGCCGATTAAGGGTGAAGCCCAAAGTGCAGCAAATGGTCCTTGATGAACATAAAGCCATAGATGACGTCCAGAAAGTGATCCTGGTCGTGGACGATGAACGCCACGTGGCGCTTTACCTGCGCACGTTGTTAAAGCGCAATGGCTATGAAAAGGTGCACCAGGCCGCGAATGGGGAGGAGGCACTCGCGATAGCCCGCGATCAACGGCCGGATCTCATACTGCTTGACCTGAACATGCCCCGCATGGACGGCTTTCGCTGCCTGGAGGCGCTGCGAAAGGAAGGAGTATCGGCGAAGATCCTCATCCTGACGGCGATGGCGAGCGAGAAGGCTGTTCAGGAATGCCGTGAAAGCGGCGCCGACGGATTTCTGAGGAAGGATTCTTCCGGGGAGGACATGATGCGGGCGGTCAGAAGAGCGTTTGCCGAGTAACGGGAGGGATCGCAATGAACGAAGGCTTTTTCTCACGCGAGGACGACCCCGCCGAGGCGCGCAATAAAGAATGCTTCGATGCACAAGATGCCCGGCAGGGCAGAAAGCTGGGGCGTTACTCGCTCACAGAGATGCTGCTGGAAATCAAGCTGGACGCGGACGGAGTCGCGGGCGGCGCGCTTATGGACCAACGGCGGATCGACTCCATATTCTGGAAGGGCGATGAACCATGATTACAGCAAAGCCATCCGAGGAGTTCATCGAAAACCTGCAGCGTGAGGAAGCTTTCTCGAAGCCGGATCTGGAAAGGATTCGCAGCCGCCTTGGCGAAGTTACGCCGTCTTCGTTGCTGGAACTGATTCACGATGGGTATCTTCCACGGCAGAAGATCTGCAGGCTGTGGGCAGATGCGATTGGGGTGGCTCATGTAGACCCCATACAAGTTGTGGTTACGGCTGAAGCGATTGACCGGATACCACTGGAGATCGCGCGCAAGGCAAATGTTATAGGGCTATACATTTTTGGCGACTGCCTGACGGTGGCCATGAGCGACCCGCACGACGAGGTGCTCATCAGCAGGCTTGAGAAGGTTGTGGGCATGGGGATTAGCCCGGTATTCAGCCTACCGGATGAAATCGATGACGCTATTTCCATTCATTACCAGACGGACCGGCAGATCGAGCAGTTGTCGAGCGAGGAACTGAGACGGCTGGACGTCAAGACAAGCACCGGGGGGATGAACCCGGACTGGCTGAAGCAGTTGGCGGAGTCGCGCTCGTTCCCCAAGCTGGTGGACTCTGTGATCTTTTTTGCTCTGCGGGAGCGGGCGACAGACATCCACATACAACCAGAAGAAACAGACCTTGCAATCCGCCTGCGCATCGATGGGCGGCTGCGGGAGGTGGTGCGCCTGCCGAAGCGCATGGCGCCGCCTTTGTCCGCCAGGGTGAAGATAGTAGCGAGTCTGGATATAGCCGAGAACCGGCTGCCGCAAGACGGCCGATTCAGCATGGAGCTGGGCGCCCACCGGGCGCACTTCCGGGTGTCTGTAATGCCCAGCGTATTTGGAGAGAAGATCGTTATCCGCATCCTGACGGTTAGCGGGATGAGGGGAATCATCCCGCTGGACAAGATGGACCTATCGCAGAACATCCTGAAGCCGCTGCGGCAGGTGATCGCCAGCCCCAACGGGGTGTTCTTTGTAACGGGGCCAACCGGATCCGGGAAAACGACGACCCTTTATTCCGCACTCGCGGAGATCAATACGCCCAGCCGGAATATCGTGACGGTTGAGGACCCTGTGGAATATGAGCTGCCGGGGATCACCCAGATTCAGGTAAACGAAGCCATTTCATTGAATTTTTCGCGGGTGCTGCGCTCGGCGCTCCGCCAGGACCCGGATGTGATACTTGTGGGGGAGATACGGGACCAGGAGACTGCCAAGATCACCGCGGAGGCAGCGCTGACGGGGCACCTTGTCCTCTCTACCCTGCATACAAACAATGCAATTCAGGCCACCGTGCGCCTGGTAGAGATCGGCGTGGATCCATCACTGGTTGCGCCCTCGATCATCGGCATCCTTTCCCAACGGCTCGCCGGCCGGATATGCTCCAGTTGCCGGGAAGCGTATCCCGCCCCCGTGGAACTGTTGCGCCAATACTTCTTCGACGAGCCGTTTCCCAAGGTAAACTTTTACCGCGGCGCGGGGTGCCACCAGTGTCGCCAGACCGGGTTCCTGGGACGGGTGGCCTTCCACGAGCTTGTCATCGTGAATGACGAGATGCGCGAGGTTATTATGAAGGGGGGCTCCTACAAGCGCCTTGCTGAACTTGCGTCGAGGAACGGCTATAAGCCTTTGCGCTACGATGGGCTTAAGAAAGTGCTACTGGGCCTAACGACGCTTGAAGAAGTCGAGCGGTTAACCGTGTCCGATTTCTAGACTACGCGGGGCATTGTTGCAGCAAAATGAGAACCAGCCACAGACCAGCCCGGCCAATAAAGGCGGAAGCGCGACCTCCGCACCTTCCGCCCTACCTCTTGAGGCTCAAGAAGCTGCTGGAAAGATACCGGCTAACGCAAGCAGGACCGGTCGGAGGGCCTCTTCGCAATACGGTTCAGTTAACCCTCCTGCTGGCGGTCGCTTACTTTGCGCTGGGCCGTTTTAGCTTCTTTGTGGCAGAGGCAAGCGTTGGGCTGCAGACACACATCTTCTATCCCGCCGGACTTGCTCTAGCCTTCACAATTATCTTCGGACAGCGCGTTGCCCCGGGCGTGCTGCTTGGCCATCTGGCATTAACCGTTGCAGAGGGCGCCTACTCACCGGGAATGGCTCTGCTAAGCGCGACTCTCGCAACAGGCATCGCTTCTCTTGGTAGTCTTCTCTTCTGGCGACTCCGTATCTCTCCGCGCTTCCGACGTCCACGGGATGTTGCCCTCTTTGTCGCCCTGAGCGCATTGGTGCTCCAGCCTTTGGGAGCTGCAGGTTGTGAACTTATCCAGTTCCTGCTCGAGCGACCGTCGCCCCACGGCTTCACGAGCACGTGGTTATCGTGGTGGCTTGCAAACATGCTGGGGCAGGTGCTTCTGGTTCCGTTCCTCCTTACCTGCTTGAGCGAACCATTTGTCCACCCAGACCGTAAGGAGCTAAAGCAGGCCCTCTTCATCTCCAGCCTGTACCTGTTTCCCCTGCTAATTTTTACCCTGAGTGATTCAAGGGATGTTTCCGCCATCCCGTTCATACTGCTTCAGGCAACATTTTATCTGCCATTAATCGGGCTCGCGGTAAGAGCGCAGCTGCGCACCGTTTCTCTGAGTGCGCTCTTCATTACCGAGCCTTTTATACACTTTGTTCATGCGGGGCTGGATGTATCCAGCTCAATGCCTGACTACGCTCCCTACCTGCTTTCGAGCCTGGTTGTTTTCACCGGGGTCTGCACCGCGCAGTTCATCTCTGCGCTGCGCACCCAAGCCACAGAAGCCAACAGCCAGCTTGAGCAGGCCATCAATGCACACGAACGGCTCCTGGCGATCATAGGTCACGACTTGCGCGGGCCACTCGCCATGGTCACAAATTTCATGGACCTGATGATCGAAGGTGAGCTGGATGAATCAGAATTCAGGGAAGTCCAAACGGACTTGCGCAAAGGTCTGGACCAAGCAAACGGCATTCTCGCAAACCTCATGGACTGGGCAGAAACAGAAACCTCACAAAGTCCCGCCACCGTCAGCGACTTTTACCTTCGCACCAGCGCCCAGGAAGTCATCAACACCCTCTTCTTCAGCGCCAACAGCAAGGAAATCATTATACGCAACCATATCTCCCCCAACGCCGTTGTCTCTGGGAATGAGCAGCAGGTCCGCGCTGTGATCCGCAACCTGTTGTCCAATGCGATAAAATTTTCCCACCGTCGCAGCGAAGTAACGCTCGATGCAGAGAAATTTGGCGAAGCATGGGAAGTGGAAGTGGAGGATTCCGGCGTTGGGATGACAGAAGAGCAACTCGCCGGGCTCTTTGATCGTACTACTGAGTTCACCGCGATCCGGGGAACCGAAAACGAGAAGGGCGTTGGTCTCGGGCTCCAGATCTGCCGGAAGTTCGTCGAGGCGCACCACGGTAAGATTTCCGTAACCAGTGAAGAAGGCCAAGGCACGCGGATTCGCTTCACGCTTCCTGCGGGCGACAGCCCCGGCGAGCAGTCCCTGCAAGCCGTATCAGAAGGCAAACCGCTTAAGCCCAAGGGCAGAAGCGTAGCTCCATAAGCCCAAACCAGTCATTATCGCCTTCTGTCGTGGAATGAGATCTTGCATCCGTTGGCCGTCCTCATCCCTGCTGGGCGCGCAACCGAGTGCGAAGCGCCATCACTCCGACCATTCCCATCACAGCCAGAGCAGCGATGCTTCCTGGCTCAGGCACAGCAATGAACGTGACGGTACCCGTCCAGTTGACAGGTGACGATCCAACATTCCTGGAAGCGAGTATCTGAAAGCTGCTTGTGCTACCGTCCCCAAAAGCAATATCAAAAACGTCGCCCCAAATCTGCGCATTAATTTGGGTCAGCGCCAAACCATCCAGATCGTATGTACCTGGGGCGTAGCCTCCAAAGTGTGTCCCGGTGATGGTCACGTTAGCGTTCCCCGCCAGCTGAAGTCTGTTCGTGATATTGCCACCGCTCATGTTGAACATGCCGTTCTCGGCGAGGGAGACGACACCGACGCTGCCACCGCTCATGTTGAATATACTGTCGTCGCGGGCAACAGCAGCGCTCGTGCTACCGCCGCTCATGTTTAAAGTGCTGTCATCGTAAGCCCTGACTTCAACGATGTTGCCGCCACTGAAATTGAACGTGCTTTGGCCGAAGTGAAAGGTGAGGCCCGTGGTACCGCCGCTTATGCTGAAAGTGCTGCTGTCTAGTGTGTAGAGTATGTCCCCAGTCCCCCCGCTCATCGATCCGGTGCTTTGGTCATACATGTAGAGGAGGGCGCTACCCACGGAACCGCCCATTTGAATAAATGTGCTTTGGTCGTATACCCGCGCTCCCGCTATCGATCCGCTGGAGAGCTCGTACTCCTCATTCAAGACCCCAGCGCCAGGGTCTCCAACGGTAATTACTTGAGCTTCAGTAGCGATTGGCAATGTGAGCCCAGTGATGAGTAGATTAGCATTCCAGGTTAGTTTCATGATAGCGACAGTTAGCGTTTTCGGCCGGCCCCGGTTGCCTTAGGTTCTTTCCCGCGATAGCGCCGTCATTTCCCAGAGGCGGCATTGTCATTCCGGCAGGCTCACACATAAGCAAATAATAACTCCTTGTCGATTTAGCGCATTATTTTCTGCCTTAAAGGGCGCGACTGAGTCCTTCAGGTCTAATCCAAAAGGAAGAGCGGTTTGCGAACGTGGCGCCTTGGGCACAGATCTGGACTCCCATCACAATCCCGGCCGGAGATACGTCATATGACGTATCTTTGAGAGTTTCGGTCGACTTTACGTTGTGCAGGTTCTCGGGACGTCAAAATGCAGCTCCCGATGCAAACGCCACCCAAAATGCTTACGGTTGTGACCTTGTTAGCCAGCCTACAGGTCGTAAATCCCGGATTTGCCCAAAGCGCTGGATTGCTTTTGGGAGTGGGAACAAACGAGTGGGGAGAACTAGGGTATTTTGCCTCCCGCATAGCCACCGGGGTAATAGATGCAGCGGCCGGAGATAACCATAGTCTGTTTGTGCTTGAGAACGGTGATCTCTACGCATCTGGGGAGGCAAATTGGGGTCAGTTGGGCGATGGAACGCCGACAGGGGCTTTCGTGGTCCGTCATTCTCCAATTCTTGTCGCATCGGATGTTAAGGCTGTCGCCGCAGGTACCGCCCACAGCTTGTTCATTAAGAACGATGACACCTTATGGGCCATGGGAAACAATAGCTATGGACAACTAGGCGACGGCTCAGGCGTCAGCAAATCCACACCCGTTCAGATCGCCACTGATGTTGTGGCTGCAAAGGCGTCAATCTACCAGAGCGCATTCCTCAAGAAAGATGGATCGTTGTGGTGGATGGGGGTCCGTGCGGATTGGGTGAGTTTTGAAGCCTCCCCTCAATTGCTTGCCAGTGATGTTGTTGAATTTGCCGTTGGAGCAGCTTGCGTCTTCTTCCTGACATCCAATGGCGACCTGTGGGGAATTGGTGATAACGGCCAAGGAAACTTGATCTCCAACGGCCCCTATGAAATCGAGTCTCCAGTACTTGTGGCGCAGGATGTTCGGTCCATAGCTGATGGACTGAACACCACGTTCTTCATCAAGAATGACAATAGTCTCTGGCAGATGGGATATGTGATTGCTGGCGTGAACGAAGATGACAGTGGTGTGCTTATTAGCTCAAATAATCCGCCAGTGAAGATTGCTGATGGCGTATTGGCGGTCGATAGCAGTTGGTACAACAGCTTGTTCATCAAAGAAGACAAGTCCCTCTGGGGAACGGGCTGGCATGAGTTTGGACAGCTGGGCAGGGCGTCAAGCGACAGGATCGCACACGTAGTCCCCGCCCCCGTAGGAGCAACGAATGTATCGCAGGTGTCGGTGGGTCTAGGGCACAGCCTCTACATTACAGAGGATCACACGTTGTGGGGTATCGGCTCCAACTACTATGGACAGCGGGGCCAACTGCACCCTGAACCGCTTCAGACTGCGTCTGGGGTCACTGAAATCGCAACTGGCGAAAACTTCAGCCTCTATCTCAAAAGCGATGGCGTTCTGTGGGGATCCGGTGGCAACGAATCTGGCCAGTTGGGTCTCGGCTCAAACCGCTTTGCTTTTGGACAGCCTATCTTAAGCGATGTGCTCACGATGGCTGCCGGAGCATTTCATAGTCTGGTTATCAAATCAGATCATTCACTCTGGGCGATGGGCGACAATGAGTTTGGACAGCTAGGCGATGGTAGTTCCCAAAGCCAAAGCGCGCCGATTTTGATTGCCGACGATGTTCACTTTGTTGCCGCTGGAAAGACGCACAGCTTCTACATCAAAGGTGACGGGAGCATGTGGGGAATGGGCGGTAACGACAACGGCCAAATCGGCGATGGCACAACAACGAATAGAAGCACTCCGGTCTGGGTAGCAGATGACGTGGCGTTTGTGAGTGCAGGAACGAGTCATTCTCTTTTCCTGAAAAACGACGGCAGTCTCTGGGGAATGGGAGAAAACTGGGTTGGCGAATTAGGCGATGGGACCGAATTACAGCGTCTTACGCCAATTCACGTTGCTGACGATGTTGTGTCTGCCTCGGCGGGAGACAACCACAGCGTCTTTGTGAAACAAGACGGAACATTGTGGGCTATGGGCTACAACTTCGACGGTGAACTTGGAGACGGAACCCGGCTTCACCGATCCTCGCCGGTCCAAGTCGCCGACCAGGTCGTGCATGCAGTTGCAGGGAATGGGACCAGTTTGTTTGTCAAAACCGACGGTTCGCTATGGCTGATGGGAAAGAACAGATTCGTAAAGCTGTCAGAGGACGGGGATCCAAAGGAAGAACTGCGGCCTGTTCGAGTGGTTGCCAGAGATGTTACTAAAGTTTCCACGGGGTCTATCCATCACCTGTACATTGTAACCGCGCGCTTTGCAGATTGGACCGACCCTGAAGCGGATGGTTGGATCGATACCGGCTCCTTTCTAGGCTGGATCTACTACTACCAACAGGGAGATAGGGGATGGATCAACATTCCCGATATGGGAAACAAAGTCGTCTACGCCGACTTTTCCTACCCTGAGGGAGCCTGGATCTACTTTCCGTCGTTCACCGATAACGAATACTTCCATGGAACGCTAGGAGAGCAGTGTGGATTCGCAGGTTACCTGGATCCTGAGTGCGACGGCTGGATCGATACCGGGTCGCAACTGTTGGGATGGCTCTTCTACCCCGACCAGGGCTCCACTGGATGGGCAAATGCAGCCAGCAACAACAAGTGGTTCTACATTGGTGATTCCACCCCTACAGGAGCGTGGATGTTTCTTCCTTTGTAGCCTCTGCTCCTCCAAGGTGCTTTAAGCTTTGCAGCGCGCCTTGGAATCCTACTCGGAGATCAGACTTCAACCATTTCTGAGGTTGTTCTCCACGTCGACGGCGCCGACTTATTGATCTTGATTTGCGGCAATGGCCGGCTGATTTTCGTGCTGCCTTATGGATTCCATTCCTGCCCCCCTGAATGAGTTTCGGCCGGCGCCCTTTTGGGTGTGGAACGACTGGATCGAGACGGATGAGATAAAGCGTCAGATCAATGCTTTTGCTGAGCAGGGGTATGGGGGGTTCTTTATTCACCCGCGCATTGGGCTGGAGACGCCGTATTTGTCTGAGGAGTGGATGGATCGGGTCGGGGAGGCGGTGGCGTATGCGAAGCAGCGGGGGATTGCGGCGTGGCTGTATGACGAAGACAAGTGGCCAAGCGGCTATGCAGGCGGGATAGTGCCGCGGTTGGGGCCGGAATACCGGGAGAAGGCGTTGTGCGTGTCGGAGGGGGAGATTCCTTACCCGGCGGAAGAGGTGGAGGTGCTACGTGTATACGCAGTGGAGAAGGCGGCTGCGCAGGAGGCGTTCATGCCCACTCCGGCTTTGCGAAACGAGGCAGGATTTGAGCTGAAAGATCTGCGTCGCATCGAGCTCTCTTCGATCCCTACCCTTCCCCAGGAGACCAGCGTATGGTATTTCTACGTTTGGACATCACCGCTGAAGTATCCGTGGCTGAACGGAACAAGCTACGTCGATTTGCTGCACCCCAAAGTCGTTGAGGCATTCATCGAGTCCACGCATGAGAAGTATGCCCGGCGCATAGGGCATGAGTTTGGGAAGACTGTGCCGGGCATCTTTACCGACGAGCCGGGCTACCTGATGTATGGCGGGCGCTTCACTGGTAGAAAGAACGTGCTGCCATGGAGCCCCGTCCTGCCTCCGCTGTTCAAGGATGTGTGCGGCTATGACCTGCTGGACAAGCTACCGCACCTTTTCTTCCGTTTGCCCGGTCACGAGAAGGTGCGTTACCAATTCCGGAGGGTTCATAACGAGCAGTTTGTGCGGAACTTCTCGCAGCGGATCGGGGAATGGTGTGAGCGGCATGGGTTGAGCTTTACCGGACACTATCTGGCTGAAGACCCGATAACGATGAATCTGGAGCGTTGCGGCGCGGTGATGCCGCATTACGTGCACCAGCAGATTCCCGGGATTGACCATCTGAAACGGCTGACTGACGCCGTGGTCACGCAAAAGCAGCTGCAGAGTGTGGTGAATCAGTTTCGGAAGAAGCGGGCTCTGTGCGAGATTTTTGGGACGGCGGGGCAGGATTTTTCGTTTGCCGGCCAGAAGTGGGTGGCGAACTGGAACCTCGTCAACGGAGTCAACCTGCTGAACCCGCACTTGTCTCTCTACACCATGCGCGGCGAGCGTAAGCGCGACTTTCCGCCCACCTTCTCCTGGCAACAACCGTGGTGGGAGTATAACCACCTGTGCGCCGATTATCTGACACGCATCTGCCAAGCCCTCAGTCAGGGCGAACGGATCATCGATGTGCTGGTGCTCCACCCCATCGAGAGTGGCTACATCCTGTTTGAGCCGCGTGACAAGTCGCGCTGCGATGTGCTGCACGATCAGTTTGAGAAGCTGCTTTGGCTCCTGCTTGAGCGGCAGTGGGACTTCGACCTGGGGGACGAAGAGCTGATCGAGCAGCACGGCGCCGTGGAGAATGGAGAGTTCAGAATCCGCCACGGGCGCTACAGGACTGTTATCCTGCCGCCGATGCTGACGATACGTAGCAGCACGCTGGACCTGCTGGAAAAGTTTATTGGGGCTGGCGGGCAGGTTCTGGTGGTGCGGGAGTTCCCAGGCTATGTGGACGGTGAGCCCGCCAGCGAGCGCGTGCAGGAGAAGCTGCGTGGGGCGCGGCTAACAAGCTACTATTGCATGATTGACGACCTGCGTGAGAGGCTCGAGGCACAGGTTGAGGCAGAGCTCGTGGATGGCGGGCCAGCGAGGACGATCTTCTACCATAAACGGCGACGGAACGGAAAAGCGGTCTATTTTTTCATCAACAACGACCCCGACAATAGACGCCACGTACGCCTGCGCCTTCCAGAAGCGGGAAGATCTGTGCAGCTGGACGCCATGACCGGCCAGAGTCGGGAGTTGGATGTCACCACAGAGAATGGGCAGACGGTGCTGGAATACCGCTTCGAAGGCGGAGATTCTCTATTGCTGGAAATCGATCCCTCTGCAGATCCCGCACCAGTGGCGAAGATTGCGATTCAGGATGTAACCCTGGCGAAGCTTGACGGGCCATGGGACCTTCAGGCACTGGATCCCAATGTCCTCACGATCGATCATTGTCGCCTGGCGCATCCGACGGAGGAGTTTGGTGAGCCTACGCCGTGTATCGAGATCAACCGCAAGCTTGCCGGATCGGATGCACGAGGATTTCGGCTGGAATATGCCTTTGAAACACGGGGCTGGAAAGGCGGGGATGTATGGCTGGTGCTTGAGCGTCCAACGGATTTTCAGATTCGAGTGAATGGACAGGCCGTGGAGTCGAAAGATGAGGGCTACTGGCGAGATATCGGCTTCAGGAAGGTGCAGATTGGCGACTGGGTGAAGGACGGCCGCAACGCGGTGGAGCTGCTGTATAAGGCCGAGCGCACACCGGAGGTGGAATCGATTTATCTGCTTGGGCGATTCTTGGTGAAGCGGCTGGATAGGCGCAGCTTCGTCGTCGAGCCAATGCCTGGGAAGCTAATGCTCAGCGGGGATGCGGTGGAGGCTGGGTTGCCGTTTTATGCCGGAAAGCTGGCGCTGACGCGGAGCTTTGAGCTCGGGAACCTCGGCGGGCGGGTCTTCCTGCGCCTGGACAAGGTGAACGCCAGGGCCGTCACGGTAACAATAAACGGTGAGAAGGCGGGAGATCTGATCTGGCGGCCATGGGAGGTGGAGATCACGTCACTAGTGCGCCCGGGGCAAAACGAACTCAGGCTGGAGATCGTAAACTCCCTGCACAACCTCCTGGGCCCCCACCACGACGCCCGGGGTGAGGTCGAGCCATTTGTAGGGCCTGGGGAATTTGAAAAGGGGGCGTATTGGACAGACGCATACTACTTCCGGCCATTCGGGGTGGGAGGAGCGGTCATCCTCGGGATAGTCGAATCATCCTAGTGTCTCTCACGGAGGCGCGGAGGGGAGAAGTATTGAATCCTAAAGAAGAAGGGGGCGTGCTATGGAGCTGGTAGGTATTCTCTGCGCTCTTTGCTTCTCTGCGTGGAATACAGATCTGGGTTCTGGAAAAATCTTCGTATCTCTGTGACTCCGTAAGAGATTTCTTTTTGGATGGGGATGGGGTGTGAACAGAGTTTCCTTTCCAAGTTTGGGTGGGATGGCTTAGTGTTCGCACACCCCGAGAAGATGGCATCCAAGGCAAGCAATACTGGCCGCAAGGCAAAGGTAACTCCAATGATGGAGCAGTACCTGGAGGTGAAGCGCAACCTGCCGGCTAACGCTGTGCTGCTTTTCCGTCTGGGCGACTTTTATGAGATGTTTGACTCGGACGCGAAGGTCGGCGCGGGTATTCTCGGCATTACGCTAACGCAGCGTAACGGGCAACCCATGGCAGGCATCCCCTACCATGCTGCCGATGCGTATATTCCCAAGCTACTGGCGGCGGGAAAGAAGGTGGCGATCTGTGACCAGGTGGAGGCGCCGAAGCCGGGAAAGATCGTAAAACGGCAGCTCACCCGGATCCTCTCGCCGGGCACCACGCTGGAAGACCATCAGATGGAGGCGCGACGGGGAAACTATCTCCTGGGGCTAGACCTGGTGAAGACGCGCAACGGAGAGATCGGCCTGGCTTCAGCATGGCTGGACCTGACTACGGGCGACTTTTGCGTGGCGTATGAGGAGCGGATCGCGGATTTGATGCCGGTAATGATCGCGCTGGATCCGCGAGAGGTGGTTACCCCTGAGTCCGAGTGGTCGCATCTGAGCAAACACCCCGGCATGCCTCATGTCCGGGAGCAGTTGGACATCCTGTTGCAGGGCCGGGCGCACAGCACGTTGCCCGACTACCATTTCGAACCCCGTGAGGGCATGCGGGCAGTGTCCGAAACGCTGGGTGTTCTAAGCTTGGATGGCTTTGGCCTACAGCAGGATCATGCCGGGTTGGGACCAGCCGCGGCGTTGCTCTATTACGCCGAGGAGAGCCTGTGCTCCAAGCCAAAGAACATCCGTACCATCCGTCCGCACAGCTCGTCGCGCAGCCTGTTGATGGACCCTTCGACGCTGCGCAACCTGGAGGTGTTTCGTAGCGCAACGGGCGGCAGGGAGGGAAGCCTGTTGGACGCCATGGACGGAGCTAGCACGGCCCCCGGAGCGCGCTTGCTGGAATCATGGCTGGCCGCGCCGGTCCTTGACCTACGTGAGATTAAGCGCAGACAGGCCACCGTCGGCGAACTGCTGGAGGCGCCGGGCCTCGCAAGCGAGCTAAAGGAGTATTTGAGCTGCGTGCGCGATATTCCGCGCATCCTTGGACGTCTGCAGAATCGCTTGCGCAACCCGCGGGAACTCGCCGGAATTCGAGACACGTTACAACAGCTGCCGCTCTTGCTTGCCGTGCTCGAGCAGTTTGAGGGCTGGCATCTGGCAACCTACCTGAACCGCCTGCGTGACTTCCCCGACCTTCGCACGCTGCTGGAGACAGCCCTAGGCGACACCTTGCCCAACAATCTTCAGGAAGGAGGCTACATCCGCGATGGTTATGATGAGGCGCTGGATCACCTACGCGAGCTTACCCGCGACAGCCGCCACTGGATCGCCTCGCTGGAACGGGCAGAGCAGGAACGAACTGGCATCAAGAAGCTGAATATACGATTTAACAACGCCTTCGGTTATTTCATCGAGATAACCAAGAGCAACATCCACTTGGTGCCCGACGACTACACGCGCAAGCAGACGACGGTAAATGCCGAGCGCTACACCACGCCAGATCTAAAGGAGAAAGAAAAAGAAATCCTTCACGCCGAGGAACGCTCGATAGCGCGCGAGGAGGAGATTTTTAAGGAGCTGGTGTCGGCAGTGCTCGACCAGTCTCAGGAGCTTGAGGCATGCGCGCAGGCGCTTGCCGAGCTGGATGTGTTTCTGGGCTGGGCGCAACAGGCCCGTGAATGGGATTACTGCCAGCCCGAGCTGGATGAGAGCCGCGATATGGAGATTGAGGCTGGGCGACACCCCGTCGTGGAGCGCACGCTGCGCGATACGCCGACAATGCGTGGGAGCACTGGCG
>CAYSHY010000001.1:0-130584 GCA_964430955.1 uncultured Puniceicoccaceae bacterium | reverse complement strand
AGATGGGCCCCGACGCGGGTGTTAACGGAGGCAGGCTGGTTTTTGAAGGGCCGCCAGAGAAGCTGGCCTCTGCAATGACTGTCAGCGCACCATTCATGTGGCGTGCAATTCATGAACCGGTAGCTCCGGTCGAGATTTCCAGTAATGGCGCAATAGCTGCAGAAGCGCCGTCGTCATACAATTGGGTTTCCGACGCCTCGCCCACATCGCTTTCGCTTTCCGGTGCGCGCCAGCACAACCTCAAGAATCTCTCCCTCGAGATTCCACACCGGCAGCTGACGGTCCTCACCGGCGTGTCAGGTTCCGGCAAGTCGTCGCTCGCATTCGATATCATCTTTGCCGAAGGTCAGCGCCGGTTCATGGAAAGTATGTCGCCATGGGCGCGACAGTATGTTGAGCAGTTGCCGCGGCCGGAGGTCGATTGGCTTAGGGGCATCCCACCCACAGTGGCAATCGAGCAACGCGTAACGCGAGGCTCCGGCAAGAGCACCGTTGCCACGGTGACGGAGGTGGGGCAATACCTCCGCCTGCTCTATGCCCGTGCAGGCCACCAGCATAGTCCACATACTGGCGAGGCTCTGGTAGCATTGAAGCCAGGTGCGCTCGTAGAACGTCTAAAGCTCATTCTGGGCAAGTCCCGGGCGACCCAATACATTTGTGCTCCCCTTATTCGCGGCCGAAAGGGGCACCACGAACCATTGGCGAACTGGGCGCGGAGCCATGGCTACAAGACGCTGCGCATTGACGGCTCTTTTGTGGACCTGGAAAACTTTCGCAAGCTGGACCGCTACCGCGAGCACGACATTGAATGCGTCGTGGGCCAGTGGGATGGCAAGCGTCTTCTGGATCCTTCGGGCGCCGAGGCCGCGCCAACAGATATTGTCGATACGGCGCTCAGGCTCGGAAAAGGGGCCTTCTTCCTCGCTGGCGCGGATGCAGCTGTGCTTTCGTGGCTCTCCACCCGCAAGGCAGACCCGGTCACAGGCGAGGCCTTCCCGGATCTGGACCCAAAACATTTCTCCTGGAACAGCGCCCGTGGATGGTGTCCCGTTTGCCACGGTTACGGCATGCTCTTTGACTGGATGCGATCTGACGAGTCGCTCGATCAGCTTCCGAGATCATTCAACGATGGAGAAACCTGCCCCGGTTGTAACGGCGAACGCCTGAATTCCATTGCACGGGCAGTTTACCTGCACTTGGAAGACGGCGGGCGCATCAACCTTCCGGGGCTCCTTGCGCTGACGCCTGAGCGGTTGCTCCAGACCTTGGATCACCTCAAGCTCGATGAGCGTGGCCGCGCAATTGTCGATGAGTTGAAGCCTGAGATCGATCAGCGTCTCCGCTTCATGAAGGAGGTCGGTCTCGACTACCTTACGCTGGATCGTTCCGCAACGACCCTCTCGGGCGGCGAGAGCCAGCGAATCCGACTGGCCGCGCAGCTGGGGTCAAACCTCTCTGGCGTCCTGTATGTGCTCGACGAGCCTTCCATCGGTCTGCACGCGCAAGACAGCATGCGCCTCATCGATTCGCTCAAGCAGCTTAAGGAGAAGGGCAACACCCTCCTCGTTGTCGAGCACGACGACGATATCATGCGCGAGGCAGACAACATTATCGACCTCGGGCCCGGGGCAGGCGCCCACGGGGGCGAGATTCTGGCTCAGGGGCCGGTTGGCGTGCTCACGGCAAATCCCGATTCAATCACCGGCAGGTACCTCAAGCATGGCATCGAGCATCCGCTCCGCGGCAAGCTTCGCGACCTGCCCGCTACATGGACACCGCGTTCCAGGAAGACCGATTGGCTTGTCCTGCAGGGCGGCGCGTTGCGAAACCTGAAGAATGTCGATCTGTGCATTCCTCGGGGCAGGCTCACCGTTGTGTGCGGCATTTCAGGCGCAGGTAAGTCCACGCTAATACGCGATCTGATGGTCCCGGCCGTGGGCGAGGCGATCAAGAAGAGGGAACATCGACTCGACGGTAGCAGCTGCGTTGCGACGCATGATCATGGGCGACCCACTTTCAAACGTCTTTATAACGGTAATGCGTTCCGCTCCGTGATCGAGGTCGACCAGAATCCGATTGGGAAGACGCCCCGTTCTACGCCGGCGACCTACATCGGGGCCTTTGATCTCATTCGCCAGTACTTCGGGGCATTGCCGGAGGCGCGCATGCGTGGCCTGAATGCGAGCACATTCTCCTTCAACACCAAGGGCGGGCGTTGCGAAACCTGCAAAGGCGCAGGCATCGTAAAGCTGGAGATGAGCTTCATGCCAGAAGCCTATGTCCCCTGCGAGGACTGCGAAGGTCGTCGCTTTGGCGAGGAGCTCGCGGACATTCGCTGGAATGGCAGGAACATCGCTGACGTCCTGGACATGACGTTTGAAGAGGCAGCCAAGTTCTTTTCCTTTCATTCACGCCTCTCATCGCTGCTGGATCTCATGGTGCAGACCGGCCTGGGTTACCTCACGCTGGGGCAGAGCAGCCCCACCTTGTCTGGCGGCGAGGCGCAGCGCCTGAAGCTTGTTAGCGAACTTGCCAAGGGACTGCCTACGATGAAGGACCGCACTCGAGGAGAACGCCCGGAGAATCTCTATGTTCTGGAGGAGCCCACAATCGGATTGCATCTCAGCGACTGCGAGCGCCTCATCGACCTGATTCATCGTATCGTTGAGCAGGGGCACACTGTGGTCGTCATTGAGCATCACCTCGATGTCATCGCAGAGGCGGACTATGTGGTGGAAGTCGGTCCCGAAGGTGGTGAGCGCGGCGGAGAAATCCTGTACCAGGGCCCGCTTTCGGGACTCCACGATTGCCCGCGCAGTCCCACCGCGCCATTCCTCAAGCGACATGCAGATCGCGAGCAACATAATGGTTCGCAGGAACATGGCTCTTGCGAACATACGCAACCACAGGCAGCCTCGGCTTGCTCTGTATAAAACTGCGCGTGCAACGAGCTTGCCGCACCCGGTCTACAACCCTTACTAACAGTACGATGATTCGGCGGGTATTTGTCGAAAAGCGGCCTGGCTTTGATGTTGAGGCCAGCCAATTGTGCCAGGACTTGCGGGAGACACTCGGTATCGAGGCTCTTGAGGGCGTTCGCATGCTCAATCGCTATGATGTGGACGACGTCACTGAAGAGGTCTTCGAGCAGGCGGTGCGCCTCATCTTCAGCGAGCCCCAAAGCGACATCGTCTATCTTGAGGATTTTACCACAAAGCCTGCAGAAACCGCTTTTGCTGTGGAATACCTGCCGGGACAGTATGACCAACGGGCAGACTCGGCGGCGCAGTGCATACAGATTATCGCGCAGGGACAGCGTCCGGCGATTGCATGTGCCCGTGTGTATATCATTAAGGGTGATGTATCGGACGCTGACATTCGTCGAATCAAGGACTATCTGATCAATGCGGTGGATTCGCGCGAAGCCAGCATGGCGAAGCCCGAGACGCTCCATGCCGTTCTCCCTGAGCCCGGCCCAACGCCGAGCCTTGATGGATTCCGTGGTCTCGATGCAGCCGGATTGTCCCGCCTCTCCTCCGATCTAGGCCTCGCAATGTCGCAGGCTGATCTCCTCTTCTGCCAGAACTACTACAAGGAAGAGGGCAGGGACCCCACGATCACCGAGATTCGCGTTCTCGACACTTACTGGAGCGATCACTGCCGCCACACAACGTTCCTCACGCGCCTGGAAAAGGTGGAAATCGAGGATAGTCCGCTGACGGCGCCCGTACGCCAGGCATGGGAGGAATATCAGGGCGCGCGACAGCAGCTCTATGCGGGGAAGGACCGTCCCGTCACCCTCATGGATATCGCCACGATCGGCATGAAGGCCCTGCGCAAGGCTGGCAAACTGGACGATCTGGAGGTTTCCGAGGAGATCAACGCAGCGAGCATCATCGTGCCGGTGGAGGTCAACGGCCACACCGAAGAGTGGCTCGTGATGTTCAAGAACGAGACGCACAATCACCCCACGGAGATCGAGCCATTCGGCGGGGCAGCCACCTGTTTGGGCGGCGCCATTCGCGACCCGCTTTCGGGCCGCGCTTATGTTTACCAAGCAATGCGCGTCACCGGCAGCGGCGACCCGCGCCAACCTTTCCACGAGACACTCCCGGGCAAGCTGCCGCAGCGCAAGATCACCCGAGAGGCCGCCAGAGGCTATAGCTCGTACGGCAACCAGATCGGCTTGGCCACGGGGCTGGTCCATGAGATTTACCACCCCGGCTACATTGCCAAGCGCATGGAGGTCGGCGCTGTCATCGGGGCAGCTCCACGCTCAAACGTCATCCGCGGTAATCCACAGCCGGGCGATGTGGTCGTCCTCGTTGGTGGTCGCACGGGGCGCGACGGCATTGGCGGAGCAACGGGCTCTTCAAAGCAGCACGACCACAACGCCCTCGAGAACTCTGCCGAGGTCCAGAAGGGCGATCCGCCACAGGAGCGCAAGTTGCAGCGCCTCTTCCGTAATCCCGAGGCAGCCCGTCTCATTGTGCGCTGCAACGACTTTGGAGCAGGCGGCATTTCTGTGGCGATTGGCGAGATTGCACCCAGTCTCCACATACACCTCGATCGCGTGCCCAAGAAGTACGAGGGACTCGACGGCACCGAGCTTGCGATTTCCGAGTCGCAGGAGCGCATGGCGGTTGTCCTGCGCCCTGAATCTGTGGACCGGTTCCTCCAGCTCGCGGCGGAAGAGAATCTCGAAGCCACGCCAGTTGCAGATGTCACCGATACCGGTCGCCTGGTTATGGAGTGGCGCGGGCAGCGCATTGTCGATGTCGCCCGTTCATTCCTGGACACGGCTGGCGCGCCGCAAACTGCTTCGGCGATTATTCGAGCGCCGAAGGATGGTCTGTCGCCCCTGGCGAGACTTGCGGTGGAATCCGCGGATTCTGCCGAGGCGCGCTGGAAGTCATTGCTGTCAGATCTGAACCGGGCCTCGCAGCGCGGTCTGATCGAGCGCTTCGATAGCACGATCGGCGGCTTGACTGTCACCCATCCTTTTGGAGGCAAGCACCTGGCGACACCGCCTGAATGTATGGCGGCAATGGTGCCCGTGCTTGAAGGCGAGAGCCGCACCGCCACGCTGATGAGCTTCGGTTTCAACCCGGAGATCTCCTCGTGGAGCCCATTTCACGGCGCTAGCTACGCCATTGTTGAAGCCATCGCCCGCATCATGGCAGGTGGTGGCAATCGCGAGCGCACCCGCCTTACCCTGCAGGAGTACTTCCCGAAGATCGGCGGCGACCCAGCGCGTTGGGGGATGCCGGCAGCAGCGTTGCTTGGCGCACTCAAGGCCCAATTTGAGTTCGAAACTGCGGCTATCGGTGGCAAGGACTCCATGAGCGGCTCGTTCAATGATCTCCACGTGCCGCCAACGCTCGTGGCCTTCGCGGTATGCCCGTTGCCTGCAGATAAGGTCCTCACACCCGAATTCAAGCAAACAGGCAGCCGCGTGGTATGGCTGCCTCACCGCTGGAAGGAGGACTTCACCCCTGACTTTGCGTCGTTGAAGCAGAACTGGGCAGCCTTCTCGCAGGCCGCCGCACGTGGCGAGGTCCTGGCTGCCCACTCTGTGCGCTCCGGTGGCTTGGCGGAAGCATTGGCGCGTATGGCCTTTGGTAATCGAGTAGGCCTGGAAGTTACGGCCAGCCTTTCAGACGCAGATCTCTATGGGCCCGGCTACGGCGGCATCGTGGTAGAGCTAAGGGAAGACGCCCAGCTCCGGGCAGACGAGATCGGTCGCACTATTGCCGAACCTCAAATCAAGCTCCAGGGCGAATCGATTGATGTTGTCGCCCTCCAGAAGGCGTGGGAGGAGCCTCTTGAGCAGGTCTTCGCCACCAAGGCGCCTGAGCCTGACTTTCCGGCATTGGAGCTATCCTTCCAGGGCAAGCCAAAGAAGCGCCGCAGCCCACGTATTGCCAAGCCAAGGGTGTTCATACCTGTCTTCCCGGGCTCAAACTGTGAGTTCGACAGCTCCCGGGCATTTTCACGGGCTGGCGCCGAGACAGACGTCTTCGTCTTCCGCAATGTGCGACCCGAGGATGTTAACCAGTCGCTCTCGGAGATGGCCCGACGTATCTCCGAGTGCCAAATTCTCATGGTTCCCGGCGGATTCAGCGCAGGGGACGAGCCAGATGGTTCTGGCAAGTTCGCGGCTACCGTCTTCCGCAACGAAAGAATTGCAGACGCCGTTATGTCGCTCCTGCGAGACCGCGACGGTCTGATCCTCGGCGTCTGCAATGGCTTCCAGGCGCTCATCAAGTTGGGGCTGCTGCAGTATGGAGAGATCCGCCACCTGCAACCCGGCGACGCGACACTGACGTTTAACAATATCGGTCGTCACCAGTCCAAGTATGTGCGCACAAAGGTAGTCTCGACGCTTTCACCCTGGCTCAGCCGCACACCGCTTGGAAGCACGCACACTGTCGCCGTTTCTCACGGCGAAGGCCGGTTGCACGCATCCAGTGGCGTTATACGCAAGCTTGCCCAGGCCGGGCAGATCGCCACGCAGTACGTTGACGATGAAGGCCGTCCGAGCAACTCGATCGAGTTCAACCCGAATGGCTCCATCTGCGCAATAGAGGGTCTCACGAGCCCCTGCGGTCGCATCTTCGGCAAGATGGCCCACAGCGAGCGCTGCGGTCCCTATGTCGGCATAAATGTTTGCGGCAACAAGGAAGAACCCATCTTCCAGGCAGGAGTCGAATACTTCACGGCCTAGGGAAAGTAGAGACAGCTTCGCAGTGGTGCGATGGCTTGGTTTGCGGTTCATGCGCGAACGCCACCCCTGCCCCGCGCCATCGCCTGGCCTCGCTAGGCGAGATTCACCTATTGCGGCTTCGCCGTCCCTTCTCGCAATAAAACGTGGATCTTGCTTCAGTTGCCTGTCCAATGAGCCGATATACGGAAAGTAGTACCCGGGGATATGATCAGTAAGGCGAGATTTAGCGATGAGCAGATCAGGCACAGGATTGACGGTGCGCCGCGTTTGGCGTCCCTGCGAAGCATTGGTGCTGCACTGACTGAGCTCGTTTACGCCGAAAACAGTTTCACTTCCCAGATCGCAGAGGTGATCCGACGGGATCCGTCGTTGACGTCTCGCTTGCTCAAGCTGGTAAATTCAGTGTTCTTCGGGCTCTCACAGCGGGTAAACAACATTGAGGAAGCGATCTTTTACCTGGGGCTACGGCAGATACGGGAGCTGGCGGTAGCCACCCCTGTTATCGAAGACTTTGATCGCCTGCGGCACGGCGTCGCCCAGGCGGACTGGCGCTGCCTATGGCGGCAAAGCATTGGCTGTGGCATTCTCACCCGCGAGATTCTGAGCAGCTCGGGAATGAGCTACGAGGACGACACAGACTACATCGTTGGTTTGATCCATAAGGTGGGAAAGATCGTGATGGCCTCAACATTCCCCGATGAGTTTGCAGAGATTCTTGAGCAGGAGAAGGAAGAGGAGAAATCACTTTGGGAGATCGAGGAAGAGCTGATCGGGTGGGATCACGCACGCGTGGGCGCTTACTTCCTTGAGCGTCATCACCTGGGCGACGAGATCGTGATCCCCGTGCGCTGGCAAAATGCGCCTGATAAAGCCGGTGAGCATGCCCGAGCCGCCGCGGCAATTCAGATCGCTTCAGCGATGGTGGAAGTCGCGGAAACCGCTGGCGAAGACCCCGACTGGGCCTTGCACCGCGGACAATGGATGCATACCGCTGGTTGGGAGATTCTCTTCGGACATCGCACCGAAGATGAAATGGCCAAGATCTCTGAAGACCTCGAAGCAAGCCTCGGCAGGCTGCCACGCGTGCTAAACGGCATGGTCTAGCCCCACCATCCCATCTTTGGACGTCGTACATCTACGGACACTGTAACGTCGCTCTTGAGGTGAACTAATGAATATGTTTTGTAATAATGTTATTATTCTAGACAATTTTCCTTGGTTCAATATTACTCTGATGAGAGCACCTCATTTCCGTGCCCAAAGTCCCTCTTTCCATGTCAAAGCATCGCACAGTTGGTATCTCGATGAGCCCAGACCTTGAAGCGCGCGCGAAGGCGAGGGCAGAGGCGCTGGCGCTAAAGTTCAGCCCGTACGTCACTCTCTGTATCGAGGCCGAGCTCAAGGGTTTTGCACAAATCATGCGTGACGAGGAACGGCTCGACTTGGAAGCCGCTGTCCAACGGGCTCGCGAGTATATGCGTCGCAAGAGCGATTCGATTGAGTTCGAGTGCGACGTGCAGGCTGTGCTCGATAAAGCCGGTCTGGACTACGAACGATTTGGCAGGGTAGGGCCCCGATTACGCACGGACTTTCTGGTTCCCTTGCAGAATGGCCGCAACATCTGCATCGAATGCCGATTCAACATACGCGAGCAGTACGCTGTCGCCCTCGGCCAAAGCATCCTCCTGCGGGCTGCCGAGAAAGTTGACCGTGTCATTCTTGTTGTGCCCTATCTCACCGGCTTCGATCCCGAGATCCTCCGCCAGTTCTCCTCCCACGCCATCGAAGTCGCCACTCCCGACAAACTCGCCGAGCAGTTGTAGGCGCCGATTGGCGGAGCGAGTGACAAGGATGATTGGCGGTGCGATGGCGCAATCAGGAAGTCGCATACCGCATATCTCTTAACTTAGGGGATTCTTGTTCCTGCGTCTCGTCACTCTGATTCTTCCAAACCTGCTCGACTTGGTTGTACGCCATGTCCTGACACTGCACACCGGTCACCGGCCAAGCGTTGTTGTCCGGTCCACTTCAGCGGGGCTCACTTGCCGCAACGCAGACTCTCCCGCTTTCGTTACAACCACGTTACAATGTTAACGCACAGTTACCGGACTGTGATAAGCTTGTTACGCTAATGCTATCGTCTTGCATGTAACGGTTTGCCTTTCCAAAAGGGCAGCCATTCATGCGATTACCAAGAACCTTAACCTATATTGCGGGGCTGGCTGCGGGGCTTGCTCCCATGCAGGCGTCAGTCGCTGGGCAAACAGAAGCGCTGTCGCTCAAGCTTGGCGCTGTGGAGCATCTGGGAACTGCCCGGTTGTTCGGCCGGGTACAGGATGCGTCGACAGGACGTCCTGTGGAGGCTGTTTCCGTCACGGTCTCTGCTACAAGCCAAAGCACACTCACGGACGCCGACGGCTACTACGAGCTGCGGGATGTGCCCTCAGGCGAACAGATCATTAGCTTTCACAAGGCCGGCTACGCTTATGACACCAGCCAGACCCGGCTGCCTTCCGGCGGTGAAGCGGTGCTTGATTACCGCATCAAGGAACGCTCGGAGGATGTCTTTGGCGAAGTGATCATGCTTGCTGCGCTGGTGGTCGAGGCAACCCAGTCGCGCGACAGCAACATCGGTCTTTTGGATGTGCGCCGGGAAGCCTCAGTCCTGTCCAACGCGATTGGCGCAGAGACCTTCTCTCTGCAGGGAATCAGCGACGCCGCCGAAGCGCTGGGCCGATTGCCGGGGGCCTCTGTCGTGGATGGCAAATATGTGCTCATCCGCGGTATGGGGGACCGCTATTCAAGCACGTTGATCAACAACGTCACCGCTCCCAGCGCAGATCCAGACAAGCGGGCGGTGCAGATGGACCAGTTTCCCACAGATCTGCTGGAGAGCATCGAAACTTCCAAGTCCTTTACGCCCGATCAACCCGGCGCTTTTTCCGGTGGCAGTGTAAACATTCGCACCAAGGGCTTTCCCGAGGGGTTTTTCGCGACCGTATCGGTCTCTACCTCGTACAATAGCCAGTCCACGGGTGAGGACATTCTAACAAGCGGAAAGGGTGTCGATGCCTTTGCCATGGGCTCGGAGGATCGCAAAGCGCCATCCATTCCCGACATTGCGTTCTATGACCGTAGCTTCGGGGATTGGTTGTCAATGTCGGCCGGGGGAATTACCGACCAGCTGCTCCGCCGAGCCGCAATCGAGGGCGATACCGCGCCGCTTGAAACGTTGGACCGATTCGCCCGGGGATTCCAGCAGGACTTCTATCCGCGCACTCGCACAGCCGATCCCGGCTATGGGTTGGCTGTGGCCTTCGGCGATACTATTCTTCTGAAGGGGGAGCAGCAACTGGGCTATACCTTCAGCCTTACCTATGATCGCTCCAATAGCCACTTCGATAACGGGGTGCTCGCTCGCTACGCCCCCGGTAACCTCGCCCCCGGGCGCAATCCCACGGCACGCCGCATCTTCAGCCCGGATACATCTGCCTTCACATTCGAAGATGCATTGAGCGACTCAGACTTCCCATGGGGTGAAGATACCCCCTTCGGCTATACAAGAAGCCAGCAGACCGCAGCCTTGGGTGCTTTCGCCAAGATTGCCTACAAGCCGTCGGATAACCACGAGTTGACTCTCGATATTCTCCGCAACCAGATGGCCGAGGATACAGTGCAACGGGGCTTCGGCGAGGAGCGCGAAAACTCAGACGGGCGTATCTTCCAGAATTACTCTCTCCTGTATACAGAGCGGTCGATCACGTCTGTGGCCCTAAGCGGCAAGAGTCAGTTCGAGAATCTGTTGGACTCCACCCTTGATTGGCGCGCCGCCTGGAGTAACTCCAGCCAGGATCAGCCCGACTATCGCATCGTCGAGACGCTTTATGAGCCTTATGTCGGCGAGTTTCAGGCGCAGGGGGTCTTCGATCCCTCCCGCTTCTTCCGTTACCTCGATGAAACGAACAAGGAGCTGGGCGCGGACCTCGCCATACCTTTGGAGCGGTTCTCTGGCGAGCTCAAGCTCGGCGGCGTCGTTACCCTTACGGAGCGCACATATGAAGACGACCGTTATACGCTCTGGTATGGGCCCACCGAAAATCCCGCCGACCCATCTCCGTTTGGGCCGGTGCGCCGCATTGCCGGCCCCAATGCATGGGAGCGGCTGCAGAACATGTATCGCCCCGGCAACGTGGGCGTCACTGACTTCGATAACGCCGGGGGCCGGTATCCGTTTGAGCTGGGTTGGTGGCCCAAGATCGAGTCCACCTATACGTCCAACTACGAAGGCGAGCAAGACGTCTGGGCGACCTACGCCATGGCAGACTTCCAGGTTCTGCCGCGCCTGCGGGTCATCGGCGGCGCGCGGTTGGAGCACACAACGCTAGATGTCGATTCTTTTGACAATAAAGGTCAACTCTCCCCGGGGTCGTCACAGGATGCGGAGATTGAGCAGGATGACATACTGCCCGCGCTCAGCCTGGTTTACAGCCTGACGAAAGATATGAACCTGCGTCTTGCCTATGGACGCACGATTGCCCGGCCCACGCTCAAGGAGCTTTCCAGCGGCCAAATCTTTGATCCTTTTTCCGGCGACATCTATCAGGGGAACCCAGAGCTGGACTTGGCGGAGATCAACAACTTTGACCTTCGCTGGGAGTGGTTCCGGGACCGCGGCCAGCTCGTCGCCATTAGCGCGTTTTACAAGGATATGAAGAACCCGATCGAGGTGCTTCTGGATACCGGCGCCGGGGTTGCCCTGACGCGACCGCAGAATGTCCCGGAAGGCGAGCTGTTAGGAGTGGAAATCGAGCTGCGCTACGACCTGGGCAATCTCTGGAGCGTGCTTGATGGCCTCTCTCTGGGAGGAAACCTATCTCTTGTCGATGCAGAGGTAAGCATTCCAGAGGAAGAACTGGCCTTCTCGCGCGACCCCAATCGCGGTGGCGACCCGTCGTTCGCTGCACATCGCTCACTGCTGGGGCAGTCAGATCTCATCCTCAATCTCGACCTTACCTACCAGAACTTCGCCCACGATCTCTCCGCCTCGCTGATCTACAACTATGTGGGCGAGCGGCTGGCCTATGTGACCCTGGGCACCCTGCCAGATGTTTATGAGCAGCCCGCCCCAATGCTCAATCTTGTCATCTCCAAGGGTCTCTGGAGTGGCTGGAAGCTCAAGTTCAAGGCCGCGAACCTTCTCGATCCAGACATTGAACAGACCATCCAGCTCAGCGAGGGGCAAACGCTGGTGTGGGAGCGTTATAAACGCGGCCGCACCTTCTCCCTCTCGCTCAGCCACAGTTTCTAACCCGAACTGGAAAACTACCGATGAACATCAAATCCTACATCATCGCGTTGCTTGGCGGCGCTGCCTTCAGTCTTGGCGCATCTGCCCAGGAGCTGCAGACCCTGCCAAACAAGATCACCGCAGACACGACTCTCACCGCAAACAGTGAGTGGTTGATCGACGGATACACTTACGTCATGGAAGGCGCCACCCTCTACATCGAGCCCGGCGTCACCATCTATGCTGAGAACGGCACCGGCGCAGACGCGACCGCACTCATCGTGACCCGCGGCGCGAAGATCATGGCCGAGGGCGTCCCGACCAACCCAATCGTATTCACATCCATCCGCGAACGGACCGAAACGCTCGATTGGACGAATACCGGCGAGTGGGGTGGGGTGGCTCTCCTCGGGCGCGCCCGCCTCAATGGAAATGCCGAGGGCGTTTGGGGAGGCGATTTTCCCACCCAACAGGTTGAAGGGCTCGTGCCCGCAGCCGGAGACGAAGCGCTTACCGTCTATGGCGGCAATGACGATGCAGACAGTTCCGGCGTCCTTCGCTACGTGTCCATCCGCTATACGGGCGTTTCCCTGGCCGCTGGCGACGAAGTGCAGGGGCTTACACTCGGCGGCGTGGGATCTGGAACTGTTCTCGAGAACATCGAGATCTTCTCCAGCGCAGACGACGGCATCGAGATCTTCGGCGGTAACGTCAACCTGCGCAACATCGTGCTGGCATACGCCACAGACGACGCCCTCGACCTCGACCAGGGCTACCGCGGCAAGGTGCAGAATCTCCTCGTGCTGCAGTCTGAGGTTCCCGGGGGCGAAGCCGCAGACAAGGGCGGCGAGTGGGATGGCGCAGATTCCCCAAATAACGGCGAGCCATTCATGCAGCTCGAGCTGGCAAACGCCACCTTCATTGGCCGTGGCGCAAACACCGCGATCAACATCCGCGCAAACGGGGCAGCCAAGGTGTATAACAGCGTCTTTGTCGACTACATCAAGATGATCGACATCGACAACGACGAAAACAACGACCAACAAGGCCGCTTCAACGCCGGCGACATCGCCTTCGAAGGAAACATCTTCTGGGGCGGCGCAGCCGCAGACAACACGCCTGCTGGGCTCGGCGTAACTGGCGCCGGCAATATCGATCCCGCCCAGTTCTTCCAAGGCACAAATACGATCGCCGATCCAGCCTTCCCTGTCTCGCGCTTGCCAGAGGCCGTTCTTAATCCTGTCCCACAGGCAGGCAGCCTGTTGCTATCCCACCAGGCCGTTGATCTGCCGGAAGATGGTTTCTTCACGCAGCTGGACTACATCGGCGCTTTCGGCCCGCTCGATAATTGGGCCGCAGGCTGGACGAAGTTGGCTCAGGACGGCTACTTCGCTGATATTCCTACATATCTATATGTCGACGGCCTCGGCTGGGTCTTCTCACCCATAGGCAGCCTCGAAGGTTGGCTATATGTCGACATCCTCCAAACCTGGATCTACGCCCCCGACTTCAGCTCCCTTTCAGGTTCCTGGATCTGGATAACCCGCTAAGTCCAGGCCCAGAACTCCCATGGAAATCGCGTGCAGCGGCCCCGCTTATGGGGCCGCTTTTCGCTGCTCTGGAGGAGGAAAGAAAAGCCGAAAGGCGGAAATCCGAAACCTGAATGCGCATAATTACCGTTCGAGGTCCTGAAACCGCACCGCACCTTTCGCCAGATCGATTGTTTAACCCGTTAACTCTCCTTGACCTACTCCAAAATCCCTTCTCAATCTTCCCCCACGGCCCACGCCGCTTTCTGCGATCCGCCACGTTTCATTACCTGAAAGTTTCTTCATGCCCAAGATCACCCTCATTGGTGCAGGTTCTGTTGTATTCGCCAAGCGTCTCATTGGCGACGTGCTCCAGTTTCCCGAACTGGCAAACGCCACCATTTGCCTCATGGATATCGATGCTGCCCGCCTGCGGGTGGCTCAGGAAATGGCCCGTCGCATGATTGCCAGGCTCGGCGCGCCAGCGCGGCTTGAGTGCACCCTTGACCGCACCGAGGCTATTCGAGGCGCGGACTATGTTATCTGCACAATCCAGGTTGGCGGTTACAAGCCCGGCACCGTCATTGATTTTGAGATCCCCAAGAAATATGGTCTCCGCCAGACGATAGCAGACACCCTCGGTGTTGGTGGCGTTTTCCGCGCTCTTCGCACCATTCCCGAGCTTGTGAAAATTGCTGAGGACATCGAGCGCTACGGCAATCGCGAGTGCCTCCTGCTCAACTACACAAACCCGATGGCCATGAACTGTTGGGCTGTTGACCGGGCAGTGGGCATCCCCCATGTGGGCCTTTGCCACTCGGTGCAGGGCACCTCGCAGGAACTGGCGCGCTACTGCGGCATTCCATATAATGAACTGCGCTACAAGGTGGCCGGCATTAACCATATGGCCTTCTTCCTGGAGTTCAGCTACCGTGGCCAGGATGCCTATCCGCTGCTGTTCAAAGCAATGGAAGACCCCTCGATCTTCCGGCAAAACAAGGTTCGCTTTGAGATGATGCGGCGCCTGGGCTATTTCGTCACCGAGTCCAGCGAGCACCAGTCCGAATACGTCCCATACTTCATCCACCACGGCGACGAGGTCATCGAGAAATTTGATATCCCGCTCGACGAGTATATACGGCGTTGCGAGTCGATCATATCCAGCTGGCAATCCACTGAGCAAAAGCTGCTCGGCGAAGACGGCGAGATAGACATAGAGCCCCAGTCACACGAATACGGAGCCTACATCATTCATGCCTGCGAGACCGGCAACCCAACCGTTATTTATGGCAATGTGCCCAATCGCGGGCTCATAACGAATCTGCCCCATGGTTGCTGCGTCGAGCTTCCCTGCCTGGTTGACGCCAATCGCGTCCAGCCCACCTTCATCGGCGATCTGCCCCCTCAACTGGCCGCCATTTGCAGGACAAACATCAATGTGCAGGAGCTCACGGTGGAAGCCGCACTCACCGGTCGGCGCGACCACATATACCACGCCGTGATGAGCGACCCACACACCGCCGCCACCCTTACGCTCGACAAGATCTGGGCCATGTGCGACGACCTCATCGCGGCGCACCAGAAGGAAGGCCTCCTCGGCGAGTTCAAGCCCACAATCCCAAACACCGGCCGTCCACTGGCCGGCGCTGGCGACACGCCCATCCTCACGCTCTCTTGTCCCGGCGGCTTCAATGACGCCCAGGGCGTGACCAACGAGATCCTCATTCACGCGTGGAACCCGCGCACGGCGCCAGTGCGTCTGCAGCTAACGCCAAAGACCTCCAATCCCGCCGTTGTTCCAGTCGATGACCAACCAATAGAAGTCGACATTCCGGCTGCCAGCGAGACCCAGGTCCGCTTCTCCATCCTCAACAAGGAACAAGCCAGCGACGGCGTGAAAATTGATCTCCTAGGAGATGCATGCGGCGCCTTCCTGCTCGGCGCAATGCTTCAGCCTCGTCCGCGTTACACGGAGAACGGCGCCATCGAGACCCGTTTGGGCGGTGAAGTAGCCTCGCGGACGCAGATCCGGTTCGAGCCAGACGGCCTGGCCCTTCACATGGAGGTGAATGATTCACTCCTCACTGAACCCTCCCTCACAGGTCATCACACCGATTTGTCCGGGTCATACATCACCCTGCGCTTCAACAACCTCAAGGAGTCCGCGGAACCGCAACCGATCATTGTCGCCCCCTCCCCGAGCGGAAAGGCCCACATCGTAAAATTCTTCGGCGGCCCTATGGCGGTTCACGGCGCCAGCGCTACCGTTCAGCCACAAAGCGCAAGTTACGCCGTCCACATCAAGCTCCCATACGAGTCCATCGGCTTAACCCGCGAAGATAACGCCCTCCTCTTCAACCTGAGCGTAAACCTGTGCGCCCTCGGCGACGCCCACTCAGGCGGCCTCTCCCAGCTCGCCCCAGACAACCAGTTCTCCATCCTCACAAGAGCCTAGACCTCCGCTATACCCGCATACCAATCGCCCACAGCGAGCCATCCGGGGTCGTCGGCTGAATTCCGGCCTTCCTTCTGATGCATTCGCAGCGAAAGCACGGTCCGGCAGTCTCTAGAGCTGTCTGGCAACGCACTTCGCAGAGATGCCAGGATTACAGAGGCCGGCGCCACGATGGGTCCCATCTCCCCAGCGACTCCGCCCTAGGCAACGCGCCCATTCCCCCGGCCGCTTCCGCCAGCCCCTACTGCCTTACAGGCGCCCCTCCCGGATCTACCAGGCGAGCGGTGACAAAGATCAGCAGGTTCTTCTTCTGGGTCGATTCGCCTTCGCTGCGGAACAGGCGCCCCAGTAGGGGAATGTCTCCGAGCAGTGGCACTTTGTCTTTCACGGTCACCGCCTGCTCCCGCGTCAGACCGCCCATGACCACCGTGGCGCCGTCCCAGAGCATCACCTCGGTCTTCACCCGCCGTATGCTGAACACCGGCTGGAAAAACCCGCTGGGCACCGTCACCGTCGTTCCCCCGGCAATCGCCACGCTCGGGCCCCCATACTCCACAAAGCCCTCAAACTCTGTCACCGTAGGCTCCAGCAGCAGCGTGATCGAATTATCCTCTTCCACAACGGGCGTAACCTGCATCTCCACACCCACGTTGCGCGTCACAAAATCCCGCGGCGTCCCAGCCGTTACGGCCACGCCTGCGCTACCGGCCAGCGAGCTCCCACGGCCCACGCTCGCCTCCACATCCCCAAACGAGCGCGGATAGATCATCTCCTGCGCCACCACAATCTCTGCCGTCCCTCCAGAGAGCACCGTCACCCGCGGTGCGCTCATCAGGTCGTTGCCCGTCTGCCGAGCCAGGGCCCGAATGATCGCATCCACATCAAAGTCGCCAACAACCCCCGCAATCTCCGCAAGCCCAAGTGCCGAAGCGCCAATATCTATTCCGTTCCTTACTTCGGGCGGGCGAATGGGCTGCCGTATCGTTCCATCGGTTCCCACGCCGTCGCCAAGACCAGTTATGATCAGCTCGCCTTCCACCGCGTCGCCTCCAAACGAGCGAGCCAAGCTTCGGTTTTGTGATCGGTAGAGTTGCTCGCCCTTGTTCGCCCGGGCAAGATTGTTGATTAGCCATTCCACCCCGAACTCTTCAAGCACCCCCTCTTGCACTTCCAGGAATCGGGCCTCTATCTCAACCTGCTTTGCTTCGCGGTAGTGTCCAAGAATCTTTTGCACCTTCTTCAGGTTTCCGGGAGTCTGCGTAACGATTACCTGACCATCAGCGAGGGCCAGCGTTGCTCCGGGAACGGTAGAGAACGAGGCTCCCGCTCGTTCGAGAAATGACAGCAGCGCCGCTTCCTCGGACTGATGAATAGCCTGTGATGGCAGGCTCGGGATTCCGGCGATGTAGGGGTCGGATGGAGGCGACTCAATGGCGCCCATTCCGGTCAGCCGGATAATCGTCGGACGATTGATTGGAAAAAACTCCGTACGCAGGTACGCTGACGGGCTGCTGGCTGGACGCAGCACTACAGCATCCTTCTCCACATAGTGCTCATATCCGGCCGATTCAGCGAGATAGCTCAGGACCCGATCTAGACTAAGATCCCGCAACGTAATGTCGACGAGTGGGTCTTCGCCTCCACGTCTTAGTAACAACAGATTTACAGGAGCGCCTTGTTCTTCCGCCAGATCGGCAAGCGCATCAAGAATCTGGCTCAGGGGAGCTGCGGTAAAGGAGATCCGAGGCACGTGGATGGTGTGCAGCCGTGACTCGAGTCCTGGTCGAGAGAGGGTGATCACTCCGTCACGCTGGGTCTCGCGATTGCTGTCCTTCCTTCTCCAACCGGCCGATACATCCTCCAACATCAACTCGCGCGTAACTTGTCGGCCCATAGCGCCCGACTTCTGACCCACAGTTGCCTGGATGTGAGGGGCGATGTCTGCAACTATTCTCGCTTCTTTCGATGCTTTGTCATCGGTCGGTTCCTGTGGGTACGCACGGTCCTTCACAACCGTTGGAGCTCGTGAGGGTGGAGAAGGATCGGGCGCAACTGTTCTGGTAGCTTCAATATTGGTCAGAAAGGCTTCAAGGTCCTCTTGAATTGGCGGTGGTAGCGGTGGGCCTTCAAGAGCTTTTCGTACAACAGCTGAAGCCTCTGCATCGCGTCCGTTTCTCATGAGGGCTGTCGCCTCCTCTTTGGTATGTTGCGCGAGTGCCGGAGCTGCCGCCAGTCTGCGGGCTTCGGCTTCAACTAAAAGCCTGATCTCATCGATATCCGTTTGTGTCTCTCCCAGTGTTTGATCAATTGCTTCGTTTATCTCTGAAAGCATTCGCTTCACAGCTGGTTCGTCAGGATTTAGCGCTAAGAGCTCTCTCAGTGCGTCGCGTGCCGTCGCATGGTCGCCCTGGCTCCGGGCTCGCAAGGCCTGCGTCATCAAATCGGTCTTCAGTCGAGCCAGTTCGTCCGCTCTCTGGCCGTGAACTACGTTACCTGTCATTAACCAAAAGAGTACGAGCCAGAGGGCGCCTCCATAGAATGTATTGAACCAGTGCCTCATCGTTCTACTATGGCTGGGCCGAGCTCAGCATCGGGCGGAGGATTTGGATCGCCCCGTCTTGGTGGATGAATGTTGCTGAGTTCAAGTCGCCAGTAATCATTTCCAACCTCCAGGGGGTATCTGGAATCGGTTCGCCTTCCTGGATGTACTCCGTTGATCCATTATGTAGGCGCACCAATGCGTAGAATCGGCCGCTTGGCTGTCGTTCATCCGTGGCTTCCCATGGAGTCTTGCCGTCCTCCGACGTAAGCAAGGCCCTTGGTTTCCCACGTGCATTTTGTTCGAACTCAATTAGGCGCACACCCAGCCGAGAGCTTAGCTCGCCGGGGCGAACGGTATCCCATAGTCCGCGCTTGATGTCCCGCAGGGAAACCCGCCAGGAGCTTCCGTCGAAAACATGACCGCTCACGATCATGCTCCGCCATACAGGCTCAATTGCTAACAGCTCGAAGGAAGGCCGAGGGCTCGTGTCGGTTAATGCAACGCGCCTCTCTGGCAGCTCAAAGAGTGTCAAGTTGCCAAGTTCCGTAGGGTGCGGAATGGTGGGCTCTGGCAGATCCTCCTCGGTAGTTCGAGGCGGGAGGGAAGCAACTTTACGTCCCTGGGAAGAGACATCCGGAGTAATGGTTGGTAACAGGCAGAGTCTTATCCCCACGGAGATACAAAGTAAGAGCGTTAATCCTCCAGCGATGGTCGCTCGGTTCATTGTAGCTGTCCTCTCTGCGATTGCAGATCTACAAGGATGCTCAGTTCAACAGCCATTCCCGGGGATTTGCCGTCTAGAGAAGGTAGGGCAGTCGTAGGGGCTACACTAGCGCGTATTCCTGCAAGCACCCATGGTCCTTCTTCGGCAAGCGCCGAGATGATTCGACCCATGCCTGCGCTGTCGCAAAGTATAGAAATCTTAAGTCGCTCATGCCCGGCGGGTGGCTCCGTCTTGTCCAAACTTGTACCAATTACCTGAACAGGCTGCTGATCGAAGATTGTGTTAAAGAGAGCCTCGACCGCAGCGGGCTCCGCAAGCGGGCGCGGTATCAGGCCCAGACCTTCCGCACCTGTTAGTTGCATTCCCTCGCGCCGTGCGCGCTCGCGCAGCCTGTCGTGAGCGCCAGTGGCCGTGGCTTCATTCCGTGGCCTCATTTTGGAGAGCAGGTCAACTACCTGCTGCTCGGTTGTATCAATGCGCTCCACTAGCACACTGCCTCGTTCATCTTGCGGGGCTATATCCTGCTCCGCCATCTGGGCAAGAAGGGCTGCGTTTTCGGAGAGGTCCCACGCCTGGACCCATGCGAGAAGGCCGCCTGCCCATAATCCACACCCAAGGAAGATCTTTAGTCTCATTGCGCCTCCTTCTCACCCGCAGTAAGCCTGAACCGTATTCCATCGCCCAGTGGTCTCAGCTCATAGCTTACCCGGCCACCCCGAAACCTCAGGCTGTTGGCAAACCTTTCGATATAGGTGGCTTCGCCAGCGGCACAGCGACCCGTCACTAGCAGATCAGGACCAATTTCAATACGTTCCAAGACGAGCGCCGGAGTTACTTCAAGCGCAGTCTGAAGCTGCGCTAGCATGTCCGTCACCATAGCAGGCTGAGACTGCCAAACGGCGATAGAGTCCTGCATCGACTTTAGTTCCAACCAGCGCTTCTCTAGCACATCTACATGCAACGCTTGCTGCGTGAGCGTGGCCCGTTCTTCCGCTGCAGCAGTTGCCCGTTCAGTGATCTCCTTATAGTAAGGTCGCGTTATGCAAATCAGGGAGAGGGGCGTTGCGCAGAAGCAGAACCCCGCCGCCAGTATGGCGCCCTGGTTCCTACGAAGTACGGCGCTTGCCCGCGCTTTAGCCCCTGACAAATTCCAGGGTTTCGCAGTTCCGTCGGCGACTGCTTGAGCCAGATTTAACAAGCTTGCAGGCACCGAGTCTGCATGCTCGGCAATCTTTAGTTCCGGCAGATCCCATCCACATTGGTTCAAAGCGATTCGCATTCTGCGCCCCTCTGATGCGGTGTCTGAAGGCGTCGGAATGGTCCTCATGTAGAGCCTGCCGCTATCATGGGCCGCCAGGATACAGCCGCAACGACTCGACTCTGCCTCGCAGAAGGAAATGGGGGCCGAGCGAGCTGCGATAACGCCAAGAGCCGGAGGGATAACAGCGTCTGGAAACAGCCCCCATTTTGCCAGATGATCCAGCAGGGCCGACACTTGTTCCTGTCGCCATGTCATGACGACCGATAGTCCACCGGCGACTACTTTTCGCCGACGAAGTGAGACAGCGTTGGCGGGCGCATCTGAGCTTTCGTAGATGGAAATCAAAGTCTGCAATGCATACGGCGCCACCAGAAAGAACGCGCGGGCCGCCATATGGCGCACCCATTTAGGCGGGTGCGCGTCGAACGATTCAATCCGTTGGATCTCGCAGCCACCGGGACTCGTCTTGACGAGCAACGCCTCCCCACATCCATTCCCCAAGGCAACAACCAGTATCTGCCGATGTCGCCTCATCACCTCACGTATGATGGCGAAGCAGCCAGTTTCTCCGGGTAAGTCTCGCTGTAGAACGGCGTTTCGTAAAGACGCTGAAATCCAATCCGTGGACCAGAATTCGAACTCTGGTCGAAGAGCCTGCGTATGGACTCCTGCGAGGCCCCTCCTTTACGGAACTCGCCATTCACCTGAATTCGCCAGGCGATGATCCGTCGATCGATGCCGTAGTGCTCAACAGCCTCCTCCGGCAGATAGAGGAACACCTTACGGTTACCCTCGAACAAACCAAGCAACCTTACCTCGCCATGCGCAAGCAGCGTGTGGTTTATCTTCGTCTCCCGTATTGGCAACAGAAGCTCCAACCTGAGCTCCAGTTCTCCAGCAGGCGCATCGCCTCTCCGGGTCAGTGGAACCTCCACTTCCAACCAATTCCCATCAACCTCATCGAGCGTTGCCCATCTCGCCCGCGGTTCGCCAATCTCGATGTGCGCCCGCAGCCCAGTAAGGCAGCAAAAGGCGCAAAGCAGCAAACCAAGACAAACACGGCAAATGAACATCAGCAGTGAGATAGTTGCAGGAGAATCTGCAACAGAGTCACGCCTGTCAACAGTTGAGTCTCACATTTCGTAGTACAATCTGATTTTTCTACCCGGACGCAGTCATACGATCGCACCACCGCTGCCTCAGCGCTTGACGGCCCGGACAAACAGGAATGCCGGGCGCCGGCTCAAGCGTTCCCAGTCCTGTGGGGAGCGTTCCCTGATTTCGGGGCTGACCACGCCTTCTGAGATCTTCTCGACCAGCAGTCCTGCCTGGGCGAGCGCGTGCATGGTCGCGCTCAGGGGGCGCCGGAAGAAGCTTACCTCTACCTCGCGGCCTGGCAGGGTGTTCCAGAGTTGGGTGATCTGCTCGGTCTTGAAGTAATCCCCGCTGGGCGAGCTCTCGAAGTCCATCGCAGGGTGGTGAGTGGAGAAAACAAAAAGGCCGCCGGGGCGAAGCACCCGGGCAACCTCGGAAAACAGCGCGCAAAGATCCTCAATGTAGTGGACCGTCAGACCTGAGAGCACCAGGTTAAATGCCTCGTCCGCCTCCCGGGGGAGTCCCAGGTTAAGGTCCTGCAGATAAACGCGCACCTGCGGAAACGCCTGCTGCGCCATGTCGACAAATTGGCGGGATCCATCGACAGCCGCGACCCGGTTGCTTACCGCGAGCAGCGGCTCAAGATACGCGCCGGGGCCGCAGCCCATATCAAGCACGTGTTCGAATCGGTCTCCGCTGATCAGCCCGAGCAGGGACGGCCGGTCGTAATGCGCGTTGTAAACGTTGTCCCGGATCGCCTGCGCATACGCATGCGCATGGGCTGAATAGAGCTCGCTCATCCGGGCGCCAATTCTATCCAGACACGCTAAGATCCTTCAAGTCTGCACGCGCCTCTGCGTAAGTTGTGTTGAAGGCGAGGACCTTGGGGTCGGGCTCGGCGCCCCGCACGCTGCACCACTCCCGGTAGAGGGCCGGCCACCAGTTGCGATGCTCCGTGAGCCCCTGTTCCTTGTACCTGTGCCAGTCTATATACACGCGCGACCAGCACTCGTCGCCGTAGTCGATGGCTTTGCGGGCGTCGCCCATTTCCTTCACATACCAGTCGCGGCCGATGCGGGCGTGCAACACTTCGTCTGCCCAATCGTAGTCCTGGATTGTGGCGGCATAATCCTCGCCAGAGGCAATAGCGGTCTCCCACTCGAAGCGCTTGCCAGTCTTCGGCATCAGCCCCTGCTCGATATAGTAGAGCACCGCATGCCGCTCGATGGGCGAGAGCTGCGTGTTCAGCGCCATGGACCATGTGAAGTTGACCTGCACAAATTGCCGCCAGTCGATCCCCGCCTGCAGGAAGCCCACCTCGCCCATCATCGCGTGCCGGGCCTCGTCCCACAGTTGCCGGGTCATGTCGCGGTAATACTTCCAGGGCTTGCCGGTCGTCTCGGCGAGGATCGAGGCCATCATCTCCGGCACATCGATCTCCCGCAGGCGCTTGTAGTAGAGCATCAGCGTCTTGGGCTCTACAGGCATCTCCTCGTCGTAAAGGAATGCCTCTGCATGCACGCCCATATTGTAGGGATCCCTGAAGCGCTCGTCGCGTCTCGGCGTCTTGTCATAGGCTGGCGTCGGGTTGGAGAACATCCGCTGCGGCGGCCCCTCCTTTTCTGCATCCCAGCTCCACAGACGCTGCAGCAGGCCTGCCCAACCCTGTAGCTCAGCCCGGCGTTCTTCAGTCACGAGGGCCGCGATCGCCGCGCGTCCATACGCGATCATCTCCTCCACCTCGACGATCGCAAAGCGGTTCACCCGCCACGACGGGTGGTCTGTCAGCTTGTTTGTCGAGGACTGGTAGGCTGCCAGACTTTCGGAAAGCCTGGGCAGGATTACTCCATAGACCCCCAGGACCAGGGCGCCTGTATCTGGGGCAGCGAGCGCCTCATCGAGGAGGGCATCGAGCGCCGCATCCGGTACCTTGTCCAGGCCTAGTGGCGGCTCGCGCATCTCGGCGACCCGCTCCCGAAGGGCGGTCGCATGCTCTGCGCAGAGGTGCGCATGCAGACTGAACGCCATCTTCAGCTCATACAGAGGCTCGGCGGTGAGGCGCTTGATCAGGATCTCGTGCAGCCGCTTGAACACCCAGTGGTGGCGCTTGTGGAGGCGCACGCTCTCGTCGACTGAAAGTCCCCGGCGGGCAGCATCCCGGAAGTCTGTCACTCCGGCGAGTGCGGGTAGGCCAAATGCGGGTTCGTACGAACTGAGGAGGGGGGATGGAGTGGAGCTCATGGGGCCTATTAATCAAAATGATGTTCCTCCCATGCGCAAACTGCTTTTTGCACTCGGGCGCGCGGCGCCATTTTGTTCAGCTAGCGAGAGTGAGATTGTGTTATCCGGGGATCGGTGGGCAGTTCTGAACTTTTTTCGGTTTTCTGAGGAAAAGTCCTTAATCAGCGAATTCATTTACCGAGAAGAAACGGTCCATTTCCTCGGCGTCTTTCGAATTCAGTTTTCAGAAAATGATCACGTCCTTCTCTCACCGTGTTAGTTCTATTGGGCTCTGCTGCATTCTGGCGGCTGGAGCAACGCAACCGCTCATGGGCGAGGGCGTGACCATTGGCGATGGTGGTAAGCCGCACGAGTCGGCGCTGCTAGATCTCAGGTCCAATGAGCGCGGTCTGCTCATTCCGCGGGTCGAGTTGAGCTCCAAGGCTGTTCCAGTCGCGAACCCGGCTCTTGGATTGCTGGTTTGGAACACCAGTGATTCCGGCGCCTACCCGGTTCCCGGCTTCTACTACTGGGATGGGTCGGACTGGAAGAAGCTATTGCTCGAGGGCGCCGACGTTTCCGTAAGGTCCCTGACGATCGATGGTGTCGCCGTGGAGATTGGCAGCAACGAGCTTAACGCCTTGGCGGGTGTTGAAGGCAACGTCCAGTCGCGGCTGTCTGGCCTGGAGTCGAAAGATGCCGAGCTAGGCGTCGACCTCGGCGACGTCAATCTGACACTGGTTGATCTTCAATCCCAGCTCGACCTGGCGAACGCCGCGATCACCGCGCTTCAGTCTGAAGACGCCGCGATCAATTCCCGCCTCGACGGACACGATGCCGACGTGGTCTCCCTGCTAGGCCAGATCACTTCGAACGACACGGACATCGCGGCTCTCCAGGCGCAGGACTCCGTAATTTCCGGCCGCCTTGACGGACACGATGCCGACATCGTCTCCCTGCAGAGCCAGATCACCTCGAACGACTCTGATATCGCGGCTCTCCAGGCGACCGATACGGATCTTCAATCACAAATTTCAGCCAACGAGAGCGATATCGCCACACTGCAGTCCGACGTTGCCGCTGCCCAGGCAGACATCGACGGTTTTGATGATTCGCTCAAGGGGCTCACGGCTGCCGCGGTCGAACAGCTCCAGAATATCGGCAACGTAGCTATCTCGGCCGAACAGTGGGAAAATCTCGGCGCGAGTGATCAGGCGACATCCACCATCAGCGATGTCACCTTTGCGCAGATAACCTCCACCGGTTCAATTGTACTGGAAGGATCCACTGTCGATGACAACCAGCTGCAGATCCAGGCTGTTGATCCCACTGCGCCCCGCACAATTCTCTTTCCCGACGCTGACGGCACGGTCGCTCTGCTGAGCGATATCACGAGCCTTGGCGACACCGTTTCCCCGCGGCTCGATGGCCTCGACGTAGATGTGGCCGATCTTCAGACAGCCGATGCTGCGCTTGGAGGTCGCATCGACAATGCCGATGCATCGATCGCTTTGCTCCAGGATCAGGATCTCACGATTAACAGCCGTCTCGACGGGTACGACGCTGACATCGCCTCCCTGCAAACCCAGATCACCTCGAATGATGGAGACATTGCAGCGCTCCAGTCGCAGGACCTCGTAATCGACAGTCGTCTTTACGGACACGATGCCGACATCGTCTCCCTGCAGAGCCAGATCACCTCAAACGACACTGACATTGCGGCTCTCCAGGCGATCGATACGGATCTTCAGTCTCAAATTTTGGCCAATGAAAGCGAGATCGCCACGCTGCAGTCCGACGTTGCCGCAGCGCAAGCAGACATCGATGGCTTCGATGACTCCCTCAAGAACCTGACGGCTGCTGAAGTGGAGCAACTCCTGAATATCGGCGAGACCACAATCTCGGCCGAGCAGTGGGTAAACCTTGGCGCCAGCGACCAGGCAACGGCAAGCACCAGCAATGTGATCTTCGCCAAGATCACTTCCACCGGCGTTTTCGCACTTGAAGGGGCCACAGTTGACGAGTTTCAGCTTCAGATCCACGCCGTAGATCCCACCGATCAACGTGTGATCCTTTTTCCCGACGCCGATGGCACAGTTGCACTTCTGAGCGACGTTGCGAACGTGGACGAGACGATGTCTGCGCGGCTTGATGACCTGGATAATCAGATAGCCACTCTTGGCGGCAGCCAGAGCACTCACGACGACCTCATCAGCGAGCTCAGCTTCGCCGTGGTTGCGCTTGAAGGCCAGGTCTTGATTAACGGGAATGATATTGCTGATCTTCATACTTCTCTGGCCAACGTAGAGGGCGAGATAGTGGGGCTTGCCGCCCGTGTCATTGATGCTGGAGAGGGCCTGATCGCATCAGGCACGGCAGAAAACCGCGTCATATCGATCCAGAATGGCGGGGTGGGAACCGATAAGCTGGCTGCAGATGCAGTTACCGACGACAAGGTTGTCGACTCGCTCACCATCAATGGCGGTAACATTATCAACACGCCTGTCGCCGCAACGACCCTGGTAGCCGGGCAGAGCCTGACCCTGCCAAGCGAAGTCGCTTCTCTCGCCACGCCAGAGGTTGGGTCGATCCGTTACAATTCTGCAGGCTATCTGGAGTTTTATCACGAAGTTTCACCCGGTGAGTTCCAGTGGGTGCCCGTTGGCAGCTACGCCCCGTAATCTCCAACGCCAACAGACGGAGAATCACCGAATGAAAATCACGAAAACCGGCCCCGGAATGGCCAGTATTGCGCTTGGGCTGGTAGCAGCCATTGGCGCGCCCTCCGGAGCCCATTGCCAGATCTACAACGACGGCGCAACCGTTGTTGTCGAAGAGGGCGCGATAATCCACCTCATCGGGAACCTTCAGAATGAGGGCTCCTTGCTGCTCGAAGGCGCATTCGTCGTCGAGGGTAGCATTGCCAATGCAGGCGCCTTTGAAGCAGGCGAAAGGGGAGAACTCTTGCTCGCGGGCGATCTCCCCCAGCATCTTTCGGGAATGCAGGATACTCCGGTTGCAGTGTTTACCGCTGCCGGCCCTGCGAACGTGGTGCTCGATTCGCCGTTGACGGTAACCCGTGAGCTTTGGTTCGACGGGGGTTCAATTGAACTCGGCGATTATGATCTCACGCTTCTGACAGGCGCGCGCATCGAGGGATCACCCTCAGCAGAAAGCATGGTAGTCACCAATGGAGAAGGCGCTCTCGTTCTGCCTGCAAGCAATCCGTGGGTGCTGTTCTTCCCTGTTGGGACAATCAATCCGGCCCCGGCTTACACGCCTGTGTGGGTCGATCTGCAGGACTCTGCATACACCGATGCGTCCTTCATCAGGGCGAGAGTCGAACCGGAAAGCGGATCCTACAATCCGAGTATTCACAACTTCATCGATCGGGCCTGGTTCCTTTCCGCTTCTACCGACCTCGTCCTTGGATCCGCCTTGGTAACCTTCCAGTGGGATCACGGAGACGAGTTTGGCGAAGTTGGGGATCTGTTCGGGGGCCTCTTTAATGGAGCGCAGCTTTTCCTCCTGGAGAGCGTGGATCCAGACAATCGTTCATTTACGGCCAGCGTTGCCGAACTGGGCGTCTTTACCGCCGGTGAGGCCCGGGCGTTTGAAGACCCGATTCTTCGCGATGGCGCGCCCGAGGGCCTGATTGTTCCTCCGTTGATGGACGGCGGGGTCATCGATCTTGCCGGCGCCTATGGCTACCAAGAGGGCTTTTCTTTCGAGCTTGGCAGCCTTTCCTATCCTTCGCTTTTTGATCGGATCACGATCGTCGACGGCGTCCTTCATGTTAGTCTGAAGCCGGGTGCAGTTGGGGAGTCGAGCGTAGAGCTCTTCATTACAAACGAATATGGCTTCACCACCACCCGCACCATCTACATAACGCAACAGCCAGATCCGCGGCTGGTTCGTAGCGAACTAAATCAGCTCACCGGTTACTTTGAGCAGGATTTCATCCTCGAGAATATCTCAGCCGTGCGCCCGCTGGATATCAGGGAGCTCGCCTTGTCTGGGCTGACCAATGGCGATACCGTATCGAGAGCATACTTCCTCGGCGGCCTCGATCTGCCTTTCTCGGGCGGCGTCGATACCTACGTTCAGGCTGAGATTATACTCATGCCGGGCGAGTCGGCGACGCTAAGGGTGGAATACCGCAGCCCAAGCCGCCAGGGACCGGCAGACATCGCGGCTTTCTACACCGACTACGGCCTCTTTGCCGGCGCTACCTACAGCAATGGCTGGCTGTGGCTCCGCTCGCTTGGCTGGTTCCATCCGGTAAGCGATGGCTGGGCTTTCCACCACGGTCTTGGATGGGTGTTCCTGCCCGGAAACGACCCGGCTGAGCTGATCGTTTATCGCAATGGCCACGGCTGGTTGTGGACCGGGAGTTCAATTTTCCCATACCTCTACGACTACAGCCGCTCCTCATGGACCTTCTACCTTTTCGGTTCGATCGATCCGGCGTGGTTCTACGATTTCGCCAACGATACTTGGTATAACAACTAGCCCTTTTCTTAGGTGAAATATCTTTTCTATCTAGTCCCTGCAATCGCTATCGGCTCTACGGCCCACGCGATGGACTGGGAAGCATCCGTCAACTATCAGTGGCAGCAGGGGTACGAGATTTCGATCTCCGGGTTGGGCGCCTTCTCCGCGACTGACTTCGACAATCCCAACGGGCGCATTTACGACGATGGCTTTGTAGGCGTCGACGATTTTGGGAATGCTCAGGGCCTTACCAGTTACTGGGGATACGACTCTGCTTCGCAGACGCCGGCTGACACCCGTTCGGTCATCTTCTCCAGCGCATCTTCGGTTGCCAATACGAACTTCGGCAACGATATCGAACCGGTACACGGCTTCGAGATCGGTGTGCGCGGAGTGTTCCTGAAGACCGATCGGATGCGCCTCGGCGTATCATTGGGATTGGGCTATGCCGGTTCGTCGGGAGACACTTACTTCCGGATGTCGGGCCTCGACGCGACGATAGTTCGGGACACCTACACATACGGCCCTTCCCGGGATGACTTCATCGTGGCTGCGCCTCCGGGGTTTGCAGGAGATCGCTCAGGCCTTGGTCCTTTGCTTGGGACGGATTTTACCCGCTCTACAGAGGCGCTTTCCGGAGTCCGTTCGGTTTCCGGCCATTATGACCTGGACTTCAGGAACCTTACCGCCTCACTCGGAGTTTTCACGGATTGGTCGCTGACAGAGCTCATCGATCTGCGTTTGGAGGTCGGTGCTTCCCTGGCTGACCTGCGAGCAGACGTCGCTCTCGGGCAAAGTGTTGGCATTGAGGGTCTCTCTTACCAAACTTCACACTTTCGGGCGCGCGCCAGCGATACCCTATGGGGCTACTACGCTCGCGCCGCCGTTCTGTTTCATCTGGTGGAGAGCAACACGCTCAGCCTCGGTTTTCGATTTGCTGACTATGGTGAAGTTAATGCTGCGAACGCTGGCCTTGGAATCGCAGTAAGAGCGGAGTCGCTGCTTTTTGCTGAGGCTGGCTGGACAATGCGGTTCTAGAGAGTCGGCTCAGGAGGAAAGCTATGGCAAAGAAAATCCATTTCATCTCAGGACTGCCTCGCAGCGGATCCACATTGTTGTCGGCAATTCTTCGGCAGAATCCACGGTTTCACGCGAGCATGAGCGGGCCCGTCGGCTCGCTTTTCAACGCTCTAATGCAGGCCATGAGCGCCCGGGCGGAGTTCTCGGAGTTCATTCAGCCACGGCAGCGTGAGAAGATCCTTCGAAGCGTGTTTGAGGCATTCTACGATGAGATAGATGCAGAGGTCGTGTTTGACACGAATCGCATGTGGACCTCTAAACTGCAGGCCATTCTCACGCTGTTTCCGGGCGCAAAAGTCATATGCACGGTGCGCAATCTAGCCTGGATCATGGACAGCATCGAGCGCATGGTTCGCAAGAATTCACTGGTGGAGAGCAACCTCTTCGGTGGCGCCAACGAAAGCCGTACGGTCTACCATCGGGTGGAAACCTTAGCCAAGCCGGATCGCTTCCTCGGTTTCCCTTATTACGCACTCAAGGATGCATTCTATAGCGATCACGCCAGCGCTTTGCTCATCGTTGACTACGAGTTTCTGGCCCGGTCGCCAGAGCAGGTAATTCCTCTGGTTTATGACTTTCTGGGAGAACCTCTCTACGATCATGACTTTGGTCAGGTAGAGTACGACGAGCCAGATTTTGACGCCAAAATGGGGCTGCCCGGCCTTCATCAGATCCGGCCGAAGGTGGCTTTCGAGCCACGCAAGACGATCCTGCCTCCAGACCTCTTCAACAAATTCAAGGATCAAGAATTCTGGAAGGATCTTCGGGGAAGCACCGCCAACGTAATCACCGCTTCCCGCCAACACAACGCTTCATCACCTGCAATCAGCGAGGTCGACTGACCCTTAACTGTCTTTTTAGATGACCCCTTCTCTCAAATACCACCGCGCCATCTGCGCTCTTCATCGTCTGCTTGTAACACTGGCCCCTATGGGGATGGCCTTGTGCGTGAGCGCGAATGCGAAGAATGGGCTGCAATTGGAGCCCGGCTCCAGGAAGATGGAACCGGCGCTGCCTTTTGGCGTTGATGCAGCCAGTGCACGCGAGGGCAAATTAACGATCAAGCGCCGTTTTGAGTCTGACCGTGCGCATGAACAGCTTCCAGCCAATGCGTTGGAAAGCAGGACGCAGTCGCTGGCGTCCGCGGCCACGGATGAGCAAGCGCAGAATCCGAGTCCGCACGCTGTCTGGCCGCAGTCAGCTCCCTCCGTGCTTGAGTTGCGCTCCGGGAAAGGAGCTGAGCTCGTGCAGTCTCTTGCGGAGGAATCGAAGCCATTGGGGCTTCTCCGTCTGGAAGTTGCTCCGAAACGCGCGCAGGAGGAAGGGATTGCGGCCCACAATGCACCTGCAACTGATGCGCTGGGCATCAAACGCAGCAACGCCTCTGATTGCATCGCGATCCCGCAGGACCCGTCTTACGAAGTGCTTTCGCTGGACTCCGCTGCGAACAGGCGTTCAGTCGTCGTCATCGATCCGACGGTGGCAGATTACGAGACGCTGTTGGCGGGGCTCAAGGGGGCCCATGAAGTGTTGCTTCTGGATGCTGCGCGAGATGGCATGGAGCAGCTTATCGAGTTGTTGGCAGGATTTGAAGGCCCGGTCGACACACTTCACATCGTTAGTCACGGCGAAGCTGGTGTTCTCTTCCTCGGGAGCGCATGCGTCGACGCTGAATACCTTGAGCGTCACAAGGATCGGCTTGAATCATTGCGTGCGCATCTGGCGCCGGGTAGCGATATTTCTCTCTATGCGTGTGAGGCGGGCTCGGGTGAGGTTGGCGAGGCTTTCGTCAGTCAGTTCCAGCGCGCCACAAATGCAAACATCGCTGCCTCCCATGATTTGACGGGGGCCGGCGCACTTGGCGGCAATTGGGAACTGGAGGTTTCCACGGCTGGTAGAGTCGCTTTGTCACCGTTTTCCGAGTCGTCGATGAATGAGTTCCGTGGACTTCTTTCGTTTTCTGGAGTCATCGATTTTTCAAGTTATCTGATTGCAGCCGAGAATAATGCACGGTTCCAGGTGGGGAATTACATCCTGGTGGCCGACGGCGCGGATCATCAGACTTATCAGCTCGGGTATTCCAACAATAACGATGCACTTGCAGTTGGCGATCACCGTGGAAATTACGAGTCCAAGCTAACGCTTTTTTTTGAGGGAGGCGCTACATTCGACGTTAGTGAAATCACCATTATTAATAATGGGAGTCCGACAGATTTTCACCTGTCTTCGGATAAAGAGGATTCCTTTTTAAAAACTGTAGGTAATAGTGGTGCGACCTTACTCAATGGCTTTTCTTTTACGGGCATTTCCAAGCTTTACATTACAGCTATTGGGGGAATGTATGCCGTATTCGACAACCTGGTCGTCTCAAACGTTAGCGCCAGCGAGAACAGGCCCCCGGTCTTCACTTCTGGGAGCATCTTCCATTTTCCGGAAAACGCATCAGGAACTGTCGCCGACGTAAATGCACACGACGGCGATGGAGGAGAAGCGGATGTGGGGATCACCTATTCCATCACAGGTGGAACCGATGGGTGGCAGTTTGTAATCGATCCGTCGACTGGCGTTCTCGCTTTCAAGAACGCACCAGACTTCGAAAACCCGACCGATAGCGATGTTAATAACATCTACCAGCTCATCGTTACAGCTAATGATGGGGGGAGCTCCAACAATACCGCAACGCAGACAATTTCCATCGTAGTCACCGATGTTAATGAACCACCATCTTCGGTCCTTCTGACCAATGTGGTGTCGGTATTACCCGATAGCACGGACACCTCCACGCGCATCAAGGTGGCGGATATCGTCGTGATTGATGACTTCAGCGGAGTTGTGAACCTTTCGATAGCAGGGGGAAATGCCGGCTTTTTTGAAATCGATGGGAACGCGGTGTATCTCAAGGCGGGGGTAAGCCTCAGCGCACGTTCAAACCCAATCTTAAATGTTACGGTCTTGGCCGATGACCCCGATGTCGGGCTGACCCCCGATGTGCATGCCCTCCTCACGATTGTCGTTACAGACATTACGCCGCCTTACGTAGTCTCGATCGTGCGCCAGGCGCCTCTTAAAGAGACAACCAGCCCGGTGGGCGGTCCTGGAGGTAGCGTCATGTTCCGTGTAACGTTTTCTGAGCCGGTGACCAACGTCGATACCGCAGACTTTGCTCTTACCGGATCTGCCGCCAGCGGCGCATCTGTCTTGAGCGTCCTCGACACCCAAGGAGATGGGACTGTCTATGACGTCCTCGTCTCCAACATCACGCAGCCCGGCGATCTTGGCTTGAGCGTTATCGTTTCGCCGCCTCCTCCTCCTCCGTAAGTCACGTCCGCTTCCTTGGACACATATCCATTTTAGGTCCTGTCAGGATGAAAATCTCCCGTATCATTTCCTCTTTTCTATTGCTGCCGGTTCTTGCACACGCTGTGCCTCCAGTTCTTGAGCCTACCGATCCTCGCGACTTTTGCTGGGGCGAACGCGGTCGGGTCAGTCTCGACTGGTTCGCCGCTGAAGGCGAGATGCAGCGTATCGCCCGCGCTATCGCCGTTGTTCCGTCTGGCCCACAGGAAGGTAAGATTTACCTGGTAGGATCAGTGGGTCCGCAGACTGGAGCCGCACTCGATCTTTTGGTCGTGCGTCTGAATCCAGATGGCTCCATCGATACATCCTTTGGATCGGGAGGGTACGTCCGGCACGACGACAATCTGGTGCTTCACTCCGTCTATTGGGCGGAATTTGATTCAGAGAATCGTCTCGTCATTGCCGCTTCGGCCGGAAATGGCGTCAACGCCAAGTTCGTTCGCGTGACTCGCCTAAATCTCGATGGCAGCCGTGACCTCTCGTTCGGCTCTGCAGGCGTTTACACAGACACTTTTGGACAGGCTCAGTCCGTCCTTCGCGGGGCTTCGCTTCAGAGCGACGACAAGATCCTGCTGTCTGGCTATGTCGAAGACGCAGGTAACGCCAATGATCGGCTTCTTATGGCTCGCCTGAGCGCCGGTGGGGTGCGCGAGACATTCAGTCTCGATAATCGAGATAGTGTAGACTTCAACGTCCAGGTTCCTGCCTTGCAACAGATCAGTGATGGAAACTATGCAGCCCTGAAGGTGCAGCAAGGGATCACCCCACGGATTAGCAGGCGAAACTCCGCTATGGCTGAGACTGCTTCATTCGCCGTGCCTACTGCGCCAGACCATACAATCACGTGGGCTTACGATCTGATGACGCAGGCTGACGGAAGCTTTCTGGTGCTCGTCCGCGGCAGCGCGCCAGGTATAAGCGACGGCACCTATCTTATTCGGCTGACGTCTGAGGGAGAGCTGGATTCATCATTTGATGGAGATGGCGTTTCTCAAGTTGCCGATCTCGCCCCGGGCAATACGGATAGTCCATATAGGACATATATAGATTCCAAGGGACGCATTTACGTCTCCTACGGGGCCAATAGCCTTGTTCGCTGGACCGCTTCCGGCGCACTTGATCGAACCTTTGGAGACAATGGATTCTTCACCCTCCAAAAGATCGATGCGCAGTCGGGCTACGGCCCTCACGGAGTGGTGTTTGATGGGAACGGGGCTCTCTACGGCATCGGCACGGATCGCAACTCGGATGGGAAGGATAAGTACTTCGCCTACAAGCTTTGGGAGGATCCAGAAGAGATCACGCAGTCTTTCTGCGACGATGTCGTTGGTTTACGCCAGGATGGTCTGGTTCGACCGGGCACAAGTGGCGCAGTTCTTCAGTTTGAGGTAGTCGTGAGCGGTGATTTGGACCCCCTGGTGCTCACCGGCGCAGCATTGGCGGCAACGGGAACTCAGGATATTTCCAAGATTGTGCGCGCTCGTCTCTTCTTCGGTGGAGCAAATCGTTCGTATCAGGAAGCTGCCTCGGTAGGGACTAAAGAAGTGTCGGGTGAGGCGATTGAGTTTTCGAATCTCCATATCCCTCTCGAGCACGGGATAAACAATTTCTGGCTCGTTTACCAGTTGGCGGCAGATACGCCTGTAGATCATGTTTTTGACGCCGAGTTGGTTTCCGTTAGCGTAGGTGGAATCACTGCAGCGCCGTCGGTCTCGAGTCCGGAAGGAAACATACGCGCAGCCAACGTTATCGCGCAATGGTCCCTCAAGGAGTTTGATCCCGCCACTCAGACTGAGGTAAGTGGGACGAGCTTTGTAGCCGGGGTGACAGCCAATCCATTGGTGGCAGGGCCGGGAGTGGATTTACAGACAGATCCTTATTATGGAAAAGGAGCGTTCCTAATAACCAACTGGCCGACATCAACAGCTGGGATGTCTGATTATCTGGAGGTCTCACTCACCGTCGATGAGGGAACCTTCATCACTTATGAATCGTTGGTTTATTCCTTGGTTGTGGATAGTTGGTATCATGCTCCAGACCAGGCAATCCTTGCAGGGAGTATTGACGGATTCGAACTATCGAACGTGCAGATGCGATACCATGCGCTGACCGACCTCATGGATGAGGACTATCAATTCCACCGTCCCACGACTTTTACGACAAGCATCGCTGCGATGGGAACAATTTCTGAATCCACCAGTTTTCGCTGGTTTCCGTTTGGCGATGCAGGCGGATACGCTGATTCCTCAACGATCTTTGGCCTGGCCAACATCAGCGACGATCCCAACGGGATTTATCAGGGGACCGGCTCGGACGTCTACGTTCTGGGCACGATCGTTTCGCCCGATGCATCGGTGAGCGCCATTGTTCGCTCTATGCCAGACATTGGCGCCGTTTCAGATGGTCCAGTAACGTTCCGCGTGATTTTTGATAAACCCGTCAGCGGGTTAAGCGTTTCGAATTTCTCACTAGGGCAGACGATTACGGATGCCGAAATTATCAACGTTTCGCCATTACATGGCGCCGCTTCAGAGGAATGGGATGTGACAGTCAACTTTAGCCCAACTGAGGGCTACTTGAGGCTGGATCTCGTGAACAGCGAGGGCGCCAGTCCTTCAATCGCCGCGCTTCCCTACACGTTGGGTGACTATTACGCTATCATTCCCGGGCAGGCTCCTCAAAACGCGGCGCCCACAGCCACTGTCGCCTCGACGCCAGATATTTCTACAAGCGGTGAAACGTCTTACACAGTCCGGATAACTTATGCCGACAGTGATGGGACAATTACAGGTTCTTCAGTGGGCGCAAACAACATTGCTATCGAAGGGCTTACCTATAATGATCACAACATCGTCACGGGCTTGGATGCGAATTCGACGGTCGTTGACTATTTTTTCACCCCGCCCGGCGGATCTTGGGATTTCAACGACAACGCCACTTACACGATAAGCTTGGGCACAAGCCCGGTGACAGACGATAGAGCACGGCCTGTCGCCAGTCTGGCTGGTGACACCGCCTTCAGCGTTAACATCGCTCCTCCGGATTTGACGCCTCCAGCTGTTGCGACCATACTTCGCATGACTCCAGACGCTTATTACACGAATGCCGATGTCCTTGTCTTCGAAGTGGCATTTACCGAAGCAGTCAGTGGAGTTGGCGTGGGTGACTTCACTGTCACCGGAGGCACAACCGCAACTGTAACCGGCGTAACGGGTGGGGGAGATACTTACGAAGTGACCGTAAGTGGAGGAGATCTGGCGAACTTTAACGGCGCCGTAGGCTTGGTTTTAGAATATCCCAATGGCATCCAGGATGCAGCTGGGAACGGATTTTCGAGTACGCCAGCCCCCATAAGCCCCCTGCAAAACTATATTGTCGATAATGTCCCACCGACGATCATCATTGGCGCTCCCAGTCTGACCGTCACGACAGGCGCGCAGGTCACGTTTGGCGTTTCATACTCGGGGTCGGATTCCATTGCGCTTACGGAGGGAGACGTTGTCTTGATCAAAACGGGTAACGCCGACGGAGTCGCTTATACATCGGGTAGTGGCAATGATCGAACGGTGGGTATTCATAACATCTCTGGCGTGGGAACGCTGAGTATTTTCATCAAAGCTGGTACGGCTGCCGACAACGCAGGAAACCTTGCCCCGGCGGCGGGTCCGAGTGCGACCGTTAACGTTACGGATGGGATTCGGGACTTTTCCGGCCTGTCATTGACGGACGGAACGCCAACAGTCGTGAATGAGACGTTCAACATTGTCTTTAATCAGAGTCCCGAGGCTCCGGAGCTTCTATTGCCCGTTGATTATTCCAGCCTTGATGTCTCGGGGCACTCGCTCAATTCACGTCCTTGGCTGCTCTGGGTAGTGCCTGCAGATCCAGACTCGGATTCCCTTCACTTTACGGTGACGGTTGGAGCATCTTCATTTGCCTCCGCGGACGATCAGACCGGCTTCTTCTATCGTGAAAACGGCAACTGGACGCCATTCCCGGCAACTGGAGCACCTTCCTCCGCTGCCGGCGCTGTCGCCGCATATCAACCTGTTGTGGATGTGGATCTCGCTCCCGCCATTTATTCGTGGAGGGTTCAGGCAGATGATGGAACGTCCACCAGTGCAGTGTCTGCGAACCGTAGCTTTGTGATCGCCCAAGCCGCCTGGTACCCGATCCAGCGCGATGGCTTCCGCATCTCAAAAGCTTTTGTGGAGCAACTTCGGGAGGAGATAAATCGCGCCCGCAATTTCCGTGGTCTTCCGGACTATATCTGGTTAGATTCCATCGCTGCAAACCAGAGCCTCGTTCGGGCAGCTCATGTGCAGGAAATGCGCGATGCTGTTGAGGAAGCACTGGAAGCCACGTACGAGCCGATCCCGGAATGGAACGCCATTGCTCCACAGCAAACGTTGATTCGCAGCAGCGACTTTCAGCAGATTGGCGAGGCGCTAGAGTAACAGGACAGCCTCCGCTTCCGTCCAGTCGCGAAAACTTCCAATAAAAACACCCGGCTTCACATGAAGCCGGGTGGCTTGGTTTCTAAATCATTTTAACAAAGCCGGACCTAGGCCATTGCAACCTTTGGCAGCTGCGCCGGTATGTCGACGGCCCGGGGTTGCTTGCGCTTTACCCGCATTAACCGTGATCGGCGTCTCAGCATACGGTCCAGCCGATCGGTCATAATATCGATCGACTTGAACACGTCATCGCTCGTTGCCGTGGTTACCATCCTTGGTCCTCGTATCTCAATCATCCCCTTTGCGATAAATCGCCGCTCGGGATGCGTCTGATCATCTTCCAGGTCTACTCGAATTCGAATGATGTTATCTTCGTGAAGGAACAGTCGGGCTACTTTTTCACGCACAATCGACTTCATCGTGTCGGTGAGCTCAATGTTGATTCCTGAGATAATCACATCATTCTGCCGGTTATTCATTTCGTCCTTTCCTTATGGTTTGTGTTGAGGAAAGTGTATCCGGTGGGCACCGTTGCCTGGTGCCAGACCTCTCCCAGCTATTTGCAGAGTACCGGGTCATCGTCATCACCGGGGGCTCATCCGGAATAGGACGAGCCTTTGTTGAACGTATTCAACACCTAAACGATCGTTGCAGATTTTGCAACCTTTCTCGGTCGAAACCCGCCCGTTTTATGCGGGATGAGCAGATATTTCACAAAAGCTTGGACCTCGCTGATCCTAACGCTTGTGATAAGGCAGTTGAATGGCTTCGAGGGCAGCTCGAAGAGGTCTCGGACGGCAAGATTCTGCTCATCAATAATGCAGGCTTTGGCAGTTACGGCCGCTTCCCCGATCCCAACCTCGATCATCAGCTGGAGATGATCTCCCTCAATGCCGCGGCGCCGGTCCACATCACCGGCAGATTGCTTCCATTTTTGAAAGAGCGCGGCGGCGCTGTCATTAACATCTGCAGCACGGCTGCCTTCCAGCCTACGCCATACATGAGCGTCTATGGCGCGTCCAAAGTGTTTCTTCTGCATTGGAGTCTTGCGCTTCATCAGGAGTTGCGTCGCGAGGGCGTTCAAGTCCTCGCTGTCTGTCCCGGCCCCACGGAGAGCAATTTTTTCAGACGCGCTGGGTTCAGCGAAAAGCCGCTCCAGGGGCGTCTGCGCGGGCAGACGGCGGAGGCTGTTGTTGAAGAGTCGCTCAGAGCGCTTTTAAAAGAAAGGGCCATGGTCGTTAGCGGCTTCCGGAACAGACTACTTGTCGGTGCGAGCGGCCTTCTTCCAAAACCTGTTCAAGCCCGCGCGTCGGAATTCGTGTTGCGTAAGCTCCGGCTCGAGCGGCATATGAAGGCTGCCAAGTGAAGGATTACCAATACGAGAAATATGGCGCTGAGCCGCCACTCATCACGCCAGAAGAGTTTCAGTCATGGATCCTGCAGGATGACAGCGACGTGCTTGTACTCAACAAGCCGGGCTGGGTTGTCTGCCACCCATCAAAGAATGGACCATGGAGCAGCCTCGTCGGCGCTGCCCGGGAGTACTTGCAGACAGACAAGCTTCACCTCGTTGCGCGCCTGGATCGGGAAACAAGCGGTCTTGTCCTCCTCGCCAAACACAAGAAGGCGGCGAGCGCCTTGCAGCAGGCATTTCAGGGCCGATTTACCCTGAAGTCCTACTTGGCGATCCTGGACGGGGAACTCCACGGCCGGCAGGAAGTCAGCCGAGCGATTGAGGACGACGCCGACAGCCCGGTGCACGTGAAACAGCGCGTCTCGGAGACCGGCGGCGGCGCAAAGGCCCAGAGCACGTTTATTCCGCGCGCCCATGGCGGCGGTCGCACCCTTTGTGAGGTTCGCCCATTTACCGGCAGGAAACACCAGATACGCGTCCACGCCAAGTGGCTCGGCCATCCCGTTACCGGGGACAAGCTCTACGGGCCGGATGAGACCCTATACCTCGATTTCGCTACAGAAGGCTTCAGCGACCGCCTCCGGCAGCAGCTTCCGCTTCCGCGACAGGCGCTCCACTGCTGGCGCCTTGAAGTGGATCTCAATGGAAAAACCAAACGCTTCGAGGCCCCGCTGGCTGACGATATGCGCGCCTTCCTTCAACACGAGATGCAGGTCACTGCGCTTCCCGATTAATCCCGCGGCCGTTCTGGATCGCCAACTTCTCCTGCGGAAGTCCAACAGAGGCAGACTTCTTAGACGCTGGATCGGTTCAACGGCTTGCCTCAAATGGGATCACCCGTCCATCAAGGAGAACCAGCGCGCTGAGATCACAAAAAGGTTCATCCTCCAGGCCCTCCATCTGGACTTCGTAGAACCAGGGGACGGCATCCGGGAGAGATCACCCCCAGTGAGATGATGAAAGAGATAAGCCAGAATCGCATTCCATATGCTGTACAAGGATCGTCGGGAGAGAGTCAGCTTCATTTAAACTGCGCCGCCAAACCGGAACCGTTCCAGTTTCGCGTGTTGCCCAATGTTCCACCTCTCCATCATAGTCTTTCCCACTCCAGGCCAAATGCTTCGGCCACAGCCTTGTAGGTCACTCGTCCCTCTACAATGTTTGCGCCGCGCGCGATGGCGGAGTTCCGCCGTATGGCCTCCTTCCAGCCAAGGTTGGCCAGCTGCAGGGCGTAGGGTAGGGTAGCGTTGGTCAGGGCCACCGTGGATGTCACGGGCATCGCGCCCGGCATGTTCGTGACACAGTAGTGGATGATTCCATCGACCTCGTAGATTGGATTATCGTGCGTCGTGGGCCGCGAGGTCTCGGTAGATCCTCCCTGATCGATCGCGACGTCCACGATCACTGCGCCCTGTTTCATCGTCTTGAGATGTTCGCGTCGTACGAGCTTCGGCGCCTTCCCTCCGCGTATGAGCACGCTGCTCACCACCACATCTGCCTGGACAAGCACTTCGCGAATGTTTTCCAGGTTCGACATCAGGGTGCTGACATTAGCCGGCATTACGTCGCTCAGGTAGCGCAGCCGTTCCAGGTTGACGTCGAGTAGGTAAACCTTCGCCCCCAGCCCTGCTGCCATCTTTGCTGCATGAGTGCCCACCACGCCTCCGCCTAATACGACCACTGTTGCAGGAGCTACGCCGGGCACGCCTCCCAATAGCACTCCACGCCCACCGTGTTCACGCTCCAAATACTTCGCCCCCTGCTGAATGGCCATGCGCCCGGCGACTTCGCTCATTGGCGTGAGTAAGGGCAGCTTTCCGTCCGGCGTTTCAATGGTCTCGTAGGCTATGCCTATGGCGCCGCTATCAATGAAGGACCGCGTCAACTCTTCTGAAGCTGCAAAGTGGAAGTAGGTGAAAACGATCTGCCCGGTACGGATGAGCCTCAGTTCCTCTATCTGCGGCTCCTTCACTTTGATGATCATGTCCGCCTGTTCCCACACTTCCTCGGCGCTGTCCATGATTTCGGCGCCAGCTGCTACATACTGTTCATTGGAGAACCCGCTGCCTTCTCCAGCGCCCTTCTGAACAATCACCCGGTGCCCCGCATGCACTAGCTCATCGACGCCAACTGGCGCCAGCGACACCCGGCTTTCGTGCTTTTTTACCTCGCGAGGAACGCCAACAGTCATGAGAGATTCATACATTTGTTGGAGGGCTCTGGCAAACGGAAGTAGTGACGTTGATTAAGTTTTCCCTTCGCATCTTGACGCGCGGCGATTTGGTCTCAGATCCTTGGTGCGACACCTGATCTTGATGAAGAAGTTTGCCCCGATCCTTACAATGGCTACCGCCATTACCCTTTCTCTTTCCCATACCGCCATGGCAACCGTTCTAACTGCACCGACTGAGCTAAAGGTCGGCCCTCTCCTTACAGACCCGCTGGGCTACTCCGAGCAGGTTCCCCAGTTCTCGTGGAAGCTGCCAGACGATCTTCCCGGTCTGCATCAGTCAGCCTACCAGATTGTCTGTGCATCGACCCTAGAGAAACTGACCACCGAGCCCGATCTTTGGGATAGCGGTTGGGTTAATAGTTCGCAGTCTCTATTTGTTGATTACGAAGGAAGACCCCTGCAGTCCCGGGAGCGTCTGTATTGGCGCGTTCGATATAAAAACAGCACGGGGATCCCGTCCGAGTGGAGCGACCCTGCGGCTCTTGAAATGTCGCTCCTCGAACGGGACGACTGGCAGGCACAGTGGATCTTCCTGCCTGAGGAAAAGCCTGAGGAATCCCCACCGGCGCCTTTCCTCCGGAAGGAGTTCTCCCTGAAGGACAAACCAATAAGGACTGCCCGGCTCTATGCATCTGCCCGGGGCATCTATGAGATGCACGTCAACGGAGTCAGAGTAGGCGACGACTATTTCCAGCCTGAGTGGACGGACTACACGCGGCGCTCTCTCTTCGTTACATACGACGTCACGAATCTGCTTCACCCCAAGACTAATGCGATCGGCAGCATTCTCGGCGAGATGTGGTACGCCGGAAAAATGGGATATGCCTCCGCCAACAATCTCTACGGCGACACACCCCAATTGCTGGCGCAGCTGGAAGTTACTTACGCGGATGGCGAGCGGCAGGTCATTGTGACGGACGAGTCGTGGAAGGCTGCCCGAGGGCCTATCACCTTCGCCAACATCTATGATGGCGAGCGGTATGACGCCCGACTCGAATTCGGGAGTTGGAGTTCTCCCGGTTTCGACGATTCTGCATGGGAAAAGGTCACCGCAGCTCCAATAGAAGCCGACATCATTCTTTCGCCCCGGCCGAATCAGCCGGTCCGCGCAATCATGGAGATTCGCCCGAAATCCGTGAAGCAGATTGGCCCCGGGGCCTACATCTTTGACATTGGCCAGAACATGGTGGGATGGGCGCGCATCAAGGTCCCGGGGGCGAGAGATCATACGTATACCCTTCGTTTTGCTGAAATGCTGCAGGACGATGGCTCTCTCTACACGGCGAACTATCGCACTGCGGAGTCCACCGACACCTATACTTGTCGTGGCGACGCGATCGAAGTCTGGGAGCCTCGCCTCACCTTCCATGGTTTCCGTTATGTAGAGCTTTCTGGCGTACCGGATGGACTTGAACCTACCGAGGATTGGGTAACGGCTGTCGTTCTGCACAACGAGATGCCGCCAACGGGCAGTTTCAAGAGCTCGCATTCCATGCTTAACCAGTTGCAGAGCAACATACAGTGGGGGCAGCGCGGAAACTTTCTCGCCGTCCCCACGGATTGCCCCCAGCGAGACGAGCGTCTGGGTTGGACGGGCGACGCACAGGTATTCGTGTCCACGGCCAACTATAACTTTGATACCCTCGCGTTCTTCGTAAAGTGGTGCGCGGACATGCGGGACTCGCAGCACTCCAGCGGGTCAATTCCGTTCTTCATACCCAGTTTCGTTGGATACGAAGCGCGTACGAGCACGGCCTGGGGCGACGCTGCGGTCATTGTTCCGTGGGAAGTCTATCAGTCCTTCGGCTATCGGCGCATCCTTGAAGATAACTACAGGATGATGTGCGAGTGGGTTCGCCATTACGAGGAGCACGAGGAAACGAAGGATTATATCCACTCCGGTTTTACATTCGGAGATTGGTTACAACCCTACACCACCCACAAGAGCGGCACATTTGGCGATACAGATACCGCCCTCATCGGCACCGCGTACTTTGCGCGTTGCGCTGATCTTTTGGCCCGATCGGCAGCGGTCCTTGGCAAGGACGACGACGCACGACGCTACCGTGAGCTTTTCCAGAATATTCGCACGGCGTTCCAGAACCGGTTCTTCGACGATGATGGGCGCGTCACAACCACCATCGAAACGCAGACAAGCTACTTGCTCGCAATCGGTTTCGACCTGATTGACGACCAGCTCAAGGAGAAGGCGTTGCAACACCTCATTCGCCACATCGAGGACGTCGCAAGCGGCCACTTGCGCACAGGTTTTGTGGGCACGCCGTTGATCGCGCCGGTTCTCTCGAACCAAGGCAGGGTAGACCTGGCCTACGACATCCTCTTCCGCACCACCTATCCCGGCTGGTTCTACTCGATCGAGCAAGGCGCCACCACCATGTGGGAGCGCTGGAACAGCTACAGCAAGGAAGAAGGATTCGGCGCTGTATCCATGAACTCCTTTAATCACTACGCTTACGGCGCTATCGGTGAATGGCTCTACGAAACTGTGGCCGGTATGTCGCTGGTCGAACCGGGCTACAAGCGTATCCGCTTCAACCCGGCGCCGGGAGGACCGCTCACGATGGCGGAAGCCAGGCTCGAAACGCCTTACGGGACCGCAAGCAGCCGATGGGAGCGTATTGGAGACCACCTTCTGCTCCACGTCACGGTTCCGCCAAACACCACCGGCGAAATCGTCCTCCACGATGCCGTCCAAATACTGGATCCCGGCGCCCACACCTTCACGTTGCCAGCCAATTAAGAACGATTGGGCCGTAGGGTCGAAGGCCAAGGAGTGTCTGGAGCTTGCTCCAGCTCTTGAAGACGTTCACGCCGTTCATCCGCCCCATTCCTCAGGGACGTTTTTGGTCGGATGCCTTGCGCACTGTGCTCGTCACCTGGCGAATCCTGCGGTCTCGGAGTTTTTGTTCGGCTCAAAGCAATAGCAAGCCACCGCACTCCAAGGCGGCTCCGCCGCAGGGGTCTTCCTTCTCTACTCTCCCTTCAGAACAACTAGCGATCGTCCGGGGACTTTAACGGCGAGTCCCGCTTCTCCGTCTTTCTTCCGGACGGTGCTTTCCTCTTCTGCAGGAATAGTGAGGACAGCAGTCCATTCCTTTTCGCCAATGATTTCGATCCCTACATCGACTGCGTCAGGATTGAAATTCTCCAGGACAACCAAGTCATCATCGTATAGATACAGCGCCACGCGGGGTTGCGCGGAGAGCTTTACTCCAAGAGGCGTCAGCAGATGATTTCGAATGCGGCTTAGCTCATAGGTCGGTAAGTTCGTCATGAGTTGGGCCTTGTCCTTGTATGGGATGACCAGCGCCTCGCCAACATCCTCTCCGAGTTCGCTTGCCAGTAAGCCCGTGTACGCTGCCGCCACGTCGTCCCTCTGAATCACTTTCCGGAAGGCGTTCAGCATATCCTGATCATAGATCAGATGCCGTGTGCCGAGGATCGAATCAGGTCTTTCTGGGACAATCGGGGAAGGGACTACCGGAATTCCCAAAAGCCCGAGAAAACCATAGACATAGCGATCCTGCCCCATCCGCCAGCCAGGCACATCTGCGTCGCTTGAGTTGACAGGCTTCGGCACAACTACGCCGCGCGCCTGTTTACCCTTTACCAACTCAGCAAGTTCAAACAACTCAGGTGTTTCTGCAAAAAGCTTCTCCACCAGCTTCTTTGGTTTATTCTTACCGCTCAGCTCGCCGTAGTGGAAAAGCATGATTTCCGGAGCTTGGCCAAGCACCGTTTGTCGGGCTTGTTCCACATAAGTCTCGGGTTCCGTCATGATGTAGTCGAACCAACCGCCGAGATTCTTCTCTCCGCCAACAGCATTCAGCCATTGCATGATGAAGTAACCCATGTACTGGGGGTTGCTCGAGATGCTCGATGGCTCCCGCGATTCCGTCCCCGTGTAAATGGCGTCAAACAACTCTGTCTGCCGCTCAATATCATATCCGCGGCCGTAGTAGTGATCGTAGAAGTTCGGATACTTGATGGTAAGCCGCACGTCCGGATTCACTCGCTTTGCGGGCGCAATCACGCGCTCTTGGCTTACTTTTACCATCAGATCTGTCCGATACTCTCCCCAACTGCGATCGCCCTTGGCAGTAGTACACTCCTCGCACTGACAGTTTGTGCAGAAAAAGTCATCAATGATCACCTCATCGAACAACGATGCAGTAATCTCAAAGATCTCCTGCAGCATCTCCTGCGTACCATGATTTGTATAGCAGGCGAGGTATCGGTCAGGCTTCAGCTCACCCTCGAGCGGGATCATCGCGGGTTTGGTTAATCCTACTGTCGTTACGCAACCCGCTACATCCATGCCGGCTGCTCTGAACATGTCCCGCGCCCGGATGATATGATCCCTGTTGGCGAATTCTTCGTCGCGAAAGGTCTCCAGATACACCTTCACAATTCCGTGCATGCGACACCAGTCAATCGCCTCCCGTACCCCTTCCTCGCTACTGAGCCTGTTGTTGATGACTCGCGAAATCATGAGCGTTGAGAAGCGCAATGTCTCCTTGTGCCTTTGGGCAATCTCGTGGTGACCGGCTGGCTCTTCTTGCGTTTCGAGCTCACTGGCCGTGGCCGCAAGCGATGCAGCCAGGACTCCTGCACAAAGGAGGATCTTCTTGTAGGCGTTCTTCATTGGAGGAGGGTTTCGCACTGCTCGTCGGGCACGCCAACGATTGTCTATTACCCTACTGGGCTACACAGCACCCAGACTTTTGTCGAGGGAGTCTGTCCATCTCCAAGTGACGGAATGCTCGCTATCGCCTATCGGAAAAAAGTTTAGAAAAGCAAAAAAAACCGGGGAAGTGGGCGCCATATGAGCAATCCGCCCCCCGGCCTATCATTGAAAAATGATCTTCAGGTTTTTTTGAACTGATCTTCGGGCTCTATGTTGAACCGGTATCAAAGACTTCTCAACGCAACCAGCGAGCGCCCGGGAATCACAGCGGTGAGCTTGCCGTCTCGTTCACCTTTGAGTGAGGCCTCCTGGGCTGCAGGAATGCTGAGGACCTTCTTCCAGCTGCCGGGTTGAGGAAGTCTAACGCTCACTTCAACACTCTCGTCATTGAAGTTCTCCAGCACGACCAGATCTTCGTCGTATAGATAAATGGCGACTCTGGTGGGCGCGTTCATCTGCACTCCCAGTGGCGCCAGCAGGTGATTGCGGATTTTGTCCAGCTGCTCTTGAGGCAACGTCATAAGATCCAGCTTCGACTCAAACGGGAGTATAAGAGCGCCCTGGGCGCGATCTCCCAGTTCCCCGGCCAGCCCGGCGGTTATGGCTGTTGGTTTTCCCGCTTTCAGCTGCGCCACAAAGTCGTTCAGCATTGCCTCGTCGTAGAGCAGGTGCCGGGTGCCCACCAGAGAGGCAGCGTCCTTGTTTACACTCGTTTCCGGCGTCAGCGGTATCCCCAGCACTCCCAGAAACGAATAAACATACCGGTCAGAATGTATCTTCTCTCCCGGCGTGCCCAGGTCACTGGCGTTGATTGGCCTTGGAGCGCTCACGCCACGCGCCTTCTTGCCTTTCACTAGTTCAGCAAGTTCAAACAACTCGGGCATCTCCGCGACCAGTCGCTTCAACAGCTCCTGTGGGGCCTCGTCGTTCTTCAGCTCGCGGTAATGGAACAGCATCACCTCCCGGGCCTGCCCAAGCACTGTCTGTCGCGCTTGTTCAACATAGGTGGCTTCTTTAGTATCGATGTAATCAAACCACCCTCCGCCGTTCTTGGCGCCCCCTACAGCGTTAAGCCACTGCATCATGAAATACGCGCCGTACTGAGGGTTTGAGTCCAGCCCCTTGGGCTCGCGGGTCTCTGTTCCCGTAAAGATTTCCTCAAACAGGACTGTCTGGCGATCAATGTCGTAACCCCGGGCATACAGGTGGTCATAGTAATTGGGGTACTTGATCGTGATCCGCACGTTCGGATTCACCTTTCGGGCCGGTCCCAGCAGGCGCTCCTGGCTCACCTTTACCAGAAGGTCGGTCCGATACTTGCCCCAGCTTGCATCTCCCTTTGCTTCACTGCAGTCATTGCATTCGCAAATTGTGCAGAAAAAATCATCGATGATGATCTCGTCGAATAGCGACGCCGTATACTCAAAGATCTCTTCCATAACGGCCTGCGTTTCCGGGTGCGTATAGCAGGACGAGTAAGGATCCGGCGTAAGCTTCCCGTCCATGAGTGTGTAGGATGGTCGTCCCGGTCCTTCTGGCGTGATGCACCCGGCCACGATAAATCCTGCTGACGCAAACCGGTCACGCGCCCGCTCGATCAGGTTGCGCTTGGCCCAGATCTTGTTCCGGTAAGTTTCCAGATAGACCTTGCTTATTCCATGCTCCTTGCACCACTGAATTGCTTCCTCGATCCCGTCCTCTGTGCCCAACTGCTCATTCACGACCTCTGAGAACATCAGGGTCGAGTAAATCACTGTTTCCCGGTGCTGTTGGGCAAGCCTTTCCAACCCTGCCGGTTGGTCGCCTGCAGCCCCGGCCATACTCGCGGCGACTGCCATCATCAAGGATGCGCGAAGCATGTTTCGTAGCGTAGAGTGTATGCTCATCATTGTCTTTAAATAAACGAATGGTTACTTTCCTTTCGCACAAGCCTTTTTCTGCTGTCTTGAAGCTTAACTCTCCGCGTATTCGGGTGTTAGCAAAGATGCAAGCGCAGTTCATTTACGTTTCAAAACCGTTCCGGGCTCCGGGTTGGGCCGTTTAGGTTTGACCCGCTCCGCAGGCACCCCCAACGATGAGGTTTCTCATGCCCCCCATGCGCTCTCAGTCACAGGAAACAGAAGCCATCGCGCCTATTCGGACCGTGTTGGTTGGACTCGGCCGAATCGGCTACGCTTTTCATGGGCCAGCAATCAATGACTGCCCCGATTACCAGCTCGTGGGAGTCGTCGATCCTTTGGAGGAGCGTCGCAATGAAGCAGCTGAGAAATGGGGCGCGAGGGCGTTTGAGAGTCTGGAGACAGCGCTTGTCGAGTTGAAGCCTGAGCTCGTGGTCGTCGCATCGCCTACGAAATACCATACCGACCAGTGTACGGCTGCGTTTGCACATGGAGCTCATGTACTCTGTGACAAACCCGTTGCGCCTACGGTGGGGGAGGTTGACCAAATTCTTGACGCTGCTACGCAGGCTAACCGTCGTTTTGTGGCCTTCCAGCCGCGCCGCATGGCTGGCGACATCCGCAAGCTAAAGGAAATCCTTGCTAGCGGCATTATTGGTGAAGTTCGCGTAATCCGCCACACCCGCACTTCCTACGTACGTCGCAATGACTGGCAGGCTCTCAAGGCCCACGGTGGCGGCATGCTGAACAATTACGGAAGTCACGTTCTTGATGAAATCATTCTGATAACGAACGCGGAGCCCGTCCGCTCTCTTCATTGCTGGACGCGGCGAATAGCGACCTTGGGTGACGCTGAGGATTACGTGCGGATAGTCCTTGTCACAGAGAGTGGCCGCTTTGTTGATCTCGAGATCAGCCAAGGATCAGCAATCCCCAGCGCCCCATGGCACATCATTGGCGACCATGGCGCTATTGTCTGGGACGCAGCGGAGACTGCATGGCGCGTGAAATATTTTGACCCATCGGAGGCGCCGCCAATTGCACTGCAGGAAGGTATGGCCGCACAAGGGAGGCAGTACGTATCGGAAGAGCTTCCTTGGAAGGAACAGTTATTCCCATGCACTCCAAAGGCGGTTGAGAGTTACTACGCTTGCGCAGCCCGATATTTCCGCGATGGCGCTCCACCTCCCGTGGATCCAAGGGAAACCCGCCTCCTGGTGTCTCTCATCAATCGCTGTCACGCCCAGGCCGTCGAGCTCTAGACCGGCCGCTGGCGCCAAGGAGGCTGCGCCACAACTCCTGGCCTCCGACCTTGGAGTGACTGGGGCTTGCTCCTGCTTTTCCGGGTCGTTCGCTCCGATTCCTTCTCCTGCCTCCAGGATGTCGGGTTTCCTTTTTAGGCAGGATCCCTGCTATGCCTTTCCCAGACCGTAGCTCTCATCATGATCGAATCTCTGGACCAGGCCCTGCAGAGTTGGGCTGCCGCTCTCGGCTGGCCGCTCGAGGGAGCCTTCCGCCTCCTCATGGCGGTCATCGCTGGAGGCGCAATCGGCCTGGAGCGAGAAGCTCGAGGACGTGAGGCTGGTTTTCGCACGAACCTGCTGGTGTGCCTGGGGAGCTGCCTCGCCATGGTTGTCTCTGTGCAGTTTGCTGCGCAGGAATGGGATCCGCCCGGGAGGTTTCGCATTATGGTTGATCCGGCGCGTGTAGCGTATGGCGTGATGACGGGCGTGGGATTTCTTGGCGCCGGAGCCATTATCCAGCAGCGCGGCAACATCCACGGTCTTACAACCGCTGCTGCGCTTTGGTGCGTGGCGGCCACGGGGTTGGCTGCCGGCCTTGGTCTCTATGGGATCACCATTATTGCGTCAGTGCTCATCCTGTGTGCGCTTTGGTTACTCGACTACGTCGACAAGTTCCTCCCTCGCATGCGTTACCGGACCTTAGTCATTCGTCGGCTATGGGAACCGGGGTGCATCGGCAACACCATCGCCTTTGTAAAGCAGCACGGGCTAACCCCCCTCGATACCCGGTTTCAACGCACAGAAGACCTTCGGGAGGTGGACGTCCAGGTGCGCGTGGGCTTCCAGAACAAGCACCATTTCTACAACCTGGAAGTGGAGCTTCATCAAGACCCTACCTACCAGCTACTGGCGGTGAAGTGAGCGTGTTCCTGTTGTGAATCTGCAGCGAACCAAGGTGCAGACTCTGCCTTAGCGATTTCCCGCGATCGTCTCACGCTTCTTGTCCGATCGCCCTGCCCAGTTCCAGCTCCCATTCTCCCTTTGTTAAGGAGGTCATACTATACCCATTGACGATGGTTGTTCGTCCTGTTAATCCTGCTGCCGCCAACTTCGGATTATACCACCTTTATATGGCAATCCGGTCCAGTCCCCTTCCCGGAAAGCCAATACAGGCAGTTTTCCCGATTCTTGGATTCGTTCTTACCTGTGTTGCCGCTCAAGTCCCCCTTTCGGTTCAAGAAACGCAGGGATAGTTTCATTTAGCGATCAATCGGCCTTGTCTCTTCGGGATGATACGGCCGCAGAACCCCTCCCCAAACATGCATATCCTCGATTTCGTTGCGATCGGCTTCTTTTTGCTGATCATGGTTGCCATTGGCATTCAGTGCCGAGGCGCCAGCGCCAACTTTGCCGACTACATACGCATGGGTTCGCGCAGCACTTGGTGGCTCGCCGGATCCAGCATCTTTATGATGGGCTTCAGTTCGATCACCTTCACGGGGATCAGCGGCCAGGCTTATCTTGCTGGGTGGAGCGTTCTCATTATTTTCTGGGTGAACGCTCTCAACCTTTTCTTCCAGGCGGCTGTCGTCGCTCCCAGGTTACGCCGCACTCGTGCAGATACCCCCAAGGATGCGCTGCGCATGCGTTTCGGCCGCCCAACGGAGCAATTCATGGCCTACTATGGAACGATCACGTCGTTCGTCTGGGGGGGGGACATTCCTGCTTAGTCTCTCCACATTTCTCACCGTTATCCTGGGTATCCCGATTCCTGTGCTAATCCTGATCGTCGGTGCAGTTGTCATTTTCTATTCGGTCGCTGGCGGCCAGTGGAGCGTGCAGATCACGGATAGCCTGCAAATGCTTATCCTCATTGCAGTTACTGTGGCCTTTTCTATGATCTGTCTCGCAAAGATTGGCGGTGTGTCGGGCCTCTTTGAGGCTATTCGGGCTTCCGGCCTGTCTGGAGACTTCGCGATCGTTAAGCCCGACGGTTATCAATATATGACCAAGGTGCACGTTGAGCCGGGTATGTTCACTTGGATGTGGATTATTGCCATGGTTTCCAAGGGATTGCTCGATGCAGTCAATATCCAGCAATGTGGCCGATATCTTAGCCTCAAAGACGAGAAGGAATCGCGCAAAGCGGCTGCGTTGGCTGCGGTGCTAATGATTGTTGGATCTGCGGTTTGGTTTATCCCTCCAATGGTGGCGCGAATCATGTTTTCCGAAGAGGTAAACGCCATGCAAGGCTTCGGAAACGTGGCTGACGGGGCATATGCAGTGGCTGCAATGAATCTGCTGCCTCCCGGTTTTCTGGGATTGATTGTCATCGCCATGCTCGCAGCGACCATGAGCTCGATGGACAGCTTCCTCACCGGAAGCGCAGGTATCATCGTTAAGAACATTTACCTGCCGCTATGGGGCGCACTGAAATGGAAGCCGCGTGAGGGGAAGGACCTCCTGCAGCTCGCAAAATACGTTAACCTGGCATTGGGAATCTGGGCTGTATGCATGGCGTTTTTCCTGCAAGAACTCCAGGGCTCCGGGGGTATCTTTGGTATCATGATGAAGGTCTTTGCCCTCATTGCCCCGCCAACGCTAATCCCCATGGTATTCGGATTCCTGACAAAGCGACTTACGGTTCACGGGCTATTCTCTGCCGTTGGTTTTGGCGCCCTTGTCGCAGGTGGTATCTTGATCTATCAGCAACAGGGTAACTTTGTGCCTTGGCATACACAGATGTTTATTGTGTCGGGGGCGGCGGCTATCCCCTGCTTCATATCCATGTTCTTCTATAAGAAGACCAGCCCCGCATACCAGAAGCTTACCGATGACTTCTTTGTTACCATCACCACCCCGATTAATGTGCAAAAGGAAGTCGGCGCCACCGTCGACGGCCAACTCCTCCGCATTGTGGGCGGTTATCTGGCTCTTACAGCCGTGGGCATCGCGTTGCTCATTTTTTGGTCTCCAGACCGCATCAGCTCTTTTGCGATCTTCGGCGTCGCGGCGTTCCTTGGTCTGATTGGCGGAACCATGTTATTCAAGGCCGCCCGAATCAAGAGCCCTCCTGCCGCTTCCGAGCCTCTTGAGGTGGATGAGGTTGTGGCGCCAGTGAGCGTAGAGTAAGAATCGGATATTTGCAGCTTAACAAAAAAGCGCCCCGCGGTTCGCGGTGCGCCTTTTTCAATTGTCGTAACGGGAGTATCAACCCTTGAACGTCTCACGCGCCGTTTCCAGGAATGGGCGAGTTTCGCCATTCCAGACGATCTCCCCCGGTACTCCCGGCGGCGCCTCGGCATCGATTCGCACTTCCCCGTCTTTTCGTGTGAATCGAACTCGCACTTCGCCATCCGGGTGGGGCATAACCAGTTCAAAGTAGTTGAGAGCGCCCGGCATCGGGGCAATTCTCACTGCGCGGAATCCCGGCGCTGCAGGGCGAACCCCAGCAATGCTCGCATATGTGTGGTAGAGTGGGTGGGCGCCCCAACCGTGGCAGTCGCTGCGGGTCGGCTCAGGAGCCTCGGGCAGCGATGTGAATCCCAGCGACTTCAGTTCCCTCCAATACGCCAGTCGTGCAAACAAAGCGTCTGCTTTCCTGTGTCGGGTCATGCTCTCCAGGACATAGAACATGAAGTAAATGGATGTCTTCACCTTCATGCGTCCCTTCACAAGCGCATCAAGGCATGCCTGTTCCTTATCTGCAGGCAGTAGATCAGTCAGGATGGCTAGTGCCTGCGCATGCTCGCTTGACGCTGGCTGTCCTGTCGTATCGGCCATTGCGCCCGCCTCATTGTCCCAGTACCGATCGATGACGGCTGTTATTGTTTCCCGCGCGTAGCGCTCCCAGCGCTCTGCAAGCTCAGCTTCGCCGATTGCCAGCTCTATCTGAGCAGCAGCGCGGAATGACAGCACCAGATGCAGGTTCATCAGTGAGGAGTCCCCTTCGCGTAGTCCGGGCGCACATCCTTCATGCCACTCCTGCGGCCAATCTACGAACGGCCAGCCCGGGGTATGTTCCAGCAGACCCGATTCGTTCCGCATAAGCAGGAAGGACTCCAGCATCTGCCGTACGCCCATCAACCGTTGGCGGGCAAATGAGTCATCCCGGCGCCACATCACGAAATCGCGCACCATCCACACCCAGATCAGAGCATAGGTGGAGCTCTCCTGCCGCCAACCGGAAGGATACCGCTCTGCCACGATGCCCGCCAGCGAACCGTGGCGCGACCAGTCAAACAACTCGAGCGCACGCCGGCTGAGCCTGTCATCACGGTAGCAAGTGTAGTTTGACAGGCAGTGCAGCGCCGTGTCGCCCACGTAGGTCATTTGCTCGTAATACGGGCTGTCCACCCAAGTATCATGCCCGCCCAGTTCCAACCCACGGTGTAGCAACGCATGAAGATTGTCCCACTCTTCATCGGTAGATTTCCAGGCGCAGTCTCGCGCCCAGGGATATCCGGTCGTCAGCACTGCCAGTCGGGTCAGCCTCAGTGGCGATTCGCCAGTTCTGATTCGTACTCTCAAGAAGCGCCCGGATCGCCACCAGATCCCCGGAGTAGGAGAGCAGGGCTCTCCGTCTGCGATAAAGGTGTCTCCGAACCCCAGCCATACCTTCTTGGCCACCGCATCTCTCTGGCCCTTGGGCGAATGCGCGGTGACATTTTCTGCATTGGCCTCTTCATACAGACTCTCGGCCCACTCAACTTCAATCTGTGCCCCGCTTCCACCGTCCCACGAAAGGTGCGGATATCCGCAGACATAGTGGCCGAGATCCCAGACCGCCGTAAACTCGCTGCGCGAAGCAAGCTCAAGGGGCGCACCTTGCTGCAGTAGTGCGTTCCAGGCATCCAGGTCTGCACAGTTCACCTCAGAAGGCTCGAAGGGATGTTCCGCAAGGCTGTTCCTGATGACTCGAACTTTCCCGCCAGAGAACTCGCTGCGCGCCTGCTCAGGCAAGTCTGGCTCATACAACACCCAGCCGGGGCGACGTATCCCATGCATACTCTCGCTCAGCGGCGACTGCACAATTACCGCCTCCTCTGCAGGAGCTTCGCCACGCCAAAGCCCCAGATCGATCGCGAAGCTTGGGCCAATATCGTGATAGCCAAGGCTCGTTTTACGGCTCATTTTGACGGCGTCTGTGAGGTCCGTGACCATCCAGCGACCCATGCCGGTGTCGAGCTCATCTGCGCGTTGCCCCATGGCGCTAAAGAGGAAACCGCCTTGCCATGACATCTGCGCCATCGGAGGAGTAACCGTGGAAGGACTGGCGCCGTCTGCCCGCACGACCTGCACATCCTCGATATACCACGCGAGTACCTCGATGCGGTGTGCGCCTGCTTCAAGCTCCACTTCGTATCCTGCCACTGCCCAATGCTCAAGGTCTGACCGATCGGGCCCATAGGCGATCCGCTTCCCATCGATGCTCAGTTGGTAACGCTGGTCTGCTGTCACGTGAAAGCGCAGCTTTTCTCCGGGCACATGGCTCTCAAAATCCAAATGAAAGCGCAGGAACCGTGTTTCGCGGTTGTGTCTGCGCGGTCTGGCCCAAATCCACGCCGCCTTTTCCGCAGCGTGAGAACGCTGGATGTTCCGATTCCATGCCGGGGCGGTGGCTGGTTTGTAGGGCAACCGGTAAACCAGCTGCTGTTGATGTCCTGAATTCTCGTTCATGGAAGTGGGGGAATGTTATCCTCAACCTGCGTTCTGTCACGCGCTGCGCAACACCAGATCTGGAATGCTTCCGAAGTTCCATCAGCACTCTCACACACCTGCCGCATGCACCAACCTTTTTTTGGCTCAGGCCCTTCTTTTCAGCAACATCCCCTCCTTCAATTACTTTCTCTATCAAGGCCCGCTAAAGATAGTCCGGACCCCGCCGATCAAATCAGCTGAGGATGCCTTCAATAAAAACATCTTTGGGTCGCTTCATCGCGCGAGTGCTTGCCATCACAGCTTTGGTGAATGGCTCAGTTACTTTCGCCGGGATGGGGGGTTCAACACAGCCCATTATCCACGACCAGGGAACGCTATTGTTAGCCAATAGTCCTGCGGCAACGATGTCCCACCCGAGCGACCATTCCCTCACATATTCTGATCAATCCTTTATTCCATTCGGCCCGAGCCACAGCATCCTCCGACCGGACAACGCCAACCAAGAGATCTGGAGCCCGGTCGCGGCATCTGTTTTCGGCAGTGAAGCCTCCCACGTTGCGAAAGTCGACGTCCGCCAGCCTCCCTCATTTCGCGCTCTTACTGCTACCTTTGCGCCTGGCGTGGCGACCATCGCTGCCGCCTCGCTGGCTCTGGGGCTCCTCGCCACCCGTCTTCCCCGGGCTCGCCCTGCCTAAAGCCCGCAGGTCAACACTTCGACTTATCGCAACTGGCGGGTGTGCGGCTCTGTTTGCCTGGCTGCCTTACATTGCGTAGTGGCTGCCGATCAGTTAAGACGTCGGTGGCCCTTTACAGGAGTGCGTTCACACCAAGGGCGTGTTACGGGTAGATGCTTTCCCCGCTTTCTACCCGCCTTTTCGGTTGACTCTCCAAACGCTCTTGGGCGACATATTCACGACCCCGGGTAATACTACCGTCACCTTGCGCGCCAACCCCAGGAATCGCTGCGCGCCTCACTTTCACTCTTAAGCTTATGGACTCGAAGGCAGCGTCCTTCTTCTCTCTTGGCCTCGTTACAGGCCTTATTCTTGCGGCTGTAGCAATGGCGCTGTTCGTGAATCGGCCGGAACCTGGTGACAAGGCAAAGGTGCTCAAGCTTGCCCACTTACTTCCTCCCGCGGCGCCTGTGCATAAAGGGATGGTCTACATGGCCGATCGCCTTGAAGAAATTTCCGGGGGGCAGCTCAAGGTGGTTATCTTTCACAGTGGCCAGTTGGGATCGGAGCCGGAATCCCTGGGTCAGCTTCAGCGGGGAGCGATTGCCATGGTCAAGACTTCGGCTGCCGCCATGGAGAATTTCATACCGGATTTTGCTGTCTTTGGCGTTCCTTACCTTTTCGAGGACGAGGATCACTTCTGGAGAGTCATGGAGAGTCCGATTGGCGAAGAGTTTCTCGAAATGGGCGCCAGTATCGGTATTCGGGGAATCTGCTATTACGACGCAGGCGCACGGAGTTTCTATACGACCGGCAAGCCGATCCTCACACCAGCTGATCTCCAGGGCATGAAAATCCGAACGATGGAGAGCACCGTATCGATGGACATGGTGGACGTTATGGGCGGTTCGCCAACGCCGATGCCTTTTGGCGATCTCTACACCTCATTGCAACAGGGCATGGTTGACGGCGCGGAGAACAATCCTCCCAGTCTCTATGACAGCCGTCACTGGGAGGTGGCGAAGCATTACAGTCTAAGCCAGCATCAGGTGATCCCCGACATTCTGGTCTTCAGCGAGTCGATTTGGCAGACCCTCACGCCGCAGGAGCAACAGTGGGTCAAGCAAGCAGCTGAAGAGTCGGTCGCATACCAGCGCAAAGTTTGGGATGAGTACGTTGCAGAGTGTATGGAGCGGCTGGTTAGTGAGGGAGGCGTAAAAGTGTATCACCCCGAGAAGGAGCCTTTCGTACAGGCCGTGCAACCTATCTATGACTCCTTCAAGGGAGGCCGCGTAGGTGCGCTGATCGAGCGAATCCAACAGATGAAAGATTAGATATGCGCTTACTGTCATCTCTGCGAGGAGGCTTGGTAAAGGCACTCGAGGTTTTCCTTATCGTCGCCTTTATCCTGCTCACGTTGGATGTCCTGTGGGGTGTTTTTTCCCGCTACGTCGTAGGCGAGCAAAGCCGTTGGACGGAGGAGATCGCAAACTATCTATTGATGTGGATCGCCTTGCTTGGAGCTGCTCTTGTTTACGATCAGAAGGCGCACCTGGGCGTTGATTACCTTGTTTGTAAGTTGCACCCATCCGCAAGGCGGTGGGCTGCCGTCATAGTGGAGCTCAATGTCCTGGCGTTTGCAATCATCCTTACCGTTGGCGGCTGGATCTTGGTAACTCGATCGATGGGGCAATCAACGCCCGCGCTAAAGTGGAATATGGGCTACCTTTATGCTGCCGCGCCCATCAGCGGCGCCTTCTTCATCCTCTTCTGCCTGGAACATCTCTACGAGATATTTACCTGGCGCGATACCGAAACTCCCGGCGATCCGGCCCAGATTACTCAGTAGGCAATGGAACTTTCTGTACTGGTTCTCATCGTGTCCTTCTTCGCCCTGATGGCGATCAATGTGCCGATCGCCATATGCATTGCTCTGGCAACGTTTTGGACGATGATCGCGATAGGCGACGTGCCGGCTGGCTACATCCTGGCACAGCGCATGTCCTCCGGTGTCGCCAGCTTCCCGCTACTCGCGATCCCATTCTTCATCCTCTCAGGCATGATCATGGGGGAGGGAGGGATGGCCCGTCGCCTCATGGACTTTGCGAATGCGCTAATAGGCCGCTTTCACGGCGGTCTGGCGTACGCCAATACGCTTACCTGCATGCTGTTCGGTTCGGTGTCGGGCTCTGCTGCTGCCGCGATTTCATCGATCGGGACATTCATGATCCCAGAGATGGAGCGCAAGGGTTACCCGAGGAACTTTAGCGTCGCGCTCACGACAACGTCAGCGACGACTGGGCTTCTGATCCCGCCGAGCAACACCATGATCATCTATGCAGTCGTAGCCGGCAATGTGTCGGTGGCGGCCCTGTTCATGGCTGGCGTGTTACCCGGCATCATTACGGGTCTGGCGATCATGGTGGCTTCCTTCATCCTGAACCGCAAGCGGAGCGTGGGCACTACCGGGAAGGCAAGTCCACGCGAGGTTCTTGTCACTGGCCTGCGTGCGATTCCAAGCATCCTGCTCATCTTTATCGTCTTGGGTGGTATTCTTGGCGGCGTCTTTTCTCCTACGGAGGCGTCTGCAATCGCGGTGGCCTATGCGTTACTACTCGCCGTCGTGTTTTATCGCGAGGTTCGCATCAGCGATCTTCCCGGCATCTTCCTCCGCTCTGCAAAGACAACAGCCATCGTTATGATCCTCATCGGCGCCAGCCAGGCAATGAGCTGGGTGCTGGCCTACGAGCAGGTTCCGCAAATGGTCAGCGAGGCGCTTCTGGGCGTGTCATCCAATCCCTTCATCATCCTTCTAATCGTAAACCTCATGCTTCTGGTCGTCGGCGTGTTTATGGACATGACCCCGGCAATCCTGATCTTTACCCCCATCTTTCTGCCAGCGCTCATGGGTATTGGACTCCATCCTGTCCATATCGGCATCATGATGATCGCCAACCTCTGCATCGGTCTTTGCACCCCGCCCGTGGGCTCGTGCCTCTTCGTTGGTTGCAGTGTGGGTAACATCACCATCGCAAACGTCATCCGGCCCATGCTCCCGTTCTTCATCGCAATGTTCATTGCGCTGATGCTTATCACTTACATCCCGCAAATCTCCATGTGGCTTCCAAGACTCTTCGGACTGTAAGGCAGTTACCTTCTCTACATTACTCTCTTAATCCTCTATTCCCCATACACCCAATCCTCAAACGTGGACCAGATCACGCTCCGACTGAGAGTGAGCATCGAGTTCAGTTACACCTCCAGAGCTCAAACCCTTAACCACCAAGCCGCCCCTCCCTCACTTGTTCCACTTTCTCAACGCTCCAACCCCATACCTCCTCTGATATGCTCTCTACAGTCGACTGGGTAATAATCGCTGCCTACTTCGTAATCCTGGTTGGGATTGTTTATTGGTCATCAAGGAAGCAGGAAACTTCGGCAGACTACTTCCTGGCAGGTCGAAATGTAGGCTGGTTCGCGGTCGGAGCCTCGCTCTTTGCATCCAATATCGGCTCCGAACACATTGTCGGTCTTGCCGGGAATGGAGCCTCCAGCGGCATGGCGATGGCCCACTGGGAGCTTCATGCGTGGGTCATGATTCTCCTTGCGTGGTTTTTTGTCCCGTTCTACAGGCGCGCCGGAGTGTTCACGATGCCGGAGTTCCTGGAAAAGCGGTTCAGCTCCAATACGCGCTGGATGCTCTCGATCGTCAGCCTCGTAGCCTATGTGTTCACGAAGGTTTCGGTCACGGTGTATGCAGGCGCACTCGTCTTCCAGACCCTCTTGCCAGACACCTTTGGCAGTCCGCAGAACGCATTCTGGGTAGGTGCTTTCACGACTGTCGTCCTTACCGGTATTTACACGGTCTTTGGGGGCTTCAGGGCAGTTGTCTATACCGAGGTCATGCAGACTGGCCTTCTTCTGGCAGGTTCGTTCTTCATTACCTGGTTTGGGCTAAAGCAGCTTGGCGGCTGGAACGAGCTGGTTGAGATCGCCTCCACCAACAGGGAGCAGTTTGCCCTGTGGCGTCCTTTGTCCGATCCGGATTTCCCGTGGCTGGGCGTGATGATCGCCTCACCGGTTATCGGAATCTGGTACTGGTGCACCGACCAGTACATCGTCCAGCGCACCCTAGCCGCCAGGAACCTGAAGGAGGCCCGTCGAGGGGCAATCTGGGGAGGCTTCCTCAAGCTGTGGCCTGTTATGATATTTCTGATTCCGGGCCTCATTGGCTGGGCGTTGCACCAGAAGGGCGCCATAACTATTCCAAGCGGCCAGAGCGGAGAGATGAACGGCGACATGGTCTTTCCCACAATGGTTTCCCAGCTCTTGCCGCTAGGCCTTCGGGGACTCGTTGTCGGCGGTTTGCTTTCGGCTCTCATGAGCTCTCTGTCGTCGCTATTCAACTCCTGCGCCACCCTCTTTACCGTCGATATCTACGATAAGCTGCGGCCCGGCAGCTCCGAGAAGCATCTCGTAACGGTGGGTCGTATCGCGACAGGCGTCGTCGTTATCTTCGGCCTCCTCTGGATTCCCGTCATGCCGCTGGTTTCAAAAGGTGGCCTTTACCAATACCTTCAGAGCGTGCAGGGCTATCTTGCGCCGCCAATCACGGCCGTCTTCGTCCTTGGCTTGCTCTGGCCACGCATCAATGCGCGTGGAGCACTGGCGGGCCTTATCAGCGGTTTCCTGATCGGTATGCTTAAGCTCCTTCTTCAGGCATTGGAGGGTGGGGAAGTGATAACCGGCGACGGTTTTATCGCCCAGTTCGCACGTTTTAACTTCCTCTACTTCAGTGGTGTTTTACTGCTCATCAGCGTTCTTGTCATTGTGCTTACATCACTCAGTAGCCCGCCACCCGCACGCGAGAAGATCCTCGGTCTCACCGTATCTACAATTACACCAGAGCAGCGCGCCGCCGAACAGGACAGCAAGACTTGGGTGGATTACGCAGGTACCGCCGTTGTCCTCGGCCTTGTTCTCACATTCTATCTCTACTTCAGCTTCTGGCTGGGCTGATCAGTGCGGTGCGCAGCTACCTTGTAGCGCGGTTGCTACTAACTGTCCTTCGACATGTACGGTCCGAATCCGCAAAACCCGCACCCGATGGATGGTTTCCCGCAGGTCTGTTTTATCAAGAACACGGTGCGAACCCCAAACATCGTCATAGGCGACTATACGTATTACGATGACCCAGAGAACTCGGAGGACTTCGCCAGAAACGTCCTCTATCATTATCCCTTCATCGGGGATAAACTTATCATTGGGAAGTTCTGCGCAATCGCCCGGGGCGTGAAGTTCATCATGAACGGCGCGAACCACAAGATCTCCGGAATCTCGACCTATCCATTCCAGATCTTCGGCAATGGCTGGGAGAAGGTCATGCCAGAGATGAGCGACCTGCCATACAAGGGAGACACAGTCATCGAAAACGATGTCTGGCTAGGCTATGACTCCCTCGTTATGCCCGGCGTCAGGATTGGCAACGGAGCCGTCATTGCCGCTCGCTCTGTCGTGGTCAAAGACGTCCCTGCATACGCTGTTGTTGGCGGAAACCCTGCAACGCTCATTCGATATCGCTTTCCGCCTGAATCCATCAACGTCCTCGAGCAGATCGCGTGGTGGGACTGGCCAATCGAAAGGATCACAAAACACCTCGACCTCATTACCTCGGGCGATGTTGACGCTCTCCGCCAATGCTCAAAATCATAACCGCCGCCAACTAAGCATAGCTCTTCTGGTTTCGGCCTTCATGCCAGCTTTTCTTCGGATTTTCCGACGTAGCCGGAGCTAATCCTGCAGGGTGTGCTCATTCACCGGCGCAGCGTACTCCAGCGCCTCCATCAGTTCGCCCAGAAGGTAGATGGAACCGGTTGCCACGATACAATCGCTTGAGCCTCCCACTGCACAATGACCCGGCGAGGGAATCACATCCCGCACTGTCGACCGTCGCACGGTCCCTTTGAAGTCCTTGGGAACGGCGGCTTCCAGGACTTCAAAGTCGCTGGCCCGCAATTGGGATGGCCGCAGCAACACGATCTCCCGTGCATAACGCGCCACAGTGGCAATGACCGCCTTCGCCCTGCGCTCTCCAAGCGCCCCCACAAGCACCACCGGTCGCCTGCCTGTGCGCTCCACAAGTTTGCTCAGGTTCTCCTCCAGGGCTGCGGCGCCTTCTTCATTGTGAGCGGCGTCAAAGACAATCGTCCGTCCATCGGCGAGATGTCGCTCATCCCAACGGCCTGCCCAAGAGACGTTGAGAAGTCCGCGAGCGAGCTGCTCCTCAGACACGTGAATACGATTCTGGAGCAAGCGCGCTGCCGCTACGGCTGTCCCGGCATTCCAGCGTTGGTGCCGACCCAATAGATTCGTTGCGGGATAGTCCTTCTCATCGTCCCCGAAAATTTCCCGTACGCTACTCAGAGGCGAACTACGCTCAGCGGCAATTCTGCGTATTTCCGTGTCGGCTTCCACCGCCAGACGCCCGATCAACACCGGTCGTCCGGGCTTTATGATTCCAGCTTTCTCCCGCGCAATCTCCGTGAGTGTTTCGCCAAGAATTTCGGTGTGGTCGTAGCTGACAGTGGTGATGACGCTCAGCTCAGGCATCACGATGTTCGTGGCGTCGAGTCGCCCGCCGAGTCCCACCTCTACAATTCCTACATCCACCTGCTCCTCGGCAAAGGTGAGGAACGCCATAGCCGTCATGAACTCAAAGAACGACGGATGATCATCGGGATTACGCCTACCCAGTTCCTCGGCAACCGGTTTCAGATGCCTCGTTAGCTCAATAATCCGTTGGTGGCTGAGGATCCGGCGGTTAACCTGTATGCGTTCACCCTGGTGTACCAGGTGTGGCGAAGTGAACAGCCCTGTCTTGTAACCCGCACTTCGGTAAATGCTCTCCAGCATTGCCGCGGTGGATCCTTTTCCATTGGTCCCCGCAATGTGGATGATCGGGAACCGTTGATCCGGCCGCCCCAGCGCTTCCGAGAACAACTGCATCCGGTCTATGCCATACTTTGCCCCGTGGTGCTTGAGTCCGTACAGATACTCCTTGACCGAGGGGTAGTCTCTCAGCTCCCGATCCATGTATTGGAATTGCTGCAATCTTGCGCCGCTGCCGGCTGCGTGAATTTGACTACTTGCCGTTGTTTCGGCCGCAGAATGCGCTCAGCAACGTAGAGATTCGGTCCCGCATCTCCAGTCGCGGCACAATTTGGTCAATCAGTCCCCGTTGCAGCAGGAACTCAGCCGTCTGGAAGCCTTCTGGCAACTCCTGTTTCGTGCCTTCCTTGATCACGCGCGGACCCGCAAAGGCGATCAATGCGCCCGGCTCGGCAAGGATCACGTCGCCCAGCGTCGCGAAGCTTGCCGTAACCCCGCCTGTGGTCGGGTTTGTCAACACCGAGATAAAGGGCACGCCAGTTCGCGCAAGGTATCCAAGAGCCGCGCTGGTCTTGGCCATCTGCATCAGGCTGTAGATGCCTTCCTGCATGCGCGCCCCGCCAGATGCGCTCACAATGATCACGGGAATGCGTCGCTCGGTTGCGCGTTCGATTGCGCGAGTGATCTTTTCTCCCACCACGGAGCCCATGCTTCCCCCGGAAAAGCGAAAATCCATCACCGCAAGCGAAACCTGCATGCCCTTGATGCGGCCGATACCGCAAACCACCGCATCGTTCAATCCGGTTTTCTTGCGGCTCCGCTCTAGTCGCTCGGTGTAGGGCGTCAGGTCCTTGAATCCGAGAGGGTCCAACGATGTCAGTCCTTCATCGTACTCAGTCCAGCTGCCTTCATCCACCAGTCCCTTGATCCGGGATGGGGCGTCGATGGGGAAATGATAGCCGCTCTTCGGAGCCACCATCAGGTTCTTCACCAGATCCTTGGTGTAAATTATGTCTCCCGTAATCGGGCACCGCGTATAGAGGTCCTTCGGGATGTCCTTCTTACGCGGCGGCGTAACGGTAGAATACTGTGGCTTTGAGAAAAATGGCATATCGGAATCCTGATCGCTTCCGGTTTGAACCCGTCTTGCCATACATTAGCCATGGGCGAGGGTCAATACCCGTAGATCCTTTACTCCCGCCAATCGCAGGGCGGCGCAGCATGCGTTGAGTGTGGCGCCTGTGGTCAATACGTCATCCACCACAATGTAGCTCAGCCGCGGATCAATGCTCATTCGGTCGTTTAGCGAGAAGGCGCCACGCATGTTACGCGACCTTTGTTTGCGCGACAGACGTGTTTGGGTTTGGGTGTCTCGGGCTCGCTGCAAGGCTTTGACGACTGGAGCCTTGGCGAGTTTTCCCAGCTCCCGCGCGATCAGCTCGCTCTGGTTATAGCCCCGTTCCCGCTCCCGCCGGGGGTGAAGCGGTGTCGGCACGAGAACGCAGCTTCCCAGCCACTCGAGCAATCCGGGTGAGCGCTCCATCATCCGCCCCAGATCCTTAGCAAGATACTTTGCCCCCTGATACTTGAACATCTGCACTAGAAGACGCGTTGGTCCGGTATAGAGCGCAATCGTCCGCCCCTCACGCCACTCGGGTTCAAGCTCCTCACAGTGTGGGCACACCCGCTCGACCTCCAGCACTCCATAGAATGGATAGCCACAGGTTGCACACCGGGGATCGTCTACAAAGTCGATGTCGCGCAAACAGGCTTCGCAAATATAGGCGAACTCGGGACCACCGGGCTCACCGCACGCCACACAACTGCGCGGATAAACAACGTCCATTATTCCACGAAGCGTCCGACGCCAGGTTGGCGCGTCCGAATAGGGGTTACCCTCAGTCTCGCGCACTGAGAAAGCATCCGTAATCCGAATTAAATGCGCAATTGTTTTTGCAACAAAATGGGCTGATCGGGGTTGAACTCAGATATGTATGGGATCAGAGCTTGCCTGTTCGCAGTAGTCGCCGCGTCGATAACTACTATCCTTCATGCGCAGGAAGTAGCACTGCCCCAACTTTCCACCTACCTCCGCATCGAGGTGAATCGGGCGAGGGGAGAGCCGGGCACAACGCCGATCACGGCAGAGTATTTGGCAAGCATCGAGTCGTTCTCACTCCCAGAGGCCAATGACTTCAAGTTTGTGGACCTGCGGGGAATCGAGCACCTGGTTAATCTCAGGGAGCTAAACCTATCCTTTCACTACATCCCGGACCTTTCTGTCTTAACGCCTCTCAAGAACCTTCGCAGTCTGCAAATTCGCTATATTGGGGTGGAAGATATCACTCCGCTTGCCGAGTTGACTAACCTGGAGGTTCTGGACTTATCGGAAAACCGGATCGAGGATTACAGCCCACTTGCGGCCCTGGTGAACCTCAGATCGCTGACAATGGGTGGTTGGTACGTGAAGCATCCGCCCTCAGTGGTTGTCGGCCATCCTCATCTCGGGTCCTCCAACCCTGACGACGATCCTTACACGCCACCGCCGAGTCCGCCCACGCCCCCGGTCGGCCTTCACCCAAACCTGCCATCGGATTGGTCCTTTCTTTACAGTCTGAGCAGCCTGGAGGCGCTCGTCCTCAGCAGGTCGAAGCTCGAGAACCTGGACTTCCTTGTATCAGTCCCTCAGCTCAAGCAGTTCGTAGCGTCTGTATCCACCTTTCCGCTTTCAATTCCGTTCCCGGAGCAGATTGATTTCTCTGCGCTCTCCTATCTCACGGAACTGGAACATCTCAGCCTGGCTTATGTGGAAATGGAAGATGTTTCCACCATTACACGTCTCACTAACCTGCGTGAGCTCAACCTTAGCGGATGCGCCCTAACGGACATCACAGGGCTTCGGGACCTGCACGACCTCGAGCGCGTCACCCTCTTCGGCAATGCCGATCTGGCCTATCCAAATATTCTCATGGAGGTTGGCCATCTCCCTCCTACGGCCCTTGACGCACTCAAGGACGGCATCACGCTCATTGACGAACGTCCTCATTTGGCTGACCTCGATGGCGACGTCCAGGTAACCTTCGTGCTCAATGCCGTTCTGAACAAGTACACCAAGGAACAGGATCTTACATGGGCGTGGCGCTGGGATCCGGAGTTTCTGGAAGGTGATTCCCATGTGGGGAAAGCGCTTCAACTCACAGTTGCTCCCGGAAGGCCCATTCTGGTTGGCCTCTATCCCACCTCATACCCCTATAGGCAGCCCTACGACTTCCATGAGATTGCGATCGACGATGCTTACATACCCGATCCTGCGCTGAGATCTACGGTGGGAGGCGTCTCGCCAGCATCAGTCGAGTCGGTCAACCCTCAGATGCAATCACTTGATGCCGCTGCACTCGGCGTGACCACTCTCGAGGGTCTTGCTTACTTCCAGGCCCTGCGCCAAATCGACATCTCTTCCAATGCGATTGAAGATATTTCATCATTACTCGACTTCCCTGCTCTCGAGCTCGTGAACATAACGGGGAATCCCCTTGACCTCACTCCCGGAGCGCCAGCCGCAACGGTCATAGAGCGATTACGGGAGAACGGAGTCGTGGTCCTCGATCGCGAATGGTCCGGCTTTCCCGCCGATGGTGCAGGCAATGTTAATACCGGCGCAGTGGTGGGCTGGGTCTATGCCTCTGACGACACATCATGGGTCTGGTCATGGACGCTCGATAAGCTGGTTTACATCCCGTCGGAGGGTGTGTCCAACGAGGGCGCCTGGATTCTTATCCCACACAACGAAGGTGCGCGGGATGCAGCTTCAGACGAAACATGGGCAGGCTTCCCTTTCCTGGAAGGAGTCCACGTGGACACATACTCACTCCTAAGCTGGATCGTCGCCCCACCTAACACTCCCTGGGTTTTTTCCTGGAAACTCAACAACTGGATCTACCTCCCCGAAACCGCCGTCAATCCCACCGGCGCATGGGTCTACGCCCTCCGGTAGTAGATCAAGATCCTGTATTACGCAATTAATCATCTCACCGGAATAGTAGCCATGAATAGTCTTCGATTGTGCGCGATCGGTATCGCCTTTGGCCTCCTGCCGTCCTTCCTTTTTGCGGAGGAGGACCTGCCAGAGCTCTCTTCTTTCCTTACTTGGGAAATCAACAAGGCCCGGGGCGAATCACCCGAGGCGCCTATTCCGGCAGAGTATCTTTTGACGATTGAGTCCTTTACAGTCTCCCGGCCGCATCCCAACGGAGATATCCCCACATATGCGGATCTTCAGGGTATCGAACATCTGGCCAACTTACGAGAGCTCGAACTGATAGAACGGTATATTCCCGATCTCTCGGTAATCGCCTCTCTTCAGAAGCTTGAGAACTTAACCCTGCGCTTCTGCGGTGTATCAGATATCTCTCCGCTTGCCTCACTGCAGAATCTCAGGCGCCTGGACTTGTCGGCCAACGCAATCAGCGACTATAGCGCACTCGCGTCTCTGAAAGACCTGGAGTCACTCGTCATGGGTGGATGGTATTACTTCACTGGCGGTCTTCCGGTTTCATCGCATCCTCCCTCCGACGATTCTCAGGATGAGACTCCTTCTCCACCAAACATCGCGAGTCGGAACCTCCCATCCGATTGGTCCTTTCTTTCATCACTGGAGAATCTCACGTCACTCAGTTTTCCAGATTCCGATCTCAAGGACCTCGACTTTCTTGCTGCCGTCCCACAGCTCACAGAGTTGATCGTGATCCTGCAGCCCGATGGCCCCTTTCAGATTCCGGCGCCCACTCCTTTGGACTTATCGGCGCTAGCCAATGTCCCAATGCTGGAAAGGCTCGACCTGAGGACAGTTGCGATTGGAGACGCTTCTGCGCTGGGGCATCTGGCAAACCTGCGTGAGTTGATTCTTCGAAACTGTGCCCTGGACGATGTTTCGGCGCTGAGTCAGTTGCTCAATCTGAACTATGTTGATCTAAGGGGTAACCCACTGCTTACCTACGCGAACGTGTCGGAGGCCCTCAAGCACGTTGAAGGGCTAGTCCTTGATGGGTTCCTGGAGCCCCCTTACACGCTTAGCGAGCGCCCAAGTCTGGCAGATTTGGATGGCGATGGAGAGGTGACTTTCTCACTCCATGCTGTGGGGGAGGGCTACGTGCATAACCTCTTTTGGACATGGCGCTGGGGCGGCCTCGTAAATCCAGACGATTGGCAGTCTGGGGACACGCTCCAGTTGACGGTTCCCGCCGGCAACCCGGTCGTCGTAACCCTTTATTCGTCGATTGTTGGAGGAGGGCAGCCTTTCGACTATCACCAAATCCCTGTCGATGACGCCTATATCCCAGATCCCGTGCTGAGATCTGCGGTGGGAGGAATCTCGCCAGCATCCGTGGAATCCGTTGACCCGCAGATGCAGTTTCTGGATGCCTCAGGTCTGGGTGTTTCAACGCTCGAAGGCCTCCCTTACTTCAAGAAGCTGAGACAACTCGATCTATCGTCCAATGCGATAGAAGACATCTCTCCATTGCTGGACTTTCCTGCGCTGGAGCTCGTCGACATTTCCCAGAACCCGCTCAATCTCACTCCGGGTTCGCCTGCAAGCCAGATTGTGGAGCAACTACGGGCAAATGGGGTCGTAGTCCTCGATCGTGAGTGGTTCGGCTTTCCTGCTGATGCCGCCGGCAATGTGAGTACGGGCGCCATCGCAGGTTGGGTTCACGCCTACGAAAGCTCCACATGGGTATGGTCATGGACTCTTGGCAAGCTCATCTGCATTCCTCCTGAAGGCGTCTCTCCCGATGGAGTATGGCTCTATCTCACGCATCACGAATCCACTGGCGAAACAGATCCAATCGATACGTGGGCCGGCTTTCCCTTTGTAGAAGAGATCCATGTCGATACCTACTCCCTCCTCAGTTGGATAGTCGCCCCACCGGACACTCCCTGGATATATTCATGGATGCTCAACAACTGGCTTTACCTCCCCGAAACCGCCGTCCAACCCGCAGGGGCTTGGGCCTACGCCCTCCGATAGCCAGACGCAGGCGCCTGATCCCACTCAGCGGGCTCGCCCCCATCTTTCTGTCATTGGGTGTAAGCTTCTGATTGGGTTTTCGGGATTCTGGGCTCTTCTGCTCCGCCAACATTCCAGCATTCCATTTCCCTCATTATCTCTTCTTTCATGAATCTTGCATTCAGACGGGACCTTTGCTCAACTTGTGCAAATGGTTCCGGGCAGGGATCTTGAGGAGTTTTTAGAGAGGATTTATCGACTAAATCGCGATCGTTCCAGTGGTCACGACAAGCCGCATAAACCAGTATTGTTGCTTGCCGTACTGGAGCTCTTGGATCTTGGGGAAGTGACGCCTGCGCGTATTCCCTTCAATGACCGCCTGCGCGAAACATTTGGCCGTTATTTTCAGATCGTAAGGCAAGGGAATGACAATCCGACGATAGAGAACCCCTTCTTCTATCTTCAGAGCGATGGATTTTGGGCAGTGACCATAAACGGCGGACAACTGCGCTCTCAGGTAGGGGTGGGGCGACTCATAGAACTAAAGGCAATTGGTGCGCTTATTCCGGAGTATCGGCCGCTGCTGGAGTCCGAGTTTCACCGCGAACTACTGCGCGATTCGATCATTAGCCGTTTCTTTCCGCAACATCGCATGGAGCTACGCGCCATTCATCGCGACGCGCTGCGAGGAACGCAACCACAGCCCATGGTTGCCGAGTCACTGGCGGAGTACATCAGGCAGCGATCAGCGGCGTTCCGCAAGGTCGTCGTCGAGATCTATGATTTTCAATGCGCGGCATGTGGTCTGCGCGTACGGATTCCGCCTGAATCGCTCACCTTCGTCGATGCGGCGCACCTCATCCCCTTTTCTGAGACCGGAAACGATCACCCATCGAACGGAATCGCCCTCTGCAAGAACCATCACTGGGCGCTCGATCGTAACTTGATCGCTCCCGGCGAAGATCTCCGGTGGCATGTTTCACCTCGGATCATCCCCAACCGTTCAACCGGCGAAGCCGCCCTAGCCCAACTCGAGGGCGCACGGCTTCTCCCCGTCCACGATAAACGATTCCAGCCCAACCCCTCTGCGCTGAAATACCGCCACGAACGCCTCCTTGCGTAGAGCATGGCGCTAAGTGACCGGGCGGCTCTCCAAATGCTCCATGCGTTCCTATTTCCCGCCTCGGCCCTGGGCTCGGCGTTCCTTGCAGGGGAAGGGGAGGGCGTGTCCCCAAAATCTGGGCCTGCGCGCCTCTCGCCGTGCACCAATCCGGGTTGCGATAGTACGCCTCTTATTTTGGGGCAGCGCCTTTAGCGCAGCTTTTTCAGGATGTTCCCCATTACTCCAACATTCCACTGCTCCATCACCACCAAGCGTACGGGCTGGCGCTCTTGCGCCGCTCAATACTCCACTTTTTCCAGCGTGAGGCCCTGCGCTGGCGCCGTCACGACCAGGGCTGTCCGCTTCCGGCTTTCCAGGATGCGTCTGATGTCGTCGGGTGACAACTTCCCGATGCCTACGTCAATCAGTGCGCCGGTGATGCTGCGCGCCATCTTGTATAGAAAGCCGCTGCCTTCATAGATAATCTTTATCCGGCGCCCGCGTTGCCGGATATCGATGCTGCGCAGGTGCTTTACGGGGTCTTCATCGCTCCCATCGCGCCTGTCGGCGGCAAAGGCCGTAAAGTCGTGCGTGCCTTCCAGGAAGCGAGCTCCCTCACGCATCCGTTCCACATCGAGCTTCCGGTTCTCCATCGACAACGTGAAGCGGTCTTCCTGGGGCAGCGCCCAGCCTTGGTAGATCCGGTAGATATAGCGCTTTCCAGTCGCAGAGAACCGGGCGTGAAAGTCATCGGAAACCTGTTCTACGCTTCTGATCAGGATGCCTCGCGGCAATCCGCACCGAAATGCCCTTAATAAGTGTTCCTTGGGATGGTTCCATTCGGCATCGAAATGAAAAACCTGCCCCTTCGCGTGCACTCCGCTATCAGTACGCCCACTGCCGTGAATGCGGCAAGGCCGTTTCAGCACTGTCTCGAGCCGCCGCTCGATGAAGTCCTGAATCGTGTTTCCGCCAACCTGGCTCTGCCAACCATAAAAATCGGTCCCGTCATAGGCGACCACACACTTCCACCGCATCCACACCCACTAACAAACACACGCCACCCCCGTCAACGGCGCCAGCAAGCAACTGCCCCCGGCGTCCTCTTCATCCGGTTTTAGATTTCGGATTTGCCGTAGCCCGGCTTTCCTTTCTGCTGCTCTTAAAAGTACCCGGGACAGGGGTCGAACCTGCACTCCCTAGGGAACTGGATCCTAAATCCAGCGCGTCTGCCAATTCCGCCACCCGGGCTTAAGAGGAAAATCCGGCAGCTTACTAAGCTTTCGCCGGATTTCACGCTCGAAATTGCCCAAAGGGGCATTTCGGTTCAATCTTTATTCTTACGCGACGGTCTCAGCTGTCGCTTTGGTCTGCATCCACAGTCGGCTCGACAGGCTTCTCGGCTGCTGCTTTGGGCCGTGTTGGGGCCACGGGAGCGGCCTTTGCCGAAGTCGCGGGCTTGGTCGCCTCAGGGGCCTGTGGCGTCTCGGTGATTGACGACGATGGCGGTGGTGGAGGCGGAGGCGGTGGCGGAGGTGGAGGCGTAACCAGCCCGGATTGAGCGAGCAGCGCTTTCATGATCTCCGGATCGAGGTGCTTGCCTGCAATCGAGCCGCTAAGCTTGAGCATCTGGCCTAAGTCGAGATCTCCCATAATGTTTGCCACGATTGCGTCAGATCCGTCGAAGACGATCAGGGACAAGCCTGCCAGGCGGTCGCCGCTTGCATCGCCAGTGATATAAACGGCCACTTGATCCGATCCGTCCTGGATCTGCATGATGGGTTGCCAGTTTGTGGTCAGCTCACCCATCAGCTTGTTGACGCCCTTTTCCAGCTCTCCAGCGCCATCGTTCTCAAACACCATCAGCCGCATCATTTCGACGCCATTGATAGCCTGCGAGAGCTCTGGCTGCTCCTTGATTGCGTCTGCCGCCAGTGCCCGCAGCAATAGCTTAGGCAGGTTGAACTGCACTGTGGGGCTTACCTTGCTCAGGTCGATCGAGTTTTCGATCGCCAGGTAACCAGCCCGGGCCTGCAGAGGCGTCTGCGCGGTCTGAGCCAGGCTGCTGCCCGCAAAGCTTAGAAGTAGAAGGGTGCAGGCGAATGCTATAAGTTTCATGTTGTTGCTCTCCTTAAAAGATGAATGACTGCGCCCGCTCGAGGCTTTCGGAGATGCGCGGCGCGACCGCATCCTCAGCGATGGTTTGACTCAGCGACCCGGCCCCGGACAAAGCTGTAGCAAAGAGCGCCAGGCAGGCTTCCGCCTCTACACGGGCTCTCTCCATCTCTTCCTGGGTTAGTCCAAATTCATTATATTCAGCGACTGGGGGCGTCTTCACGTAGGCCGTCCGGTCGTTCATGACGAAAACCGTGACGACCGCCACGCAAGCCATTGCGGCGACTCCGCCAATCGCAGCCCACGAGAAGGAACGCTCCCGTGTCTCTCTCCAGCCACGCAGATCATGAACGCGCTGCACGACGCGATTGGAGCTGTGCATTTGCCGGCGCAGGCTCCGAGTAGCCTCTGCTACCCGCATATGCTCTTCGAGCAGCTTGAGCGCTTCCGGATCATTGCGAACGAGTTTTCGCACCCGCAGGCGCTCCAGAATGCCCGCGTCTCCATAGGCCACTCGTATCAGGCTTTCTTCCACTTGGTGTTCAGGCTTCATTTGCGATCCGAAGTTCATGGTGACACAGGTAAAGTTGTAATTTCTTGCGGGCCCGGCTCAGTGAGATCTTCACGCTTGGGACTGTCATGCCCAGCTGTTCTCCGATCTCCCGATAGCGCAGGCCGTTCATCTCATACATAACAAAGACCTCTCGCATCACGGGCGGCAGCCGTTGCAGCGCTGCCTCGATTTGCTCCCCCAGTAGCGATGTCTCCGCCGCCCTGTCTGGCGACCTTTCCCCGGATTGATGGGTGTCCAGCATTTCTGCCTCCACGTTCGCAATTTGAACACAGTTTCGCCGCCGCAGCTGGTCGTAACAGTAGTTCCGCGTGGTTCGCAGAATCCAGCCCTTGGCGCGCATCACGTTCACCTCGTCCAGGTGTTTCCATAGTCGTAGCAATACTTCCTGCAGCGCGTCCTCTGCCTCCATGCTCCCGCCAAGCATCGACCGGGCGTACCGATAGGCATCGTCCCGATATCGCTCGCACAGAAGCTTGAATTTCAGTTCACGCAGCATGTGTTTTATCTATCTACGTTCTGGCCCGTCCCAAAGTTACACATATTTGCGCTCTTTTTTTCCTGTCCTTTGTCTCGCTCTGGCGAACCCTTTCATTACAGGCTATTCTTCATCATGGTTCAGGTCTATGTTTTCCTTGGTGCACGCGCTTCTGGACGTCGCGAAGTGATCGCCGATCTCATTCGCTTCGGGCTCAATCCCCAGGAAGACCGCGCACTGGTTTTTCTTCCTCAGGAAGAACCGGAGCAGGAGATCGATTCCCAGATCGACGCCCTCGAGCACGCACAGACTGTCCGGTGGAACCCAGCTTCTGAGGCAGTTGTCGACGTCGATGAACTGCCAGCTGCTACGCATGCATTCTTTGTTGTCGATGGCGCCGAGGATCCTGTTGACCAACTGGAGCGTCTTCGGGATTGGCTTCAAGAGCACCCGGAATGGGAGCTCGGACGCGTAATCACGGTTCTTCACAGTCGTCTCCTCTACGAGCGCAAAGAACTCATTCCCTGGTTCGACGCGTGCATCCACTTTTCGGATGTTGTTCTGATGAACCGCCGCGAAGACGTGCCCAACAAATGGTTCAGCGACTTCGAGGGACGCTTCAAAAAGGAGTGCTACCCAGCTCTCTTTGACATCGTCAAGAAGGGCCGCGTGCGTAATCCGGCCGAGATTCTATACCCCGAGCCGCGCCGCCTGTCCCAAGCCTTTGACGAGATCTACGAACAGTTATCCGGCGAGGACCTCCCCGATATCGAGATCGTCCACGAGATCGTCGATGAAGCGGACGCAGTATCCGACACAGAGTTGGATGACGACGATGAGGACGAGGAAATTGTGGAGCCTTACTTCGAGCGCCTCGTTTCTGGCGAACGCGTTCGCCGCCTCCCGAACATCAAGAAGTTCCACGATCCCGAAGCGTGACGATGGCGAGCTGTAGGTGACTCCACTCGCGGTCTTAGTGCCTCTGCCGCTTCCTTACCTTCCCCCGGACCGCCTCGAGCGGAGGGCGATTTCTCGAGATCAGCTGTCGTGCAGTAACGCCGCTTACAATCGCCAACGCGATGATGGACCAGAACAGCCAGGGTCCCGTATCTTCAAGACCGCTCACGATATTCATCCCAAATGCAGATGCTATCGCCGTCAGCGGCAGGAAGATTATGACGATAAGGTTGAGGCGGTGCGCCGCCCGGGCCATTTCCAGATTTGCCTGGGATTGCACCTCTGCCTGCTCTGCATTGGCGAAGTCCAGGGCAGCTCGCGCTTCCTCGAACAACAAGTCCACCGCGCGCTCCAGACCGTGGGCCTCCTCACGCCATATCAATAGATGCTTAACCTTCGGAAAATGCTCACGCGCAGCCTGCAAGGTTGCTGAAAGGTTCTTCATCGAGCGCAGAACTGGAATTGTCTGACGTAAGGACTCGAAGAGCTGTTTTGCGTCGGTAGCTTCCCGGTATTGCTTCTCCAGCGCGTCGATTCGGTCCTCGTAGGACTGCAGAAGCGAGGCCATCGCCTTCTCTGCTGCGCAGATCTCATTCTCTGCGCTCCCCGGCCTTTCAATAATAGCGCGCCAGTTCCCATCGGGACTACGCCAAACCAGGACGCTCAATCGCGTAGGGTCTCCGGGAGTGGGTAACTGGTGAAACACCAGCACAAGGTGTCCTTGTGCATGTAGCTCTCGCTGCCTGCTGGCAAAGGAGCCTACCTGCTCCCGTATTTCCGCGGGTATATCCCAATCAACCGGAAATACCTGCTCTTCGGTGCTCATTCAAAGAAGTTTTGGGCAAACCGCCGCTTGTCGTCAGCTTTGAAAAAGGCGCTCCCGGAAACGAATGTGTCTGCCCCGCTATCGCGGCAGCGCTTCCAGGTGCTTAGATCGATGCCGCCATCTACCTCGATTCGGTAGTTCAGGCCCTTACGCTGACGCCATTCATCCAATGCAGCGATCTTTGGAAGCATTTCTTCCCGGAATGGCTGCCCGCCCCGGCCGGGATGCACTGTCATCACCAACACCAGATCCACGCCGTCGAGCAAGTGCTGCGCTTGTCGCCAGTCCGTAGCAGGATTGATCACAATCCCGTTCTTCAGACCAAGTTCACGTATGTGCCTCAGGGCTTCTACTTGGTCATATTCTGGTTCCACATGAATGCTGATGAGTCCCGCGCCTGACTCTGCAAATGCATCGATGTATTTGTGGGGCTCATCGAGCATCAAATGTACATCGTAGAACAGGTCGGGAACGCGGCGACGCAGAGCAGCAAGGGTCTCTGGGCCAAACGTCAGGTTGTCCACGAAGTGGCCATCCATGATGTCCAGATGGGCCCACTTTAGGCCAGTATCCTGAATCAACTGTGCGGATTCCGCGAGCGCGGCATGGTCCCCCGCCAGTAGCGAAGGCGCTAAAATGAGTTCGTGCCGCTGTCCCTGATTAGCCTTGCCCATTGTCCCAGCCGCCAATCAATAGTCCGTGGATCTGTCGCGCCATATCGCGCGCGAGCACAGGCATCATCAGCCGCTCGGCGTCTGCTGCCGAGCTTATGGAAGGGTGGGGGATGCTCTGGCTGTTTGAGCGCAGCGTCTGGTCCAACAGTATCTCGCCCGTATCCGCATTGCGCAGTTGCACGCGGGCCACCAAGGTAAGATCGAATGCACGGGCAATATTGCGGTCGGGCTCCGCCCTTCCATTGTCCTCCGCAACATTCAACCCGTATGCGCGTCCATCGCGCTGATAGTCCAGCACCGTAACTTCAAGCAATGCCTCTGCATCGTCCTTGAGTGTCAGGCGCACCCCTGGACCGCTCAAGATGGCGTCGCGAAGCCGCTCGCCCAGCAGAACCTCAACCTGCGGCGCATATGACTGATTCTTGACTGGCTCAATCCAGATGTTTCGGGCCAGCGCAGTCGGCGTTCCTGCCTGATAGCTCGCGCATCCAGCGCAGGCCGTTAGCATCACGCCCAGGGTCAAAAGCTTCAGGTTCAATCCGCATCCTCCTCTCTGCCGGGCAATGGCTGTTCCTGCTCAAGTTCCGGGGCAGGCGTGGGCAACGACTCTATGGTCCCGGCCGGGGCGTTGAATCGGCCCCCGGTTGGATCCCAACTCTGCCAGAAGAAAAGGTGATTCCAGGCGGTGCGTCGTGGCCAGTCTCCCCGCGGGTATAGGCTTTGGATTTGGTCCACCGTCTCCAGATAGGCGCGGGCCTCTGCTGCGGCCTCGGACTCCGGCGCCGTCGTAATTGCTTCGTTGAAGAAGACTGCTGCGGCTGTGTAATCGTCGCGGAAGTTGTAGAAAAACTCACCCATGATCAGCTTGCTGCGTGCGAAGACTTCACGCATGTCCTCAAGCCCGTCTTCAGCCACTTCAATCGCTGGATTCGTGGGAAAAAGGATCATGAAGTCCCGGTAGTAGCTCATGGCTTCCCGCGTTGCCCCCTGATCGTACTCGGGACCTTTCACTTCATCTGCAAAAGTCTCAGCAAGCAGAAGGTAGGCGTCGCCGGTGAGCATGCTGTTCGGGTAATTGTTGATCAGGCGGTCCAAGGCGTCGACTGCGAAGACTTCGTCGCCCTGGCGCCGGTGAATCAAGGCGATGCGCATTAGCGCAATCGGCGCATACTCGCCATAGGGAGCATTGGCCACGACCATTTCATAGGCGCCCACTGCTCGTTCAAAGGCCCGGGCGGGGAAAATCCAGAGGAACCTTACGTTGTCGCCTTCCTCAAACGCCGCGGCTATCTCGAACTGGTCCGCAACGACTTCATTGAAGTAAGGACTGTCCGGATAAAAGCTCACAACTCGCTGGTAGGCGGCCAAGGCGGATTTCCACTTCTTGCGCCGCTTCTCGATCTTGGCGAAGCGATAGGCCGCCTCGGGCGCGAGCGTGGATCCCGCGAAGTTTTCCCATACCTTCTTGTAAAGCTTTGCAGCGCGCTTCAGCTTGCCACCTGTTTCGGCTTCCAGAGCGTCCTGGTAGATCGGCTGGGCGAGACGATCCTGCTCAGCAGGCTCCATCGTTTTCCAGCGGTCGTCATCGCGGAACAGCCACCAGAATGCGCTTCCGGTGTGGGGTAAGGCAAAAATTAAGCAAAGTATAGCCGGGAGAGCGCGAAAAAACATTGTCAGTGCCACTTAATAAGGGTGGATGCCCAGGTCAAGCCAGCGCCAAATGCGACCATCAGCAGGTTATCCCCACTTTTGAAGCGACCATTGCGCGCTGCCTCATCCAGAGCGATAGGGATTGAGGCGGCGGAAGTATTACCAAAGCGATCCAGGTTTACCTTGAATCGCTCCATGCCAATCCCCAGCCGTTGCGAAAGTGCTTCGATAATGCGCGTGTTCGCCTGGTGGGGGATCACGCATGCGATATCATCGGCGGTAAGGCCGTGCTGTTGCAATATACCCAGGGCGCTCTGCTCCATTGCGCGCACAGCGATCTTGAACACCTGGTTGCCTTGCATGTGCAGGTAATGCTGCTTCGACTCGATCGTCTCTGCGCAGGCGGGTTTGCGGCTACCGCCAGCCGGCATGTACAGGATCTCAGTCTCTGCGCCGTCGGCGCCCAGAAGGGAGCCCAGCACGCCGACGCCCGGCTCGTCGCAACGCGACAGCACAGCAGCTCCAGCGCCGTCCCCAAACAATACGCAGGTCGTCCTGTCCTCCCAGTTGGTGATCGAAGACAGCTTTTCAGCGCCGATAATCAGGGCGTTGCGCACCGAGCCACCGCGAATCATGTTCGCGCCGACCTCCATCGAGTACAGAAAACCTGAGCAGGCAGCCTGAATGTCAAATGCAGGGACCTTCCTCATTCCGAGCTTGTGCTGCACTATACACGCGGTCGAAGGGAATGGCAGGTCAGGCGTGATCGACGCCACCATAATGAGGTCAATATCCTCGGGCGTGAGACCGGCGTTGGCGATTGCTTCGCGTGCAGCCTTTGTAGCGAGATCAGAAGTTGCTTCGTCGCTAGCAGCTATCCGCCGCTCGCGAATACCAGTTCGCGTGCGGATCCACTCGTCAGAGGTGTCCACCATCCGGGACAGGTCGTCATTCGTTAAAACCTTGGGCGGGGTGTAGGAACCCAGCCCTTTAACGATGACAGAGGGCGCTATTGCCTGAATCATTGCTGAGGAAAAGCCTTTGAGAAATGACCCGATGGGCCGGAGTGTCAAGGCTGGCGGGTCCGCCAGCCGTCAGTTCTAGATATCAAACCAGTGCCCGTGCACCCGCAGAACGCCTATTGCCGCCTCCATTGCAGCGTGGTGCGCAGCGATTCGAAGTTTTAAGTCAGTGTTGGACGGCGTTTCAAAAGTGTAGCTGTGCCGGGTAAAGTGATCCATCATATATAGGGCCTCGGGGTAGTCATCTCCGCGTAGTGGTGGTTCTATGTCCTGTGGTCTTATCAACCCATCCACAGCTGGAAAGCCGTCGATGAGCTCGGAACGATCCACCCCGATTATTGGTTCCACCGCGCTTAAGACATCTGGCGCAAGGCTTTGCTCCCGATCGGGGTTCAATTCATAGATATAGTAGCCCCGCGCCTCCCAGTCTTCATGCAAGCAGATCGATAGGTCGTAGCGCCGCCCGTTTTTCACCAGCCAATCACGGTGGCAGCGCGCTTCGGGAGTCTTGAATCGCTTGTAGTCCCGGTTTATGTCGAGACCCTCCGCGCTTTCTCGCTTGTTCAACGCCATGCCGATCGGGTTCAGCAGTGGAAAAATAACAAAGCTGATGTCCCGGGGAAACGCGTCCATTTTCAGCATCCGCAAAAGCGTCAACGGCCCGGATGGCTCATCTCCGTGCATACCTGCAGACACATAAACGGTTGCTTTGGGATTTGGGCAGATGCGCTGCAAGGCCAGGATTGGAGCTGGCAGCCGGCTATAGCAGTGCTCTACAACGAAACCAGCCTCCTGTGCCGCAACTTGCACAGACCGCTGATACTTGCCCACATCAAACGTTCCTCGAAGGTAGCCTTCCATCCAGAAAAAAACTCATCGCAGCTTCAACGGGGATGTGGCAAGCGACAAGTATCGAGTGATGGTTAGCAAGTCTCGAAATCGCGAGCACCTACGTACAGCCCGTTTCCAATACTCCCCCCAGGATCCCGGCCCCGGATCTTTCCAATTTCCCTTCCTATCTTTCTCTACATTCCCTTGGTGCGCAACAGCCAGCCGAGGTTCTGCAACACCACTCCTGTGCCTTTTGCCACGGCGCTGAGAGGGTCTTCCGCGACGATCACAGGCAATCCCGTGGCATCGCTGAGCAGGCGGTCAAAGTTTCGAATCATGGCGCCGCCGCCGGCCATCACAAATCCACGGTCAACAAGGTCGGCTGCAAGTTCTGGCGGGCTACGCTCCAATGCGGTGCGCACCAGTTCCACAATGGCGTTGATGCTGTCGACCAGGGCCTCGCGCACTTCCTGCGACGAAATGTGTAGAGTCTTGGGAAGCCCAGCCACGCTATCGCGGCCCTTAACTTCCATGGTCAACTCCTCCTCCAGGGGGGCAGCGCTGCCAATACGAATCTTGATATCCTCGGCCATTCGCTCGCCGATGTTCAAGTTGTAGGCCCGCTTCATGTAGTTGATGATTGCAGCGTCCAGCTCGTCTCCACCAATGCGGATGCTCTTTGCGAACACCACGCCCGAGAGGGAAATGATCGCAACTTCCGTGGTGCCGCCGCCGATGTCCACAATCATATTGGCGGTAGGCTCATCGATGGGCAGGCCCACTCCGATTGCGGCGGCCACGGGTTCTGGAAGCAAATGAACGTCGCGCGCACCGGCGTGAATTGCGCTCTCCCTCACTGCCCGGCGCTCCACTTCCGTGATGCCGCTTGGAACTGCGACCACAACGCGCGGGGGGGTGAACTTCATGGTTTGGTTCACCTTCCCCATGAAATAGCGCAACATCGCTTCGGTGATTTCGAAATCTGCGATCACCCCGTCCTTCATTGGCCTTAGCGCTGTGATGTTGATCGGTGTGCGACCCAACATGCGCTTTGCTTCCGACCCCACGGCTACTACCTCACGGGTATCGTTGTTTACTGCCACGACAGACGGCTCACGCAACACTATGCCCTTGTCCCGAACAAATACGAGAGTGTTCGCCGTTCCAAGGTCGATGCCGATGTCGTTCGAAAATATCCCTAAGGCCTTGCCAAACATTAGTATGCGCGCAGATGCCGCCGTCACCGGGCGGGTGGTTTTGCAATCGGAGTATAAGATGCACCGTTTTCGTCCTCAGCGTCAATCCTACAGTCTCGACCAAGGCAATCTCCTCAGCATTTGCCATTGTGTCTGCTTCGTTACTCTTGCGATCATGGGCAGCTTCAAGTCAGCCTTTGTCAGAAGCGGCGCCTCCCGGGCCACAACCCGCCCAAGGCTCTTTCCCAAACTACGCTCAATGAATCCAATGATCCGCATACGCCCCGAGCAGGACGATGATATCGCTTCAATTACGAATGTAACCCTCGCGGCGTTTTCCAATTGGAGGGAAGGTTATGAGCCAATGGAGCACCGGATTATCAAACGCCTTCGACAGTTGGGGGATCTGGCCATCTCCCTTGTCGCTGTGACGGGTGACAACCTTGTGGGACATGTGGCGATGTCGCCGGTGCGCATTTCTTCTGGCGACCAAGGCTGGTTCGGACTCGGTCCGGTCTCCGTTCTGCCTGACTGGCAACGCAGGGGCATCGGCTCTCTATTGATCGACACCGCTCTTGATCAACTGAAGGTACGTAACGCAGCGGGCTGCGTTGTGCTCGGGGAGCCAGACTTATACCAGCGGTTCGGTTTTCGACACCATTCCGGTCTGATGCTTCCAGGTTTTCCTGCAGAATACTTTCTGGCTCAATCCTTCAGGAATGAAGTCCCGACAGGAACCGTAACTTATTCCTCCGCCTTCGGTCTAGAGTGAGATGACTCCAAGGGAGCTTCACTCTGGCAACCTCACATAGGGTAGGGCGTTGTCGTATGCGAGCAGCGCCTCAAGGAAGAAGCAGTCTCCATAGATCGTCCCAACCTCCGGAGTTCCGGTTCGGTGGCAGCCGCGAATCAAGATCGAGGAAAAGTTTGTTCCCTTCGCCAGATAGTCTGTGCTCAGTGACAGGATGATGTTTCGGTAGACATTCTCATAGCGCGCATCGCCAGTTTGAATGGCTAGTTCCCTAAGCCCCACTGCAGCAATCGCTGCTGCAGAGCTGTCTCGGGAGTCATTCGGCGCCTTGGGACGAAATGAGGATGGAGGAACCTGGTCTTCGGGTAGTTCCTGGATGAAGTAGTCAGCCACCTTGTGGGCAGCATCAAGATATCGTTGATCGCCCGTATAACGATAAGCCATCGGTAGCGCCATGACTGCCCAAGCCTGGGCGCGCGACCACACCCCGTTTAGTGGATCCGGGCGATAACCCTGATAAGCGCTGGTGTTATTCACGCCTCGCACCGATCCATTTGCATTTAGATCCGTGAATTGGATCGTGCTTCCATCTTCACGAATGTTCAGCTCGATGATCGTATCGATCTCCGCTCTGGCGATGGCTTCGTAGCGAAGTTCGCCGGTCACGCGGCTGGCGACGAAAAACGGCTGCGTGTGAAGCGCCAAGTCTGTGACAACTGCATGGTTTGTCTCGCTCCAGTCTCTCTCCCAGCTTTGGAAAGACTTCAGGTCCTCCACCCACCAATCATCGATCATTACCTCTACAGACTCCAGAACCTTACTCCAGTAATCGGGAGAGCCTGTGAGCTGCCACCCGCGGCCATAGCTGTAGAAATAGCGAACTGCCAGGTCGGCGTTGTGATTCAATGTAAGCGGTGCTGTCCATGCCTCGGCAACGCTTAGCCATTCTTCGTCGCCGGTATGTGCGTAGAGATACCACATGCAGGCTGGGAAATAACCTGCGGTCCAGAAGTCCTGTCGCCTATTGCGCAGCCACCTGCCATTGGTGTCTGTGTGGTACGGATAGATGTCGATGCCCGGGTCAAACTCCTCGACCGTGTTCCGCATCTGGTTCTCTGCAAAGATCCATGCCGCTGCGACCAATTCGTCCAGGTCGTCTCCCCGGTCGTTGATCCAGTGCCCGTCCACGGCGCGATAGAACCACCGCGGATCTGTGGCCCGTCTGGAGTAGGATGAGTAATAGCCCCATCCGCCCAGACTTCCGGAGTGCACCCACGGATAACTATCGCGCTGTATCCAAGTCCAGTCGCCAATGCCAGGATCCCATGCCCATGCAGCGCCAGCCTCACCATCAGCAATATACTGCCAGCCATGCTCCAGGTGATAGATCCAAGCAGAGTCCGCTGGCGCATAGTATCCATACCATGCTGAGTAGCGCCATTGGCTGTCGGGAATTGCCTGGCCTTCAAGCACCAGGTCGGAGCTGGATGCTGCGACAGTCAGCGTGGCGATAGAAGATCCGATAGACAGGAGGGCTCGGAGAAATGGGGGCATTGGGGAGCGATACGCGCTGGTCCAGGAACTGTCCACAGTGGTATGCGATAGTCTAATGGACAATAAAGCACCACGCCCCAGGGTCCTCGGAGGCAGGCTCTTCAATATACAGCCAACTGGCTAATCCATATGCGTAAACCCAGGGAGCGTCGCCGACATAGGCGCGGCCAATCCAGTCTGGGGCAAGGATCTGATCCTGAAAGATGTCGTAGCCGCCCCATTGTCCAGAGGCTGTCTGCTGAATCTCATACGCGCCAATATCATAGGTAAGACCCGATGGCCGCGCGTTCCCTTCCAGATCGTCATCGGGAAGAGCCGCTACCCAGTCTGCGCCAGCGTCGATCGCACTGGAGCTTGCCTTGGTGCGATAGTTTTTTCCAGCAGGGTCCTCGAAGAGGTCCGGGAGGCTTCCTGCGAGACGGCTGTTCTGGCCGTAGCCTTGTTGCTGCCAAGCTGCCAACGTTACGTTGGCTCCTGCAATCTGGAAACGGTCTGAAACGATGTTATGCCCTGTGCTGAGCCCTTCGAGCGACCGTTGATGCGCTTCAATAACGGCCCGGTTCCCAGGGTGTATTATGATATTGTTGTAGATCGTGCCTCCCGTCGCGCCTGTCTCGAAATCCGTATGGTCGGCGAGTTGGATGCCAGAACGCCCCGTGCTGGCCATGATGATGGTGTTATTGATGATGGTGGCGTTCTGCGAGGGTATGGCCCCGTCGATGCCGAAGCAGGTAATGCCTCCGGCATACGCGTCATAGATCAGATTATTATAGATGAGGGCGTTCTGCACCCCGTCCATATTGATGGCAGCTGCGCCGCGCGTGCCTACGTTGTAGATTATGTTTCCGTAGATTTCTGCGCCCTCGATAATCCCGGTAACATCGATGCCTTCGCGGACCTTGGGGAAAAAGAATCGGTCGCCGTTCATGTGGATACCGGCGCTCACGTTTGAATGGCTTACGTTGTACCGGATCAAGGCGCCTTTGGAGGTGTTCGAGTAGTAGATCCCGTGTTCGCGTTCAGAGAAGGAGCAGCGATTGTATTCGATTGTGCAGTAGTCAGCGAAACTCGTGAAGATTCCCCACCTGCCGTTCCTGGTCGAAACACAGTTTCGCACCGTAACATAGCGACACTCTTCGATGCCTATTCCTGCCCGGCTCATACCGGAGACTTCAAAGCCGTCCAGTGTGATGTAGTCAGCGTCGATTATCTGAATCCCGTAGATCCCGCCGCCCCCGGGTGTGCCTTCAGGAATGACATTGGGAACGCCTGTGGTAATCTTGACCCCCGGACCGTCGGCGAGATAGGTGATCCGGGCATCTTCCGTCCCTGATGCGTGGCCTTCAGCCATGGAATGTCTGAATCCTGTATATTCCCCGGGAGCGATAATTACAGTGTCTCCGGGCCCAACCTTGGTGGCTGCATACTGCAGCGTCGCCCATGCGGTATCGACGCTGGCGCCGTCGTTTTCATCGCTACCTGTTGTGGTCACGTAATATGTGGTAGCTTGGCTGACCGCCGATTGTAGGAGGAATAGGAGTATAAGCGTAGAGATGCGTAAGGTGTGCATGTGAACGAGTGTTAAAGTGCGTAGCGAGCTTGGGCGCTTCCGAGCGGAAGTGGGGTAGAGCGTTGATAACGGCGATATGAGGGGCGAATTGAACTGGAGCCCCATTCAAACTATGGGCGCACAAGCGTGCGGGATGTAGTGGTTCCGCACGGCCGAACAGTTCTTCGGGCGCGACGACGCGGAGCGGTCCATCCATCTACCCATTCTCCTTCAACGAGGATCGTCTGTGGCTGCAGTGGCGGACCTTGCTCATTACGGTAAAGAAGGTCCGCCAGTAGGTTTACGACTCCTGAGCCAACCCCTTCGAGCTTCTCATCCATTCCGGCGGCGCTTTCCCCTTCGCCCAGAACCAAACTGGCGAACGCACATTCATCCGGGATGCGCATTCCGCCGTCGAGCATGGCCTGAAGCAGCGAGGAGAAACCAATCACTGCTTCGATTCGATGTTCGGCGATATAGGAACGCAGCTGTCGTTGGAAGGCGGCGCCGCTAAGGCTCTCATCTGAAGGGATGAGTAGAGGTGGAATGTTTTGTACGCCAAAGCGACGGAGTGAGTAGGTGAGATAACCGCCTAGCCACATCTCCTGCGCGCTGATGGAGTGTGTCTTGTCAATTACCAGGCCGATGCGGCGATACCCATAGCCAGCCAGACGCTCCATTGCCGTGTGAAGGTTCTGGAAGCCGTCCGCCCGCACCCTGTGCAGTCTGGGGCTTTGGACAGTAAGTCCGGTCGTGACAAGAGAGAAACGAGACCACTCGAGCTCCAGATGCACCGTGCTGTGGTGCATCGGGGCTATGATAACACCGCGAATCCCGCGGGTCAGGAGGACCTCGTTAAGTCGTTTTGAGCTGAGTCCTCCCTTCAGGACAGGATACTCCTCCACGCGGAAGCCCAGTTCCGGAGCCCGCTTGTAGATTCCCTGTATCAACATGCGCTGAGAAGGATGGTCGCGCCATTTCCGATCTTTTGGAAGAAAGGTGAGCAGGGCGATGGTCTTGCCGTCCTGACCGGCCCTGTTGGTTCGCACTGTGCGCATCAGGGCAGCCACCAGAGGATTCGGCCGGTAGCCCATTGATGCCACGACTTCCATGATCAGCTCGCGCGTTTGCGGAGCGACCCGGGGATCATTGTGAATCGCCCGTGAGACGGTGCTCTTCGAGAACCCGGAGGCTTTTGCCACCGAGTCTATGTTCACGCCGTCCGCCATGATCTTCCCGGGGTAGGTCCAATCAGCCATTCAGCCTCTGCAAAGTTGCGTGGGTCAGGCAACGCAGCAGAGGCGAAGGTGAGCTCACATCTGGAGGATGCGCCCCATGGCATAGGCTGTATTGCGAATGAGGACGTTGGGTTCATATTTGTAGAAAGGAGCGGGTGGTATCATCTCTGCGGCTACCCAGCCATTGTAGCCAACCTCGCGCAGGGCCTTCACGACCTCTGGCCAGTTAACGTCGCCGGATAGCAGATCGACAAAGCCATTCACGCTGCCTACAGCACGGCGGTAATCCTTGAAGTGCACCCGGCAGATGCGATCGCCAAGGATCTTGATCCAGTGCTCGGGATAACCTGTGGCCAGGCAATTGCCGACGTCCAGGTAACTGCCCACATACTCGCTGCCAAACTGGTCAATGAATGCCTTCATTTCCAAGGGGCTGAGCAGAAACTTGTTCCAGACATTCTCGATGCCGATCTTTACCTTGTGCTTCTCTGCCAGCGGGAGCGCGTTCCGCACAAATTCGGTGGCGCGTTGATAGGCCGCGTCGTAGGACACAACTTCGCAGTCGGGTATAAAGTCGGCGCAAACCGTTCCCGGCACCACAAGTATGGCGTCAACCCCAAGTCCTGCGGCGATTTCGATCTGACGCTTAACGATCTGTTGCGCCTCCTGCGCCGTCGCTGGATTTGAGCTTACGGGGTTGGCGCCCCAGTACATGCCGGTCGCCAGTCCACTGATGGAGATGCCTACTTCGTCTGCAGTGGCGCGAACGCGACGGACGTCTTCTTCGCTGCTTTTCGGCGTCAGTGGGCCGTCCGCGCTCAGGTCGATTTCGAATCCTTCGAAACCGCTCTCTTTCGCCAGGACCAGCTTGTCCCGAAGTGACTCGGGACCATTGAATGACCAGATGTTGATGCTCTTTCTCATTCTAGGAACCTGATGAGGTATTCGCCATGGCGCCCGACAGGACATAGGGCTTGCCTGCGCGGGCAGATTCAATTTCCCCAAGCGTCACCCGTAGCGATTCCACCGCATGTTCAAGCGTTGAGGTCTCCGGCTGACGTCCTGTCTCCAAGCAGTTGATGAAGTAGCTTAGTTCGAGGTAATACCCTCCGAGGTCGCTGATGTTTCCTTCGCCGCTCGTGGATTTGCCAGATTGCGACTGTTCGTAAGGGAGCGCCGTCCGCATGCCATCATCCATGGTAACAGAGAGAGTGGGGCTAGCGGTGGAATCGAATTCGATCGCCGCTTTCTCGAAGACAGCCTGGAATGCCATCTCGAAGCCCCACTTGCTTGGATAATTCCATCCTCCTTCTGCATGAACGATGATGTCCTCATAATCGTAGTGGGTGAAGATGTGCGATGGGCCGCGCTCATCGAACGACGCGTAAGCGCTCACTGATCTTGGCTGGCCCAGTAGGAATAAAACGTAATCAGTGTCATGGATGTGAAGGTCCAGCGCTGCGCCTCCTGCCCGACGTTCGGAGTGTAACCAGTTTTCGTCCGAGTAATCGGGTAAAGCAGAACGCCGCTGCAACGTTAGGCTTCGTAGCTTGCCTCCCTTGCCGCTTGCCAGAAAGTCCGCGAACGCGCGGTACTCCGGCCAGAACCGAATGCAATGGCCCACTTGGGCCGTGATGCCTGCCTCTCGCGCGGCCTTCAGAATGGCTTCTCCATCCTCAACGGTCAGCGCAATCGGCTTTTCGCAGAAAATTGACTTGCCGGCGGCGATTGCCTCCAGCGCTGTCTCCTTGTGAAGATCCGTCGGCAGGCAGATGTCCACCACGTCCGCTTCTACAGATTCCAGACATAGATTGAGCCTCGGATAGACAGGGATGTCGAAGCCGAGCTTCTTCAGTTTTTGCCGGGTCGCTTCTTCGCGATGATCCACAACGGCTACGAGCTGGGCGTTGTCCAACTGCTTGAAAATCTGAGCGTGCATCCCGCCCATGAATCCAAGGCCAACTAGTATGATTTTCTGCATCGGGTTCCGTATTTTGATTCGGAGTAGGGCAATCGGTTTTGAAAAATAATCATGCCCATGATGGAACTATGTGCAAGATCGACTGAAAAATAAAGCTTAAGAATTCGGAAAAGTCAGAGAGTGGCGGCTGTGAGCTGCTAGAGGAGCACTTCCGCGATTGCGAAGTAGGAGGTGATCAGGGAGAAAATCAGTGTGCAGAACAGACCCACGTTGAGTATGGGAGACGCGGTATTGTCACCCATGACATCGCGGCGATTGATCAGGTAGATCGCAGGCAAGACGACGGCGGGCAGGATTAGCGCCTGAAACGCTTGTGAAAAGATCATCACGGCAGGCGGTCGCGCTGCTATGAATAGAGAGACGAACGACAGGGCGATCCCTCCAATACCCAGGATTCTGAACAATGGGGAACGGATGTCGCGGGGACGCCCTGTGAAGTCCGCGATTAGCCACGGAGCAATAAGGACGATCGGAAAGATTGTGGAAATCCCCGCTGCAGAAACGCCCAGGATCAGCAGAAGAGATGCTGCAACGCCGCCGATCGGCTCAAACAAGTGAACCAGGTCCAGCGTATTATCGAGCCTCAGTCCCATCACATGAAGCGTCCCGGCCGAGACAGCCATGATGATTCCACTCAGGAAAAGCATCATGGAGGCAGATACCGCAGAGTCACGGCGCTCGGTCGGGATATCCTTCACTGACCATCCCTTCTCGGCCACTACAGTGCTCCGCATTATGAACACGGCTGCAGAGCAGGTAGTGCCGGCCATCGCGGCTACGAGCGCCATAGCGCCCGGGGTATTTGGCATTTGAGGAATCAGGCCCTGGGCAATGACTCCCAGATTCGGTTTCACCAGTATGAATACCAGAATGAAACAGAGCCCCATCAGAATGACAAAAAAGATGAAAACCCTCTCAAAAAGTTTGTAGGCCCCTGTCCAGAACAGCGCAAACAGCCCGGCGCCCAGCGCGATCGAGATCCACGCGAGTGGAACCCCTTCCCCGCCGATGATATAGCGCGTCCCTTCCTGTAAAAGTTCAGTGACGATGCCTGCAATTCCGATCAAGGCCAGGAGCTCCCCCAGCACAAGCGCTGCAATTACATAGATCGCCAGTATCGTCCCCAGTCCCTTCGCCTGAATGTGCGTGCGAAATGAGCGTAGAGCCGTTTGACCGGTCACAATCGTCATTCTGCCGTACGCCACCATAAGGACGAAAGTGAACAAGCAGGAGAGCGCCACCGCCCAAAACAGGATCATTCCATGCTCGGCGCCTGCCTTGGCCATAGTGACGACGCTTCCAGTGCCAATGTTGTAGCCAATCAGGAAGAGGCCGGGACCTACTGTCGCGAGCAACGTCAACAGCCGTTTTAACGCAGGTGCGCGCTTTTCCGAGTTCATGGGCGCGCCTTCTGAATTCGTGGAGGATTCTGATAGTAGTGGTTCCAAGACGATCAGGAATGGGAAAAACCGTCCATTAGATGGGGTATAGTTGTCATTTCTGATTATTTGATCTGTGTTCGTCAATCTCGATTCAGCGCCAATAAGAAAAATCTTTTATCACGGTGAGCTATCCCGTGGATAACCGGACCAACACAGTATCCTCGCTTTGGGCGACATTATGGCTTTCGCGTCGTCTTTGGATTTTCACTTGTCAAGAATCTTGACCCGATCGAAATTTGGAACATGCCTATAAATAGTTTTTTAGGCTGTTTGTAGGAAATCGACGAGCAGTGGAAGGGAGGTTTTATGTCCTCCTGGAGCCCCCAACCGCCTCGAAAAGATGTACCCGTTCCCCCAACTTTTGCCCATGGCCTGTTGAGAATTCCCTTGCGGCTGTCGGTATCTCGCGTTTTTCCAAATTGACGAATGTCGTGAAAACTTTGGCGTCTTGCCTCGGCCTTCTCTATGCCGAGACAAGTAATGATCCGCCGGGTCAGTGAGACTAGATTGGCAGAATTTTAAGGAATCCAGATGGAAGAAGGCCCTTACGAAAAGCTGAAAGAACAGGCCCTTGAGGTGCAGGCGCCGAAGAGCTACTTTCGGGGCAGAACCCCTGAGAAGCTATCTCTCACCGAGAACCTCCTGATTTTTACCCGAACTACGCGCGAGGGCCTTCAGCAGAAAACGTTTGAGCTGCGTCCGCACCCGCGATTCGTGCTTGTCCTGGCTCTGGAGTGCGAAGGAATGGTGTCGATCGATGGCAAGGCGTTTCACCTCCCGGAGCAGCATGGCCTGCTTGTGTTCCCTTACCAGTTTCACCAGTTCATCGAGATCAAGCGCGAGGATATTCTGTGGCTGATTATAACTTTTGAGTTTCCCGAGCCCAATGAGCTTTCGGCGTTCAGGGACGAGGTATTCTCGCTGACGCCTCGCCTGCAGCAGGATCTCCTTCCCATCCTCAAACTATACAATCAACCTCCTTCCGAGGGCAACGACGCTGAGATCCTGCTCCGGGCCACGCTGCTGCTGCATGAGTTGAGGGCGGCTGTTATGGAAAGCCGCCAACGCGATATCGAGCCGCTGGTTGTGGAGGAAGGGAAGGGCCGATCGCTCCTGGCCAAGATCGAGCGCGAACTCGCAAGGCCTGATCGCACTTCCTATCCCAAGACTGCCGAACTTGCCGAGAAAGTTGGCTACTCTGAAAGTCGCCTTCGCGCAGTCTTCAAAGAATACACAGGCGTCAGCCTCGGCAGCTACTTGCGGAATTATCAAATTCATCAGGCGATCAAGCTCTTGCGAAATCCGTCGATGAGCCTTTCAAAGGTTGCGGTTGAAGCTGGCTTCAATTCTACATCCAGTTTCTGCCGCGCCTTCAAGGCCCACACCCGGGCCACTCCACGGGAATACCGGGAGCGACTCAGGGAAATGCATCCGGCGCGTGAGATCAATGGCCGCCGGTCGGCCTAGTCAAATTCGTAGGCGCCGACCGCACGCTTGGAATAGTCTGCGTTACGGGCACGACCTTTCGCATCAACGTCTGGCAGTTGCTCAAGTTGCTCCAGCACCCACTCGAAGCCTTCCAGACGCGCTAGTTCCCGCCGGATGGATGCTGGATCGATGGCCCCCGTCAGCGCATTGCGTCCCGGCCGGTAGTCATCGTCCTTTAAAGAACGGACCGCGACGGACGCGAACACGCTATGCCTGTCGTTGCCGGTTAGTTCCTGCCAGCGATCAATGCTCAGATACTCTCGCCTGTTGGCGATCGCGTCTCTCTCAAAGTAGCCCTGCACCAGACCTTGGTGATTCACCAGGCCCAGAGGATCTGTCCAGCTCCCGGCAAAGCGGAAGACCGCCTTCTCTTTGTCCACCCGGCTGAAGTGGTTATAGTCCGATATCACTGAGGGCAGGTTGATCGCGTTAATTTCGTAAGCGGTCTTTGTCTTGCCGGAGATCACCATGTTATTGAAGAAGGCGAAGCCCTCCGAAGTCATGCCAACAATCGCGGGAGCGCGTCCTTCGTTTTCGTCAAAGTAGATCGTGTTGTAGATAACCAGGGCTCGCTTGGACCCCTGCGCCTGTGTGCCGTGGTCCTGGTAGAATGTGATCGCTCCGGACTTGTTCTTGAAGAGCACATTGTTGCGCACCACCACGTCTTGCACGTGAGTCATGTTGATGGCGGCGCCGCCAGCGCGCCCATTGCCATAGATGATGTTGCCCTCGATGATTCCGCGGGAGATTACTCCGTCGCCGCCATACTCCGGGTCTCCGTTCAGGTGAATCCCGTTGGCGTTGTTGCTGTGGACGATATTTCCACGGATTATGAAATTGTCGCCGCTATTGGAGTGGTAAATGCCGTGCTCGATGCCGGAGCCGGAACACTCATTGCCCTCCAGCAGGAAGTCCGAGGCGAAGCTTGTGAAGATCCCCCACTTCCCGTTATCAAAGGCCCGGCAGTTGCGCACTATGATGTGCTTCCCGTGGTCCAGGAAAATGCCTGCACGCTCAGCCTCTGTTACCGCAAGACCTTCGATGATGACGTTCTCACAGTCGTGAAGGTTGATCGCATCGCGGCTGTTTCCACTGCCGCGAACCAGGGCGCCTTTCTCGCCGCGGATGATCAATGGAGCGTCCGGCGGGCACCCGCGTCTTATGTGAAAGCCCCCTTCGTATTCGCCTTTCCGCACAATTAGCGTGTCTCCTCCCCAGAGATGAGGCAGCACGGCGTTGAAGGTTCGGAAGACTGCTCCGTCTATCGGCTGTGAGTCGTCGTTTCCGTCTGGCGAGAGGTAGAGTGTGCGTGCGGAAAGCGTACAGGTCAGGGTAAGGCAGAGAATGAGTGCTAATGCTGTTTTCATAATATAGAGACGGTTGATTGGGGAAGGTGATCGCTATCCACCGGCTTACTCAGCCGTTTTTCTGCGCGGCTGCAGGAGTCTCGTTAAGCGGGTTGCCGCTGGAAACTGGGTCGTGGGTTGGTTCTGGTTCGGGTTCGATCGCCAGCAGAAATGCAGCAACAACTGCCAGCACGATTCCCAGGCCGACGAGCGGATGCGGTATCGCTTGATAGATTAGCAGCGATAAGAGGATTGTGATTACTGGGGCGCCGGCGTTCGCCAGCGGGCTGACGATGATAGCCCTGCCGTAGCGGAACGCGAAAACAAGACATAGGGCGCCGACCGAGTTCAGGATTTGGATAATCCCTGCAAGATAGGGGCCTTTCAGGCCCCAGTTTATCGGCTGGCTAAAGTCAGTCATCAGGATTGCAAGCGGGGCGAGAAGCAGCCCAGTCAGCATCATATAGAAAAAGATGCTTTCGGCAGTCATATGGTTGTTTGCCAGCTTCATGTAGAACGCCTGCACGCCCCATGCAAAGAAGACGAGGAGCGCCAGGATCAACCAAAGATAACCACGTGCGTCGGCGGACTGTGGCTCCTGGTAGGAGAGTAGCAGGATTGCGCACAGGGCCAACAAGATTGCTACCCATCCCCGTTTACTGGCCTTCTCCCTGAGAAAGAGGAACGAAAGACCGATCGTGGCGACCGGCGAAAGCGAGATAATGGGGAAAACGATGTAGGCCGGACCGCTGCGCAGGGCTTGGAACAAGACAAGTTGTCCGCCGGCGCCCAGCAGTCCTATTGTCAGTCCGTAGCCCATTCCCTGGAGCGTGAAATTCAATTTCCACCGGGCGAGATACGCTGCCACGAGCGCTGGAGGAATCATCGTCAGGGACCAAACCGCATAGCTCAATGTGGCCGGAAAACCGGCTTTTTCCGGAACTTCGATCAGCGCCCCCCAAAGTCCCCAGAGTAGGGTGGTTGCGATCGTGAAAAGGAACCATTTCTTGATGTTCATAGATGTATGCTTGCGGTTGTTCCCAAGGTTCAGGTTCTTCTGCTTTCGTCTGTCGCTGGCAGAGACTCCATCTGACAGATTCGTATTTTTGACTCTACCAGCTTGCTGGCTGTGTTAATCGCCACTGGAAATACCTTGCGCAGATCAATCTCGTCGTTCTGGGCCAGTTCTTCCTGCAGCGATGACATGAAGGCGTGCTTGATCTCGGTGGCGAAGTTGATCTTCACAATCCCGAGGCTAATCGCCCTTTGCCAATCCGCTCCCGCAATATCGGACCCGCCATGAAGCACGAGCGGCGCATCCACTAGCGCGCGTATCGCGTGCAGACGTTCAAAGTCGATCTTTGGCTTGCTCTTGTAAAAGCCATGAGCTGTCCCAATCGCCACCGCCAGTAAGTCGACTCCGGTTTCAGCGACAAACCGGCATGCGTCCTCCGGCGAGGTAAGTTGCGATCCCTCGGCCTCGGTTTGTCCAAGCTTGGGAACATATCCCAGTTCTGCCTCCACAACCACGCCGGAACGATGGGCGCTCTCCACAATCCTCCGTGTCTGCGCTACGTTCTGCTCAAACGGGCACTCGCTCGCGTCGATCATGACAGAGTCGTAACCGAGGTCGATGCAGGTCTGTATCAGGTCCGGGTCTGTGGCATGGTCCAGGTGGAGCCAGGTTTTCACTCGGCGCTCTTCAGATGCGGCGCGCGCCAGCGCAACAGCTGTCGCGGGACCAAGGTATTGAAGAGTGGAGGGAGAGGTCTGCAGGATGATTTCACTTTCACAGGCTTTTGCTGCCCGCAGGATCGCAAAAAGCGTCTCTGCGTTGTAAAAGTTTGCCGCCAGCAATGCCTGCCCGCGCGCACGATGCATCTTGAGTGACTCTACGAGATTCATTGAAGCCGCCTCACGGTTGTCTTTTTCAGCAATGCCCAGACGTCCTCGCCATAAAGCATGCCGAGGTCTGGCCGCAAAAGGTTGGCGGCGCCGCACGCTGCGGCGATGCGCGCAGTCTCTTCGGCGTCATAGCCATTTCGGTATGCGTGGCAAAGTCCCGCCACTAGGCAGTCTCCGGAACCTACTGCGCTGTATCCATCTTCAACCGGGCAGTACGAGTGAAGCCGTTGCCCTTCAACGGCAATATACGCTCCGTTCTTGCCGTCGGTAACACAGGAGAGGCTGCAGTGCGCGAGCAGAGCTTCGCTGGCGAGGTGTGACCCTGCCTTCCCTGTTATGGCCTGGGCTTCGGTCCGGTTTAGGTGAACTCCGTAGGGGCGTTCAGGCAGCGCCAGCTTTAATGGCTCGCCAGTAAAATCGATGTAGACCGGAACGTCCATGCGCTGGGAAACTCGAACCATCTCAGCGTAGCAATCCGTTGCGATGCCGTGGGGTAGCGAGCCACTGATGGAGACGAGGTCGGCCTGTTCAAGCAAGCGGCTGTAATCTGCCAGGATCGATTGCTTTGCCGCATCGTTCCCAGTCGGGCCCACGCCCAGTATCTCCGTTTCGTCAAAGACGGAGTCCGACTTGATTGTCATGCATGAGCGTGTCCAACCTTCCAGGTCAGGACCGTGCACGCTGATGCCCTGCTCTTTGCATTGCTGCTTTACCCATTCGCCAGTGGCGCCGCCCCAACAGCCCAGCAGTGCTACTTCGTTGCCCAGCTCTCTTAGCGCCAGAGCCACGTGCACACCCTTGCCTCCGGGATATTTGGCTTCCTCTTTCGCTCGGTGGACCTCGGCGGGATAGAGGTGGTCGAGCCATACAAACATGTCGACCGAAGGGTTCAGGCAAACGCATACGATCATGGCTCAGTCCCTCTCATTTGTGCAGTTACCCCGCCATACCCATTGAGACTGTGGGCGCCGCATGCGTTGCCCAGGCGCAGACACTCGATCAGCGATTTGCCTTGCTGCCAGTTCCGCAGAAATCCGGCGTCAAAGGAGTCTCCAGCACCCACCGTGTCGCCGATGCCCTTCACAATGTTTGCAGGTGGATGCGCTTCTACAACTTCACCTTGTCTGAAAGCGATGGATCCATTCTCGCCGCATTTGATGACTACAAGTGGCGTCAACGCAGCGAGTGCTCGACCAGCTGCGTACACGTCGTCCAACCCACTTATCGCCTTTGCCTCCGCTTCATTTGGGAGAAAAACGTCAACGAGGGGCAGAAGTTCACGCACCATTGCCCAGTCTTCCGCTGGAGCCCAGTTGGTGTCCAGTGACGCTGTTATCCCGCGCTCTCGCAGACGCCTTAACCATGACGGCCAATAGTTTTGAAGCTGTGTCAGTAGGAAATAACTGGCTATGTGCCAGTGATCGGCCACCTCCAGCAACTCCGCCTTTAGGTCGTCGGGACCGATCGCGTCGATCGTGCTGTTCCAGGTCAGAATGGCCCTGTCATTACCTTCCACCAGCGCGATGCTGACGCCAGTTCCAAGGTCTCCATCACTTCGCACGTACGAAAGGTCCACCCCGGCGGCGCCTAGCTCCTTTCGCAGAAGATCGCCGAAGGCGTCTTCACCGACAACGCCAAGCAGACCGATGCTTCCGCCGAGCTTGGCGAACTGGCATGCGAAGATATTCGCCGACCCGCCAATGGTTAATACGAAGCGATCGACCAACTTCTCAACCTGCCCAAAGCACGGACGGGCATTCCCTTCGACGATCATGTCGACGTTCATGTCCGAAACCGCAAAGCACTGGAACTGTCTCATGGCAGCTTTACCCATGCGGTTAGGTTCTGGGGAGCGTCTGGATTGAGCCCCCGTAGAAGGGCGCTACGGCAGGCAAGCCACTGCGCAATGAAAATGAATGGGATGCCCCGCACAGCTTCCTCCGTAAATGACGCCAGGGGGAAGTCGGTCCAGGACGCAGGGCTGGCCTCGCTTTCTAGTCCCACAGTGATGACAAACGCTCCGAGCCTTGTTAGCTCACGCACAAGGCGTTCTTGTTCAGCGATGTTCCCCTTGGTTGCGAGCAGGAGGACCAGACTATTGTTCCCGATCGTCGCCGTTGGGCCGTGGCGCACATCCAGGATGTGGTAGCAGTTGGCCGGAGCGCACGCCATCTCCCTGAACGCCATGGCGGCTTCGTCGACCAGACCCCAGGCAACGCCATCTGCAAGTAGCACGACATTCGCCCACTTTTCCCAGCCCGTCAGCCGTTCCAGGGCGGCTGTTGTGTCCAGGATGAACTGGTCTTGTTCGCTCACCGCCTTCTCGAGGTCGGATAGCAACTGCAGGTCTCCGCCAGCAATACCCAGCAACTGTAGTATTACCGTATAAAATACAGTAACCGTTCCGGTCTGGCAGACCGATTCGTTATACGCCCATGGCATCTCCAGACTAAAATCCGAGAGCTTTTCAAGAGGCGTATCTTTCGCGGCGACGATAGATACGATCACAGCGTCCGCATTCTGTTTCGCATCGCCAAGGGATTTTACGAGCTCACTTGTGCTGCCAGATCGGGACACTGTTATGACCAACGCGCCCCTCAGCCGCTCCTTGTAGTAGGGAAAGTTCAGGAGCAGGTCTCCGCCTGCAATGGCTTCTGCCGGGCGGCCGGTAAACTGTCGGCATGCCTCGGCTGCCGCTTGGGAGAGGCAATAGCCGGATCCACAACCGGTGAAAATAATCCTGCGCTGAGAGTGCTGTCGCCAGAATGCGCGCCATGCATCACTATGTTGATGCACATACGCATGGCTTGCCTTCAGGCTTTGGCCTTGGGCGAATATCTCTCGTTCTGTGACTGTTTGTGGTGACAACGCCATCTCTGCCTCAAGGGATAATCAGTTCTTCCAGGGGCGCCATTGGGAGGCCCGGTTCGTCCACCACTTCGATCGTCGAAAGCGGATACCAGCCATCGTTCCGGAGTCCTTCTATCGCCAGCTTGATAACTGGCTTTTCACCTCGTTTATCCAGGATGGCGATTTCCAGTTCGTACTTACCGGGAGGCGTATCCCGGGGGATGAAGACTGCGTCGTTAAAAAGTGCGTCGCCCGGCAACCATTTCCGAATGTCTGCGTCGGTCTTGAGCACGATCGTTCGGTCGGCGCCTCTCAATCGGAGAGCGAGTGGATATGGGTCATAGCAAGGGGCAACGCCCTTGTTCTCCCACCAACTGGTAAAGGGAAGCTTTCCATTCACCCTAACCCGGGAGGGATACTCGAACTTTCGGAGCACAAAGCGATAGCCCATCCGCTTTAGCCATTCATCCACCAGCGGCTTATACTCATCTGGCACGGGTGAGCTCTTGGCGTTAAAAGATGAGACGTGCCACTTTAGCGCCTGCTCGAAGATGTACTGCACCTCCTCTGGCCCATATCCCTGGACCTCTTTCCAGTTGCCGAATGTGCCACAGATCTCTGCGCTGATCGGAGCCTCCTTCCAGGCATCCTGCATTCCGCTCAGGATGATGTGCTGTGGGTAGATATCGGTCATGTGCGTCCAGTCGGGCAGCCGTTTCTTCCAGAAACCCAGGTCGCCAAGGCAGTCGAAGCGGAATCCAGTGGCTCGAGTAAAGGGACCCTCATTGCGCGTTCCATCTGGCCAGGACGCCTTGACACGGGTTCCGCGGGTTATATCTCCCGGATCGTCCGAGTCTCCATTGAGGGGCTGGAACAGCAGATGGGTATCAGGAAACGCGTCCAGATATGCGTTAATCAGTGCGTTCTTTGTTTCATCTCTCAGCAATTGGGTGCCGGCGCCCTCACCCCAAAACGCCACAATGGAAACATCTACTGCAAACAGGTTCGGGTGGCCATTGTAGCGCCGGCCAAGCTCTCGCACCATACCTCCGAAGTATTTTAGATACGCCGGGTTTTCGGGCTCGAGCCACCACTTTGAAAGCCGTTGCTTGTGAGGATCGTCCCCTGTCTCAGCCAGGTACCAGGCCGGCGGCATCTGGTTTTCCTCGCTTCCATGCGGCATGATTCTCAGGATAAGGTCCTGTCCACGCGATGCCGCTGTGTCGAGCGCCGCATCCAGCATTTCCCAGTTATACGCGCCCTTCTCGGGTTCCACGAAGCACCAGGCCACGCGGAAGTAGGCAAGGGAGGTGTCGGGGTGATCCTTGTTGGTCAAATCTCCGTCAAATTCCTGATAATCGATAGGCAGTCCTTCCGTCCATCCGATCCCCTCATTCAAATCGTCGCCGTTGAATCGCTGGAACGTCATGAAGCCCATTCCGGGATTGGTTAAGACAGCGTCAGTTTCACGGGGGCGCACTGTCGTCATGCCCCGTCTGTGGCTCGTCTCGGCCAGCAACTGAGGCGCTATTAGCAAGACCCCCAACGTTGCCGTTACTAATTTCCGGATCGTGATCATATTCATTGAGGCGCCTCTGTAGAGGGTGAGGGGAGTGGAGCGTTGCTGCCCAGACGTTCGCACACCCGCATCGAGTTGACTGATGTTTGAAAGGTTGATCTCACGGTCCCGCCGAATGCGATTGCCGTTAGGTACTCCTCATATTCTGCAAGGACCCCCAGGTTCACGTAATGGGGAGCTGTTGCGTCCCCCTTATGCAGTTCTTCGCACTGTCCGTCTGCCCGCCGCAGGATGCAACCGGGATAGTCAGCAGAACCCTGTAACGAGGAGTAGAGCGAGAGTGACCAGCCCGCACCATGAGCTGTAATCCGCTCGTGTGGTGCGCCAGTGTTCTGGATGAATCGCATTTGGCCTGTCAGACCGTCTTTCCAACGAACGTTGGAGAGGTGTATTGCCTGGCTGCTGTTCTTAGTGACGGCCAGAGTCTCGACATCACAAATATCCCCAAAAAGAAAGTCCAGGTAGTTGACCAGGTGAATTCCAGTGTCGCCCAGGAATCGGGGCTCGAGGCGGTTGAACCTGTAGAACTCGCACTCTACGAATTGAGGCCGATCTTCAAGGAGATCTTTGTAAGCAACGTTGAGCGGGCTGTAGCGACGATTGAAGGCAACCAGGTTCAGTGTTCTGACACTCTCGGCCAGCTCCTCTGCTTCTGCAACCGTGACACCCGGCGGCTTCTCGGTAAATATTGGTTTCCTGCTCGGGATCAGTTTCCGCACCACTTCTGCCAGCGCCACTGGCGCTACGATCAAAATAAGGCCATCGATTGTGGGGTCGGCAGCCAGGCTCTCCAGGGACGGATAGGCCCGGCCGAATTCCTGCGATCGGGCATAACGGGCGGCGACTTCTGCATCGATATTCCAAATTCCGGCAATCTCGACCTCGATACCAGCAGGGGGATGTTTCCGGCATTCCTGAATCGCTGGAAAGTGGACATAGTCGGACCAATCGCCGCCTCCGATGATTCCAAGCCTTATTTTCTTCGCTTTGGGCATCTTTTCAATGCCGCAGAAGCTACCGGGCTATGCGTCAGCGCATCAAACGCCATACAGTGAAACTCGTTTCATTCTCAGCAGACCTTTCCGGCGTTCCCTGTTGCGAGATCGCAAATGTCATGATTCAGTCGGAAATGATAATTTTTCTGGACATCGAGCTTTTAATAAACAAAACCGTCTACATCGAGGGCGGGTATCCTGCCCTTGAGTTCGCTACACCATGAACCTTGAACTTTCCCCAACCCCAAGGGAACTCGGAGTAAAAGCTGCAGAGCTTGTAGCTTCCCGAATCAGAACGGCCATCTCAGAATCTGGCGGCGCCAATATCATTCTTGCGACGGGCGCCAGTCAGTTCACGATGCTGGAGAATCTGGTTCTTCATCGGGATATCGATTGGTCCCGCGTGACCATGTTTCACCTCGATGAATACATCGATCTCGCTGAGGAGCATCCCGCCAGCTTCCGACGCTACCTCAAGGACAGGTTCGTCTCAAAGGTGGGGCGGCTGAAGGACGTACATTTAATCAACGGCTCAGCACCGGATCCCGTCGCGGAGTGCCGGCGGCTCAATGGGCTTCTTCGGGATATAACTCCTGATGTCGCCTGCGTGGGAATCGGTGAGAATAGCCACTTGGCTTTCAACGATCCGCCAGCGGATTTCAGTGTTGAGGATCCTTTCATCATTGTGGAACTCGATGAGGACTGCCGTAGGCAGCAGCTTGGAGAGGGCTGGTTCAAATCGCTGGAGGAGGTTCCGACACGCGCAATTTCCATGTCGGTGCGCTTCATTATGAAATGTAAGTGCGTTGTGGTCTCCGTCCCCGATCAGAGAAAGGCCAAGGCCGTGCGCAACACCGTGGAGGGGCCTGTAACGCCTCAGGTTCCAGCTTCAATTCTCCAGCAACATGCCTGTTGCACTCTCTTCCTGGATGCACAGTCGGCGTCTCTCTTAAAGAACCGGCCTCCGGGCGGTTAACTCCAGGACAGCAGCTGGATTCGATCTTCTCTTCCCAACCCACACTACTCCGCCTCATGAAGAAGACCATATCGCTACCCCTCATATCCTTGTTCCTCGCCGCTCAATGTGCAATGGCTGCGGCTGGCTCGTGGCAGGTTTTGGGACCCGGTGGTGGCGGTGGCCAGTTCAATCCCACCATCAATCCGTGGAATCCGCAGAATGTCCTGGTGAGCTGCGACATGACTGGCGCGTATGTTACCCACGATGCAGGCGGCTCATGGGACATGCACAATTTTGGGTCCGTCGTCCGGGATTACGTTTATGACAATTTTAATCCAGGAGTGGCCTATGTAGCCAGCGTTGGGGTGTTTAGGACCGTCGATGAAGGACGCACATGGTCCAGGATCTTCCCGCGCGGGGGCACGATCTCGACCGCTTACTCTGGAGATCACGCAGATCCTGTCCTGATACTTGATGGAAACCCCGTCCCTGCCGTCACAGTGATTCGGCCGGTATCTTCTCAGACGATCTGGCTGGGTCATGCAGATGGATCCGTGACTCGATCCAGAGACTCCGGTGAAAGTTGGGAAGTTTGTGATCCCAAACTCAAGGGTCCGGTTATTTCCTTGTTTCCCGCTGCCTGGTGGAGAGAGGATGGCGTCATTGCAGTATCGCCGACCATGGCGATGCATTTCGACAGCGATGGCAAGCTTGCGGAGCATTATCCGCTTGTGAATGACGCGGTGTTGGAAGTCAGGGGTGGATCAGGCTCCGAATCGATTCTCTACGCCATCACTGAATCTGACGTTTTTGTGTCCCGGAATGCGGGGAAAGACTGGAAGTCTGTCGCCTCTGATCCGATCTACGATGGGATTAACTTTCGCGCCATTGCAGTCTCGGAGCGGAACCCACACGTAGCCTATCTCACATGCACGTCCACGCCTTACGGTGTATTCAAGACTGAGGACGCAGGCAATACATGGCAGTGGGTGTACAAGGTGGCGCCATCCGACAAGGAGGGTGAAGACGTCTCGATCCAGGTTGGCAGTTACCGCGGCGCTTGGCTCGATCAAACCTACGGCCCCGGCTGGCGGGAGTATCCTCTGGATATTGGCGTGAGCCCCACGGATCCCGACCTTTGCTATGTTACGGATTTCGGCAGTACATATCGCACGACCGATGGGGGCAAGACCTGGGAGCAGGTTTATAGTATTGCCAACAAAGATGGCAGCTTCTCGTCACGCGGGCTCGATGTAACGACGTGCTACGGGATACATTTTGACCCCTTTGACGCCCAGCGTCTCTTCATCTCGTATACAGACATCGGCGCGTTCTACAGTGAAGACGGTGGCAAGAGCTGGCATCGAGGCGTAACGGGAATTCCCCGTGAATGGCGAAACACCTGTTACTGGGCAGCCTTTGATCCGGCGGTGCAGGGCCGGGCATGGTCGGTCTGGGGTAACAAACACGACCTTCCGCGCGACAAGATGTTCAGGCGTGGAGATTTTCTGAATCGTGCCCGTGGAGGCGTGGCCACTTCGACCGACGGTGGACGGACCTGGGCGCCGCTCAACCGGAATGGGATTCCTGAAGACGCGGTTTGTACTCACATCGTCATCGATCCCAACAGCCCGGAGGATAGCAGAACCCTTTACGTTACTGCCTTCAAGAGGGGGATTTACCGGTCCACTGATGGCGGCCAAAGCTGGGTAAAATTGCCAGACCCATCAGAAAATCAAAACTACTTCAGGTTGGCGTTCCATCCCGACGGCGCACTTTATGCGATGATTGCGCGCGACAGGCTCCAGCGTAAGGAGGGTGGGTACCTCGATACGCCCGGTGGCCTGTTTTGCTCCCGAGATCGCGGGGAAACATGGGAGCAGGTAAGTTTGCCTGAGGAAGCAAACTTCCCCACCGAACTTGTCTGGGATCCCTCGGATCACAAACGGCTTTTCGTATCATTTTGGCCTCATGCGGGCGCAAAAGGCGGGACCATCTTTGATACCGGCGGCGGCGTTCTGGCCAGTACAGATGGTGGGAAGTCATGGGAACGTGTCTTTGATCAGTCTGCGTTTGTCTCCGGTATGGCCGTGCATCCAGCAGATTCTTCCGTCCTTGCTTTGGTGACCTTTCAAGGCGCTGCTTACGCGACCTCAGATCGTGGCGCATCGTGGCAACGTATCAGCGGCTACGACTTCAAGTGGGGGCACCACCCATTCTTTGATCCCCACAACAAGGACCAGATCTACATCACAACTTTTGGCGGCAGCGTCTGGAGAGGGCCCCTGCTTCACGAGTCATTGCAGCAGAAGAAAATAGGGTCCGAAAACACCGACTAACCAATCCGGAACATCTCCAGGAAGTTCTGATTGGGAGTTCTTCCGCCAAGCCTCGCTACACCCATGCTCGATTCATCTGGAAATCTTCAATTACTCTCGCGGGTCGATTATGCGATTGTGCTCGCCTACCTGCTTCTAATGGTCGCGATAGGCTTTGCAGTATCGCGTTTCAACAAGAACAACAGCGACTTCTTTCGGGGGGGGAACTTGATGCCCTGGTGGCTCGCGGCCGTCTCCCTGCTAATGTCTACGTTTAGCGCCTATACCTTTACTGGAGGCGCCAGCCTTGCCTACCGGGCGCCCGGAGTCGCGTTCTGCGTCTATTTGATTAACGGCATTGGCTACGTGCTCGGCTTTCTATTTCTTGCCAGTCGCTGGCGCCGCTCCAGGTCCACCACGGTCTTCAGTTACCTGAAGGAGCGTTATAACCTGGCTACGAATCAAGTGTATAGCTGGACTCAGATGATCGCGGTCTTCTTTCAGTCCGGGATCATGCTTCTGGCTCTCTCTAAGTTTGCTGCTGTCGCTTTCGGATGGGAAGTCGATAGCATGATCATTCTCTGCGGCGCAGTGATTGCCGTATATTGCCTCATCGGAGGGCTCTGGGCGGTTGTCATTACAGACACACTGCAGTTCATGGTCGTGTTTCCTGCCGCAATTGTCATCGCAGTCATTGCTGTCAATTTGCTCGGTGGACCTGCAGAGACTTTCGGAAAGCTCTCCGAACAATGGAATATAACGGTCTCCGGTGAATACATCAGCGGACAGCCGTGGTCGTTTCAGCCCAGCTTTATCTGGGCCTCCATCGTAATGATGATCTTTGCATCCTCTAGTGGTGCGGCTGCCCAACGCTATTTCTCAGTGAAAACCGAGTGGGATGCCCGTAAGGTGGCCCTGTGGGTTGCGGTCGTCCTGACCATCGTCCCGTTCATCTGGCTTCTGCCTCCATTCGCCAGTCGCTATTTGGGTATGGACGCCGATCTCGTAGTGATTGCGGATGCTCTCAAGATGTCCGCGGCCGAAGAAAGCACGTACGTGGTCTTTTGTATCCGATACCTGCCGATAGGCGCCATGGGCGTAATCATCGCCGCAATGCTCTCTGCCACGATGAGCAGCATTAGCACAACCTTTAATGTCTATGCCGCCGTCATCTCTGAGGACATCATTGGCCAATTGTTCATGAAGAACGCGTCCGCCCGCACGATGCTGCTGGTCGGTCGCATAGTGACCCTGATCGAAGGAGGTATCGTCATTTGCCTGGCGCTCCTCATGAGCTCGCATCCCGGTGGAGTTTTCCAACTTATGCTGCAGTTCTCGGGCATCGTTATCATTCCAGCGGGCATTCCCATATTCTTTGGCCTCATTTACAAGAAAACGCCTCAGTGGGCTGCTATAGCCTCGTATCTTACCGGCCTCGCACTTGGTGTCGTCACCATGTTCATCCTGCCGGACAACTTCACATTTGAGCTGTTCGGAATCCCGCTGTTGAGCAACCCGGTTACCTTCGAGCAACAGATATTCGTCTTCGGATCGATCAGCGCTTTGGTCTATTTTCTTCCCGGCCTGATTCTGGAGAATCGTGGCAGGTATCGTGAGAACCTGGAGCAATTCTTTACAAAACTCAGGACGCCCATCCAGCCAGAGGAAATTGGCGATAGTGAACTCACCGATGCAGGCAGCTTCAGAGTTACGGGCTGGACTACCGTCGCCATGGGCGCAGGCGTGATGCTCTTTGCTCTACTTCCGAATCTTACCTCCACCGAGAGGTTGATTAACTTCTCAATAGGCGCCCTCATGGCGATCTTCGGCCTGTGCGTTTTCTACCTCGCTATCCTCGCAAAGCGTGAGCGTATGCGCATGCAAGTTAAGGCCCATACACGGACGACCTCAACCAATGCGCCTTCATGAGATACATTTCCTGAGTGGCAGTCGGAATTGACAATAAAAGGCTCAAATTGTCCCAAACTTTTCAAAAACCGCTTGCCAATAGAAGATAAATGAATTTTATTACCCGTTAAAAGGAACACCCGACTGGTCCCGCTTCAGCTTCAGATCAACGACTCTCGTGTATCCTCCTACCCTTACAACTTTGGGATCACTTCAGCTCGGTCTCAGTATGACGCCGACTCAAGTGTGGTCTTTTGTAATCCCGCCAGCAGGGAGCTTCCCTTGCCCGGGGTGCAATTTCAAGGCAATGCAGCAGCGAGCCTATAGCGCCTTGCGAGCTGTTTGGTCACGTCTTGCGGCATACATCCCTGCCTTGGTTTCAGAATCCTAACCCACAATACATACGTGAGCATGAAAGCACTCAGCATCATCACTACCTCACTCCTGCTTTCGGCGGGGGTTTCCCATGCAGCATGGAACCTTGTTCATGACTTCGAGGGCACTCGTGAACAGAACCTGTCGAAGATGTACTTCGACCTCCACGTGCCTATGGATCCGGAATGGGGCGGCTATTCTCCGCTCGTAACCTTCCCTGAAGATCCCACCGACGCTAGCAATAAAGTGTTCTTTGTGAAGCCAACCGGCGTTGGCCTCTCTCAGGGCTGGCTGGAGAGCTATCTCTTCATGCCCTTGGGCGATAACGCCGTTCAGGAAGGTAACATCGGGACACTCTACTGGGAGTTCTACACCGAATCACTTGAGTCCAACGCAGCCACGATTGGTTTCTCAGTCTTTGATATCGGTCCCGGCGATCCTCCCTATCGGCCAGATGGTTGGGGCGAAGGGTCCCAGGATCTGCCGCTTGCAAACAAGCAGAACATGAACTGGCAGTCCTATTCTGCGGTCATGGCGTTTGAGACTGGCGAAGCAGGCGCTCGCGGTTTCGCTTTCGACGAAGCACTCTTTCCATCGCACACATGGATCAGCGTCTGGCTCGTTGCAGACACCACGACCGACACGTATGAACTCTATACGGCCAGCGCCGCTACGAATGGTGAAGTTGTGCAGCTAGAAGGTTTCCGCCTCAACGACAATAACGAGATCGAATCTTCGAAGACCTTCAACTTCCGCTACAACGAGTTCTCTGAACCGCTTCGCAACGTATTCTTCGGCACGCTCGGCGGTCCTCCAGAAGAGCCATGGGCATGGGATCCGATCTACACCGACAACTACTATGTCGACCCAACCGGTAAGAACTTGACTGTCCCAACTTCTGGCGGTGAGTCCGAGTGCTGGGCTGGCTGGTGTGATGACAGCGCTGATAACTACATTGACACTGGTTCAAGCTTCCTGGGCTGGATTCATATTGGCCCCGACGGCTGGATATACAACGACCAGGTAAATTGGGTTTATCTGCCTGAAGGTAACGTTACCAACAGCGGCGCCTGGACCTACATCCCACGCTAACTGTTTCGAAGCCAGGCCACGCGGGTTTCCATGGGGAGTGGCTCTTAATAAGAGGTGGGGGCCAGGCAATAATGCCGGCCCCTGCCTCCATCCCCATGGGCCCCTGCTTTCTCTCTACTTTTTGCAAACCCAAGTTCCCTCACACCTCTATCACCCAACGGAATCGTGAAATTGCTCCGCTCGCACACATACCCTTTCTGTTACCTGTCCATTGGCGTTATCTTCATGGCGACCACCTTGGTGGCCCAACAGAATCAGGAAGATGACGATGATGTTGTTTATCTTTCTCCCTTCCAGGTCGACGCCAGTCAGGACCAGGGCTATCTCGCAACAAACGCCACATCAGGCACCAGCCTGAACATGGAGATTCGAGACCTGCCGATGCCTCTTGAGGTAATCAATCGACAGTTCATCGAAGACCAGGGGGCCGTCGATATGAAGGAAGCCCTCGACTACTCAGCGGGTGTCTTCATGTCCGACTATCGCTCCACGACCAGTTCTGTTACTGGCTTTGGCGGTACCGGCGGAAATACGGCCGCCCCGGCGGACAGATCAGCGTCCGCGGTGGCCAACGTTAACGATCCCTTTGCGAATGCGATCTCTATTCGCGGTTATTCAGTACCCAACCAGCAGAGACTGGGTTTCAGGGTGGGGGCGGGCGCCATTGGCGAAGGCTGGAGCATCGTCACCGGGGGCAACACAAATACCGCAAACGCTGAGCGACTTGAAGTCGTTCGTGGTCCAGCCGCACTGCTCTATGGTATCAATGTGCTTTCTGGGGTGGTGAACATCATTCCCAGGCAGCCGCTGTCAGAACCACGCCATCACGTTGATTTCAGCGTAGGTAGCGACAACTTCTACCGCGCCACCTTGGATACCACGGGCCCGTTGGTGAAGGGGCACCTGAATTATCGCTTCATGGCCAACTTCATGGATTCCGACCATTGGACCGATTGGCAGCACGATGAAAGCGAGTACTACGTTGGTCAGCTGGAATGGTACATCAGCCGTAACAAGTCTTCGCGTCTGTTGCTCGAAGTTCAGTACACTGACCAGCGCCGCAATGGTATCGGCGCCCAGTTCATTCAGGATGATCTTGGCGGGGACCCGCTCATGTTCCGCAACGACTACTATGAGCCGTTCAAATGGGGCGCTGATTACACTCGTGCGCATGCAGACATGGAGCACTCCCGTCGTCTCGATGTTCGACCGGAGCCATACAACAGCTACTGGGAGAATTACAGGACGTATGATGAAGCGACGTATCGCATCACGGGACCAGACACATTTTTTGAGCGCGAAGAACTCTCGTTCCTCGGCCAACTCTACTTGTCGCCGATCGAGAATCTGAACATTGAGTTAGGCGCCTATATCACAGAATCGAAGGAAAAATACCGGAACATATCTACTTACACGGTAACCGGTAGCACGATTGGCGCATTTACAACCAATCCTTTGACGAGCCTCGTCTATAACCCTGAGTTCCGCGCAGACGACATGGTTGCAGCTGCGACAGCGCCAGCCGTTACTCGCACCGGCGAGCAACTGAATCATGAGTTCGTTCTTCGCGACAACCCAAATCCTGTACCGGACGTCATCGGATACAGGACCGATCCAACCAGCATTTTCCATCACGCAAACCGCTACCTCGGGCGCAATGTGAATGGCTACGGGATGATGGAGACATTCGAAATGTTTAACAATGCCACCCGACCGGACCCGAGGTTCCCGGAGAACGATTTCGACAAGATTGCGGTGCAGAAGTCCGCATTCTACTACTGGTGGGAGAATCCACGGAGTGTCGATACAACCCAGTTTCGCATACGGGGAACATACCAGTTTGATACGTCAATCGGTACGGACATCAGTCACACATTCCTTGCTGGTCTGAATTATATCGCCGATGAGATTGAGCTGGTCGTTGATCCAAATCCGGGTGGATCGGACATCGTGGGTTTCAATTCGCTCTATTCATCGGATCGCACGAATTTCTTCCGCCAAGCCGAAGACCCGATCGTTTTCAGGCCCAGCGTATTTGACATGTCGGTGATTCGTTACCAAGGCGAAGCAATCCCAATGCCCGGAAACTTCACCCGTTTCGATGGCCTGTCTGAAGTGGGACCGAATGCGTCCGAGCTTACGCACCTGGCCATGACCGGTCACATGGATATCACGGTCTGGAATCGCGGTGAATACTTTATCTACCAGGCCCAGACTCTTCAGGACCGGCTTACCTTCATCGGTGGCGTGCGCCGCGATAGCTATAACGTGAAGGAGAAGGAGTATATCGGCCCGATGGACCATCGCGGCTCGCCAGAGACAGACCTGTTCTTCGGGACCGGGGCAGATTCAAAGCTTCCCTTCCTCCTGGGAACCGGAAGCAAGCCGCTTACGTTCAACGATCTTCCAGCTGAACTGCAGGCATATCCTAATCTCGCACAGGACATACTTGACGAGTGGGAGCTTTACCGTCTGGACAATCCAAAGGGCACCGAGCGGCACGTCTTCGATGACTGGCAAACCTTCACCACCAAGACCGCCGGCCTCTCCTTCAGAGTCCTGGACGAACTCTCCGTCTATGGGCTTTATGCTGAGGGCGTGTTCCCTAACCAAGGCCAGCGCGATGGTCTTTACCGCCCGATCGACGCCGAGCAGACTCGCAGTATCGAGTTTGGTCTGAAGTTCGATCTGCTTGATCGTAAGATCTCCGGCACCGTTTCGGTCTTCAGGATCAATCGCGAAAACGCTGTCTTCCAGTATGATGGCGCTCCGCATCCCGCTGAATACTATGGCGGACCGTTGGGTGCGCCGACTGACCGGCCAAACATCTCTGGCGGAGCACGTAGCTTTGACCAGATCACCGCCAGCGGTGGGGCGGGGCCCATGGTGCTCGGGCTTTCTGAACAGGATCGCCAGGCATTCGGCAAGGTTGTCTATGGGGTGGCTGGAGAATTCCTGCAGCAGGCCATCAATGCCTACGCAGAAGTTTATCCTGAGCTTCAGGGTTTGGTTGTTGGCAGTGGCAATCATTTTGACAATGCCAACGGACTCGGCTGGAGAACCATGGAGGATCTGTTTAATCTCAGGATCATCCACGCCGGTAGCTCGCCTACCTTCAATCCGCTGGCGACTTCCCAGGATGCAATTAACCAGCGCTACATCTTTGCCGACCTCGCATCGATGGTGGATGCTGATACGCCGCATGAAGTCGATCCACAGACCGGCATGCAGACAATCCAGGGTGGTAACCCGATCCTGTATGCTCTTGATCTGGCCGTGCGCGCGCAAGACTTCGAAGGGTATCCGATCTACTACTCCTTCGGCTCGGTTGACTGGAACTACAAAAACAACCCCAGCGCAGGCGGCGCATCTGGCGGTATCGGTAGCCTCGTAACCTACGAAGATGAAGGAACCGGGGTGGATGGGCAGTTCATCTTCACCCCGATCTCCAACTACCAGATTATACTGAACTTCGCCTGGCAGACGCGTGAGGTCACCGGCAAAGGGTTTGACCTCGTTCCATTGCTGAATCCCGCGAGCCCGGGAGCAGACATCAACGATCCGTCCACCTGGGCGCCAGTTGCAGAGGGAACGGAGTACCGGAAGTTCATGAAGTATGACCGCTGGGTTTACGAACTGGGTGTCGATAACTTCACTGATCCATCTGATCCTTCCACCTTCCAAGGAGGAGATATCGTAGGTCTCAACCTGGCGATGGTGCCGGAGTGGAGCGGAAATATCTGGAACAAGTATTCCTTTACGAAGGGAAATCTCAAGGGACTGGATCTGGGCGTAGGTGTTCGCTACCAGAGCGCTGCGCCCACGGCTCTGCCAATCGGTGGCTCACAGCTGGTCACAAACCGCTACCTTACGCCAGACGTTCCAGAACGCTTCGAGTTTGATGCTTTGGTTAGCTATCGCGTCACATGGGGCGACATCCGTTGGCGCTTCAGCTTGAATGTTTACAACCTTCTGGATGACAAGGTCGATGTAGCGATTGCTCGCTACTATGACGAAGACGGAAACCTGGCCCGCACTTTGCGCACCCGGCAGTACTACAATCCTCGCAGCTTCCGTTTCACTGTCGCCGCCGATTTCTAGGGAGGAGCAACATGTTGGTAATGTGCATCTAGGATGCATTTGATAGGGGACGGCCGGGGATCGTCAGATCCCCGGCCATATTTTCATTCAAGTCAGGCTCCGCTAACGGGCCCGGGTTGTTCGTGTCCCGGTTTGATTCACTTTCCATGGTTGAACTACGCCAAGCTAAACTACGATTCCATGCAGTTCGTTACCTCGCTGAAGATCCGCTCCCGGCTTTTCGCGATACGGAAGCCAACGTTCAGATAAAGTCTGACGGTCTCGAGCCGGAAGACCGTGAGTATCTCGGCTGGCAGTCCTCCTATCGCGTTCTTCCAGATCGATTGCAGGACGACTTCAGCAGCGATCTTGTTCCGCAGGAGCTCAACACGATTGTGCTGGAGAACGATCACCTGCGGGCCAGTTTTTTGCCACAGCTGGGCGGCAGACTCGTCTCTTTGGTGCGGAAGCAGGACGAGCGGGAGCTTCTGTTCTTTAATCCCGACATACGCATGCGCAACGTAGGCTCTCGCTACGCATGGTTTGCCGGTGGCGTTGAATGGAACTGGGGCGTCTGGGGACACAGCACGTTTACCTCGTCGCCGCTGTTTGCAGCGCGCATAAAGGGTGTGAATGGCGAGCCTGCCCTTCGGCTCTATGAATACGAGCGCTGCCATGGGCTGCTCGGGCAAATGGATTTTCATCTGCCCGAGGACTCAAAGGTTCTCTTTGTCTGCACCCGCCTGATCAATACCAGATCGACAACTTCGCCCCTATATTACTGGACGAATATTGCTGTTCCGGAGTCGCCCACAGTTCGAGTCCTGTCTCCCGCGACGACGGGTATCACCTCGTTGCCTCCAGACTATCGTGTCTTCAGTGCCCGGCCGTTGCCTACCGTGGGCGCAACCGGTGGAAAGGATTTGAGCTATCCCCAGAACTTCCCCTTTTCCGCAGAAGTTTTCTTCAAGATCAAGCAGGAGCAGTATTCTTGGATTACTGCACTCGAGAAGGATGGGATAGGTCTTTTTGAGGCATCTACTGCTGTATTGCGCGGCAGGAAGATCTTCGTCTGGGGAATGCATAAAGGGGGGCGTAACTGGCAGGAGTATCTATCAAGTCCAGACACACCCTATATCGAGATCCAGGCCGGTGTGCATGCCACACAACGGCACATGAAACCAATTGCGCCGGCAGAGGAGAAGACATGGACGGAAGCATTCGGCTGTCTTGAGGTGGAGCCCAGCGAGGTCCACAATGCTTCCTGGGATTCCGCTATCCGGTCTGCAGACGCTGCAGTCAATCGCCAGGTGTCCCGTAATCAGCTCGACCATTGGCACGACACCCTCCGAGGGTTTCTCGATGCGGAGCCAGTTGAGATTCTTCAGACCGGAACAGGGTGGGGCGCCTTGGAAGATGCCCGCATGAAGCACCGGGGACGCAACGGTTTGCCACGCGCTACCCCTTTCCCTGCTTCAAGTATGGGCGCCGAGCAAAGGCCATGGCTGGAGCTCTTGGAAAAGGGCCGGCTCCCTGATCTGGCGCCGGAGGACCCACCGCCAAGCTGGATGATCCAGCAGGATTGGGTGGAGCTTCTTGAGTCGAGCGTCCACAGACATGGCGGGTCGTGGCTCGAGTGGTTGCACCTTGGGGTTGCTTACCGGGAGGCGTTGGATTTCGAGAAAGCCGAGCTGGCGTGGAGACGTTCTATCGAATCACTACCCAACCCGATTGCATTGCGATCTCTGGCTTCCATTCTCTCTTTCAGAAAGGAATGGGAGGCAGCTGCTGAGCTTCTAGAGCGTGCGTTCTCTCTGCGTATGAACTCTGAAGCAATGCGTGCTGGCATTGCCGCAAACTATATGGACGTGCTTCGCACGTTGGGACGCCAGGCGAAGGCGCTGGAGGTCTATAATGCGCTTCCAAAGACCTCACAGGACAGGGATTTTCTCCGGATCAGGCGTGCGCAGGTTGCATTGGAGATGGGCGACTCAGACACGGTTGAGAGTATCATCATGGGAGGATTCTCAACGATTCGCGAAGGCCAGGAATCCCTGACCGATCTTTGGTTTGGTCTATGGGAACTCCGCGCCGTTGCCGGCGATCGCTCCCGTATCGACGACTCGGTTCGCCAGAGGGTGCGCGAGGAGCACCCGCTTCCACGTCAGATAGATTTCCGTCTCACGGACCAGACTCCGGCAAACTCTTAACCCTCAACTCACGCTTCTTATGAAAAAGCTTTTTCCCCTCCTTCTGTTAGGCCTTGTCTCTCTTCCATTAGTTTCGCCGGCCCAGTCTCCGACGGCGCAGGACCAGGCTGAATCCCCTTATGAGTATCGGTGGGTCCAGATAAACATGGACGCTCCAAGCATTAGGGGAGAAGTCGATCGATTTAGGACGATTGCGGACGCTGCGGCGGAGAATGGTTATAACGGCCTGTTCGTCATGGGCATGTGGGACGCCTTGGATATCGAGTCGATCTATGTCCACAAGGCCTTGCGGGAAATGCGTCGAATAGCCGAGGAACGGGGGCTGGATGTCATCCCGGGGATGCTTAATATTGGGTATAATTCCTACCTCCTGAAGCATAACCCCAATCTGGCTGAAGGTCTTCCTGTGAAGGGCGCGCTCTTTGTTGCCGGCGTGAGCGAGGCTCGCCACGTTCCTGAGGGTTTTGAAGCGATCGAAAACGGTGGATTTGAAGACGGTCGTGAGTCGTTGGAGAAGCTCTTTGAGTTCGATCGCGAACTCGGTTCGCTCGACACGCAGATCGTTCATGATGGAAAGGCGTCCTTGCGCTTTTCCAATTACACGGACCGTCCCGCGCTCCTGCGCAAGCGAATTGCCGTACAGCCTAACAGACTCTACAGGGTACGCTTTTGGGTGCGCTCAGACGATACCGGCAAGATGAGCGATTTTGGCACTGGGCGCTTCGTTGTTAATGTCCTTGGCGAGGGTAAACGCCAGTTGAGCTACTTCGATCCGCAGGTTCCAGTGAAAACCGATTGGAGATCAGTCGAAGTCGCGTTCAACAGCATGAACTATGAGTCTATTGTTCTGGAGGTAGGCGTAAGGACAGGTGGAAGCGGCTCGTTTTGGTTGGACGATCTGGAGATAGAGGAAATCGGAATGGTCAATTTGCTCCGTCGACCCGGGACCCCCTTGATTGTGCGCGATGAAGCCAGCGGCGTGGTCTATGAGGAAGGCGTCGATTTTGCTCGTGTGGAAGATACGCTCCTGAACTACCTGTTCGATCATGAGGGGCCTTCCATCTCGCTCCTGCCCGGTTCGCGAATTCGTCCGGGAACGCGTCTGCGGGTGGATTACCATCACGCCGTCGTCATCTACCAGGGCCAGACGCCGGTGTGCATGTCAGAGCCGGAAGTTCACCAGATTTGGCGGCGCTTGGCTGAGGTGGTTACCGATACGCTCGGGCCACGGTACTACCTCCTGAACACAGACGAGGTCAGGGTAGCGGGTTCGTGCGAAGCCTGCCATGCAAGGGGCGTCCCCGTCGCGAGAATGCTTGGGGAGACCTTGCAGATGCAGATGCAGATGATCCGTGAGGTGAACCCGGACGCGGTATTCTTTACATGGTCGGACATGTTCGATCCCCATCACAACGCCAATCAGCGGGAGAACGGCTATTATCTGGTCTCAGAAGACTTTCACAAGGCATGGGAGTATCTCCCTCGTGAAGTATGCGTCGTGAACTGGAACTCTGGCAGGAAGCGCCAGAGTGCGTCCTTCTTTAACGAACTGGGTCAGCCCATGATCCTCTCGGGGAATGGCGATGACAGTCTCGACCGTAGCAAGGACTGGCCGGCAGCTGTCGAAGATCTGGGCAATGTGAAGGGTTACCTCTACACTACCTGGCTCGATACCTACGAGTTGCTGGATGATTTTGCACGTCTCTGGAACCGTTAATCCGGATCTGATCCGAACATGAAGCAGACCATTCTTAAAGTGATTGCCCTCTCCATTGGCATGGCCTCCATCGCCTGCGCACAGACCAGGGCCGACCGCTCTACGGCGCTTGCTGCAGAAGCCCTTAAAATGATCCGGTATGAGCACCAGTCGATTGAGTCAGGGCAACCGCTCAAAGCGCCTGTGGCCGATGCCGTGGAGCTTTTTCATAAGGTTCTGAAGGTTGATCCGTCTTGTTTGACTCGCTTCGTCAATTTTGAGTCTGGCGATTGTGAAAACCTCTTGGAGCAGTTCCTGAAGACCTCGCGAGACCTGCCGTTGATCGCCGATGACGAGGATCCGGCATCTGTAATTCTCCGGGCACTAGGCAAGACCGATGCATTCACCCAGCGGAGCAATCCCCTCATGGTTGGTTATCAAGCCGCCTTTCTTCTGAATATGGAGGAGCTCAGGGATGCTACCACGATGCAGGAGTTGATTGCATTCTTGGCCGCGATCGATTGCCCGCTCACTTTCAGGGATCTGGGCCTCGATTCGCTATCGGAGGCTCAGCTGCAGGATATCGCACAGCACGCCGCCAGCGAAGTGCGCGGAGATCGGTTCTATGAGACCAAAGTCTTCAATTTCTATCTAACGCTTGTGCGATTGGATCGTTGGGGCTCGCGGGATAAAGGGCAGCGAAACGGCTGGATGGTGGCCGGCGAAATGATGGAGAAGGAAGAGGAGTTTATCTCAAGGCTATTGCCGGGGCTCGCGGCTCTTCCTCCTGCTACAGTAGTCTTTTTCGGCGACTCCGATACGGATGCGATACACTGGTCTTCTTCGGCGCATTATCCGGAGATCGTTGCAGGCGTTTTTCAACGCATCAATCCGCAGGTGCGTTTCATCAATGCGGGGGTGGGCGGGGACGATACAGGAGAAGCCCTCATGCGCATCAAGGAAGACGTGCTCGCGCATCAGCCAGATTATTGCTTCATTATGTTTGGCGGGAATGACAGCAGGCACCATAGCCGCGGGGCCCCTAAAGTGACCACACCCGCATTTGTGAGAAACCTGGCGGAAATGGTTGTATTGCTGGAGCAGGCGAACTGCGTGCCCGTCTTCATGTCCACTCATGAAGGCCATCCCAGCGAGTCCGACACTCCAGACAGTCGCGTATTGCTGCAACACATAGAGGCCATGGAAGCATTGGCCGGCATATTGTCGGTTCCTTCTGTTACGCCGCGCAAGACAATCAATGGCTCCGATGTGCTCTCCATGTACGCGATGGACAACGTCCACCTGAGTGAGCGGGGACAAAAGGTCTTGGCCCGTTACGTCCTGGAGTTCCTCAGCAAGGAAGGGGAACGGCGTCGCTCTCAGGCGTCACAGTAGTTTGACCTCCCGTTAATACTTCTAGCGGGCAGAGCCAAGCAAAGGCTCGAGGTGAGCTAATATCTGAATGTGCTCTCGGCATCCGTCGCAGGCATGGCCTACGACAGCGATTAGCCGCGCCCGGTGCAGCTTTGTGACTGTGCAGCTCTGTCATCACTGTCACCCAAATACTGAATGTGGGAAGTTAACGGTCGGAGAGGAGAGTGGGGAGGCTGGTTGCCCAGCCTCCGTTAACCCTTAACCCCCTGCGCGTTTGTGACGCCCAAAACAATTGTCGTCCTCATCAGCAGAACCTTGCGCACATCAAGACGCCAGAGTCCTGCCTGAATAAGTCGTCTCTGCGGTCTTTATTCTCCTGCGTGAGGACCATACCAGACGCTGCTTCCAAATGTCGTAAAGTAGATGTTTTCCGGATGCTTTGGATCAGGGATGGCGCGGTGTCCCCAGTGGAAGTCATACCCGGGCATTTTCTCCCACGTCTTTCCGAAGTCATTGCTCTGGAAAATCGCGTGATTAAACGTCCCGGCGTACACTCGTCCGGCGTGTCTGGGATCTGCTGTAACTGCGTAGACGAATGCGTCGGGATCAAATGCCTGGGACCATGTGTCGCCATTGTCCTCGGAAATCCACACGCCGCCGTCAAAGTCCAGCTTCACGTTGCCTCCCGTAGCGTTGGCGACGGCTCCTCCAATAAGGTCGCTCAGGTCCAGATCGCCCCAAGCCGCAAGATAGAGTCGTCCCGGCTTGTGTGGATCCTCCGATATGTCGTTCGGAAACCCGACTTTGGAGCCTACCTCCAGTCTTTCCCAGGTCTCTGCTCCGTCCTTCGATCGGTAAACTGCGCCGGTGAAGTAGTCCCGGGTCGCCTTGCCATCGCGGAAGATAGGTCCCGGAGTAGTCACAAGGAACAATGTCCCATCGCTCATTTGACGAACCTGGAAGAAGTGTGCTGGCTCGCTGATGCCGTTGTTCTTGAGATGCCAGCTTTCCCCACCGTCCGTTGACTTGAAGACCCCTTTGTTGTACGCCGTGACGTAAAGCGTCCGCTTTTCTTTCGGCGATTTCGGGTCCAGCACAATCGAGGTAGACGGGCTGCCGTCGCCAATTCCGTTCAGCAAGGTTGTCCAGGATCTGCCTCCATTGGTTGATACAGCCACGCCGCCAGCAGATCGCTCCCTCCACCGGGGACTACGGGTCATCTTTCCCCGGGGGTAATCGTGGCTGCCAGACCAGACAGACCAAAGCTTTCCTTCCACCTCAGGATCGAAAGCCATCCAGTAACAGGTGTTCTGCCATCGCACAGGTATGCCTTCAACAGACCGCTTCCAGCTTTGGCCGCCATCAAAGGAGTGATGGTAACCGATATCGGTGTAGCTGATCGCCAGATGCTTCGGGTCAAAGGGATCGAAATGGACGGCGTATGCGGTCGTTACATCCAATCCGCGCGTTACGACAGCCCCATTGGGAAGCGTCTTGCTGTAAACTTCACGCCACGTTGCGCCGCCGTCTTCTGTCCTCACGGCGCGATACCAGTCCGTCACCACGGCGACGCGGCCGTCGGTTGGAGCGACGCCTACGTCAATCAATCTCACATAGTCAGTTCCGAACGCTTCGTTGACCCAGCTATCGCTCAAATTTGGAGCCGGACGTCCGTCTTCCACGTTGTAACGTCCGGAACCTCCACCCGCGCGGTAAACCCATTCCCAAGTCTTGCCTGCGTCCTTGGACCTCAATGCCCCAAACCAGTGTGCATCGTTCCCGTCCTCATTCTTCGTCAGGAAGCGGTCGGTAACGATGTAAACGTAACGACTGTCGCGTTCTGCCGTCGCCACTCGCGTAAAGCTGGGTTTTTGGCCTCCTTCATTCATCAGGACAGGAGAGTCCACGCGCTTCCACGTCTTGCCTGCGTCTGCCGATGTCCAGAGTTCGCTGCTGTTGTAAGTAAAGTTTACCGCAGCATCAGCCTCCTTGGAGTGGATGGCGAAGAAGCGGGTTCTCTTGCTGTCTGGGTCTATCCCTCCTGTAAAAGAAAATGCAGGCGACATCTCACTGGGGAGGTCTTTGGATGTCAGTTTCCCGCTCTTGCGGCTCATCGAGTATACTTTCGAATCCGTCATGATCAGGATCTGGTCACGTAGATCTCCTGCATCGGCATAGATGAAGGTTGCGGGTTCGGACAACTCATGAGCCTGCCAGGTCTTTCCTCCGTCTCTCGTCCACAGGAGAGCTTTCCCGGATCCCGCGTACACTCGTTTGGGATCCACCGGATCCACGCGCAGCGCGCCAATACGCCTGACCTCTTTTTCCAGACCGGCTGGAGCCTTGTCGTTAAGCCTTATGTAGCGGTCGGCATGGTCGCCACGGTAGCCTTCCTCGGCGATCATCTCCGGCAGCGGGAAGATGCGCTTCCAGGTCTTGCCGCCATCCGTCGACCGGTTGATATCGACACTGCTTGCATAGACGACGTTGGGGTTCGCGGGATCCCATGCGTAGGACTCTGCGCCAGCAGCCAGGTTGAAGATCGCATAGCTCTCGCCCCCGTCTTGAGTCACGTAGTTTCCCGTCATATCACAGCGAATCACGAAACTTTCGGGGTTGTGATAGGAGAAACTCGGAATAAAGGTTGATCCGCCGCCCCCCGGGCCAATGAGGCGCCAGCTTGCTTCTTCGCTGCCAGCGAGGCAGCAGATCGGCGTTAATGAAAGCGTCAGGAGTGGAAGTAGGTGATTTCGGGCCATGTCGTCCTTTCGAGGTGATTAGCATCTATTCCTGGAGCCGAATGAACAGCAGCGAGGCAAGCAGGTCGCATTCGGCAATGAGCGCCGATCCGTTCTTGAGGTCCAGGATATGTGAAATGGGACCAGCTGGGCGTGCGGTGCTGTTCATGGGCAGCATCCAGTAGCGCAATGAGCGACTACCCAATGCCTCTCCGGCAACGCCGCTGAAGCTATGACTGGAGATGTCGTAGGCGAAAAGGTGGGACTCCTCCGGGAGTTCCCCGACGACGCCGTAAAGGACGTCTTCCACTGCGATCAGGCTGCGCAGGTGCTCTTCCCTCACGGGTTTGCCCAGGTCTTTTACTGCTAGCCTCTCGGGATCCAGTTCAAACAATCTGCCGCCAAGGGAGGTTCCGCCGTAGAGCTTGCCGTTCCCTGCAAGAGCCCAGCTCGAGACGGTCCTGCGGTAGCTGTGGCCGGGCACAAACGCGTTGGTGAGCTGCACCTGTCTCGAGACGGGATCGTAGCGAAATATCTCTCCATTTGCGGTGCTTCCATACACCCGCCCACGCCCATCCAGTCCCAGGGCTTTGCAGAGTAGCTGCTCGGGATCGTGGTGATGACGGCCAAGCTCCAGTAGTCTCTCGCTCAGTGCAGTCTCTTCAAAAATCCTCACTTCGCCTGTAGCCACGCGGTAATGGAAGAAGGCGTTTGTTGGATAAAGCGTTCCAAACAGGTGCTCCCCATCTGCTGAGATTGCCAGCGTGTATATGCCGTGCCCTTCGCGAATCGTCTTAAGGCTCTTCAGCGCAAGTTTCCCGCCCTCACTAACGACTTCTATCAGCTGTCCCGTTTCACCGTCGCCATATGTGCCTGTAAAGGGGCGCACATGAGTGATGTTGCGTGAGAGCGTCTGCTTTTCCAGTCCAAGATCGGCGAGAGTCGCGAAGGCGGCGAGCTGCTGTAGCTCCACATCGAATCGAAACACCGCTGGCGCCGCATCTTCACGGCTGCTGTTGGTGATGCCATAGACGTCCCCCTGGCTCGACATCGCGAGGCCTTTAACGTGGGCCGAGCCCAGCGGCAGGGTGAGATACTCCATCCCGGGGTGGGAGATATCCACTGTGAATCGCGAGTCGTAGCCCGACAAAGTGCTCGTAGGCAAGGTGAAGTTTCTCACCTCGTATTGAGCGGAGGTCTCTGCAACAGCGCAGAGCGTCACCAGTGTAATAATGCTACCGTACTTCATCGGCGATGGCCCGTTCGGGGTTAAAAATGATTAGATTGGGCACGGAGGAACCAGATTCCCCTGCCTCTCTTCCTTCGACATGTCGGCGGCCGGCAAAGTAAAGATTGCCGTGTTTGTCTATGACGCCGCTTCCGGTGCACTCCTCGACCTCGGTGCGTGGCAATCGATACACTATCCGCTTCTCCCGTGTTTCGGGGTCGCACTCGATCAGCACTGATGTGTTCTCGAACAGGAACAGGTCGTGTCCACCCACCCAGTAATAGAGCTTGTGGTTATTGCTGCAGGTCAGGTTTGGAGTGTAGCCGTTTTCGACAACCACCTCCACGGGGACATCTGCTCCATCGTAGATCAGCCCGAGATCCTCGATCTTCCCGATGCCGTGTTCCTGCGGCGTAAACTTCAGGAGATGTCGGGTGTAAGTAATCAGGTAATAGTTCTGCGTGTCCCTGTATCGCGCCCACGCAATCAGTCCATATGACTGCCTCCAGGCCGTATCTCCTTCAACAACTGTTACCGGTAGCTTTTCTTCACTGAAATGGATCTTGTCAGTTGCCGGCTCATATTTCACGAGCCGTCCCATGTCGTCCGCCAGATATAGGCTACCCCAGTCATCGGTAAAGGTGACTCTGCCGGAGTACTTTTTGTTGAATGAGCCGAGATTGCGCGTGGTTTTCGTTTCAAGGTCTTTCACCAGCACATAATTGTCGGGCAGAGTGATCCCATACATCCGGTTCCGAACTTGATCGAAGCCAAAGTCCTTGATGGAGAGGTCGGGATATCCCAGCCCGAGATTTTCGAGCTCATGGGTTACCGGGTGATACTTCATGAAATATCCGCCCGCGTAGTGCGTCCAACGCTCGAGTCCGCTGTCAGTCCCAAAGTAGATCCACCCGTCGTCCTGGTTCTCGATCATTTGCGAGTGGATCTTGCCTTGCCACTGGTAGGGCCGCAGCAAGTTGCCCATTTCGGCAATGTCGCCCCCTTTCTCGATCTTTCCGCTTATAGGGTCATACGAGTAGAGCACGATCTTGTCGAAGTGGTCGGTGACCCCGATGACAACGCGATCAAACCTCTCGGAGTAACCGATGGAGCCCCACGTGGAGTGCTGTTCGGGGAAGTCCGGGTAATCGACGAACTTCAGGTGTTCGCGGCCTTTTTCCGTAGAAAACAGGGCGGTTGTGTTCAGCACCGCCATGGAGCTCAGGAGCACACATGACAGAGGCCGTGTCAGGGTTTGTCGCTTCATTCTGGGTAGGGAGTTGCTTGAAGTTTTGAGTGATCCGATACTCAGACTTCCTGCTGCAGCGGCGCTGCCCGGGGTGATTGTGCCCGGTATGTCGCCTTATACTGTAAACCTGTGCGGGTTCTCCATCTTCGAGATGGAGTCATGGTCGCAGTAGATCGTGCAGTCCGGGTGTTGTTGCAGGATGGTGCACGGAACCATGTTCGTGATCGGTCCCTCAAATGTGGCGCGAATTGCATCCGCCTTTCGTGGTCCCGGTACTGGAGCAACGATGGTCTCACTGCGCATTATGTAGCGGGCGCTCATCGAGATGGCGGTTTTGGGCACATCGTCCAGTGTCTTGAACCAGCCTTCGGCGAGTTGTTGCTGTCGGCACACCTCATCCAGCGTCACGATCAGGAAGGGGTCTTCGATCTCAAAATCCGCTGGCGGGTCATTGAAGGCAATATGTGCGTTTTCGCCTACGCCAATGCAGGCGAGGTCGATCGTCCGTCCCTGTGCTGCGGCATTTAGTCTCCTGACCTCCTCGTGCGGATCTCCAGTGGAGTTGATCAGGAAAGTCTCCTTGAGCGGTGGAACGTGGGCCAGGAATCTCTCTTTCAGGAAGTTCGCGAACCTCGCTGGGTGATCTGCATCGATCCCAATGTACTCATCGAGGTGAAACATCGTCACTTTGCTCCAGTCGATGCGCTCATCCTTCACCAGGTTCTTGAGCATCTCTATCTGACTGGCGGCCGAGGCCAGGATGATATTGATCTCGCCTCTTGCGGCAATCTTGGCGCACATGATGTCGCCCATCCGTTGCGCCAGTTTTTGGCCAAGTTCTACGGGGTTTCTGGAGATATCAAGCTTCATCATTGGGTTACAGTAGGGTAGGCGCTGATCCAGCGTAGTTTTGCTTATTGACATTCCTTTTTCTAAAAATGGCAATCATTAATGGCATGTTTTGCCGAAGATTATGTTCTTTTTGTCAAAAACGCTTGTGTCCGGGGGCGAATTTCGATGCCTCGCCCGGTTGCGCAAAGCGCAACTATCGCGTAAATGAACATAATGTCGCAGGTCCGGCCTTCCAATAACATGAAGCGCTTTTTTGGCGGTCCGATCATCCTGATCCTTCTGTGCGCGCTACTCTGGGGATCGTCGTTTCCGGTGATCAAGCTGGTTTTCCTTCATTGGTCTGAGCAAGACATCGAAATCGATTTCTCTGTCCGTTCACTCTTTGGCGGCGTTCGCTTCATTGCCGCAGGTCTCATCCTCCTAATAGTTGCGCGGCAACCTTTGGAGGGGTTTCGAAACACGCCCAAGCGATGGATCCTGTTGATGGCCGCCACGCAGACAGTGGGGCAGTATGCCTGCTTCTATTGGGGGCTGACCTTGGTCAGTAGCTCGCTTGCCTCCATCCTGGACTCGTCGTTGAGCTTCTGGTGGATGCTGGTTGCTCCTCTTTTTCTCAAACTAGCGTGGCCCAGCCGCAGGGAGTGGCTGCTAGTGGGGGTTGGCGCACTCGGTGTGGCAATTGCTGTTTACTCTCCGTCCGGGCACAGTCCGAAGCCGGTTGAAGGAGCTGCGATTCTTCTCATCGGCTTCCTTTTTGGGGCTCTGGGCATGGTCTCTTACCGCTTTACCCACACAACGATGGGCCCGCGTGCAAGTACTGGCTTCTCCTTGTTTATCGGTGGAATCGCTCTCACGGCGATTGGCTTCAAGGCGATCCCGTCTCTGTTCGTCCTTATGGACGCCTATGCGGTGTTGATGACGTCATGGTTGGTGCTGGTTTCGGCAGCGGCATTCTCTGTATGGAACTACGTGTCCACCGTGGTGCCTGTTGGGCGTCTGGCCTCTTACCGTTTTCTTGTCCCGCTTTGCGCGGTGATTGAGTCCATAGTTTTTCTCGAGAGCGAAAGACTCACATGGAGCTTGGCGGTAGGCGGCGCCCTGGCGATTGGTTCGATCATGCTTATACGCCAGCCCGAGCCAGCCAGCGCTCGGCCCACGCCGCCCGCGCCAGTTTGAGGGCCTCTGTCTCTGCGATGAAACGAGTCGCAGAAGCTTCCGGTTGTCCTGACGGCGCTTTATGGCACTCGTTTATCACAGTGCATTTCAGTTCGGTTAAACTACTCTTGCATGCAAGTTTGGCCCTGCTCGTCTCTGTCCCGATTCTAGGGGAGAGTGCAGAGCCCTCCACCAGTCGTCTGCCAAAGGTGATCGTGCCCTTTCTAAACGGAGAGGTCGTCATCGATGGCAAAATGGATGAGTCGGTATGGAAGCGTGCTGCGGTGCTTCATCTTTCACCCATCAGATCGCGAAGCTCCGAATCGGGAGCTGAGCCGGCTGTTCTACGGCTGTGGTACGATGAAGAGGCGCTCTTTCTTGGGTGGTTCTGCGAAGATAGCGACCTGCGCTCCACCATGACAGAGCGCGATAGTCGATTCTGGGAAGAAGAGGTCGTTGAGGCATTCATTACGAAGTCCGACCTTTCGAGATATTTTGAGCTGGAATGGACCGCTCTTAACGGCGTCTTCGATGCAATCATCGTCAACAAGATCGCGCCTAATGGCATGACACAGGGGATCGAGGGTGACTGGAGCTGGACTGCAGAGGGCATGCAATCGGCGGCCGGATACGATGGCACGATGATGAACAGCGATGATCGGGACCGTGCATGGTGGGTCGAAGTTCGCTTGCCATTTTCGGCACTGGACTCTGGGACGCCGGCGCCCGGCGAGACTTGGCGGGCAAACTTTTTCCATATCAACCGCTTTGGCTGGCAGGCCCCTGTCTCGAGCGCCTGGTCCCCGCCGCCACCGGGAACTTTCCATCAACCTTCATTCTTTGGTTCTATCGTTTTTGCGGGCGCTTCAGACCCTACGATCGGCGCCAATATCCACGGCGATTAACGCATCCTTGTTCTCCATGAAAACCGTTGTCATTCCTACCCTTATATCTGTCATTCTGTCGATGGCCGCCTCGCAGGCGTCAGCTCACGATGAGCCGGCGACGGCCATGGGCGAGTTGAGACTACTCGACTGGCAGCCCCGAAGCCAGATGGTCGTGCCCGAGACGCGGGTTCTCGCACCGAAGTTTCCGGTTATCGATATCCACAATCACCTTGGTGATACTTCCAATGCGGAGCACTACATCCAGCAGATGGATGCTGCGGGCGTCATTCACGTCGTAAATCTGGATGGCATGTCCGCCGGTGATCGCTACCTCAAGCAGCTCGAAGCCTACAGTCCCTATGGCGATCGGGTCCTCACCTTCTTCTCTCCAAATTTCGCTGGTATCGATGATCCGAATTGGGGCGAGCGGGAGGCCAGCCGACTGGAAGCTGCAGTCAAAGCAGGCTGCCGCGGCGTTAAGATCTTCAAGTCGCTCGGCCTGGGAGCAAAAGACAAGAACGGCAATCTGATCAAGGTCGACGATCCCCGCATTGATGCTTTCTGGGCAAAGGCCGGGGAGCTGGGCGTGCCGGTCATGATTCACGTATCGGATCCCAAGGCCTTCTTCACTCCCGTTGACAAGTTTAATGAGCGCTATGACGAGCTGGGCGCACACCCGGACTGGGCGTTCTACGGCGACCAGTTTCCTTCAAAGGAATCCATCCTGCAGGCCCGCAACAGGGTCATCGCGCGTCATCCCAACACAACCTTCATCGGGGCACATATGGCGAATCTTCCCGAGGAGCTTCATGTCGTGGGAACGTGGCTGGATGCCTATCCAAACTTCTACGTTGATATCGATGCGCGTATCAGTGAGCTGGGTCGCCAGCCCTACACGGCTCGCGACTTCATGATAAAGTACCAGGATCGCATCCTCTTTGGAACCGATACCGCCCCAGATGCAGAGGCTTACCGTCTTTACTACCGCTTCCTTGAAACGAAGGACGAGTATATCGATCCCACCAAGGCCCACCACCTGCAGGGCCGCTGGATGATCTACGGTCTCCACCTGCCCGACCAGGTCCTCGAAAAGATTTACTACAAAAACGCAGTAAAGCTTCTGAATCTCCCTTGTCCGATGCAGGCTCGGGAATAATTGAGTTGGTTTCCGCACATCCTGTTAAGTCAGGGCGGCGCCTCTCCCGGGAAGGGAAGGCGCCGTTTTGCTATTTCGGAGAGACTTCGTCTTTCATGTAGGAGTGGGGGAGGGCGATGCGTCCCAAATCTCCTGAGACAGGTTGCCTTTCCTGTTCTGTCACCACAGGTCCGTGCTCAGGTACTTCAGACCCGAATCACAGATCAGTACCACGATCGTCTGTCCAGCGTGTGTGCCCCGCAGGAGCTGAACTGCCGCGGCCACATTAGCCCCCGAGGAAAAACCGGCAAATACGCCTTCTTCTCGCGCGAGGCGGCGCGCCATGGTTGCCGCTTCTTCGTCTGTCACTGTGAGAAAACCATCGATACATTCCTTCCTGATCATGGGAAGCCGCGCGAGGGAATATCCTCCTCCCTGGATGCGATGCCGGGGGCGGGTGACAACGCCGCCCGCAATGGCTGCGGCGCCCTCTGGCTCTACCACGTAGCAGCGGATTGCCTGCGAGTGTTCCTTTAGCGCGGAAGCCACTCCGGCAAACGTGCCGCCAGAGCCCACAAAATCACAAAACGCATCTATCTCCCCGCCAGACTGCCGCAGGATCTCCGGGCCGGTGTGCAGGTAGTGCGCACGGAAATTGCCTTCCAGGTTGAACTGATCTGCGCGGAACGCGCCTCGCTCGCGGACGATCTCCTGTGCTCTTCTTTCAACGAGCTCCAAATCTCCCCCTGAGACCTGACCGGGGATGGAATCCGGGAGCTGGTCGACCAACACGACTTCAGCTCCCAGCGCCTGCATCATTCGTGCTCGCTCAGGAGAGTTTCCTCGGGACATGACGGCTACAAATGGATATCCCCTGGCCGTGCAGACAATTGCCAGACCGGTTCCGGTGTTGCCGCTGGTGAGTTCGACAACGGTCTGCCCGGGTTTCAGCGAGCCGTCTTTCTCAGCATCCTCGATCATCTGGAGGGCGATCCTGTCCTTCTTTGTCAGCCCCGGGTTCAGATAGTCTAGTTTCGCGAGGATACGGCCCTGCAGCCCGGCAGTAATTCGGCTCAGATCGAGCAATGGCGTATTGCCAATGGCCTCGGTGATCGAGCTAAGGATTCCAGATGAACGTGATCCTTCAGAAGTCATGGTGAGAGTAGGGTGGGGGGATCCCGTTTCAACAGCGCGTCATTCGCTCATCCCAGCTGCTTCCACGAGCTCTCTTCATAGCTGTAGAACCATCGCCCTTCGCCAGTTCCATGAGAATAATAGAGCCAGCCCTCCTCATCACACCAGAGTAAAGGATAGATCTGCGTGCTGGAGCCCATCCACAGATTGGCTGCCATATCGTACACCCACACCCAGTCCGACTCCCCATCTGCAAGATACCACCAGCCGTGCGCCCAGTGGTATAGCCAGGGGTAGTAACGGTTATAAAAATAGCCGAATACATCAGATTCGGTCCAAGCGTTATCCAGCAGCTCGATCGGTCCAAACCTCGACTCAAACTCTGGCGAGATTGTGGGTCCGAATGCGCCTGCATCCGTGGCGTGCGTGCGGTCTGTCATCTTCCGCTCCGGCACATACTGGAACAGGACCGGGTGCGTGTCGCTGACAGGTGTTGGAACGGCAATCCCGCGCGCCGCGGAGTTCTCGGCGAGCCGGTAGTCCTGCTCCGCAGCGTTCAGGAATCCCGGGTCGGAGCCTGCAACTGTTCCCTCTTCTGTAACCACCCCGCCGGGGCTTTGTTTGGCCGTGTAAAACTCGCTGATCCAGTTGTTGTGCAGGTTGGCGGAGCCTTGGCCATCGATGATGTGAAAGGTCTCGGCGATTGCGGGGTCAGCCCACAGGATGTTGTTCCACACTTCGGCGCTTTCATCGTCGGTTTCCAAACCAAAGAGGCACGAATCATCGCGCACCGCGATCACGGTGTTGTTGTAGAAGTATAGCACGCCTTTGCGATAGAATGTCTCGTCCCCGTTGTCTCCGCCATAGTGCACGATCCTGTCGTTTGCCACGCCGGGGGTCTTTATGATCACGTTTCCGTAAACATGAGCTTCCCGATACTCGGGGCTGTCTATCAACTGCGGAAACTCCGATTCCACTAGGTCAATCGGCCGGTTTGCGACAATCCAGTTGTAACGGATGACGGTTCCCGCAGAGCGATCCTTCAGCCCGTTTCCATTGGCGCCTTCCACAACCCCGCCGATCCAGTTGTACTGGAAGGTGATGTTGAGCGCCTCAGAGTAGATATTGTGGTTGCGGTTGTTGCCCGCAAAGCTGTTCAGATACAACCGGCAGCCTTCCACAAGTATATTCTTTGAGATGTAGGCGTCGTTCCCGCACCACCCACTGTCACAATCAGGCTCCCAATACGAGGCCACGAACAAGCCATTGCCGCTGTTTGTAATGTCGCAGTTCAGGATCTTGATGTCTTCCCCGCGGATAAGGTTGATCGCGGCGGCGTTGGTGCGGTACTCCTTTTGCGCGCCGGAGCTGTCGGTAAAGAAATAGCCCGGCTTGCCGTCCCGCACTGCAAGGTTGGCGATGATGATCCACCGCGGCTTGGCGGGGCCTTCGATGGTGATTACGCCGCGGTCCTGATTGGCGAATGTAAGCTGTGACCGCGTCGTGGCGCCATCCCCGGAGATCACGGGCAGTTCTCCGGCATCATTCGGCACGCCAGTGATCACGATCGGGTTTTCCTCAGTGCCTACGCCGCTGATCAGCAGCTTTTCACGGTACGGCTCCTCACGCCAATGGATCCGCACCAGGTCGCCTGCCTGGAGGGTCTCAAAAGGCACGTCGCCAAGGTTCTCATACTGGCGTCCCGGGCCCACCTCGCGGATTGTGCCGCTGGCGGTCTCAAACGTGTAGTTGCGATAGTTTCCCTGTGCGCATGCGATGGTGGCCGTCATCAGGGCGACCACGAGCGAAATAGCTTTCCTGTAGCGTGAGTAGAGTGGTTTCACAGTAGTTCAGGGGAGGGGGTTGATAATCAGCGGGCGGCGTCCAGCAGCTTGATTAGCTCGAGCCGCGCCTGGACATAGTCGTCGCCATTTTCCGACCACGAGACTGGTTCATCCATTCCGGCTTCCAGCGACCTCGGAACAAGCCTGCGAGCAATGGCCTCCACTGTCTCGCGACCGGCCTTTTGCTCCGCCAGCCAAAGAAGTTCAAAGTCCTGTTGTCCCCTACGCACGGTTTTCAGGCGTATCGAGGTCAGCACGTCGTTCACGCCCGGGTCCTCGTTGGGGTAGAAGGGCACGCGGCCCGGGTAGAACAGGATGCCGTCGCCGTTGCCCCACTTCATGCTCCAGTTGATGAACGTCAGGGGGTTGCTGTAAACACGCTGGTGGGTGTGGGCCTTGGGGCCCTGCAGGTTGTGCCGCCAGTGCGTGCTTTCCCAGACAAACCAGGTATCGATGCCGTGCAGGTATTTGACCCACCCGTTGACGGCGAGGTCTACTGCCTCCGCTTCGAGGATGACGGATCCATATCGCGGCCGGCTCCCATTGTAGAACCAGTGCTTGCCGCCGCGCGCCTCGAGATCCGCAAGCGCGTCCAGGTCCACGCCATGCCCGCCGGCCCAGTAGTCGATCGCGTCCTTCAGCTCAGGCGTATAGCGCCGTGTTGTAAAGACTGGCAGCTTCTTCCCGGGGCCGGGGTTCTCCTTTACATGGCTGGCGAGTTCCCGCAAGTAGTCAAACTGCAGCGGGCCCGGCTCGTCCATGATATACCAGAAATAAGCGACTTCGGGGGCGTTTGCCTCAAACCATTCCACCCAGCGGTCGCTTTCTTCCATCGCGGTGGCGCGATCTGTCATGCGCGCTTCCGTAATCGAGCCATACATCCCGATGGGGAAGAGCTTCTCGCCGACGCCTGTTCCGGGGCCTTGATAACCTTGTTCGGGTGTAAATGCCTCACCGCTCAGATACGGCTTGTATGCCTCCATGACTGCGGGGTCGAACGGCCGCCCATGTGCTTCGTTCCCTCCTACATAGTCGATGCGGTGCCGGTGGGAGATATATTTCATCCGCCGCTCGATCTCGCTGAGCGATAGTTCCGGGAGATACATCTGCACCACCTTGTCCGATCCGAACACCCAGACGGTGGAGTGGTTTTCGTCTGGCAGGTAGTGGTCGATCAGTTCGATCTCGAGAGGCAGTTCCCTCACGAGCTTCCCGTCCTGCATTACCTGAACTTTGCCTTCGTAAATTCCTGCGGGGTGCGTCTCCCGGTTGCGGGGTAGGTAAACATCGATCCAGAATCCCTGGTTTGTTCCCGGCTGTCTTTCCGTGATCTCCACCCTTTCCTGCCGGCGCATCACTTGCCGCTGTGTTTCGGGTATGTCCACCGGCATCCCGCCCATTTCAGGTCGCGCGTTGGGAGGTATCAGTGCGTCTGGTATCCAGCCGGTCATCTGCTTCGGGGCGGAGGCCTCCGAGCCATAGAACCAATGCGGCTCCGTTGGCCTTCTTACATGCAGGTAATGCTGCGTAAAGATCTCGAACCCACCGCCCTCTCCATAGGGAACGCCGCCGATCGACCCGATCGCCGCCCCGTTATCCTGATGCAATGCCGGCAGTATTCCCACGCTGACCTGCCGCGCGCCTTCCTGATCTGCTTCCACGATGACCTGCAGGCCAAGCACTTCGTTATACAGGCCGGTGAGCCGTATGCGCTCGCCGTCCCAAACCGCGTTCGACTTTTCATAGGGGTGCTCCGTTTCAAACCGGAACACCTTTTCTCCGTCTCCCAGCGCCCACACGTTCTTGATGGCGGCTTCGATGGGCAGCGACGTTGAAATTAGGATAAGGGGTAAGAGTAGAGTATTTCGCATGGGTGAATCAGATTTGACAATAATAACCTAAACAAACATCTTTTTTGTCAAATTCGATTCAGCGATTCAAGGTTCGATTCTCGTTGATCACCACTACTGAACCCTGTTCTCCCTATGAAAAACTTCCGTGTTCCTCCTTCACTGACCGCTCTCTCGTGCCTTTGCCTTTCAGGTAGCCTCATTTCACCCGCACAGGCTGCTTTTGAGGCTGACGACCCCTTTGCTGTAATTGGCGGCAAGCAGAACCAGATCAACCTCTGGATGGCTTTCACAGATGTGGAGAACTCCTTTTACCACCATCTGATGAAGCAGGCGGAGGTCTTGTTGGACGAACGCGCCGCAAAGGTCTCCCGCATCAGCACCGTCGCAGAAGTAAAGGAACGCCAGCAGTGGTTCAGGCAAACATTCGAGGACTTAGTGGGTCCGCTGCCGGAGAAGACGCCGCTGAACGCACGGGTAACCGGTGTTATCGAGGGTCCGGGCTACAGGGTTGAGAAGGTCATCTACGAATCGCTGCCCGGCTTTCCCGTCACCGCTGCCTTGTATATCCCGAACAACCTCGAGGGTAAGGCCCCGGCCGTCCTGTTCTGCGCCGGCCACGCATGGAATGGATTCCGCGCCGGGATCTACCAGCAGGCGATCCTCGATATGGTCGACAAGGGCATGATCGTCCTGGCCTTCGATCCCCTTGGTCAGGGAGAGCGTCTGCAATACTACGACCCCCAGACTGACGAGTCGCGCATCGCCTACGATGACACTTGCTCCGAGCACTCTTTTGTGGGCGCCCAGTGCTTCATTTCAGACGCCCCGCTTGCCCGCTACTTCATTCACGATGGCATGCGCTCGATCGACTACCTGCTGTCCCGTCCCGAGGTGGATCCCACCCGCATCGGCTGCACCGGTAATTCCGGCGGCGGCGTCCAGACCGCATACCTCGCAGCGATCGATGAGCGGATCACCGCCGCTGCGCCATCCTGCTTCATTACGACCCTCAAGCGGCTCTTCCAGTCCATCGGCCCTCAGGACGCCGAGCAGAACTGGCCCAGCGACATCGTGGCGGGGCTCGATCACGGAGACTTCCTGATTGCCCGGGCGCCGCTGCCGATTCTCCTCGTCACCACGTCCAACGACTTTTTCAGCATCCAGGGCGCACGGGAAACCTACGCCGAGGCAAAACGTATCTATGAAATCCTTGGCGCCCCGGAGGCGCTCCAGACGGTGGAGGATACATCAACTCACGGCTATACCACGGCAAACAGTCTGGCGATAGCCCGCTTTTTCCAGGAGCAGTTTAAGCTGCCGGACCAGTCTCACGTGAGCGACCGCAGCCTCATGACCGATAAGGAACTGCAGGTCACGGCCACTGGTCAGGTCTCCACTGCGCTGGACGCTCTAGGCGTCTTTGATGTTCAGTTGGCAGAGGCCCGGAAGCTCGTCGAGCGACTCCAGCAGGCGCGCCGGACAAACCTCCAAACCCATCTGCAGAACGTTCTCCGCGACGCTCGCCGCCTCTCCGGCTATCAGGCGCCGCAACAGACCCCCGAGGACCCCATGTACATGGGCCGCGCCCACTATGACGGCTATACCCTGACCAAGCACGTTATGCAGGGCGAGGGCGATTACCTGCTCCCATACTTTCTCTTTGTTCCAGATAACAACCCTCATGCAGATGTCGTCCTTTACCTCGATGCAGACGGCAAGGCCGCCCAGGCAGGCCCCGGCGGGCGCATCGAGTCCATCGTTCGCCAGGGATATGCTGTGCTGGCGCCAGACCTCCTCGGCAAGGGCGAGCTCGGTCCCGGCGACTTTCGTGGAGACTCCTACTACTACCGGCCCGGCAACGTAAGCTACAACATGAAGTTCGCAGCCCTGCGTTTCGGCCGGATCCTTCCCGGAATCCACGCCAGCGACATCTCCCGCCTCGTCAGCCAGATCAGGAACACGCCCCAGTTTGCCAAGGCCACCATCACCGCAGTCGCCACAAAAGAACTCGCGCCCGCCCTGGCGCACGCAGCAGCCTTTGACCAGCGCATCGACAACATTGCCCTAATCGGCGGCCTCGGCTCCTTCGAGTCCATCGCCACAAACCAATACTACGTCCCGCACCTCTACATGCAGACCGTGTCCGCGGCGCTCACCGCCTACGACCTGCCAGACCTCCAGGCAACACTAGCCCCAAGACGCCTCCTCATCCTCGATCAGGTCAACCACCACAACAAACCCGGCGCCTACACCCAGGACGCCCCAATCCTCGAAATCCTACACCGCGCCTACAAAGACCAAACCAACAAACTCACCATCGCCAACTCCACCCACACCACCCCCCAACTTACCCACCTCCTCAACTGGCTAAAACAACACTAACCCACCCACACGCCCCTCCTCCGGTTTCGGATTTCCGGCCGCGCAGCGCCCCCCCCGGCCC